>DYEC01000010.1 GCA_020725865.1 Anaerolinea sp. | reverse complement strand
TGCCCGTTTCAATCCACGCTCCCCGCGAGGGGAGCGACTTCTGGCGCAGTGTAGAGGCGCAGGCATACGCGGCGTTTCAATCCACGCTCCCCGCGAGGGGAGCGACCGCAATATCTGGAGGAATCACGCCAATATCACCCAGGTATTGACCCGCTTTGCTGGTATATCGAGCTGGTTATGTCGAAAACTGACCCGATTTAACTCAATATTCAGTTGTTAAGGTGCAAATTTCCTGCGAACCTGCCAATGATTTAATGGGAACTTAGGGTTCGCAGAAAATTAATATTCATGCAATCAGTGTTCCTTCCATGTCATATGTGTTTTTAGTACCCAAATGCACTACCCGTCCTCGCCATTCATCACCAAGATAATAAAACCGCAGGCTGTCTTTATCTTTATCCATTAAGCTTTCGAGAGTTTCTTGCAATTGCCTCATGCGCGCTGGGTCAATCAAACATTCAAATACTGAATTTTGTACACGCTGACCATAATTTTGGCATGCTTTCGCCACTTTGCGCAAACGTTTCTTCCCAGCTTCGGTTTCTGTATTAACGTCATAGGTGATTAAGACCATCATCGAAGCCTCCTAGTTCCAGAAGAACGGTGGATAGGCATCTAGGTCGCCGCGTAAGTGGCGAGCCAATAACAATGCCTGTATATGTGGGATCAACCCAAATTGGATGCGCTCTTTAAGATAAGGGTGAACAATCTCCTCTTTTTTGCGCTCCTGCCAGGCTGTGAGGACGGTTTTACGCGTATCGTCGTCCATCAGGATTCCGCCGCTTTCCTTGCGGGTGAATCCCTTGCCGTTCACCTGCTTGCGGTTAACAAGTGAAATTGCCATCCGGTCAGCAAAAACTGGGCGCAATTCCTCAACTAAGTCAAGTGCCAGCGAAGGACGCCCTGGTCTATCGGTGTGAAGAAAGCCTACATACGGATCGAGCCCAACCGCTTCAAGTGCCGAAGTAGCCTCATTGGTCAGCAGGGTATAGAGGAACGATAGCAGGCTGTTCATATTGTCCAAAGGCGGACGACGCGAGCGTTCCTCAAACCGAAAATCGTCTTTCTGCTGTAAGATGAGATGATCGAATACGCTGAAGTAGATTTTGGCAGCACTTCCCTCGAAAGCCATCAGTTCTGCCGTGTTCTTGCAATTGGGCAGGATGCTCAGTGTTTCTTTGAGAAAAGCTGAGGCTTTACCAAGCGCGTCTGTGTCTACTAACATCGCATGGTCTCGCAAAGCTCGTTCAATGACCTTGCGGCTGTTGTAAATTTTACCGATCAGGAACGAAGCGGCGATCGGAACGCTTTGTGTTTCACTTTCAGAGATCCGGTACTGTGTTTTGCGTAGCAAAACGTTCCCTCGCACCGGACCGCACACTCGCGCCTGAAAACGCCCATTCGGCGTGAGAAATGTCAGCCCGATATTTCGTTGCGCGCAGGCGCCCATCAACGCAGGACTAACACCTTGATAGTTAAAACAAACGATATTCTCCAGATTGTGCAGGGGCAAGTGCGTCGAGGTGTGTTCGTCCTTCTTGATAACTATGTTTTCGCCATCCAGTGAAAGATAAGCTTCGGGCGTGGTGATGTAGAGAACGTTCGCAAGAGGTTTCATGGTTAAGCACTCTCGATTTGTTGCTTGATATATTTAGAGACAGAGGAGACATTCTCTTGCAATACCGGCAGACAAATTTCGGCTAGCGAGCATGAGCGGCAAGCCTTGGAGGTCTTGACCTTCGGGGTATAGCCACGTTGGAAGTAAGCGTGCATTTCGATGGACATTTCGCGCACCAATTGCCGCAGAGACTCGGTCAATTCCACCGGTTCACGGTGACGGGTTTGACCATAGTACAAATAACCTTGTGGAATGTGGATAGAAAGCATTTCTTCCAGGCACATTGCCTGAGCGCAAAGCTGGGCTTCATCTACTGGCTCACGCTTTGGCTTGCCGCGTTTGTATTCTACCGGAGTGGCTAGATACAACCCCTCCCGGTTGGGCAGGTGTACACCATCAGGAGATTGGGTGAACTCGACTACATCACACATGCCCGAAAGCCCCAGCGTATGTGAGGCTACCGGTACGGAACGTGCCGTGATGACCCCATTCCGTGTTTCGGCAAAGAAGGGGTCATCCACGCGCTCGTGCATGATACGGCCCTCGACAGTCAGCACGTTCTCACGCCACTGAGTTTCAACATGGATCAATGCCCATTGCCTGCGGCAAAATAGAAAGTGCTGAATGCCTGAAAGAGGCAAAAGTTCATCGTCAGTATATTCGCGGGGCATAGCTCCCATTTCTCACTAGTAGAACCCGCAGGGGGCAAAGGAATTTCTATCAGGAAACCGCCTTTCTTGTGCACGGATGCATCCTGCGGGCAACTTGGTTAGTGCTTGCAATGACATTACAGCTTCTCAATCAGCGTTACACCTTCGGGAACAGCATCTTGATTTACTCTGACCTCGTAATCATCAAAACTGCGGGGTGGATTGGCTTCAGGCTTTTTGCTGACTTTGACCAGCTCAAATAACTTGTGTGCTGGGGCGTTTCCCAAATCGCTCTCGTGTTTGAAAATTATCAGCTTCCGGGTTGCCATTTTGCCGCGCGCTGCTGAGCGGTCATGCTCAAACATATTGACCAATGCTTCCCAGAAAAGCTCCAGATCCTCTTCCGAAAACCCCGTGCCTTTTGTAGGGTCATTCGCCAGTTTGGCAGAGATGTAGCCTTCCACGCGGTATAGTCCATAAGGAACGATGTGCTTGCGCCCCATCGTGCGTTCTTTCTCGGCTTCTTCTTCGCGTGTAACGGTCAGGCGGGTAATGGTTACTTCCTGTTGGACAATGGGGTCAATACTGCGTGAAAAGTTCAGCTGCACTGGACCACGCACCTGACCGCAGTTATCTCCCACGCTTAGCACCGCTCCAAACGTGCGGATATCGAAAAAGTTTTTGCACATCCAGGTACGGGCTTCGTTGACTTTGTCGGGTGGGGCTTTCTTACCCGGCTCCAGCCCAACGGCCAGATAGGCTTCGCGGTGATTGGCATTTAAAGGTATACCCTCCTTGATGTAAATGCGATAACCTGGAGCATCCCCCTTGACCATTTCGACATAGTTGCGAATTTTGCGTTTCAGGCAAACGTCCGTGACAATACCATAGCCGGTCTCCGGGTCAATGCGCGGCATATTCCCGGCATCCGGGTCGCCGTTTGGGTTTCCATTCTCTACATCGTAAAGCAGGACGAACTCATAACGGTTAGAAATTGGTTTACTCATGGTTGCTCTCCTCTCGGTTATTGATTTTTGACAGTATATTGCAAGATTAAGTAGTCTCAGATTTGGCAGATGTTTCAGCATTCTCGCTATTTTTAGTGTAGAAGGCAGCACGCTGGTGATAGTAGCCCAGTACGAAAATGCCTTGTTCATCCAGTGAGAGCCGCGTTGGGAAGGGGCTGGCTTCGAGCAAACTCAATAATTCCTGGATTTTTCTATCCGTCACATTTCCGTATTCGGATTTGGCGGTGTGATGATGCGAGAGCCGCAAGAGCGTAGGGAAGACGCTGGCAGGAGATGCACAGGCAGATGTAAAGTAGCGGTCTTTGATGGTAGCGTTAATGTTTTGTCCCAGTGCATCTTTCTGTGCTTTTTCCAATACGGCAAACAGCCGCCCCAGCACGTAGGCAGGGTGAGTATAAGATTCGTTAAGTGACATTTGCAAAGCCTCCTGATAAGGATTTTGTTTTTGACGGCGGTATTTCCGCAAGAGATGCGCCTTGATGTAGGCAGTACGAACGTAATTAATTTTGACGTTACGTTTTCTGCCATTATCATTACTCTCATCACTATCGTGGCGGATGCGGTTGATGATGGCAACATATAAACCTTCGGGGTACGGTGCACCGGTAAGTATGGAGCGCATTAACGCACCACCCAGGAGCGACCAAGATGATTTGATTTCATCATCCCGACGCGTAACTTTGGGCGAAACGCACTCCGCCAGGACGCGGTAGGGCGAAAGATAATCGGGCTGGTTGGGGTGCTCCTTCTCGATTTTCAGGTCATCATAGTGCTTCATAATGCGTTCGACAAACACTCCAAACGGCTCAGTGAGAAAGAAACGCACCACCAATCGCGCTGCACTGGGCGCAAGCCCTAAAACATAAAATCGTGTATTTTCGTCTAATCCCTGCCCTAAAGCGGCAATGTCCAGGGGTTTTCCTTGTTCCACCTTATTTGCTATAGCACTCATCATCTTCTCAGCATCTGTATCACGCTTGCGATCGTCTTCGTTGGCTTCTGTTTCTTGATATTCTGGATTTAATAGGGTGTAGAAAAGGTTAGCGTAGCGCTTATCTGCACTTTCTGCCCAGTAAACCACTGTGGTATCACCCATGTAGATTTTACGATTGGGATTTTGATTGGAAAGCAGGTAGTTAAGCGCAACGCTATAACCCGAAGCCGCCCGTTGACTAACGGGCGAATTCAAGCCCTGCTCCTTCCCATAGGATGTAAAAGCGTCCAGATTAAAGCTGACCAATGAAGCCCCTGTGCTTTTAGCATCTCGCACACCCTTGATGCCAGGGTGCAAACGGGCAATAGGTTCTATCTTGCCTGTCACCAGGCATTGCATTTTGATTGCTCCTTGACCTGATTTGTATTCTTCCCAAACACGCCTGATTTCCGAGTCGTCCAGTGTGCTCTGTTCTTCCACCCAAAAAATCAGGTTGCCACCTTCAAGTAAGTCTTGCATGTGGTGGGCAATAATGGGATTCTCATGAGCTTTTTGCGGGTCGTGGTTTTGCAGGAATACACTTACGGCGTGAGCGGCGGGGCTGTTGGCTTGCGAAAGAATTTTAATATTAAGTTGACGGAAGGCGTCAAAGCGCTTTTGAGCATATTCCGGGTCTTTTGTTTTTTTTCCGGTAAGCCCTAACACATAAGTGGCATTATCACATAAAAAATTCGCGGCGACATTGACACTGCGTTTGACCTGTTCTGGAACATTAAAACGCCGAGGCCGCTCTTCGGTTTTCTTGCCGTTTTGAACAGGGACAAACAGGGGAATGATGTCTAGCAACTCACCCTTAAGAGATAAATTAAGTGCATAACTCACCGGTGCGCTGCTATAGGCGGGTTCAGCTATCTCCACATCGGGGTCTTGGCGCAAAATCTGATAGTAGTTGTAGAGTGCTTGCAAAATCATTGCCGCACCTCCACACCTGTCAGGTCAATCACGCCGTTAACCATTTCGGCTTTGAAGAACTTCGGACGGATGTCACGCGGGTTAGAAAAATCTAGATCGTAGAGCATCCAGCCAAGGTCACGAGTGCCCGCCAACGGACTTTTGGGAATATCACGTTTATCTTCAATAAGCTCGACTTTAGCTGGGAACTCGCGTGTTCCAAGACAAGGGGTATGGAAATACTGTCCCTGCCGCAAGCGACGCAGAACGATGTTGTAATGCCCTTCTTCAGTATCACGTTCACCCCATTCTTTCTCTACTTTCTCAAAATGTGCTTCAATGACATAATCCACGTTCCTTAAGACCATCGAAGCGCGCTGTTGGCGGTTATCCACCACAGATATGTAAAGCGGCTTTTGCGCACCTTTCATAACCTGCAGGGCATTATCCACAGACGCTTTCTCACCCACCTCATTGCGGCGGATGTTGGTGAACTGGATTTCGCTCAGGACATGGATTCTGTCTATCACCCAGCGGATTGCCGGTTTCCAATAGATCGCTTCAAGGATGCCGCGCGCTGCCGAGGGGGTGATAACATCATAGCTGACCCGCTCCACTTTCATTTCTGGCCGGGTAAACAGGGCATAGCGTCCACGTACGCGAATAGTGATTCCGTATCCCATAAGTTGGATCTCCTTTCTAGAAAGCTTTATCTCACGGGTTAGAAAAACAATCCCTCCCCTCCGCTACTTGCGGGGACAATCAGACCTCTATCGAGGTCATAGTAATCTTGAAAATATTCCGGATTTAACACCGTATAGCTATTATCAATTGTCAAAACCACTCCTTTCGTGCTTAATTTTTCAAGCTCACTCTGATAAATCGAAACCGTGTATGGCTGAAGTTTTCGCAATGTTGAGGATGGATATTGGGTATATTTCAATTCCTCGATTAATTCCGTTGCCTTTTCATTGAAGGGGATAATCACAGTTTCGGTAATATCTTCAATAACCTGAAACAGACGCGCCGCCGTTTCAAAATTGAATTTGCCGTGATTGTCATCAAAACATGCCATTATGTGCTTGGAATCGAATGATATCTGCGGGTCTTGCAGGTTGTAAAGCAGGCTGAAATATGCCTCAATTGCGGGAATGGAAATTGGCATTTGAGCGTAATCACGGAAAACCATACGAGAAACTGCTACCGCTTGTGAGATGTAGCGCGGTGTTTTCTTGATGAAATCTGATTTTGGCTCGAAGATAAATAAATCGCTTACCTCACAGCGCATGTTGCGATTGACGCGCCCGGCCGCCTGATTAATAGAATCCAGTCCTGTAAGCGCGCGGTAGCCAATCGGAAAATCCAGATCAATTCCTGCTTCCATCACGGTTGTTGAAACCACGCGGCAGGGGTGCTTATTTTCCAATCGTTGCCGGATTTCAGTGAGCTTTTGCTTACGATGAGCTGGACACATCAATGTGGAGAGATGGTAATTACCTTCACCCTGCAACATCTGAAATAAGCCACTGGCATGACGCCGGGTGTTGACAATGCACAAGACTTGTTCATGCTTGTTAAGGCGCTTTGCTAGTTCCTCATCGGTCAATGTTCCAAGACTTTTAACATCCACTCGTTTGTAGAAATTAAACAAAGCCTGCGGATTTGGTGCTAGTTCCAAGACGGTCGTCCCTGCAGGCAAAAATTGCTCTAGTTTAGGCTGAGTGGCGGTACAAAAGACTACGCTCGCCCCATAATTGGTCACCAGTTCCCAGATTGCATTCATTGCCGGTTTCATGTACTCGCGCGGAAGCATTTGAGCCTCATCGAAAATGATGACACTCTTAGCGATATTATGCAATTTGCGACAACGCGATGGCTGGCTGGCAAAAAGTGACTCAAAAAATTGCACATTGGTTGTAACTACAATGGGAATATCCCAGTTCTCTGCTGCCAGTTTGAGTTTGGCATAGACACTATTAGTGCAGTCATCTGTCTTTCTATTCCTTTGTTCCCAATCGAAGTTAGAATGATGCTCCAATACATTCTCTTCGCCCAGTATCTCTTTAAATATCCCGGCATTCTGCTCGATAATGGTAGTGAATGGGATTACGTAAATAATCCGATGTAACCCGTGTGTTGCAGCGTGGTTGAGCGCAAATGCCATTGAAGCCAGCGTTTTCCCACCACCGGTCGGAACGGTGAGTTTGAAAAAACCAGGTCTCTCAGTTGCTTTTTCCACACAGGCTTTCAGGGTTTCCGTGCGTTTGCGGTTAATATCAGTTGTCGGATTCTCAAACTGACGCAAATAGCCGTTTAATGTGTCGCGCAAAGTTGGAATATCAGCATACCCACCTCGCGGCTTTTGACCTCTCATATACGTCTCGGTTTCTTGAAAGTCAGCATCAACTACTGCTGAGTAAATCATTCGGGTCAGGAAAGCTAGCGAAAAACCTAACTGCCCTTTTAGTGGGCGAATATGTAATTTTTGGGGAAACGGCAATGCTGACAAGTCAAGATCGGCTCTGTAGGCACTGTAATCACACACGTCTGATTTCAGCCTCGCAGAAAGTGTGCCATCTCCTGGTAAATCTGTTATGTTACCGTGATCCAACAAACCACTATGATGTCCGGTGATGACATAAGCCAGCAGATGGGCAAGAGGTTCTTGCGGTGTGTTTTTGAGCAGTGCAAGCAATTCTTTAGCGCCAGCAGTGGAATGATCAACACGGATTTTCTTACCAGTCAATCGTTCCTGGAACTGAATTGAATATTTACCCAAGTCGTGAACCAGCCCGGCAATAAAAGCTAAGTCTGCCAGATTTGCGGCACATCCAAATTCACGCGCCAATTCGGCAGTGTTTTTCAGGTGCTCGATGAGTGGCTGCCACTCTTCATAGTTTGCGCCGTCTCTTCGATGAGCAAAAAAACGAGATTGTTGCTTATTCACCATTGCTAACCCCATATATCATTGCCATCTTGTATACCTCTTCTCTCAGTATCTCGCGCAGATACTCTGGTTCAATCACCTCACAATCTGCTCCCCAACCGCGTATCCAGGGCATCATTTCCTGTGGTTCGGCAATTAAGGCACGCCAGAGCAGGCTGCCATCTGAGAGACGTTCTACCTGCTCTGTACGATGCCAGCGCGTTTCCCCTACGCGATGCGCCACGCGCGGACTGAATTTGAGTATAACCCTAACCGGTTCTTCTTCGGTAAACCAAATTCCCCATGCAAACTTGAAAAGTTCACCCGAATCGAAATCCTCCGGAATGACGTATTTTTGTGAAGTCAACTCGATTCTTTCAATGCGTTCTACTTTCAAGGTGCGCAATGCTCCCGGTGGTTCACGGTAACCAATTGCATGCACAGCTTGTCCGATAGCATACGGCTCGATGAAATATGGGGAAAATAGGTACTCGGTGACCTGTCCGGTTTCTTTGCGATGCCAAACTTTAGTTACCCGTTCTTCCGCCCAAGCAATGGTCAAGACTTCCAGCGTGCGCAGGAAATTCGGATCTTGACGTTGATCGGCTTGGTCCATTACATCGGCGGATTTTTTAACGTGTCTGCTGATGCGTGGAGCAAGCCGCTCAAGAGCAATTCCAAGTTTTCGTAATGCAGAGGCAGCATGAGGATTGTGTTTATCCATACGAGTGGCGAGCAAGCGAGCTGCTAAATGAACTGCCATCGCCTCGTGCAGATTGAACGCAACCTTGATAAGGTATGCCGAACGATCCAGGCTAATACGTCCATCTTCATGCACAATAGTAGGATACATCCTTTGAAAATCATTCAAGTTGCGATGAATCACTGAACGATCAACATTCAAACGGCGAGCGATTTCGGCTTGTGAGAGTCCTTCTGGATGATCCCACAGCAGAGTCTCCATTTTCATCAGACGGTCTGCCTTGTTTTCAGCACGGGTCATGGGTAGCTCCAAAACAATTTCAAATTAGCAACTAACAAAGTAGTCCTCTGTGTTTTCGCCCCAAGTTTACAAACAACATGTTGCATCTACAGCAACAATCAGGAAGATTTTTTCTTCATATTCCTGTTATGCAGTACATACAACAACCGCTCACGCGGGTCTGTTTGTACCCCGTTCGGGGCGCTTGCGTGAGCGGCAAAAATTTGCCAGGATAGATTCTGCCGAAACGCGCCAAACCCGCGTATCTCTTTACAGCCTCGCCGATGTCCGCGGTGGGGCTAATTTGTTTCTGGGGTTAAGTATATAGCAAATTTTTTTACTTATAGAACAAAAAAGCGGCAGAATTACGACTGTTTTATCCCCATTACCCGATTTAGACATTATTCCTGCTCTGTTGCTTCGGATTAAACGGATTGACTTGAGTCCACAGCGGGTTCTGAATAGTGAGAAACTCACGGTTTTTGGACTGTGTTGCATTATACGCAGGTGGGAACGGCGTGCCAAAATCAGGGTGTTATCACCCCATAATTATTGGTTTGTTTGATCCATCGCTCAGTCATCTTTTATTATTTTGATGCCGTATGGGTATCGCCTGACCCAAAGATCGTTACCCAGACCAAAGTTGTGGTGTTTAGGTGGCGCTTGTTGATCAGGAAACAGTCCATTGTCAGTATTTGTGACTTTGGGGGTTGGTGATAATCTCAAATTTACCTAACAGTTTTGTTAAACTGTATTACGGAGATAAATGCTAAAATAAAATATATTTTCCACAGATCTTTCAGGCAAACCAGATGGGAGACCCAAGGCGGATAAATATTGTATCAAACGGAGCGTGTACTTTTGCCAGTGACGAGCCGATTACTCAGCGTCGTCTGAAGAAACGCAATATTGTGGTTTTGATCCCTGCCTATAATGAAGAACGCTTTATTGGCAGTCTGGTGCTTAAACTACAGAGTTTACCAGTTACAGTTGTCGTTGTAGATGATGGTTCTGAAGATGGTACGGCTGAGATCGCTGAACGGGCAGGCGCTATTGTGGTGAGACAACCTGAAAATAGGGGAAAGGCCGAAGCATTGAACGCTGGTTTTCAGATTGTGCAACAGCTAAATCCAGAAGCCGTGGTCACCATTGATGCTGATCTGCAACATAATCCGGAAGAATTGCCTCGCCTGGTACAGCCTATCCTCGAAGGTCAGGCTGATATTGTCATTGGCTCGCGGTACATGACAAAATCTTCTCAAGTGCCGGCTCACCGCATCTTTGGACATATATTTTTCAGATATCTGACCAACTGGATTTCCGGAACGCGTGTCAGCGATACTCAGAGTGGTTATCGTGCTTTTTCACCCAACGCCTGCCATTATCTTTTTCACTCTTCGGGTTTTACAGTAGAATCCGAGATGCAATTTATTGCCCGTGAGCATAAATTGCGGATTTTAGAAGTTCCAGTATCGATTCGGTACGATGACAAGCCAAAGCGCTCTGTCTGGCAACAAGGGATTGACGTATTGGCAGGAATTCTGAAGCTAACCGGGCAATATCGCCCGCTTCTGTTTTTTGGTGTTCCCGGAACAGCCCTACTGCTAGCGGGGGTGGCACTGGGGGTATGGGTTGTTGAGCGATTTAAGCAGGTTGGCGAGCTGCCAGTTGGTTTTGCTATTTTGTGCGTTTTACTTTCGGTGCTAGGGCTGATCATGTTATCTACTGGATTTACCTTGCATTCGGTGCGAGGTTTAATTACCGACATGCTCAAGGATATTAAAAGACGATAAGCATGTTAGATATGCGCAAGTGTCTCCCCCGTATTAGTGTCATTACGCCTTCTTTTAATCAGGCTCGGTTTATTGAACAAACAATTCAATCGGTATTATCTCAGAACTATCCCCATTTGGAATATCTGATTATAGATGGGGGATCAACCGATGGAACATTGGATATTTTACGCCGTTACAATGGCCATCTGACCTGGATTAGTGAACAAGACAGCGGGCAAACCAACGCAATTAACAAAGGATTGCGTATGGCAAGCGGAGAAATCGTGGCATACCTTAACGCAGATGATCTTTATGAACCTGATACACTGTTTCTTGTTGGAAAATATTTCAATAGTAATTCAGATGCAATGTGTGTCACCGGGCAGTGTCAAAATATAGATGAAAAAGGTAAAATTATTCGCCGGGGCGTGAGTTGGTATAAAAATTTTTGGCTGCGAGTGGGTAGCTATTCTGTTTTGCAGGTTCTGAACTTTATTGCGCAACCAGCTACATTTTGGCGGCGTTGTATATTGGAGCAGATTGGTTATCTGGATGAGCGGCTGCAGTATACAATGGATTATGAGTATTGGCTGCGTATTGGAAAACATTATCCTATCCATCGCTTGCATCGCCCGCTGGCACGGTTCCGTATTCACTCCAACTCAAAATCTGGTCAAACTTCCACTGATCAATTCAATGAGGAATTACTGGTGGCAATGTGCTATGGCAAAGGCTTGCCGATACTTTTGCATAAGTTGCATCGCATTGCTACTGTTCAGGTGTATCTGCATTACTTTAGGCAGGGACAACGCAAAAGGGCACATGCATGACGAGACAGGAACGGTTATTAGTGACTGGCGGCTCTGGTTTTATTGGTACAAATCTTGTAGAGCATTTTATTAATCAAGATTGTCAGGTGGTTAATTTGGACATTGCACCACCGCGCAATCCTGTTCATCGTCCTTTTTGGCAAAAGGTGGATATTCTGGATCGGGAGAAGCTTATAGAGACAGTAAGGAAGGTTTCCCCGCAGTATGTACTTCATTTTGCCGCCCGGACCGATTTGAAAGAGCGAAATAATCTTGCTGGTTACACTGCAAATATAGAAGGTATTTTTAATTTGATAGATGCTATAAAATCAACCCCTTCTGTTCAGCGAGTTGTCTTCGCTTCTAGCCAGTTGGTATGCAAACTCGGACATACTCCAATTCACGAATTGGATTACTGCCCCGACACTTTGTATGGATTGAGTAAAGCGCTTGGGGAACGTATTGTGCGTACAGCAGATGAATTCGGGGCCGCGTGGTGTATTGTCCGTCCCACATCGCTTTGGGGACCCTGGTTTGATGTGCCGTATAAAAATTTCTTTTCCGCCATTGCTCGTAATATTTATTTTCACCCAAGTGGGGTACGGACGTTGAAACAGTGGGGATTTGTTTTGAACTCGGTTTATCAAGTTCAGAAACTTCTGGAGGCTCCACAGGCAGCCATTCAGAAGAAGGTTTTCTACCTGGCGGATTTTGAACCGCTCGAGTTGCGTAAATTTGCGGATATGGTGCAACAGATATTCGGCAGCAAATCGATCCGAACTCTGCCCATAGGATTGTTGAAACTGGCGGCGCGCGCTGGAGACATGCTACAATACCTGGGATGGCGTAATCCCCCATTGACAAGTTTCCGCTTGCAAAATATTGTCACGGATGAGCTTTGTGATACCACTGGACTTCAATCAATTGTTGGTAAATTGCCTTATACAGTTGAACAAGGGATAAAAATAACTGTAGATTGGATGAGGAACAACCAATGAAAATCGCACTGGTTTGTACACACGGTGGACACTTGACGCAGCTCCTACGATTGCTTGAAGCGTTTGAGGGACATAGAATATTTTTTGTAACTCATTACAGCCCCAGAGACAACGAAGTCAAGGCGATTGCGCCAGTTTATTTTTGTCCAAATATAGGGACACGTCTGCACCGTTTTGCCTGGGTTGCAGTTTGGTCGTTGGTAGTCTTATTGCGTGAAAAGCCGCAAGTCATCGTCAGTACGGGGTCGGAAATTGCCTTGCCTTTTCTGTTTTGGGGTAGATTGATGGGAATAAAGTCGGTTTTTATCGAAAGCTGGTCTCGTGTTCAAAGTCTTTCCAGGACCGGCAAGCTGGTATATCCATTAGTGGATGAATTCTGGGTGCAATGGCCTCAGTTGTTGAGGGTTTGCGGGCCAAAAGCACGGTATTATGGTGCGGTTAAATGATTTTTGTGACTGTTGGAACGCATGATCAGCAATTTGACCGGTTAGTTAAGGCAGCAGATGAATTGGCTGCGATTGTTTCTGATGAGGTCATTATTCAGCGCGGAGCAAGCAATTATTTACCAAAATATGCCGAGCACTTTGATTTTATAACAGCCATCCAGGTAAAAGATTGGGTATCCCGGTCACGTGCAGTGATCGCTCAGGCTGGCGCCGGGACAATTTTAACTGTTTTAGATTATAAAAAACCTTTAATTGTGGTGCCGCGTTTGAGTGCTTTTGGGGAAAACTATAACGACCACCAGCTTGAAATAGCTAATGCTCTAGCTGATCAAAAACGAGTGATTTGTGTGCTTGAGCCTACCGCCGCGTCGCTTCTGGCCGCGCTGGATGCGGTTTCAGAACTAGTCGTTGCTCAATCTGATCAGTCAATGAATTTGATCACAGCGCTTAAGAACCAATTATCCATTTGGGAACATGAGCTGATCAAAAAGCGTGTTCATTTTTGATTCTGAAGCGTGCCTGACTATTGAAGACGATTTGTTAAAAACCTTAGGGAAATTTGTAGCGGATGTGGCTTGATCTATTGCATAAACACGGACTTGTAAAAAACGACACGTTGGTGGTAAATGCCATTTATTTATTCGGTGTTTTATTTTCAGGCTCCTTTTTGGGCTCGGTGACCTGGATACTTGCTGCGAGACTTTATTCTCCAGAAAGTGTTGGATTGGCTGCCTCTTTAATTTCAGCTACCCAATTACTTTCGGGCATTGCAAGCTTGGGAATTGGGATGGGAATTGTTCGATTCCTGCCCATTGCTTGCAATACGGATGAAATGTTAGGCTCGGCTGTTGTATTAATCATCATTTCAAGTGCAATAACGGGCATTGTGTTTTGGGCTGGTATGCCATTATGGACACCGGCAATGATGGCAAGTATTGCTGGGAATTGGATCACAATCTTAATTGCAATCGGACTGATAGTAGTCAATTCTATTTTTTCTTTGTTACAAATGGTATTTCAGTCAACACGGAAAAGCAAATTTGCCTTTTGGCAAACCATTTTAGCCAATAGTTTCCGCCTCGTGTTGACAATCGTTTTTGTCTCACTAAACTCTGAGGGTATCACCCTTGCAGTCTTAATACCTATGTTATTGATGTCAATTGTTAGCTGGTACCAGTTTATCCCAAAATCTCTGCCGGGTTTCCATTTTCGCTTTGCTTTGTCTAGAAAAGCAGTGTTCCAATTAGTCCCTTACTCAATTGGTTTACATGTTGCCGGGCAAATTGCGCAAGCGCCTATTTTGTTATCCCCCCTATTTGTTTTAGAAAAACTTGGTCCTCAACTTAGTGCCAGTACCTATATTGCACTGATGATTGGTAGTTTTATTATCAGTCCGGGTCAAGCAATGGCTGCTTCTGCCTTTGCAGAAGGTTCGAATGTTGTAGAAAACTTACGAATTATTATCAATAAAGCAAACAAAATTAGCCTGGCAATTACTGTGGGGTTCGCTATTTTTATTTTGATCGCCGCACCCTTCATATTGGGGATATTAGGCAAACAATATCAAATAGAAACAAAGAATCTTATCATCTGGTTTGTCTTATCATCACCTTTTGCTGCACTCAGCAAAAATGGATTCACTGTTATGCAAGTTCAAGATAAAATTAGAAAACTGATTGGAATTTCTGCGATCTCTGTCATAGTGTTTTTTACTATCAGTTATTTAACCATCGACTTTTGGGGGCTAACTGCTATTGGCCTGGCATGGTTTGTTTCTCAGGCGATTCTGTTTTTCTGCTGTTTGAGTGAGATTTTTCCGAAATTTGGTCACTATGTAAGAACATGAACAAACAACTTAATAAGATTGCTCAATTTAAGCTATTTATCTTTGTTACACTCAGCCTGGGATTGATAATCTCAGTAAATATGAGATTTCAGTTGTTTCTCCCTTTTTTGAGCTTTATATATGTTTTCATTTTACCTGGCTGGTTGTTAATACAATTGCTGTTTGAAGATACCTCATTAGATCTCATATTGCAAATCATTTTAATCCTGGTTATCAGCCCACTTCTTGTGGCCATGCTTAGCTTTGCTTTTATCGGTTGGGGGGGCAAGTTTTCAAATGATGCAGTATTATTTATTGCGGGTTTTATCAATGGAACCCTTTTACTTCTCTTACTGTTCTTACCCCGGAAAGGAGCATCCCAATCCTATACAGTCTCATCAGAATTATGGATATTTGTGTCGTCAGTGGTGCTGATTCTGGGATTAATTTTGTTCAGTCAGCTTCATATGCCTGCTCGAAACGAGAGCTTCACTGAGCTATTACTCAATATTAAAACACGGAATCTCAAATATGCCAGGGTATTTGGTACGATTTCTATAATCAGCCATGAAGACAAAGCTCACTTGTATAGTCTGTTGTGTGAAGATGATAGTGGAAAAAGCTTGCCAATATTTCAAGGCTATATTCAACCGGGAGAACAAAAAGATATATCCATTCAGACAATTGCGTTACGAAGGTCAACACGCAAATTAATTATGAATTTGCATTTGGACAATAATACAAATAAATATCGCTCTATTGAGATTCCAGGGATTGGTTGCTCTTCTCTTGGTATAAAAAGGATAGATTAACTTAACCTTTGCTAAAAAACCCATTGGTTGCCCCTAAAAATTGAATTTTCTACGGTTGAGTTGAGCTAATCGATATTGTAAAGTCTATATTTGTTGAAAGATTGAATTCGAAAGACAACAATGAGTTATCTATTATTAACCCTTGCCAGAAACGAAGAAAATTATTTGCCCGCGGTCGTTGAATGCGTACTTGGGCAGTTATGCCTGCCCAGTCTTTGGTTAATTGTTAACGATGGAAGCACTGACAATACACAATTGATAATAGATGGACTGCTTTCTAAGTACGATTGGATAATTGGTGTGCAATTACCTGTTGGACAAGGCGGATTAGGGTTACATTTTGCCCAAATAGCCAAGGAAGGCTTTGCACAACTTCAAAAATGGGCTGCGGTTAGAAATATAAATTATGAGTTTATTGGAAAAGTTGACGCAGATGTTGTATTTGGTCCAGAATGTTTCGCGGCGTTGATGCAAGAATTCTATAATGACAAGACACTGGGTATCGCCAGTTCGATTCTTTTGCAGGAAGAACCAAATACACCTTCTGAAGGGCAGCAGGACTATACATTTGCTGATTACCCGACAGATGGTGTGCGTCTTTATCGCAGAGAGTGTTTTGAAGAAATCGGCGGGATATCCGTTGTAAAAGCGCCCGAGGTAGTGGCGGGAGTAAAAGCACGCATTCGAGGTTGGAGACTCAAGCGTGTCAACAGCATTATTGCTTACCATCGCAGAAAATCACATCAGGAAACATCTTTGTGGAAAAGATGGGAAATGAGAGGGGCTGAGCAGCACTATTTGGGGTACCCTTTTCTGATTGTGTTGGGTAGTTGTTTTTATGATTTGTTATTTATTAAGCCCATTTTCTTATCGTTAGCCCATTTCTGGGGATACATAAAAGCGGTAATTGTTAGAGAAGATCAGATAACCGACCAGGAGGTCAAACAATATTTCAGAAGTATTTACAGTAAAGAAATCGTGTTTCGCATTGTCAATCTTTACAAAAATTTAAGAAAAAATGAAAACACTAACTATTCCTAAAATAGGTGTAACCCAAAATCTAGACGTCTTTCTCGCTCTTCTTGGGTTTATCGCTGGGATTCTGGCGATTATTCTTAGCGAGATTTTTCAACTCAATCGTACTTACCTGGGCGTTGTGGTAATCCTGGGCTCACTTGTGTTTTTGTTCTATCGTCAGGCATTTATCAGAAATAAGCAAATCACCTCGCGGGGATCACCAGGTTTTCTTGTTGCCAAGGTCATACCGTTCGTTAGCATTTTTATTTTCGCTGCCCTGCTTGCGGCTGGAACTTTTTATCACAAACTGTTATCTCTCTATTATCGTGATCCTTTATATTTTATTTTCGTGTTATGTGCGGTTTTGACTACCTATTTGCAAATCACACTTCTTGATGTTCGTCCATTTTGGGTACAGGTTATCCTGTTAATTCAAATATTATTACTGGGTATAAGTATCAGAGCAAGCGCTTTTTATCTCTACCCTTCGTTGTCCGGCAATGATCCTTTTTATCATCAATATTTTGTAGAGCGTTTGATTGCTTATGAAAAATTCCCAATTGGTGAGCTATATTCTTCTTTTCCACTGTTTCATACAATTATTGGGGTATTTTCTCTGCTTGGAATTTCCAACATAAAAGACGGCTTTTTTTACATAAGCATCTTGCATTGTTTATCCTTATTGGCGGTTTTTCCATTAGCAAAGGCTTATCTAAACATAAGAATCGGCCTGCTTGCCTCGCTTCTGCTTATTTTGAGTGATTACCAGATACAGTGGGGTGTACAAATAATACCAATGACACTGGCAACGGGTCTTTATGTCCTAATGCTGGTTTTGTTTCTAATGATAAAAAAACCTATAAGAAATTATCTTTCTGGAACAATTTTTTTATTTTTACTGGGATTATCGATGATTTTTACGCACACCTTGTCTACACTGATCCTAATAATATCTTTGATTTGTTTGTGGCTTATTCCTGTTTTGTTACGCACAATTAAGATAAACGTGGATTCTACAGTTCGCTTAACTTTTATATTATTTTTACTGATTGGGAGTATAACTTATTGGGGGGGATACACCGAGCCTCAAGAAACAAACTTTTTTACAAGAGTTGTTATGAATATTAGATATTCACTCACAGAATCCCGCCTGGGAGATACGAGTGTAATTTCGCACGCTTCCGAAATGAATCCACTGGATGTGATCCTTTTAGATGCAGGGTGGGGTGCTTTGTTGTTCTTTTTCGTCATTGGTTTTTTGGGCGCATTTACTGTAAAACCCCGAAAACAAGAAATCCTTTATTTGGGAGTTTTAGCGGTATTTCTGATTTTTGTTACCTATGTGAGTGCGTTGTTTGGAACAAAAGAATTGCTTCCTGCAAGATGGTTTACGTTTGCATATTTTCCAGTTGCAATATTGGCTGGATTTTCGATTTCCCGCGTGGTTTCTTCTTCGCTATTTATGATTTTTCGGGAGAGAAATTTGCTATCGGTATTTCCTTTGCTTATGATTTTTGCGAGTGGTTTTGCTTCCATTTTTCTAATGGTTACATCACCGGCGCGTGCAATGCCTGATAGCCCTTTCTATCTTACTGACTTGGTAGAAAAGCCAGGATTTTATCAATCTGAAATTACTGGCATGAACTATGCTATGGAAAAGTTTCCTGCAAGCCAGATTGCAGCTGGTAGCAAGACAAAACGACATATTCATAACGCTCTTCCAATCGATCCGGAAGCATTTGATTCTTACTCTAGCGCTGATGTAATCGTTCTGCGCCAAACCGATTTCGAGAAAGGCTTGTATATTCCTTATCCCAAAGATCAGGTTAATAAATATTCACCACTAACCAATGAGTTTTTAGGTTATTTACATTCAAATTTTTACTTGATTTACGATAACGGATCTACGAAAATTTTTGGGAAAATTGACTGAAAGAGAAACGAGTTTATGAGAGTGGTGACTTTAGCAGGTTGTCCGTTTTCCAAGCCCAGGTTTGGGGTTTCAGAATATGTCTTTCAGCTCACGAGAGCGTTGGGTGCTATGGATGTTGATATACATCTTGTCTCGGTCTCAAATGCTGATATTAAAGAATTTTCAAAAGTCAGATTTCACCCGATTCCAAGAAAGCTGATTTATTACCTGATCCCCCCATTGGCTGCATCCGCAATAGTAAGAAAAGTAGAGGCAATCCGACCAGATCTGGTTCATGTTCATGGTTCTACTTTGCCTTACGCATGGGCAGCAATCGCTCTTTCAAAAAGGAAAATGCCTGTGGTGGCGACCTTTCATGGTGATATTCGAACGGAGCTAGGTTTTACAAAGGATTTTTTCAAGCGCGCTTGGATGAAGTGCATCCAAATACCTGTTTATGAGAAATTATTACGCCATATTTGCAAAATATTCGTTGTGTCTAAAGAATTACAAAACAGCTTAATCTCAAGGGGTTATAAAGCACGTGTAATTACAAGTGGTGTCAACCTTGAAGAATTTGATCCCACTGGACTTCAAAAGGATGAATTTTCGTATCTCTTATATCTTGGACAGTTGTCCAAAATCAAGGGTGTAGATATTCTTGTAAACGCATTGTTGGAGGTTAATAAGAGGTTTGGAAAAATTCAAGCTGTAATTGCGGGAACTGGACCAGAAAGCAACAGCTTAATGGATTTTGTAAATACCAATCATTTAGCGGATTCGGTTACTTTTCCTGGATTTGTGCATGGCAAGCAGAAATATTCTCTAATAAAAAATTCCAGCCTTATGATATTCCCTTTCAGGGAAGGGAGCGGGCTTTCAATCGCATTGCTGGAAGCGCTGGCTGCCGGGAAAGCCATCATTGCTTCAAAGGCGACCGATACTCCGGAAGTTATTGTTGATGGCGAGAATGGTTTGCTAATTGAAGATCTTAATCCAACAACCCTAGCAGAGAAAATAATCTACATGATTAAACACCCGGAAATTCGAAACGCTCTTGGAAGAAAAGCCAGAGATACCGCACAGGCATACTCATGGGAAAATATCGCGCTTTCATATAAAATGGAATATACCGAATTTACCAGAAGACACACGGCTATTTGATGTTTGCGTACATTCGAAAATCTTTTCGGTAATCATTATGCCTTCCTCCGAATTCGAACACAAACACTTGCTCAAACTTGCGGACCGCCAGAAGGATAATCATCTTTACTGGGTGATGTTAGGCTGGACAGCGCCAACACCTCAGGCTGCGCTCAGCTTCTTCAAGAAAGCGTGGGAGCTCAAACCGGGTGATGCGGTTATTCTGGACGGTATTCAATGGGCAGTGGAGGAAATCCTTAAGAAAACCGTTCATCTTGATCCCGGTGAAGTAACCGGTTTTTTGCAAGGCTTGGACGCCGGACTGGTTTTCAAACCTGAAGACGCGCTTGCACAAACCATGCCGCTTTCTGTTGAGGAGATGATCACTCAGGCATTGCCGATGCCGGTTCAGCAATTCATCGAGGAAACCCGCTTGATGGAAGCTGAGGCGGAGGAACCACACAGCGGTTGGATTATTGCTCTCGCCTATCTGGCAGGGATTACATTGGCTGAAGCATTGACCACCGTTCTCTTCTCTCCAGTGGTTGGGCTAGTAATGCATGGCGTGATTATGATCGCCTTACTCATACAGGGTTCACTATTCTCAAAACCACCCACACGACGCATGTTGTTCTCCCTTTCTCTGGTACCGCTTATCCGCCTGATGAGCCTATCTGTGCCACTGACGCCGTTTGAATTGGTTTACTGGTACTTGATCATTGGTATGCCCCTATTACTTTCAGCTTATGTAACTATGCGCTTGATAGGTTTTGATTTTGCCAAAATCGGCTTAGTCAACAATAATCTGCCTTTCCAATTGCTCATTGGTCTGACTGGAGTCGGATTAGGTTATCTTGAATACTTGATCCTTCGCCCTGCTCCTTTGATTGAATCTCTGACCTTTGAGTCGCTGTGGCTCCCGGTCATTATCTTGACTGTATATACTGGTTTATTGGAAGAGGTGATTTTCCGCGGTCTGCTGCAAACAACAGCGGTTGCCAGATTGGGTAATCACGCTATTATTTATGTATCGCTCATCTTTGCAGTAATGCATTTGGGCTACCAATCTATACTAGATTTTGTCTTTGTTTTTGTTGTTGCGTTACTCTTCGGATGGATAGTTTACCGGCAAAAATCTATTGTTGGAGTGACCATTGCTCATTCACTGACCAATATTTTTCTGTTTTTGGTTTTCCCATTTTTTCATTAGGGTTCTAATAAAAAAGACACGCTGTTTTTTGTGCAGCGTGCCCGCGGGGGAATAAAGAATAATACAACTCTAGTAAAGAACTTCAACCACGCGGTAAGCTACCAACATCATGAATGCCAACAATAGGGGAATAATACCAATATTCAATGCTTTACCAAGCAATTGAGCGCGATTCGAGTTCTTGCAGGAAACCAACTCTTTTTGAACCAGCAGGTTTAGCAAGAATATTACACCGACTATAGCTAGTGAAGTACCAAAAAAGGTTAGGGAAACCGTTGTAACCGTTGACGTTGTCACTGTTGATATCATAATATTTTCTCTCGTGGTCACATTTTAGCAAAGTGTAGTTTTGTCTGTCAACATACAATTTTGTAAGGTTTACGGGAAACCCAATCTTCAGAGCGGGTTTTTATTCGTAATAACTTAGGATTGTGAAGTTACGTCCCTAAACATTGCAATTTTGAAACGGTCGCGATATTGATTAAACCATAGGATGTTCTTATAATGAAACATATAGCGGGAAAAAGTGATTATCTGGTTGTTTACGGGTTTGCCAGCTTTTGTTTGTTGGTTAAGGAGGGAATAGTAAAAAGAATAATCACTTAATCGCAACAGTAACAGGCAGTGCCGTTCTCGTTTTGGCTAGATTGTGTAGGGCTCTTGAATAGCTCTTGAATGGTTTTTTTAAACATGATTGGACAAATGGCAATAAGGACGAATCCGCAACGAGCGATGACTAGTAAACATGCAGCTCAAGCATTATTGGAGTTTGCATTAATTATTCCATTGCTTTTGTTGCTGATCATGGGTGTTCTGGATTTTGGCAGGGCGTATTTCATCAAAATTACCCTGACCAATGCTGCAAGAGAAGGGGCTTATTATCTTTCCTATAACCCTTCAGACAAAACGAACTGCGTTGGTGGTGTTTGTTATCAGGGCACAATACAGGCAATACAGAATGAAGCTTACAGCATCGGCGTCGATATTAAACCCGCTGATATCACAATCACAAACTGCTGCACCGCAGGGCAATATGTTGAAGTGAACGTGCGGCAAACTGTGCAATTGACAATTTATCGAATATTTTATGGTCCATTAGTATTAAGTAGTAGTTCACGGATGGTGGTTCAATGATCAGACGAAAAAGGCAACCGTTGGGACAATCTCTGGTTGAATTTGCGTTGACCCTGCCAATGTTGATCTTGGCGATCACGTTCTTTCTAGACTTTGGGCGGGCAATTTACTATTATGGGGCACTGAATAATGCAATTCGAGAGGGAACCCGGTATTCTGTTGTGAATCCGGTCAAGACCTCTAGCGAGATCAACAACGTTGTGAATCTGGTAAAGAATCGTGCAATTGGGTTGGACCTATCAGCTTTGAACGTTGAAGTGGTGCCTGCCACATCGTCAGATCCTCGTGTGACGATAACGGCTACCTATGTTTTTCGTCCGGTGACACCGGGATTAAGTCGGATTTTGGGAACAGGGAAGCAAATTACCCTTCGGGCACGCTCTATCGTTGCAGTTGCTCCGGTAAACATGCCATAGGGGATTGGAAAAGGGGTTTGAGATGAAGATCTATCTGCAAAACTACGCCAGAGGACAGGCAATTATCATGTTCGTATTAGCCATTTTTGGCTTATTGGCTATGTCGGCGCTTGTTGTAGACGGGGGACAGGCATACTTGAGTCGCAGACAGGCACAGGCAGCAGCAGATGCAGGAGCCCTGGCAGGAGCGCGCGACCTTTGTAAAGGCAGTAGGCAAAGCACAATTGCCATTACCATTGCACAGAACTATGCCATATCGGAAAATCGTGCCACCAGCGCGACTGCATGGATTCAAGATGGTGAAGTGCATGTACAGGCTACCGTTTCATACACCTCTTTCTTCGCGCAGTTACTAGGAATACCGCAAATTAATGCCACGGCAGAAGCTGCTGCAGCGTGTTTTACGCCGGCAGGTGGAGACCACATTCTCCCCGTATCTTGGGCGTGTCACCCTCCGCTGTTCGGGTCTGACAGCCCTGATTGTGAAATGAGGTTGTTAGATTGGAACACACAACTCCAACCAATGATCACAGGCTCTCCAGGCACGGTGAACATTGGTGGCACTACCATCTCCACACCGTTTAATTTCAAAAAGAACTATTTGCCCAGTCACATATATGTCATCATGGATTCGAACAAAACTGCGGCAGAATTTTGTTTGCCTTATCCAGGTGGAACAGTAGATTGTGATTTAAATAATGATGGTATAAATGATATTGGGCTAGATGGCGACCGGAGCTGGCTGGATCTCAGTGGCGCTGGGGGCGGTGCCAATGACCTCAAAAAGTGGATTCGATATGGGTATGACAATCCAATCTATGTCCATACCTGGATACCTGAGCAATCCGGCGTGGACACCTCTATTTACAATGCCGTTAATGATTATCAAGTTGGCAAAGTAGTCTTGGTGCCCGTTTTCAACGCAATTTGTCAGGGTGATCCGTTAAAACCAAGCAATCAAAATTGTCTGACAACAGCTCATACCTCAATGCCTCTTGGTCCAGGTGATGTGGATACGGTAGTTTATACCTCAGGCGCTTCAACAAAATATTTTCACATTGTTGGCTTTGCCAATTTTTATATCACCTGTGTGGACGCTGGGTCTAATAGCAAATGCCCGGGGCATGATGCGGCAGTGGCTGCCAAGATTGTTGAAAAGAACCGAAAAAGTATTGAGGGTTACTTTGTCTCTGGCTACCCTGTGCAGGGTTTGGCGGGTACGGGGGGAGTGGATGTTGGAGTATATATCATTTCTTTGACAAAGTAAGAGGTCTAAAATCATTTTGCTCAACAATGAGGTTCAAGATTTGTTTGTTAGATTGTTATTGAAAAAAAGGGGAGGTTGGGAAAAAACAGAAAAATTGAAAGGGCATTGCGTGATCTTACGCAATGGGAACCTTATGCCTTTTTGCAAGAGTGAGAATTGTTAAGAACCCAAGTTCTGGCAAAAAATGGGTTTCTGTAGTTAGATCTGGAATATTTTGTCAGATCCTCTATGGATTTTGTTTTAGTTTTGAATGACTGCAGGTATATCGATTTGGCATTTGAATTGACATAGAAGGAGAAAGAACAATGAAGGCACGAGGCTTAATCTTTGCACTGGCTGGCATTATCCTGGTTGGAATTGGAGTGTTTGTAGTTTCGTTCATCCTGCGCCAAACGGCCGCTTCAACCGCCGTACAACCCACTCCTGTTCCGCCTCTGGTAACAAAAGTGGTGATTACTACACACGATATGTTCCTAGGTGAAATCATTGGTGAAGAAGATGTAACCCTTTCGGAAATACCTGCAGAGTATGTTCCCCGCGATGCCATCACCAGTATTGATGAGGTGTTAAACAAATTTATTAAGACTGATCTGGTGCAGGGGGAGATGGTACTTCAGCATAATATTGCTAATCCGACCAATATTAACAGCGATTTAGCATTTATACTCAGCAAAGAGCACGTACTATTTGCTTTCCCAGCAGAGGACTTAATGAGCCAGAACGCAATCATTCAACGGGGAGATATAGTTGATATTTTGGCAACAATGATCTCTGAATTACGAAGAGCACCGGCGGAGGGAGAACCTGCTCTTCCTGAAGGGGAGCAAATATTAGAGGAGCGTTTACTTACGATCGATGCATATCAGGCAACTGACATTACTGCTCTGGTTGCCGATATAATCGTTGATGAGAATGCCCCGGAACCTCCCCCTAATGCTCCGCCGTCACGCGGACAGCTCAGAGTAAAGGCGTATCTGCTGGCAATTCCCCCACAAGACGCTTTATTACTGAAATACTTGATCGACTCGGATGCCAAGTTTGACTTTGTTGTGAGAGCACCGACGAATAGGGACAAATATGAACTGACCCCCATCACCAAAGAATACATCACAGAATTGTATGGATTACAGATATTACCGTAAAATAGTAATAAAAAATCGGGATCAGAGAGGGCGTTAACAAGATGATAGCAATAGAACCATCACAGGTTTTGGTAGTTTCCAAGAATGAGCTAATCAACCAGACGATTAATACTGCTTTTATGAAAGAGACGGATTTTAAATTACTGGATTCGTCTTTGGCCTCAGAAGGTATATTGAACGCAATCCATGAGTTAAGCCCGGACATTGTTTTACTTGATTTTGAGTATGTCCCTTCTGAACAAATATTTGACTTAGTAGATGAAATCGCGATGCAATATCCTAAAACCGCGGTTGTGGCTATTCTTTCAGAGGAAACCCTGCGCTTTTCGCAACAGGTAATCATGGCTGGAGCCAGAGCTTTCATGCTACATCCGTTTTCACAATTGCAATTGTTAACAGCACTTCGCCGGGTTCGTGAGCTGCAATTACGCAGTGCCGGCGCGACAACCTTTCCGGAAAGCTTGGTGAGTGCAAAGACTTCTAATAAGAATTTTGTGGTTTTCAGCCCAAAAGGTGGCGTAGGGTGCACTACAGTTGCTACTAATCTTGCTATTGCATTGTATCAAGTCATCGGGGAAGAAGTTCTTCTGGTAGATGGGAAGCATCTTTTTGGCGACATCGCAGTGGTGATGAATTTGAGAACGGCAAATTCGATTTCCGATTTGATACCACATGCCGGTTCGATGGATGAGAGCCTAATCCGTCAGGTGGTTGCTCGGCATGTATCGGGGATTCAGATCCTGCCCAGTCCAAGTTCTATTGCCATGGCACAAGGGATTCGGCCAGATGATTTATACAACGTAGTTCTCGGTTTACAGAGCGTCTATCCCAATATCGTTGTAGACGGAGGTAATTACCTGAGCGAAGCGGCTGTCACTTATATGGATGCTGCCAGCAGGATTCTACTTGTTCTAACTCCGGAAATGTCTGCTTTGCGGGCTGCCAGGCAATTTCTGGACATATCCCGCTCATTATCGTATCCTCGGGAAAAGATATTACTTGTCGTTAACAAAGTTGGCAGAAAATCAGACGTGAGTGTTGCAGATATCGAGAAGGTACTGCGAACTAAAGTATTTGTCTCGATACCGGTGGATGAAGAAGTGGCTCAGAACAGCATCAATGAAGGAGTTCCTGTTATCTTAAAGAAACCGGGGCACAATATCAGCAAGACATTCAAGAAATTTGCCAAAGATTTATTGGAGCTTGTACCAGCTCCC
Organism: Anaerolinea sp.; assembly: GCA_020725865.1. Taxonomy (GTDB): domain Bacteria; phylum Chloroflexota; class Anaerolineae; order Anaerolineales; family Anaerolineaceae; genus DYEC01. Next base: position 211,576 of record DYEC01000010.1, on the reverse strand, counting down.
AATCTCGTAAAGACACCTATTGAACCAATCTCTGAGGTTCTATCGAAGTCTTCTCGTTTAGGGTAGCTAATTAAAGGGTGCCACCAAATGTCAGCTTTATTCCCTATTTATCTTGGAATCTTTCTGGGGCTCTGTGGAATTGGGTTAACTATTGCAGGAATCTATGCTCTTTACAAACGGGGTAGCACGGTTCAGGATCGCTTATTCCATTATGTAAGGCCGCCACAGGAGGACGTCTTAAGGATTGATAACCAGCGTAAGGATCAATTGAGCAGGTTCCGATACAGGCTGAACAAGACGCTTTCAATATTTACATCTGAGCAATTGCAACTCCAATTGTTGAGAGCAGACTGGCCTATTACAGTTACCGAGTTCATTTTGATTCGCATGATTGGTACTGGGATTGTATTTGCGGGAGGCTGGTATTTGACGGGAAGTGCCCTGGTAGCATCAGGTCTGGCTTTAATCGCTTATCTTGTTCCTGGAACCTTGTTAATTGTAAGTATTGCGAATCGGCAAAAGAAGTTTGAAGAGCAGTTGATTGACACTTTAGTTTTAATACGCGGCGCTGTACAGGCGGGGTATAGCTTCTTACAATCTTTGGATGTAGTTGTTAGCGAATTGCCAGCTCCCGCCTCAGAAGAATTTGATCGGGTAAAACGAGAAATCCAACTGGGGCTTCCATTGGGTCAGGCTTTATTGAATTTATCCACGCGAATGGAAAGTGATGACCTGCATATGGTAGTCACTGCGGTGATCATCAATAATCAGGTAGGTGGTAATCTTTCCACGATGTTGACGGCCGTTACTGAGACAATCAGGGCGCGCATTCAACTTTTTGGCGAGGTGCGCGCGCTCACATCATATGCGCGCTATACCAGTACTTTTCTTACGCTATTGCCATTAATTACTGCCTTAATCATTTATTTCATCAACCCGACCTACTTTGACAAAGCTTTTACCTCTCCAATTACACAAACCATCTTTGCGGTTGCAGGGATTAATGTGATTTTAGGAAATATCTGGTTGCGCAGGATCGCTCGGGTGCGAGTATGATGAAAAGGAGTGTGGCATGGCAAGCCTGAGCTTTATAGATAGCACGGTCCTTCTGATAGGCATTGGCTCTCTGGTAATTATCGCTGGGATTGTTTTAACGTTCATTGGGGTACGCACGATCGGTACTAATAATATTTCCAGAAGGCTGAATGATTTTGTGGCTGAACCAATTCAGGCAAGGGTTGTTCATACACCTGTAATGGTTCAGCAAGTTTTTAGCGGTTCGATATTTCGCCGGGTATTTAGTCCGCTTATAAAAAGCCTGGTAAATTATTTTTATCGCTATTTACCTGCTGCTACAATTGCCGAGCTGGACCGCAAGCTATTGATAGCCAAGAACCCCTTTGGATTGCGGGCTCGCGAGTTTAATGGATTGCGTTATGGCTTGTTGTTTCTCGGAATTTTTTTGGCATTTCTCCTGAACTATCCTAGTCTGGGGCAATTGATAGCATTATTTGCGAATACTTCCATTGGTGAGCTGATCAAGCGCTTCAGCGATCCATTGCTTGTCCGGGTGTATTTAGGAATTGCTATCATTTTGATTTTATATCTGCTGCCTTCAATGTGGTTGAATATGCTTGTTCGGAAATCCATATCGGAGATCCGCTATACGCTGCCTGATGCTTTAGATATGCTTTCCGTATGTGCTGATGCGGGTTTGGGGTTTGACCAAGCCCTTCAACGGGTCAGTGATTATTGGCAAACGGCCATCAGTGAAGAATTCCGCCGTGTAATTAATGAAATGGAGATTGGCGTATCACGTGCTGAAGCTTTGCGTAACATGAGTGATCGTTTGCGCATTGATGAACTCTCAAGTTTTGTGGCAGTGATCATTCAATCAGAGTTGCTTGGAATGCGTATAGCTGATGTATTGCATGGTCAGGCAGAGCAAATGCGCATTTTGCGCCACCTGCGTGCAAAAGAGATTGCTTATCGATTACCAGCCCGGATGATTGTTCCTTTGGCTCTTTTGATCTTGCCCGCAATATTTGCTGTTATTCTTGGACCTTTAATTCCCAATCTACTTGAGGTTTTTAATCGATAATGACACGTGATATTTTAGGTGATAAATAATGGCTGAGTCTGAAAAGATTAATGTTTCAAAACCAATAGTTTTTTCTACGGATGGTGAAAGTGGAAATACACCAGTTCCTGGTGAAACCGATTATTTATTATTGGATAACGACTATAAGAAGCTGATGGCTGCGTATCAGCAGGCGGAATGGGAAACGTGTTCGCATATCCTCGGGGCCTTGTTGAGAAAATATCCTGGTGAGCCAAAGTTACTGGAGCTAAAGGAGGATATTGATATTCAGTATTCCATTTTTAGCAAAGCGCAGGTGGATTCTCGCGAGAAAGCGGGGATTTTCATCACGCCCCGCATGCGCAATATTTTGATTGGTGTTTTAGTGGTAGCGGTTTTAGGATTTGCCGGCGTTAAATGGGGGGGAAAAGTGTATCAGGCATTGACAACTCCTCGGGTTTCAGAGGAACAGGCTCAAAATAGGGTCTTGTTAGAAACACTCGAATCCCAGGCAAGGGCATTAATCGAGGTGGGGAAAGTTGATGAGAGCCGCATGGTGCTGGATCGCATTCGAACAATTGATCCTGAGTACAAGGCACTCCCAGAGCTAACCGCCGCGTTGGATAATCTTGCGCTAATTGATGCCAACTATGATATAGCAATGAATCTGATTGCAGAAGGCAGATACCGCGAGGCTCTTCCAATTCTAGAAAAAATTAAGAAAGAATCTCCTCTATATAAGGATGTCAATTACCAGTTTGATCTGGCGAATAAAAGAATCAAGGTTGATGAATTGCTTGCGCAAGCAACCTCTGCTTATCAAAATCAACAGTGGGCAACTGTGATTTCATGTTACGAACAAGTGTTTCAGTTGGAACCAAATATTGAATGGGAGGGCATGGAGGAACAATTATTCGTCAGCTACTACAACCAAATAGAAATAATTCTCAATAACCCTCAAGCTACGATTAGCGATATAGATAAGGCAGAAGAGTACTATAACAAAGCAGTAGCCCTGGTACCACAAAACAAGGCATTCACTAATGAACGCCAGAATTTACAGAAAATTATGCGAGATTTATTGGTTGTAAAATATCAAAAAACGGCTCGCATGTTCATTAATGATCCAAACTTGGATTCGGATACGTTGCTTAAAGCCCTGACCTATCTGAGAAAGGTGTCCAGCATTCAACCCGATAACCAGGCGGCAAGTGCTGAATTAAACCGTGCGCAGATTTATATAGATGGGGTTCAGGCATTTAACAAAAGAGACTGGGACACTGCTATAAGTAAGTTTCAACGAATAATATCTTTTGACAAAAATTATGCGGGGGGGATGGTAAGGCATTTGCTGTATGAAGCCTATATGCTCAGGGGACATCGTTATTATTCAGTAGGATATTACTCTTATGCACGGAGTGATTTTGAGGCGGCTGAAATTTTAGCTTGGGAACAAACTGAAAACAGTATGCAGCTCTTTCAGGTGCAGATTTTGCTTGGATATACCTTGGGTTACCTAAGTAAGTATGAAGAAGCAGTTTCATATTTTGAATATGCAATCCAAAAGTTTAATGTAAGGGGAATATCTGATGATGCGAATTTCGTTGCCACTCTCGATGCTGCACAACGATTGGCTGCACGAAATAAGTTTTATGATGCGTACACTTTATATGCAGAAGCGTTTAAGAAGCCAGCGTCTCTTTATGTGATAAGGACTGTATCAGCAAAAGCAGGTCAAAATTTAGCCAGTATAGCGAAGCTGAATCTTTCCACCATTCGCGCGATTTTAGAGGTTAACAGTCTTTCTGATTCTATGGTGTTGAAATCCGATCAGGAATTAAAGGTGCCTACCTTGCGGCAGGTTCCATAAACCGTATTAGTTGTTGATGGAGTTGATTATGTTTGCGAACCGTCCGGCAATAAAACGAGAGCAATCACCCAAGCACCCCACAAAGGAATCTGTTGAATCTCTTCCGTTTAATCAGGAAGAGGCATATTTCATCCGCGACGCTGTTCAAAAAAGGTTGCTTTCAGATTCCAATAACGAGCTGAATCTTGATAATCAGGAGCAGGTGAAACAGACCATCGAATTGTATTTTAATCAGGTGTTGTCAGAACAAAACTTATTATATTCAAGGGGCACTCGTCTACGATTATTAGAATGGGTGACTGCAGATATTATTGGCTATGGCCCCTTAGAGCCTTTGCTAAATGACCCGGAAGTCACCGAAATCATGGTTAATGGACCTAATAATGTGTTCGTTGAGCGTTTTGGAATTATCGAGTACACCAACGTGAAATTTGCAGATGAAGCTCATTTACGTCGAATAATTGACCGAATTGTTGCACCAATAGGTCGGAGGGTCGATGAAGCATCCCCCCTGGTCGATGCGCGTTTACCCAATGGATTCCGCGTGAATGTTACAATTCCTCCCCTCTCTTTGGACGGTCCACTTCTGACAATCCGTAAATTTGCGGTGATTCCCTTCACTGCTCAGGATCTAATTGCCAATGGGACAATTAGCATACAGGGGATTAATTTTCTCAAAGCCTGTGTGGAAGCTCGTATCAATATGGTAGTTTCAGGGGGAACTGGTTCTGGTAAAACTACGCTCTTGAATGTGATCTCTTCCTTTATCCCTTCCCATGAGCGAATTGTAACCATTGAAGACACAGCAGAATTGAAACTAAACCAGTTCCATGTTGTTCGACTTGAGAAACGTCCCCCCAATATCGAGGGAAAAGGTGAAGTTACCATTCGACAGTTAGTGATTAACGCTTTGCGCATGAGACCTGACCGGATTATTGTTGGTGAGGCGCGCGGCGGAGAAGCGCTGGATATGTTACAGGCTATGAATACCGGGCATGATGGTTCCATGACCACTGTCCACTCGAATGGACCGCGTGATGCATTGCGCAGAATTGAAACAATGGTCTTAATGGCTGGTATGGATCTTCCATTGAAAGCCATTCGTGAGCAAGTAGCTTCTTCTATAGAATTGATCATCCACATGGAACGTATGAAGGACGGTACACGCAAAGTTGTGCAGATTTCGGAACTGCAAGGTCTGGAAGGTGACCAGTACGTAATGCAAGATCTCTTTGTGTTTCGTCAAACTGGCATGTCTAACGGCAGGGTGGAGGGTGCTTTCATTTCAACTGGCTTGAGACCCAGATTTATGGAAAAATTTACAATGAACAACATCCATCTACCGGAAAATGTGTTTCTGAATGAATGATGCTTTTATCGGGCGGTTTTTGGATAAATACTCAATAGGGGGTAAATACTCATTATTACGTTGATCCGTTTGGTTAACACCCAGACAGGTTCTGGTTGCTTGTGCCTTTGACTTATTAATTGCTTTTCTGAGAATCCAATTAACTGACAAAAGTCACTGTTCCTATGTTGGATTGACGTTATAATATATTTGTATTCTTTATTGTGTTATCCCAACTAATCATTGTCATTATGGAGTGTTCATGGGGGGACCATTGCTCAATAAAAAGTACCTAGCCATTGTAATGATCATAATTGCAATGGTATCTCTGTTGGCTGTTGGTGGTAATCAAAATGATTCATTGGCAAAAGCGGCTACAGAACCACCCCCACCAGTGGCTTCAGGAGCAATTTGTTTAAATCGTGGCACTGTTCCTGACGCTGAGTTGCACTGGTTATATATACCAGAAAGTGCTGCTGAACTTGCGACGGAGGAGAACTATCTCTATCTTGCCGGTCGCTTGATTGAAAGCGGTGTTGTGGATGCATCTGATTGTCCAGCGGGTGGTATGGGGGCTGGAGGTTATGCCAACGCCTGTGGACTTGCTGCAGCAAGACCAATTGTTATTGAATTACAAAATGCTTATGATGAGGCGATCTTACAGGCGTGGCAAGATGTCGGTGTTCCTCCGGTGTTGCTTAAGCAATTAATCCGCTATGAGAGCCAGTTCTGGCCTGGACAGTGGGGAACATATCATTTTGGACTGAGTCACCTTACGTATTACGGTGCATATACGGCTCTATACTGGAGTCCGGTTTTGTTTCAGAGAGCCTGTGATCCCACTTACGGGGGAAGATGTGAGGCATATTTTATTGATGCAATGATGATTGGCTCTTTTTTGCAAAATGTGAATGCGGATTGTCCTACATGCCCCTATAAAATTGATATAGCAAAAGCTCAGAAAAGCATTAATTATATTGCCCATGCCTTGCTTGCATACTGTCGTCAGACTGCTCAAATCGTATCAAATGCCACCGGACAATCCACACCGGGTGCGGTTGTGGATTATGCAACGATTTGGAAGTTGACTTTGTATAACTACAATGCTGGCTCTATATGCCTCTACAATGCTGTAAGAGATGCATATGAGAGCATTGAAGGTCAGATCACCTGGCTAGACATCGCCGGGTATGTGGGGAGTGGCAGTTGTGAACTGGGAGTAGGATACGTCAATAAGATTACAGAGCCATACTATGCCTTCCCACCTGGCGAATAGTGGCTGCTCCAGTTTGGTCTGAAATTTTCACCTTTTCAAGGATTTGGTTGGCAGTCTGGTCAGATATTTATTTACTCAGGACCCTTTTAGCTTTTTGAATTTCCTGAAATCTGGACGAGAAAGCAGAAACCAATTGGGGGGAGAATAGCTTTCCGCTTGCGGTTTGAATAATCCTCAGGCCTTCATCGTCATCAATGGCTTGTTTATAAGGGCGGGGTGTGGTGAGTGCGTCAAAAACATCCGCGATGGCACAAATTTGCCCGCTCAATGGAATTTCCTCTCCTTTTAAGCCCTTGGGATAGCCAGACCCATCCCAACGCTCATGATGGGTCAAAGCAATAATTTCAGCGTTCTGTAAGATAAGGGAATTCGAGCCATGTAATATTTGTGCTCCATGAATTGTATGCTGTTCTACAATTCCCCAATCCTGTTGTTCAAATTTTCCGGCCTTTTTTAGAAGTTCATCCGGAATCAATGTTTTACCAATATCATGTAACATACTGGCGTAGGAAACAGTCTCTACATCTTGAGGGAGCATATCCATTGCATCACAAAGGATAGCGGTGAATCTACGGATACGCTCAATATGGGATCGGTTATCCCATTCCTTTGCTTCAGCGATGTAAGCCATGCGAATCAGGAAATCTTGGAAATCTTTTTGCAAACTTTCTGGGTAACTGCGAAACATAATTTTTTATCCCTCTTTGAAAAAATGCCGGTTAGTAAAGATCATTATACACGAATAAGACCGCCAGGATGAAATTTTGTATGGTCTTTGTAAGTTCCAGTTCTGATACAGGCTTAGGGCATCAAATGTGCAGGCCAGGGAATTTCAGCGGGTCCAGCGTAGCCGTGCTTTTCCGCCAGAAAGACACGTCCATGTGAGGGTTCGCTGCATCCTGGCTCATCGGTTACAGTGACCTGGGTTTGGTAGGCTCCGATGGGGGTGAAAACAATCCTCCCTTGCTGGCACGTCCATACTTCCACGACAAACAACGGGCTATTTTCGTTCTCACGGTCGCCGGGGCGCAGTGCTTTGCTAACCCATGTGATGGTTACCTGATCACCATTGCGTGTGACAGATGTCACTGCTGGCGGCGGGTAATACGGGGAGACAGGTAACTTGGCTTTATCGGGATAAATGGGTTCTACGCTCATGATATCGCCTTGAATTTTCATCACCCGGGCGTTCACCCAACAGGGGTTATGCCCACCGATTGCTTGCACATAGACCCATGTGCCGGCATCATTGCGCCCGATGATTTCCAGCCGGCTACCCGGCACCAGACCGTACTTGTAGAGATAAGGTACCCCAGGACCATAACGACAGTTTGCCAACTCCAGGACTTCACCGCGCAGAATAGCATAAGTAGGAACAGGCGATGGTGATAATGTTTGTGATGGTGTGAGAGTAAGGGAAGCGATGATCGTTGGTGTGGATGTCAAGGTTAGGGATGGAGAGGACGATGCGGAAGGCGAGGGGGAAGCCAAAGCGGGTGAAGGCGTTAGCGTTATGTCAGGGGTATTCGTTGTACCTGTAAAGTGTACAGGCATTGAGCAAGCGACTAAAAGCGCCAGCATAATAAAAACGCTCAGCCTTTTGATCGGGGGAAATGTACTCATTGATTGATACCGCTTTTATTTTATCTCTAATTTAGTCTTGAAGTGAGTCCTTTCTCTAGGCTAATGACATGCATATATAATAAACTCACAGAGTGATCATGATTTGAATGGAGGCAAGCATGAATAACAGGCAGGAGATACTTCAGTATTACCGCAATAATCCTCAAGTTGACGTGCTGATCATTGGCGGTGGGATTAACGGAGCAGGGACGTTTCGTGACTTGGCACTTCAGCATGTGCGGGTGTTGCTGGTTGATGCAGGTGATTTTTCTTCTGGTGCTAGTGCGGCATCCTCACACATGGTGCATGGCGGGATTCGCTATTTGGAAAATGGTGAGTTTCGTCTGGTAAGGGAGGCGGTACAGGAGCGCGAGCGGCTTTTGAAAAATGCCCCTCACGCTGTCAAGCCGCTGCCAACTACGATCCCAATGTTTAAATGGTTTTCGGGATTGTTCAATGCACCGTTGAAATTTCTGAAAGTGCTGGATAGACCGGCTGAGCGCGGTGCAGTGGTGATCAAGTTGGGCTTGCTCATGTACGACAGCTTTACTGGTAAAGACCGTAAAACGCCACCACACCGTTTTCATTCGCGTGCTGAATCCTTGGTGAAATGGCCTGCCATTAACCCGGAAATACTTTGCACGGCTACATATTACGATGCCTACATGCCCTACCCAGAGCGCATTTGCATTGAGTTGCTCCGTGACGCTGAAGCAGTCTATGACGAGGCTCGGGCGCTCAATTACGTTCGCGTGGTTGGAGCTGCAGGAAAAACGGTCAGGCTGCGAGATGAAGTAAACGGTGAAGAGTGGGAAGTTGCTCCAAAAGTTGTAGTCAATGCTACTGGACCTTGGATTGACCGCGTGAACGCTGCGCTGGGCGTCCCGACCCATTATATGGGCGGAACAAAAGGTTCACATCTGGTTGTTCATCATCCTGAATTACGGAAAATGATCGGCGACCATGAATTTTTCTTTGAAAACAAAGATGGCAGAATAGTATTGATCTTGCCGTTCTTCGATGAGATTATTATTGGTACTTCGGACATTGCAATTGAAAATCCAGATGAGGCACGTTGCACAGATGATGAGATTGATTATTTCTTGGGGATGTTAGATCGAGTTTTTCCGTCCATGCAAGTAAATCGCTCGCAGATTGTGTTCACATTCTCTGGTGTCAGGCCGCTGCCTTCCAGTAAAGCAAAGACCACCGGACAAATTACTCGCGATCACAGTATTGAAGTTTTACCACCGACAGCCGGACTCGAGTTTCCGGTTTACAGCCTCGTGGGAGGCAAATGGACAACCTTCCGCGCTTTTTCAGAACAAACAACCGATGTCGTGCTGAAGCAAATGGGGCTTAAGCGAAAGGTTACTACCCATGACATGGCCATCGGCGGTGGGCACAATTATCCCACTGATGCAGAGGATTGGCTTGCAGATTTGCAAACGCGCACTAGATTAAATCCCGAATGGTTACGAATGTGGTTTGACCGCTATGGCAGCGAGGCTGCAAAAGTGGCTGATTATGCAGCTTCTGTTGGGAATGATGCGCCGCTAATCCATTCGTCTGAATATACGAGATGTGAAATTCAGTACCTTGTGAGACAAGAAAGGGTGGAGCACCTTGATGATTTGGCGCTACGCCGTACTTCGGTAGGAATGCGCGGCAAGTTGACTCGTTTGCTTGTGGAAGAGCTGGCAGCTATCGCCGGTGAAGTGCTGGGTTGGAATCAGCAAAAACAACAGATGGAGGTTCAGCGTTTGGCTGAAATTTTAGAAGACCGCCACCGCGTCAAATTACCCTGAGTCGAGGGCTCTCAACTCTGCGGCAATCTGGCAAGCACAACCAGGTTACCGCTTTTTTTCGAATCGTATGGTTCCCCACTCATACTGCCGTAAAAAATAATGTCGTCAAACCCAGTTGCTTTCAGGGCAGCTCCAATTTCGTCTTTCCTCAATGGATACAGAGTGGTTTTTTCTGCCACTTGTTGCCATTGATTTTGAGGATCGCGATGCAAGATAAGCATGTTAAACCCAAGTGTCCCATCCGCCTCAAAATCATAGAATCGCAAATATAACCATTCCTCGTTTCCTTTTCGATAAGATTGGGGTTCCATCCAGCGCAGGTGTTGTTCAAGCACAGCATCGAAATTGCGATTTTGTATCAAGAGCAAGCCACCCGGCCGCAGGCAGGCAACAAAATCCTTGAGTGTATTTTCCAGTTCTGTTAGCCCCGACACATGGGGCAAAGAATTTCCAAGACAAAGCAACGCGTCAAAGTGGGGCATTGATTGGGATAAAAAAACCTTTGCCAATTTACCAAAACCAGCGACTTTGAAAGTAGCAAGGACGTTCGCCGTAGCGGCATTGGCAATCGCGCGCTCAATCATCCGGGTGCTTATGTCCGCGCCATAAGCCTCATAACCTTTTCGCCGAAGCTCGATCACGTGCCAGCCGGTGCCACAGGCGGCATCCAGTACACGAATAGGTTTAACCGTTTGCTTCAAACCAGAAAGGCATTGTTCAATAAACGGCATTTCAAATGCCAGGCGCTCACCCCAGTTGACAAAACGATCATAATCCACGCTGATTGCGTCATACATGCTAATCACCATGTTGCAAAATCTTAAGCATCTTTTCGGTTGATTTCAGTCCGTGGCCGGTAAAAACGGAGACGATCAACTCGTCTTGGGTGAGATTGCTGATATATTTCTCAACCCCTGCTATTGTGGCTGCGGCCGTGGGCTCGATATAGACGCCCTGGCGACAGAGACGCTTGAGTGAGGCTTCGATTTCTATATCACTGACGGTGAGAAAAGATCCTCTTGATTGGCGTACAGCATCAATGATTTGCCTTCCGCGCACCGGTTCAGCAATGGCGATACCTTCCGCTAGTGTGTCTAATTTGTTGATGGTCGGAATTACCGGGAGGTTTTCTTGAAATGCCTTGAAGAGCGGGGCGCAATTTTCTGACTGTATGGCAATGATTTTTGGAATATCAGGTATTAGTCCGATTGTTTTGAGCTCATTAAAGCCAATTGCAGCTCCAAGTAATAGAGTACCATTCCCGGCGGGCAGGACGATTGTATCCGGGACACGCCAGCCTAGTTGTTCAAAAACCTCATAAGCGAAAGTTTTGGTTCCCTGGAAGAAAAAGGGATTCCATGAATGGCTGGCGTAGTAATGTGTTTGGGCAGCTTGCAGAACAGCCCGCGCAGTATCCTCCCGTGAGCCGGGAATAAGCTTTAATTTTGCCCCATACATTTGAATTTGTGCCAGTTTGGCGGGTGATGTGCTTTCTGGGACGTAGATAAAACATTCAATACCTGCTCTGGCACAATAGGCGGCGATAGCGCATCCGGCATTACCTGAAGAATCCTCCACAACACTCTGAATGCCCAGTTCCATGGCTTTACTGATCAGAACAGTGGCGCCGCGATCTTTATATGAACCAGTTGGGAAAAGATAATCCTGTTTGATCCAAACAGTAATCTTATCGAATTGAAACGGAACAAGTGGAGTAAAACCTTCATTGAACGATATAATGTTTGCGTCGTTTTCGATTGGGATAGCTTCTCGATAACGCCATAAGGAAGGGTTTCTTCGTTTAACTTTTTTGAGGTCCAGAAACGGTTCAAATTGAATATCCAGCAAACCACCACAAGCGCATCGCCAGAACGGTTCGTTTAAAGGATAAGTTTTTTTGCAGTTTACACAAATCAGTTGATTCATGATCATTCTCTCTAGCAGGGTTCGTGATTGCAGGGAGCAGTTATCAATTGTCGTATTTTTTTACTTGCAAAAAAGTCGTTCATCCAGGCTATTTTACATCTTTTTAGAGAGACAAAGTACAGACGCTTATATTTTTTCCGGTTAGCCACAGGTTGCGTTATAATCATAATAAACATAAACTATAGATAGGTGATGAGGCTCGCCATAAGTGTCTTGAGACTGATAGCCTCTACTGAATGGTTTGACAGTAGAGGTTTCTTTTTTTGAAAGGCTCCTAAAAATGGATACATTTGAGGATGATTTTTTTACTAATGTAGGAATGCGGCATATTGAGTTTGACATCCTGGATGATGTGTGGCGGGAATTACAAGAAGAATTTACTGAAAATGGTTGGACAGAACAGGAAGGTTTGATGTTTTTATTGAAGGCTGGGTTGAGGGCGGTGAAGGACGAACAGATGATTAAAGGCATTAAGCATAGTGAATCAGATACGTTGAAAGAGCTACGACGCGCACAAATGGAACATTTATTGCTGGAAGGTCGTTACGCGGTGATGAAATATCGCACTTTTCAATTGTTACAGACAGTTAAAGCCTTGGAGTGGAAATTAAACGCCATCAGAACTGAGAATGAGAGGTTAATCAGGGCAAATCAGGCGATGAGAATACAACTATCAGCAGACCAGAACCGGTAGCGGCGCATCAGCCTGTGTGGCGGTCCCATTGGTCATGTTCTTGACCTGAAGTCAGTTGATTGAGAAGTTCAACGGCAAGATCGCGGACCAATTTTGACTCGTGTTTTGTTGCGAGTTGTAAGATTTGAAAACGGTCTGGAGAACTAATTTTTGCACTGGCGATCAATACTGCTCGCAGGAAGAAGTAATCAGTTTCAGCTTGTATTATATTTTTGAACTCCTTTAACGCTCGCTGACTTCCCAGGTTTCCCAGTATTTGCGCCGCCATGATTCGTCGTTCGGGAAGAGGGTGGTTTAGAGCGGCAAGCAGTTTATCTTCATAAGAAGACGACTCAAAATGGTCAACTTCATACCCACAGTGAGGACATTTTCGGGTATTCTCTTGCAGTTCTGTCCAGCAATTTGGGCAATAAAATGTCAGCATGATCTTGGCTGGTCAGGATCGCAAGTGACAAATGTCGTTCATGGAGATGATCGTGAAGTCCTGCCCGTCTGCTTCAACCAAATTGATTGCGCAGGGTTCCTGTCGGATGTGCCAGAAACGTTCAACCCCTGCGCCTACCATTGCCAGAAGTAGCAAGCGGTTAACCACCGTGTGACTGACCAGAACTACGTCTTCGTTCGGGTGCAGGGCACATATTTCGTACACAGCCTGCATGGCTCGCTTTTGAACCTGAATCAGTGTCTCGCCGTTCGGTACCTGAGCTTGATCGGGGTGTTCATACCAATTTCGAGCCTGTTTGGTCCAGCGCATTCGGACTTCTTCGGGGGTTAATCCTTGCCAGTCTCCATAGTCAATATCTATCAGTTGCGGGTGAGGCTGGACGGTTAGTTGATTTGCGCGGGCAATAGCTGTAGCGGTTTCCATTGCCCTATTTAGAGGGCTGGAATACACCGCGATTGGTTTCCAATGGGTTGCAATAAACCTTGCTGATTTTTCAGCTTGACTAAGCCCTGTCTGATTTAGTGGAATATCGTATCGGCCGCGAAAACGTTCCACTCGATTCCATTCTGTTTCACCATGCCGCACGATAATCAGTTTTGTCATTTTTTAATCACCTCTTACAAGCATCCTGTTAAGAGTGCTTTGACATTAATTGTAAAATCTCTTAAAGTTGTTTGGGTTTTTGTACGCTTATTTTCAAAAATCCAAAGAGGCGTGTCAGCCAGCGTGATGGATGTAATTCAGCAGGAATCTTTTTAGAATCGGATAGGTTGCTTTGATCCAGGGTTGTGTGATTGCTGGCCATCTTTTCTTGTAGTTCCTGTAATTTTAAACGCAAATCAGCTATCTCTTTACGCTGACGATTGACCAGATTTTTCAGGGCCATGTTTTCCTGGTATATGGCTCCGCTGGATAGTTCCCAGTTGCTAGTTTGTTGCTGTAATTCAAAAGTATGAAAGCGCAGGGATGCCAGCATGGATTCGGTTTGTACCAGTCGTGCCGTCAACCGCTCTGCATCTTGCGATAAGCCGGCAGTGTTTTCTGAATCCAATAGCGATTGAGCTAGCAAATAGCCCAGTCCTGTGCCGAGAATAATGCGATAACCCTCGGACGGTTCCCAATTGCGCAAACTGATCAGGTGATCCAGTTCACGCAAGGTTTCACTGGTAACGGTAATTTGTAGGGTTTCCAGCCTAGTTTCGCAAGATTTATTGTTGCCCATTTTTAACCTTCAAGACTTTCAGATTGGTTGATTGACAGGATTCGGGTTAATTCGATAATGAGGCTGGCAAAGTGTTCGATTCTTTCGTCCAGCCAGTCGGCTGTCTGGGGAGCGAGTTCTCCATATCCTTTCAGACGATTGGAGCGACAGTCTTCCAGTCCCGCCCAGCTCATAGTCAGCTCACTAACAATAATTCGGGCACTATCTTCTTCTAATGGGTTTAGACCAAGTTGTTTGATAAAAATCTCTAATTCTTCAAGAATACAATTTATTTTCTCAAGCGCAGTGTCACGGAATTCTCCGAGGTGGAACGGTTTGCGTGTGTATAAAATACCTGTATCGCTGCTTTGTGTGAGCAATTGGCTTGTCTTGCGCAAGGCTTTCTCAACACTCAAAAGTGAGATAAGAAGAAAGCGCCGCTGATTGGGATTCAAAGTATCTGAGTTCATGTTCCAGCTAATCATCGAATAAAAAACCTCTGCTGCAAGATTTGCAGACAGAGGCTATCAGCCACAAGGGCAGTTTGATATTTTCTGGCGAGCCTCATCACCAGCTTTAATTCTAACCCCTCTCGCGGAATTGTCAAGCAATTGAGGCTTTTACAGTGTGGTTGCGGATATTATTTGGTTTTTTTAACCCGTTACAAACTTTGTTTATTGTACTTCAAATTCTAATGTGCGATCCAGATTATCGTTCAAGTACAGGTCAACTTTATAATTCCCTTTAGGCCATAGGCCATTGTTTTGAAGGTTGAAAGTGAAGATGCTCTCGTTTCCGGCTGTAATCTCTGCTTGGTCAATCAGCAGGTTGGGCTGTTCTCCTTCAACATTTACCGCGGTCCAAACTGCTTTTATCTTCGTGTCCTCTGGAGCGTTTTGAAGGGTCACAATGCAGTAAAAAGTCTGATCTTGTGAAAATGTTGATGTAGCCTGATCTGATTCCGGATTCGCTGTCATTTTGGCATCGGTAATTTTAGCGGTGCTGAAATTAAAACCACATGCCAGTACGGTCAGCATAACGATAATTAGCACTGCAAGGATTTTTATTCGGTTGGTTTTCATGTATGCCTCTCCTGGAAAATAGATTTTTGTTTTTGAAATTCATCCTTCCCCCCTGCAACACAAAATAATTGGTGTTTACAAACGGTAGACAGGGAGAACAGCAGAGAAATGGATATATAACATCCAAATAGTATTATAACATTATTGTAAGGCGTTTACACGCAAAAAGTGATTTATTTTTATTTTGATTTATGCTAGACTGTTAACAAATTACTGCGATGGACAGACGACTGTTTGCTATGCGGAGAATGTTAAGCGGGGTTTTTCTGGTTCTTTTCAGTCTGTTGTCTTTGTTTGGACTTCCGGCAGGGATAGTGCTTGCTCAGGATGAAATTCCACCAGCGCCTCAACCGATCCTGCGGCATGCCTCATTTGTCATTGATGTTGATTTCTATACCTGGTGGCTGATCCGCTGGAAAAATAATTCCACAGTCTGTGAAATTGTTATTGACCACCCGGAGTTTCCGACTGGTGATGAAATTTTGAAAGCCTGCGGAGAGGATCTTTACGAAGACTGGTTTGACACCCAGCCTTGCTCCGTTAATGAAGAGAAGGATTATAGCCAGTGCGAGGGAGTGTATTTGCACCTGGCTGCAAAGGAAAAGGGACAAAAAACAATTGAAATTAATTTGCCGTTGCCCGAAGCTTGGATTACTCTTGGGGGCTGTGATCCTCGCCTGTCACCCAACCGGTGTACAACGCCGCCAAAACTTCTCATTACAGCCACTGAGCCGCTTCCTAATGAGACAATCATCCGAATTCAGGGCTTTGTGGGCAACAAGCCTTTTAGCTGTCCGGCTGATCGCTGTGAGATACCACTGGCGCCGACCGGCTATCAGGGCACTCAGATTGAATTTTGGGCCGATTCTAGTTTTGGAGATTCAACCGAGCATTATACAGCATTGGTACGTGTGTTGACATGGGGAGATTTTATGGCACCAGAAGGGCGGCGCAGTGACCGCAGAGAGTGGACGGTGGATGTCCTAAGCAATCGTTGGCGAGGCGCTCACCCCGCTTCATGCGCTCAGATCTGGCAGGTCTTCCCAGAGATTGAAGGCCCACCGGGCTGGCTGACTACTCCGCAGGATGTGAGCGGTCTTGAGTCTTCCATCTCTTATTATTATCTAGCAGGAATGTTAATCCAAAATGATGTTGTGGATGCCAGCGGTTGCCCTAATCATGGTTTGCAAGGGGATTTAATTGCCAACAATTGTGGAATGCAGGCAGCAATGCCGCAGGTCATTGAGTGGCAAAATCGTTTTGACCAACAGATTTTGGAAGTGGCACGCAACACGGGTGTTCCTGCGCAACTATTAAAAAATATTTTTGGGAGAGAAAGTCAGCTCTGGCCTGGCATTTATAAGATTTATCACGAGTCCGGACTTGGTCAGCTCACTGAATATGGTGCGGATACCGTTCTTCTATGGAATACCAGCTTTTATAATCAGTTTTGTCCCTTGGTGCTGCATCAGGAAACGTGCGACTTGGGTTTCGCTCGTTTGGGAGTGGAGGAACAAAATCTGTTGCGTGGCGCCTTGGTACGCCACATGGATGCCACCTGCCCATCGTGTACTGAGGGAATTGATTTATCGCAGGTTAATTTCAGTGTAAATGCGTTTGCTCAGGGATTGCTGGCAAATTGCGAGCAGGTCTCACGTATTATGCGTAATATTACTGGACGCCAGGCTGGCCAGACCACTTCTTATGAAGATTTATGGCGTTTTACTCTGGTAAACTACAACCGCGGCGCAGGGTGTTTGGCAAATGCCATTCAGCAAACCTGGATTCGCGGGCAGGATTTAACCTGGAGCAATGTTTCTACCAATCTCGAAGGTGACTGCCAACAAGCGATCGCCTATGTGGAGGATGTCAGCCAGAAGGTTCGTCTTACACCGACTCCAACACCATGGTTGAGGTTTGTTACCACGTTTCCGAGTGAGGCGTTGGTTCCAATTAGCGGCACCCCCGTTCCGCCTGGTCGAGAACAACTTTATACGGGTGGACAGACAACTGCCCAAACCCCCACACCATTTGAGACCCCCATTCCTTATCCATAAGATCAGCGTCACCAGTCTATTCGTCGAGGCATGCCCCAACCGCCTAAGCGAACTGTTTCCGGTCGGTCACTCCATACCCCGGCAATATGTGCCCCGCACTTTGGACAGGTGCCTTGGGATGTGATACGATAATCAAGGATAGAATAGCCGCGCCGCTGGATCAGGCGGGTTTGGCAGTGCGGACAAAAAGTGTCTTCCAGCGATCCAACTCGCCCGGGTAAATTGCCGGCATAAACGTAGTGTAACCCGGCTTCCTGACCAATGTCTGCAGCTTGTTGTAGCATACGGGCAGAGGTTGAAGGGCGATCAGTCATTTTGTAGTCTGGGTGAAATGCAGTAACATGCCAGGGAATGTCTGGTGAGATTGAAGCAAGAAAGCGTGCCGCTTCCCACAGTTCCTCTGGGCTGTCGTTGAAGTCGGGGATCACCAATGTTACCACTTCAACCCATAAACCCAACTCGTATGCTAGGCGGATAGTATCCAATACGTTTTGCAGCACACCGCCCAGCTCGCGGTAGTGCTTGTCGTTCATGCACTTCAGGTCAATTTTGTAAGCAGTTAAATAGGGGCGCAGGTATTCCAGCGCTTCCGGGGTAGCGTTGCCGTTAGAAACAAAAGCACAGTGCAGACCAGCCTGTTTTGCCAGCTTGAAGATCGCGACCGCCCATTCACTGGTAATAAGTGGCTCGTTGTATGAGGATACAATCAGTTCCGCTCCTGATTGTATGGCAATTTTAACTAACTGATCCGGTGAGACGGTTTGAATATAATCAGTGCCGGCGTGTGGGTCACGCAGGGTTTGTGAGGATAACCAGTTCTGACAGAAACTACAATGGAAATCGCACCCCAGCATTCCAAAAGTCAGAGCATCACTGCCAGGTAATAAATGGGCGAATGGTTTTTTCTCAATAGGATCAACCTGCAAACCGGCGACATATCCCCACGGAACACGCAATTGACCATTTTGATTGAAGCGTACCTGGCAAATCCCCCGTCGCCCAGGTTTGATCAGACAGCGATGGGCGCAGGCAATACAACGTACAGCACCATCCTCAAGTTGCTGGACCAGTTCGGCGGGCGCGGTATGTTTGTCTAGAATATCGGCCAATTTGCTCATATGGCTACCTGAAAATTTCTATGTTTTCCGCTTTTCGGATATTAATACAATTAGCTCGGTCTTATTAAAACAATATAATATAAAGCCTGTCTCTTACTTTCAGGCGGTTGAGACAAGTTTAAGCGCGCTGATCGCCTCGCAGATCAATTGAACAGCAACTGTAATGCCACACAAGCCTGTGTTAATGACTAGGTGATATAGTAATGGGTCTCCCCAATCCACACCATAAAACCGTTTGATGTATGAATATGCTGCTTTGTCTCTGTTGGCTACTTTCTCTTGCGCTTCGGCAAGAGTTATTCTTTCGAATTCATGAACCCGGCGGACGCGTTCCTCGAACGGCGCTTCAATGCGCACATGGAGAACGTTGGCTTTATCCTTCAAGATCATCTGTCCTCCGCGTCCAAGAATAACCATGTTGTCCATGCGGTATACTTCGGTAATAATTGCCTGGATCAGATTGATTGCTTCCGCCTCGTCCAGTCTTTCCACGCGTAATGCCCTTGTCCCAATGGCGCTTTCTGACCAGGTGCGTATCTCGGCTACCAGCTCCGGCTGAGAAAGACCCAACCAGCGGTCTAAAAAGCTGCGGGCTTTGTAGCTATCTTCGGAGAAATCCGAGATATTCACTTCACCCATTGCTACCTGGCTGGCAACACGGCTCATCAGTTGTTTGTCCAAATACCGGTAATTCAACCGCCCGCAGAGTTGCCTGGCAATTTCATCACCGCCACTTCCATATTGTCTTGAAATTGTAATTACGCCCATAATCTTTGCTCCTCGTATAATATACGGTAGCACCAGCCAGCTACCAACCATGAGACAAATCACTCATGCCATAAGGGTTGGCTGAAGGAGGTTTAGTAAGTACTTTTTTCCATTACAGCATGTTTGTTTTTTCTAACCTTATGATATGCAATAATGGGTTAGATTACAAGACAAAATCAAGCAGTTATTTTGACGTTCGTACCACATGAACAGGGTATACAAAATGTTGATAGAGGAAAATTATGCGGGATATATTTTCTTGCGTTTCCCTTAAATTGTTGTCACCCATGAATGTTTTTTATGTCACTGGACTGATAGTCGCCAATATCTTCTTTAATGTTGTGGCGAACATTGGATTTAAATTTTCGGCAGAAAGCACTACCCTGCGTGGTTTTTTGATCTGGCAAGTGCTGGGTAATCTGGCTGGTCTAATAACGGTTATCACGCTGACTTTGCTGTTGCGTTTTCTTCCTCTACACATTGCTTTCCCGGTGACTACTGGATTATCACTCCTCTGTGTTCAGGTGCTGGCGGCGGGTCTTTTCTTTGGAGAAACGATAACTTCTGTGCAATGGCTGGGAACGCTGCTCATTGTCTGCGGAGTAGTGTTAGTCTGGAGGCGATAAATGCTTCGCAGATTGATTCGAGCTTTTGACCGCTGGGTCAGCCAGAAGTCAGGAATTTTTGTGTTTTCGGATGATCCGGACTGCATTTTGCGGGCGCAGATTCGTAAGGCGCGTCACACGATTGATCTTTCGGGGATTCACATTCAGCCTGGTGATGCGGTCTTACTATTGCACTTATGGAATGAACATTTGCCCCAAATGCCTTTGAGCGGACCAGATTTGGCATGGGCAAATCGCACCTGGCGGTTTTTTGTTGGTTCATTGCAGCGCCTGGCACAATATCTTCAACAGCACCCTGAAATACAGGTGAAGGCTGTGGCAGGAATCAGTGCGTTATTCACTTTGGATGGAGACAGTGGGGCACGTCTGATGCGGCGGCTGGGATTTAGTTTTTTACCTCATCGTTCACCTTTGGGTAAATTTGGCGAATTCTGGGAAAATCTGTATGCATGGTTTTTGTTGTGGGCGTTTAACCCCGCCAGCCGCCGCAGTCACCGACTGTTTGGTTTGCAACGCACTGAGATGTGGATGGAAAGAGACGAGTTTATACGTCGCTTTCTACATGGGTAATAGCCAGAGGCTTTACTCTCAGACGAAAGATTAGGGTCTAAAAGTTAGATGTTGTGTCAGAGTGGATTGCCTTTGCCCATGTTCTAATTGTCTTTAGCTAATGAGTAGTGCTAGCGCGAGTAGAGCGGGTGTGGACAGATTGAGCACCACATTCATACCCATTGAGGGAATCAAGGCAGGGATATTCTCGGCGTTTTTTCTGGCGCCCTGATATGCACGCCAGGCAATGATAGCAGTTAACAGTGCGATTAAACTGAGAGCTGGCAGTAGATTTAAAAGCACACCCAGAATAATTGATAGATAACTCAACAGTAAAAAGCTTCCATAAAGTGTGCTACTTGCTTTTCGGCCAATGGTGATTGGAAAGTGTTTTCGACCGATGCTCTGATCAGCTTCGACATCGGGGAATTGGTTAAGTAGCAGCAAATTGCTGACCAGAAAGGTTGGCACCAGTGATGCTATAAATGCTGTCCAGCTATACGAGCCAGTTAGAGCAAAGTGCGTTCCCATTACCATGAGTACACCAAAACCCAAACCCGGGGCGACAAGACATGAGAGCGGGTGATAAGCCCAACGAGTTGTATAAGTTACCAGCAATAACAAGCCAAGAATTCCAACCGGTAGCAGTTGCCATCCGTACAGGTAAACAAAATATATGCCAATAGTGCCAGTAATTGCAAATGTTGCCCATGCTATCAGAAAAGCGATTCTTTCCAATTCTGGATGAGCCGGCAACGTACCGCTACCGCCGCTGAAGGGTGTACGTTGTGTCCGTGTATCGAGCCCACTCTTAAAATCAAAATATTCGTTAAATGTATTCACGCTGATATGAGCGGATACCGCGCCGATGAGAACTAGCACAATATCCCACCAGTTTAACGGATTTTTTTGCCAGTAGGCCGTTCCAACGCCAACCGCCACGCAAACTGGTGCAAGCAATAAAAATGGTGCACGGATAATCCCAAGGATTAATTTGAACTTGTTCATGTGATTATGCCTCTGGTATGGATAGATAATCTTATGAGATTCTTGGTCCGATGTTCAAATTGTTGTTATGTGTCCCACAACTCATAATGACAGTCTATTCGGCATTTTATGCGTAAAAATTGATAATTGTCAAGTTAAAGCGGTGTATTTCTTTCGCTTACCAAGCTAGACAAAATTTATCGCGTGGGGTAAAATTTACTCCTGCAAATCTTGTAAAGGTTGTTTTTGGAGGAAGACTTTGGCAAACATTAAGTCTGCAATAAAACGGAACAAGCAAAATGAAAAGCGGCGTCTTCGCAACCGTGTTTTTCGTGGTCGTGCGCGCACATTCGTTTCGAAAGCTCGTCTGGCAATTAACACCGGTGAGGTCAAAACAGCAGAAGAAGCTGTACGACAGGCTATCAGCGCTTTGGACAAAGCTGCCGAGAAGGGCGTTATTCACAAAAACAATGCAGCTCGCCGCAAGAGTCGGTTAATGCGCAAACTGGCTGCATTGGCCAGATAACATGAGTTCTTCCCCCTTTTTGAGGGGGGAATTTGAACAAACCGACAGCGGGAGTGCATTTGCTCCCGCTTTTGTCTTTCAGATACGCAGAGGTTAGAATCGTGTTTGAAATTGAACAAAGAGCGATTGAGGAAAAAATAAAACGGTTTTGTTTAGAAGAAGGCTTGCCAGAGCCGGTTTTGCAGTGGAGCTGGATTCCTTTTAGTGGGCATTGGGGAATTTCCACATCATTCTTTGCCCTGGCTGCACAGGAAGCGCGACAGGGCGGGCAAGTCAACATTCCTGAGCGCGCTCAGGGGATTGCCCGCGCAGTAGCTGATTATTTGGGACGGCCGGCGGGCTTTGAGAGAGTTGAGGCAGTCAAAGGGTACCTGAACCTGTATTTTTCAACGCCAGGATACACCCAGCAAGTAATAGACACGGTTCTGGAAAAAGGTGAAGACTTTGGGCGGGGCGAACCTTTGAACCGCCGCGTGATGGTTGAGTTTTCACAGCCCAATACTCACAAGGCTTTCCATGTTGGGCACCTGCGCAATGTGATTTTGGGTGCAGCGGTGGCAAATTTACTTGAATTCGCCGGGAATGAAGTCATCCGTGCCAATTACATTGGTGATATCGGATTACATGTGATTAAGTGGCTGTGGAATTATCAGAAGTTCCACCTGGGCGAAGAACCTGGTGAGGACCGTATCCGCTGGCTGGGTGATATTTACGCTGAGGCGGAGCGGCGCAGTGAGGGTTCACCAGAAGCAGAGGCGGAGATACGTGCTCTCTTTGCCCGCTGGGACCGCCGTGACCCCCAGGTGGTGGAGTTGTGGGAAAAGAGCCGTGCCTGGTCTCTGGAAGGTTTCGATCAGGTATATCGAATGCTGGGGGTGCATTTTGACCGTGTTTATTTCGAAAGCGAAGTAGAAGAACCTGGCAAAAAGCTGGTTGAAGAGTTGATTGCCCGTGGTATCGCACGCGATGAACGCCCGGAAGGCGCGGTGATCGTTCCACTAGACGAAATCCTTGGAGAAAAAGAGAAGTATCGTGTGCTTGTGGTTCTTCGTTCAGATGGAACATCACTATATGCGACCAAGGATCTCCCTCTGGCAATCAAGAAATTTGAGGAATACAACCTTGACCAATCTATTTATGTTATAGATGTGCGTCAATCGCTCTATTTGCAACAGATCTTCAAGACGCTGGAACTGATGGGGTATGACTGGGCAAAGAATTGTTATCATCTGGCTTATGAGATTGTCAACCTGCCCGGTAATGTGACGATGAAATCACGCGACGGCACGGTGGTATTGCTTGAGGATTTGGTGCGCGAAGCGACTTCGCGTGCATTGGAAATCGTGCGCACCAAAAACCCGGAACTATCTAACGAACAGCAGGAGATGGTTGCGCACGCGGTTGCGCTGGGTGCGATCAAATATTCAATGCTTTCGCGCGATAATACCAAAATCGTAACCTTTGATTGGCAAAGTGCGCTGGATTTCAACGGTCAGGCAGCGCCGTATATTCAATATGCTTATGTACGGGCAAACAGTATCCTGCGAAAGGCGAACCAAGCTTTGCCTGCCTCACAATTGCCTGTATATGAGTTGTCACCGGTTGAAATTGAGTTGGTCGAATTGATCTCGCGCTTTCCAAAAGAGGTTCAGCGTGCTGCAAAAGAATATCGTCCTTTATATCTTGCCAATCTGGCTTATGATCTGGCACGGGTTTTCAATGATTTTTACAATCAATGTCCTGTTTTACAGGCGGAAGAAACTGTGCGTGCGGTACGGCTTCGGCTGGTGGCAGCAGCACGCCAGACAATTGGAAACTGCCTGCGCTTAATGGGAATTACAGCACCGAATGTGATGTAGCGTATAGCTTTCTTACAATTGTGTACGAACCACACTGACTTTTAAGGAGCGAGCAAGAATGACCAGAATTCGAACGATTATCATGGGCGCAGCTGGGCGCGATTTTCACAATTTCAATGTGTTTTTCCGCGGTAATAGGGATTATGAAGTGGTTGCCTTTACTGCAACACAGATACCCAATATTGAAGGACGCCGTTATCCCGGTGAACTTTCTGGCTCTTTATATCCGAATGGTATTCCTATCTATCCGGAAAGCGAACTGCCCCGCCTGATCAAGGAACATCAGGTGGATCAGGTGGTTTTTGCGTATAGTGATGTATCCCACGAGTATGTCATGCATAAGGCTTCGCTGGTGCTGGCAAGCGGCGCAGATTTCCGCTTGATGGGAATCGGCAGTACACAGGTGAAGTCCAAAAAGCCGGTTGTTTCGGTGTGCGCAGTTCGAACGGGCAGCGGTAAGAGCCAGACCACCCGCCGTGTTTCGCTTATTTTGCGTGATTTCGGTTACAAGGTAGCAATCGTTCGCCATCCAATGCCGTATGGCGACCTGGTTAAACAAAAGGTCCAGCGTTTTGCCACTTATGCTGATTTAGACCTGCATGATTGTACGATTGAAGAGCGTGAAGAATACGAACCACATCTGGATAACGGCATGATCGTTTATGCGGGTGTGGACTATGAGGCAATTTTGCGCCAGGCAGAAGAAGAAGTGGATGTAGTCTTATGGGATGGTGGCAACAATGACTTTCCCTTTTACAAACCGGATTTGCATATCGTTGTAGTTGATCCACATCGTCCCGGTCATGAGGTGCGTTATCATCCTGGTGAGACAAATGTGCAGCTTGCAGATGTTTTTGTGATTAACAAAGTGGATACAGCTGATCCGGATGATGTTATCACGGTACGCGAGCGCATACGTTCACTCAATCCGCGAGCAGCGATTATAGAAGGCGCATCGCCATTATTTGTGGATGACCCTCAGGCAATTAAGGGCAAACGTGTGCTCGTAATTGAGGACGGTCCCACCTTGACGCATGGCGAGATGGCGTATGGCGCCGGTTGGGTAGCGGCACGCCGCTTTGGCGCAGCAGAGATTATTGACCCGCGCCCATTTGCGGTTGGTTCGATTTTGGAGACATACCAGAAGTACCCGAATACCGGAATGATCTTACCGGCGATGGGTTATGGCGAGGCGATGACTCGCGATTTGGAAGCGACGATTAATCGTTCTGATGCCGATCTGGTGATCTCAGCGACGCCCATTGATCTGACCCGGGTCATAAAGATCGAAAAACCGTTGCAGCGTGTGCGCTATGAGCTACAAGAAATCGGTCAGCCAACACTGAAAGATATTTTGCGGGCTAGGTTTAAAGCTTAAGCTTAACAGCGCCAATGTATCTGCCTGAGGCACTTTGAAAAATTGCCGCCATGTTTATTGATGAAGCCAACATCTATGTTCGTTCAGGAAAGGGTGGAGATGGATTTGTTCATTTCCACCGCGAGAAGTATGTGGCGCGCGGCGGTCCCGATGGTGGGGATGGCGGACATGGCGGCGATGTAATTTTAGAGGTTGTCCCAACACTGAACACCCTCTCGACTTTTCGCCAGCGAACACGTTTTATAGCTGAAGACGGGAAAAAAGGTGGGGTGAACAATATGACCGGAAAATCAGCCGAGCCGCTGGTGATTCCGGTTCCACCGGGGACACTGGTCTATGATGAAGCCAGCGGGGTGTTATTGGGCGATCTCGTAACGCCCGGTCAGCAACTGGTGGTATGCAAAGGAGGGCGGGGTGGCAGAGGCAATACCCATTTTGCCACTCCGCGCAACCAGGCGCCACGCACAGCAGAAAGGGGTGAGCCGGGGCAGGAACGCTACCTGCGGCTGGAGCTAAAGCTCATTGCCGATGTAGGGATTGTAGGTGTACCAAATGCCGGTAAATCCAGCTTTCTGGCAGCGGTGACGAATGCCCGACCGAAAATCGCCGATTATCCCTTCACCACATTGGAACCCAATCTCGGTGTTGCCGACCTGGACGTTAATACCTCTCTGGTGCTGGCAGATATTCCGGGACTGATTGAGGGGGCACATCGCGGTGCCGGGTTGGGAGATTCATTTTTACGTCATATCCAGCGCACGCGAGTTTTGATTCACATGCTGGATGGACTTTCAGATGATCCGGTGGCGGATTATTCACAGATTAACAGCGAGATGGCGTTGTTTGATCCGGCTTTGGTGGAGAAGCCACAAATCGTTGTATTTAATAAAATAGACCTTCCGCAGGTCAAAGAGCGCTGGGAGCAGGTGGAAAAAAGCCTGCGCAAGCATGGGGTGAAGCAAGCGATGGCAATTTCCGCGTTAGCGCGTATTAATTTAGAAACGGTATTGTGGCGTGTGGCAGAGCTGCTCAAAACCGCGCCTAAGCAAACGTCACAGGAAGTTTTACCAGTGTATCGCCCGGTGGAAGACCCACGCGCCTTTACCATTGAACGAGCCGCCGAGGGCTGGCGGGTGCGCGGTGCTGCGATCGAGCGTGCAGCGGCGATGACCTATTGGGAATACGAAGGCTCTGTGCGCCGTTTTCAGCGTTTGATGGAAACACTGGGAGTGGACGAAGCATTGCGCAAGGCAGGTGTTCAGGATGGCGATACGGTCATGATCGGTGATGATTATGAATTGGAGTGGGTGGATTAGTCATGCGTCTTGGGGTTTTTAGTGGGACATTTGACCCGCCTCATCTTGGTCATCTGCTTCTGGCAGAAGAGGCACGCTGGCAATTGCAGCTCGACCGTGTCTTATGGGTGTTGACACCGGTTTCTCCCTTCAAGACTGACCAGGAAATTAGCCCGGTTGAACAGCGTCTGATGTTGTTGGAAAGGGCAGTGGCGCTTGATCCGGCCTTTGAAGTTTCACGGGTGGAGATTGACCGCCCAGCGCCCCAATATACAGTTGATACACTGCGCCTGATTAAAGAGCAATATTTACCGGATGCGCTTATCTACCTGATCGGAGGTGATGCAATTGCTGAACTACCGCGCTGGTACCGCCCACAGGAACTGGTGGCAATTGTGGATGAGATTGGGGTAATGCGCCGACCTGCGGATGATCTGGATTTGAGTCGTCTTCTTGAGGCATTACCAGAATTAAGTGAAAAGATACGCTTTGTGGATGCCCCACTGTTGGAGATTTCTTCCACTGAGATTCGCCGACGCATCCGCGAAGGAAAACCTTATCGCTTCTTTTTGCCAGAACAAGTGGCTGAGGTGATAGAACAAGAGGGGTTTTACCATCAAAAATAATAAGAGGACAGGCTTGTTGTGGTGCCTATCCTCTTGAAAATCAGTCAGAACCCTTTTTGTGCGACGGGCGTTCGGATTTGGGCGGAGTTTCAAAAGACGTTTCGCTCTTACCAGCAATGTTGCTGTTACCCACTCCTGTGTCTTCAAGTGGCGATTGGGATGGTGTTTCCACAAGGTTGACTTCCGGCGGTATGGAGGAATGCAATGTCTCGATTGGGTTCTCACGGGTGCCAAAAGGTGGTTCAGGGGAGGTGGGAGGAGTTCTGGCTGTTTTGAAACCGGAGATGCCAAAGCGGCTGATGAGAACACCGCCAAGCGATAGAATAATTACCAGAAACGGCGCAATCCACCCGATACATGGGAGATAACCAATCAGACTGACGACCAGCGTCAGGATCAATGTTCCGAGACCTGCACTGACCGGCATTGTCCAGTCGGACTTGAAGGACACAGCTATGCGCCGTCCTACTTCATATCCCATGGCGATCCAACCAAAAACAACCGCGATCGCTAGCAAAATCACTCCCAGCAACGCGAGCGGTGCCAGCAGGATGGTAATTGCTAGAACCAGCACCAGAGCAGGCGCAACCACCAAGGTCAGCAAACCCAGACCACCGACAATAACCGGTTGGTCCACAATAGCCTGCGCCACCCGTTCAGTCGGCCTTTGTGCGAAGAGGCTGACCAACACTGCCAGAGCTGCCATTGCCAGGACGCGCAGCAACATGCCAAGAATATTACCAATGGGATCGAGCGCCAGACGAAGAAACGATCCCGGGGCAAGCGGTGATTGTGGGTTAGCCGGGGTAGTAAAGGGCGGCATATTGAAGTTGAATTTGAAATTGTCCGGAAATTCAGTGGTAATTTGACCACGAACGACCGACCCTTCTTCACGTTGCAAGACTGCGTTGATATTAATCAGGCTGCCTTCTACCACGGCTTGTTTTTTCAAGTTTATCACGCCACCAATGGCAACAACATCGCCTTCAATTTTACCGTCTACCTCCATGGTTCCGCCAATAGAGACGACGTCCCCCTGAACTGTGGCTCCATTTTCAACTGTAGCAACACCGCCAAAAACGACCAGATCGCCATCCAGTGTCTTTCCGCTGACAAGTTTATAGGTGCCGCCAAAGACGACCTGCCCATCACCGCCATCTGGTCCCTGCGCGAAGACCGGCGCGGGGAAAGCCAGAATAATGACAGATATGATTAATCCAATAACCAAAAATTTAGAAAGAATTTTCATTTTGGGTCACTCCCTTTGTTGAGATTTTCCAGATACTGAAGACCCACAGCAGACTGAGCATACTGGCGGAGGTGGAGATTAATATCCATAATCCCAGCGGGATCACGCGAGGTAGTGTGGGAAGAATGACAGAGATGCGTTGAATTCGATTTACGATAACAATTAAGTATGCCAGACCCTCTAAAAGCGAACCGATCATGTTGACCAATGAGATATTGGTGGCAAGGTAGATGATAAACGCCAGTAAGACGAGCAGCGAGCCGGTGATCAAGAACAGTAAAAGCCGGCGGGTCTGTTGTTGCTGAAAGGCGCGCCGGGCGGCAAGATTTTCTTTCCACCGTTTTGTAAAACCCTGACGGGGCGCTGCGAGGGTAGTCTGCCTCAAAGCGACGTGAATATGCTGCCAATTTTCAAACAATTGACAGCAGTCCGGACAGCTGGCGAGGTGGTTTTGCAGACTTTGCTGTTCTTCGTAACTTGGTTCGCTGTCATCAAAAATCCAGGTCTCAAAAGGCTGGTGATTCATGGCATTTCCTTTCTGCGCGGGTTGTTTCTGATGCAGATGTCTGCCAGTTTCTGGCGAGTTGAAGGCGAGCACGATGCAGACGGCTTTTAACCGCGCTGATAGACATGGAAAGCGTTTGACCGATCTCGGCGTCCGAAAGATCGTACCAGTAGCGTAAAACAAGAACAGCACGATCTTGTGGATTCAATGCTGACAAAAGCTGATGCAGTCGTCTATCTTGCTCGGATGCCATAGTGACGGTCTCCGGGTCGGGAGAATGATCGGAGAGCATTTCCTCGATGGTATCATCGATCGGGATGCTGGTGGTTCGTCTTCGGCGTTGCTGATCAATGCAGTAATGAGCAGCAATGGATAGTAACCAGGTTGCAAAAGAGCGTTGAGGGTCATAGCGTTGCAATGCCTGATATGCCCGCCAAAAGCTTTCCTGGGCGGCATCCTCTGCCTCTTGCGGGTTGCCCAACATGCGATAACAGAGATTGTACACAGGGGTTTGATAACGTTCCACCAGAAATTCAAATGCTTCATCACTGCCCTGACGGGCTTGTTGCAGCCATTCGGCTTCGAGGTTACTCACGGTAGCTCCCTTTTATTGCTCTAATTCTTATACGCAGGAAAGCCGATTTGGTTGCATCGTGTTCCGGGCAGGGTGTTCACAAATTGACTGGATAGTGTGGAAGAATACTGGTGGATTTGCTTTAAAAAACGATTTCCTCTTTGCCTGCCAGCTTGTCTTGAATGCGTTTGACAACCGTATCCAGATGCCTGGGTTGATGAACAAAATCGAGGTCATCGGTACGCAGAGTCAGCACAGGACAGAGGTCAAAAGTTGCCATCCATTCGTCGTAGTAGCTTTCCAGTAATGAAAGATATTCTTCGGTAATTCCGGTTTCAATATTACGGGCTCGTTTGCGGATGCGTTCCATCAACACCTTAACAGGAGCCTTCAGGTAAATCAGTAGCGAGGGTGCCGGCAGGTTTTTGACGATTAAATCAAAAACCCGGCGATAGGATTGGTAATCTAATTCGCTAAGATTACCCATGTGATGCAATGCGCGCGCAAAGATATAGGCATCTTCGTATATACTGCGGTCAATGATGGTGGAACGTGGATCATTCCACATATCTAAATGTTGTTGGGCGCGGTGACCAAGAAAATAAATCTGCAAATGAAAGGACCAGGTCTTCATATCTGCGTAAAAATTTGGCAGGTAAGGATTGTCCGCGACCGATTCGTAAGCGGTATGCCATCCTAACCGCTGTCCAATTCGCTCTGTAAGTGAAGTTTTTCCAGAGCCGATGTTACCGGCGACAAGCACCATGCGCTTTACCATTGTGAGCCTCTTTCTAATTAGTATCGGGAAGGTCTTCAGTAGTTACTACTTCCAGCAGGAAGGGTGTTCTTGACTCTAACATTTGCTCAATACCGGGCATAATTTGATCAGGAGTCTTAATACGAGTGCCGGGAACGCCCATTGCCTGTGCCATAGCAATGAAGTCTATGCAGGGTGTATCCAAACTGTAAAACTCTGGCAGGGGTTGGGGAGCGATCCTCTGTTCTCGCCAATACTGGAGGACGTTAGTTTTTAGTAAAGCATAGGATGCATTATTGATAATAACAAACTTTGCTGGGAGCTTATAGCGGGCGGCAGTCCAAAGCGCCTGGATAGTTGCCATCCCGCCGCCGTCTCCGGTGAAGCCGATCACAGTTTTATTCGGATAGGCAAGCTGCAATCCGATTGCACCGGGTAGTCCAACTCCGAGCGACCCGCCTCGGGTCTGAAAAAAATGACCAGTTAAATGTGGTTTAAGGTAACGCGTCAATATACCTGAAGCTGTCAACGCTTCATCAAAGATCACGGCATCCTGGGGCAGAACATTGACCAGTTCTTCCATAAAACGCGAGAAGGCGATGGGGATGTGGTTGCGCTGTGCATGATCCTGTTCATATTGTTTGGCTAATTTTTGATTCTTGATCCGGTTGATTTTTTCTGTGCGTTGCCAGGCAGCGCTTTTTTGTTCGGATGTCATTTCGTTTTGCAGTATGTCCGCAAGGGCATTCAGAGTCGGTTTTGGATCACCAACGATGCCCAAAGTAACTGGAAAGTTTTTACCGATTGCATATGCATCGAGGTCAATGTGGATAATTACTGAACCTGGTGCGAAGACATTGCTTAAATTTGGATAAACTTCCGGAAACACGTATGTGCCGACAATCAAAATGACATCCGCTTGACGGGTGATGGCGCTGCTCCTGCTGCCAAAGACATGCCCAAGCTCACCCTGCCACAAAGGATGACGGAAGCTGAGATTGACCTCATGACTGTTTGCCCCCCATACTTCTGCGCCAAGCAGTTCAGCTACGCGCTGTAATGCTTCTTGAGCGCCTGACCAGGCAACACCATCGCCAACGATCAGCATGGGATGAGTAGCATCTTGCAGCAGAAGGGCAGCCTGCTCCAGAACAGTGTATTCAGGAATCGTGCAGGTGACAGGAATCGCCGTGGGGGTAACTTCTTCCTGGCACTCTGATTCCATAATATCAGCAGGAAGAGAAACAAATACAGGTCCAACCGGAGGCGTCATGGCAATTTTGATTGCACGGCGGATCACGCGCAGTACGGAGCCGTTATCCACCACCCGGGTAGCCCATTTGGTCACTGGTTTTGCCATTGAGACCAGATCGGCATACATCTGTGCCTGAAGAGCATCATAACGTAGTCCAGCTTCCCCGGCTATCACCACGAGGGGGGAGTTACAAGTAGCAGCCTGTAAGATCATGCCAATACCGTTGCCCAGTCCGACGCCGGCATGCAACTGGACAATAGCCGGGCGATGGGTGGCGCGTGCATAAGCGTCTGCAGCAGCAACGGCAATGGCTTCCTGAAGACACAGGATGTAGTGAAACTCTGGATAATGTTGCAAGGCAACCAGAAGACCCTGTTCGGCAGTGCCGGGATTTCCGAACATTAACGTTATGCCGTCTGCAAGCAACTGTTCAATCATGGCATGGCTGCAAGTATGATGGCTCATTGTGCCCTCCGTTGGTATTATAGCATGGGGTGGTTTGGGGCTGAATGGGACTTTAAGAAAGGGCGCGTTACCAAACCGAAAAACCTTATCCAATGCCAAAAAGCGACTTTTTCGGGAACTTTGCAGAGGCGATCGTATGTGCCAGACGGGTCGGTTCTGGAAGCCGATAGCCGCGACAACAATTAAGGACAAGCTGAACTGCACTTGTCAGATCACAGCGGTGGCCGATGGAAACAATGACGGGTTTGCAGCCGGTTTTTGAGCGGACAGCCATTCCAAGAATTTCATCATTATAGATTAGAGGAGCTGTATCGCCCGCGTTGTTGCCTAAAGCTTCATAGTGACCAATCAATGGGGATTTTGCGCAGCCAATGGTCGGTATGTCGAGTAGAACTCCCAAATGAGAAGCGATCCCCAAGCGCCGCGGATGGGCGATGCCCTGTCCATCCACCAAAAGTACATCCGGTAGCTCGGTCAGTTTCTCAAGTGCTGTCAGCACGGCTGGTGCCTCGCGAAAGGAGAGTAAACCCGGAATGTATGGAAAGCTGCAAGGTGTCTCCGAAACGGCGTAATTTATCAGGTACATGGCTGGATAGGTCAATAAGGCAATTGCGGCGCGTGCTTTGCCTTCTTGATAACCGACATCCACGCCGCCAATAGTGCTGATTGTTTCAGACAGGGGCATGGTGACGACCTTTTTGCTGAGCTCGACCTGTAGGCGGATTGCCTCGTCTGGCAGAAGGCTCCAATCATGCAAGAACTTGGGTGTCAGAGACATAAGATTTATAGGATAAGGTTCAATATCAAATTGTTATACTTTTTTGTTTATAGTTGCCGAAATTTTGTGGGTTGAATTATACAGAAATTGTTATATAATTCAACTGGTCAAAGCGTCTGTGCAAAAAGCAGTATTTGCGGAAAGGAGGTTGCTGGCCAGTTAGCAGAGTCCTTGTGTCTTGCCAAATTTTTTAATATCATACTCCAAACCAGTAGAAAGGGAATTTGCCATGGCTACAAGTAAACCTGCAGATTTAACAGCTGAACAAATCTGGACTGTTCAACCAGGTGAAAAGCGATCAGTGGGCGTTATTCATATTGTTATTCTTGCCCTGCTGATCGGGATTGGTTTTGTTGTGGGAGCATTTGGCAGTATCAGCTTCCCGCTAGGTTTTGGTGTGAACTTTTTCTGGACAGGCATTGCTGTTCAACAAGTGGGCTCGATCTGGTTCGGCCTATGGGGTGTCATTGCCGGTTTCATTTTCCCATTCTTCTCCAATGGCATTGCCGGTACCCCGTTCTATGTCTCACTGGCGTATATTCCTGCTAATCTAGTGCAGGGTTTACTGCCGGCGTGGGCATTTCGCTACTTCAAAGCCGATCCACGCTTGAAGAAGGGGCGCGATTACTTGATACTCTTCCTGTCCATGATTGTCTCCAGTGCATTTGGCGCTCTTTATTCGCCATTGGTAGTACTCAAAGGCTTTGGTTTGCTGACAACCGAGTCGGTACCATTATTTATCTGGGGATGGTTCGGCGGGAATGTCGTAGCTGGTATCGTGTTCAACTTTATTTTGCTCAAAGCGCTCTCAGGTGTTGTTATTCGCACTCCAGCCTTTGTGAAGCGGTGGTGGGCATAAAGTTTATTACGCTTTGACCTGTGACTCTGGGAGGGGGTCGCAAGGACCTCCTCCCAATTCTGTGTGTTGACGGAGGAATTTTGAATGAATAAGACCATGTTGGGGTATGTGCCCAATGAGTCTCCAATTTATGCGGTTCATCCATTTGTAAAATTATTTTTTCTTTTAATTGTTAGTTTGTTTCCCATGTTTATTGCTGCACCAGAATGGAACGCCCTGCTTATGGTGATCATCCTGGTCTTGATGTGGCTCAGCAAAGTGGACATTAAGATATTGCGCATTTATGTTCCGGTTGCCATTTCGATGGGATCCATTATCCTGATCTCGTATGTCATTTTCAGTGGCAATCATCCGGAGTATCATCTGCTGGTTCAGCTTGGGGTAATCAAGATTTATTGGGAAAGAATTCGCGATGCAATTGTGGTTTATTTCCGCATCCTGCCAATGATTGTTACAATGGTGTTCTTTCTCAGCACCTCGCGCGAGCGGGATGTGATTGTTGCCATGCGCAGTATTAAGGCACCGTTTGTAGTTACCTACGTATTTGCAATGGCACTGCGCTCGGCGGGTATGGTTTTGGAGGATTTTCAAATTGTTAGGCAGGCTGAACAGGCGCGCGGCTTTGACACCACTGGCAAGCCGCTAACCTATAAAATTCGTAAATATGTTATGTATATGATCCCGCTGTTTGCGTTGTCTCTGCGCCGGTCGGAGGAGTTTACCAATGCACTGGTAGCGCGCGGTTATGCATTTACAGGCGAGGCAAGCAAAGTAAAGCGTGCGGATTACATTCTGACCCATTACTCGTTTAAGCCGCATGATATTGTGTTAACCGTTATGATTGGGGTTTTGTTTGTGGCTCTTCTGGTGTTGAAATATGGGTTTGGCTACTTTGGATTGGATACGTCACTGTTGACGATTTGGGCATCTGGGGTGCTTGGTTAGGCAAGGAGAAGAGCAATGTCGAAAGTGATTATTGAGGTTAAAAATTATTCCTGGCAGTATATTAACACAACTGAACCTGCCTTGCGTAATATCAACCTGACGATTGAAGAGGGAAATTTTATCGGCGTAATTGGCCCAAATGGCTCCGGGAAAACGACGCTGGCTTACTCGCTGGATGGTTTGATCCCAGGTCAGTACAATGGGATCAAACAGGGTGAGGTCTTTGTCTTTGGCAAGGAAGTTGAGCAATATGAAAAGGGGGATTTGCAGCGTTCTGTGGGCGTAGTTTTTTCTGATCCCGAAGCGCAGTTTACCGCGATGACTGTGGAAGATGAGCTGGTCTTTGGGATGGAAAATCTGGGCATGAGTATCCCGGAAATTCGCGAGCGACTGGAATGGGTGACGGATCTCGTGAATCTGAAGCCGCTTCTGATGAAGCCGCCATATGAGATTTCGGGCGGTCAGAAACAGCGGGTTGCTTTGGCGGCTGTTCTTGCAATGACGCCAAAGGTCATGATACTGGATGAGCCGACCTCAATGCTCGACCCAGTTAGCCGAAAGCGGGTTTTTGAGGTTCTGGAAGAGCTTAAGAAAGAGCATCGCAATACGATTATTGTTGTTGAACACAGTCTGGAGAATCTGATACCGCTGGCGGATCGGATGATTTTGCTCTCAAACGGGGAATTGGTTCTTGAAGATGAGACACATCGGTTCTTCCAAAACATGCCGCTTTTATTAGAAAAAAGCGTTTATCCGCCGGGTGCTTTACTCTTTTTTTACAAACTAATGACTGCAGGATATTCTAATCATCAATTGCCGCTCACACTCGACGAGGCAGAGAAAAAACTTAAAGATCTGATCAAAAATAGAACTCTTCAGGGAGAGCAACGATGAGTGATCAGAAACCCTATATTGAGGTTAAAAATCTGTGGTACAGCTATACGGATGGCACGCTGGCGCTGTCCGATATTAACATGGAAATTTATGATGGCGAATTCATTGCCTTCATCGGTCAGAATGGTTCCGGAAAAACCACCCTTTCAAAATGCCTCAACGGGTTATTTAAACCCACGCGGGGCGATGTTATTGTAGATGGGCTGAACTCAAAGAATACGCCCATTGTGCAAATGGTGCGGCGTGTTGGGTATGTGTTTCAAAACCCGGATCACCAGTTATTCAACAATAATTGCTGGGATGAAATTGCCTATGGTCCTCGCAATATAGAGCTGCCGGAGGATGAGGTAAAGGAAAGGGTCGAAGAAGCTGCCAGAGTGGTTGGGTTGGATGAGGCATATTTTAGCGAGCATCCATTCTTTCTTTCCAAAGGGCTGCGGCAGCGGGTAGCTATTGCTTCCATTCTTGCACTGCGCCCAAAAGTGATCATTGTGGATGAGCCAACCACTGGTCAGGATGCGCGGCAGTCGCTGGAAATCATGGATTTCTTGAAGCGGCTGAATGAAGAGCTTGGGCATACAATCATTATCATCACACACGACATGCCGATTGTGGCAAAATATGCTCGGCGGGTGGTTGTGATGGGGAATGGTCGCATTCTGGCAGACGGTGATACGCGTGATGTTTTTCGCATGTCAGATGTGCTGGCGCAGACCTTTCTTGAGCCGCCGCAGATTACACAACTGGCACAGCGTTGTGCCACTTTGGGCTTTTCTCCATCTACTCTGACGGTTGAAGAAATGTTTGAGCAGTTTGAAAAGATGAATTCCTGATAGAAACCGCTTAGCAGGGAATCTGACCTATTGCATAAAATGTTGGCACAAACAGGATGCGTTCGCCGCTTTTCCAGGCGGATGCATCCTGTTTGCGATATTCCTGTAGTTTTTCCTTGGAAACCAGTTCCTGAAGATCGGCTTCCAACACGCGCCATTCGGCTCTCCAGGTTTCTTCATCCTGAGGTATATCCCATTCTCCGCCCAACAAACCTGTTTTGATATTCTGGAAACCCGCCTGAATGAATAAGCCCGCCAGCATGGCGCCAATATCTGGATTGGCACCTTGTTGAATAAGCGACTGACGTTGCAATTTTCCCAATTCAGATAGTACAGGTGGATAATCTATGCGGTGCGCGTAGTCTGGTTCTGCCATAGCAATGACCCAGCCGCCGCTCCGGGTAACGCGGTGCATTTCCATCAATGCTGGGAGCGGGTATTTCAGCCAGAGGAGAAGGTAGTGACAATATACCAAGTCAAAAGTGGCATCTGGGAACGGTAGGGAATAGGCGTTTGCACAGGCAAGGGTTACTTTCTGTTTTTGTGCCAGTTGCAAAAAATCAAAACGAATGTCTAGCCCGACAAGATGTACATGAGTTGGCAGAGTCCCGGATTGGTGGAAGTCGTTAATAACCGCTCCAGTACCGCAACCGACCTCCAACGCGCGATTGGGCATTTGGGGGATGGCTTCCGTCAGCAAGAAACGGCGAAGCTGTTGTGTCCAACGAACCTGAAACTTGAAGCGCTGGTGCCACTCGGTTGGAGTGAGCATGAGTTTTATCGGTTGCTCCAGATTTTCTCCCAATCCTCGGTAAGCAAATTACCCAGCACCTTTTGAATGCCCTGACCGGGAAGGACATCCCCATCGGGTTCCACATACAGCCATGCCTGCCCTGCACCCTGCGGGATTTCGCCGCTTTCTTCTAGTTCCAGAGCAATTGGATTAATACCTGAATAAGGCACCGGCAAATCCCAAACCAGAGACATCCCATGGTCGGCAGTAATTTGACGCGCCAGACCAAGCTCCGATTTTAAGTTGGGGTCGCTGGCGCTGATCGAAAGGGACTGTACGCCCATTTTTGCCAGCTTTTCAAGATAATCGACGGTTTTGCCTTTTTCTCTTGGGGTCAGGGTCAGATGGACGGCGAGGAAAATGTCTTCTGCCAGCGTGTCACGTATGGCTTCCCAGCCTTGTTCCTCACTTGGGTCGAGTACAATCATCATGTGATCAAGCCCACTCTGTAACAGACGGTGCAGATAGCCCTTCTCAGTTAGCCTTGAGCCATCGGTTATCAGACCGGTAACCTGTCCCAGACTTTCCGCGTATGTGACCAAATCAATCAAATCAGGTCGTAAAGTCGGCTCACCACCGGTGAAGATGATGTGCGGGATGCCTGCCTGCCAGGCTTTACTTAAGATAACCTGCCATTCTTCTGTTACCAGTTCACGTTTGACACGTTTTTGGAGGGTTTCATGAATACCGGGCGCAGATGTCGTTCGATAGGTCAGGGCGCAATCCAGCCGATAGGGGGCTGCAAGCTGGCTGTACGGCTCATGACGTTCGAATCCCAGATAGGTGACTGGATCGAGGTCAGGCGTGGAAATCAGCGTTTCGAGACGCTGTTTAAAATTTTCAAAGTCCTCAGCTGCCTGCTGGCGCGAAACACGATACCGCCCGGCGATTTGTTTAACGGCTTCTTCAGATGGGGTTTGTTTCACCAGGTGATAAGCCATCTCTGCGGCAGTCTGATTGAGGTGTAAAACTGTGCTGGCATTGACAATCAGTACGCCTTCACCATTGCTTTCCAGGCGCAGGTGCAGACGGTAGGGAAATTCGGTGTCCGGCGCAGATTGATAGTGGTAAATGCCGGCGGGAAGGGGTTGATAAGGTGCCGGGAATATGCGTTCCAGAAATTTACGGAATGGATTCATGGGGCATCTCCGTTTTGTCAAACTGGAATGGAAGAATAGGGAAAGGTTGGGGAGTATGCGCTGTTTGACGTGCCAGCGGGCAGCCACCGCCGCATTGCTGAAGTAGCAGACAGGTTTGGCAGGCGAAGGGCAGATCTTTGCGTTCGCGTAGTTTTATTGCTAATTCATGATTCCAGATTGTTTCCCAAGGAGCATCCAGAATATTACCCAGCGTCTGATAATAGGATTGACAGGGGATGACGCTGCCATCCGGCTCGATGCACATGTTGTACAATGCCGCGGTGCAACCCTTGACGCCCAAATCCAGTTGAAGCGGGTCGAAATGGCAGTATTGTGTGGGTGTATACCAGATCAGGCGCTGGCCGGATCGTTCTGTCACTTCGCGTGCCAGGTCGAGCAGCGGCGGCAGGTTGGCTTCTGGAAGGCCGGTCTTGACCTCTAGCCCGTGCCCGGAGTAAATGAGCGCATTCAAACCGACAGTTGGAACCCCAAGATCGGCAAGAAAATCAAGCAGGCGGTGCAGGTTTTCGGGACTACTGTTGGTTTGCAGCAATGTAGAATTGGTCATGACAAAGAGGCGGCTTTTCAGCGCATTACGGATTCCCTGAACGGTTTCCTGCCAAGCGCCTTTGTGACGTACCATTACATCGTGAATTTCGGGGTTGTGAGACTCGATGGTGATCTGTACGTGATCCAGTCCTGCACTGACTAGAGTTTCAACAAAAGCCGGGTCGCTGAGTCTGCGTCCATTTGTGTTCAGTCCAGCAACCTGTCCAAGCTGCTGGGCACAGGCGATCAGTTCGGCAAGGTCAGAGCGGAGTGTGGGCTCGCCTCCCGTGAATACGACGTGAGGGATACCCAATTGCCATAAGCGTTCTAGGATCATCTTCCAATGGGATGTGTTCAGTTCCGGGTAGCGGCGCGGTCTGGCATTATAGCAATGTGAACAATCATTGTTACACCGATATGTGATTGCCAGATCCATTCGATAGGGCGCTGAAGGGCGGTCAGAAAAGGGAGCTGTCGTTTCCAGCCCAAGCTCGCAAACGGGACAGTCATCACCCGGCTGAATCAAGTGCGACAATTCTTCCTGAAACTTTCTATAGTCCTCAAGAGCTTGTCGTTCCGAGACATGAAAGCGCTTTGTAAGCATCCTAATTGCAGATTGGATAGGTATTTGTTCCAGACGCAGGTAAGCCATGTACGCAGCGGTTGCGTTGAGGTAGTACATGCGGCTGGCGTTGACTAGCAATACGCCGCTGCCGTCCTTTTCCAACCGCAAATGAAGCCTTACTTTGCCGGTGTCGTCTTCGCGCAGGTAGTGATGAATCCCAGCGGACGGTGCAGGCGCCACTTGCTGTTCACCTCTCAAACGCTTTGCAATATCCTGCAAATTGAACAATTTCATAATGACACCCAGACTGCTAGCGACCGCCGCCGGCGCAGGCACACGCACAACCGGCGCAGGCACACGCACAAGCGCATGATCTGCCGCCGCCCCCGGAGCGAGTGTAGGTCGTCTTGGGGACTGGGTTAGTGGTTTGGGTAATGCGATCGGTGAAACTGGTCAGATCACCAACAACATTGGATGAGAAGTTTTCGATACCCCGGGCAATAGACGCGGCAAACTCACTGCCGGGCAGGGTCGGCAGGGAAATCCCCCCGCCACCACCGCCGGGGAGGGAGATGGGTGCCTGAGTCGGTGTGCCGCCGTAAGTACGCCCAAATGTGGGGTCATAACGTCCCCACCAGACTGGTACAAATATTGGTCCTCCCCGAAAGACTTCTTCTGTCCGTTCCTGGTGCTTGCGGTCTAGCATGGTCCAGTCCATCACCTCGTCATATTTTTGCATTTTGACTTCAGGAGTATCTGCTTGTTCCACGTATTGCCAGGCGCGTTCAACGATGTTTTTGTAGTAATCCACCGTTTCTTTACGACTGAAGCCGCGCATTTTTTCAGAAACACTTTTGACCAGATTGATCATCATGTCCTGTAAAAGCCGGCGTCTTGCAGCCGCCTTATCTTCTTGCATGGCTTCGAGAAATTCTTTCTCGTATGGCTGCAAATTTTCTGGTAATGGATCCACCACATCAATTTCGAGCGGTTCGCGGGTTTTTACAGTTGCAGCGCCCTTCTTGATTGTAGAGAACAAGATCATGGACAGTATTTTGTCCATTGGTTGTTCCATGACGATAGCAGCTTCAACAGCTGTCAAACCGCGCTTAATTCCATGACCGGCAACAGAAACCTTTGGGGGGAGGTATTGCAATTTGCGTTTTTTCTCTCCCCAAATGGAGCCGTAAATAATCAGCCCGATAAACCCTAAAAAGCCCAGGCAAAAAGCAGCGCCACAAATATCGTCTGCACTGATATTGAGACGGAAGGGCGGCTTAGTAATGATGGCATTTTCAGGTACCAGACGGGCAGGGAAAGCAGCTCCAAAAGTGTACTTTGTTGAGCCGTTTGCCTGGCTCGATTGCCAGCGGTAAAACACGCGTCCCTGGTCGTCAAAACCGCTTTCCGGCTCTGCAGGTCCGGGCCAGTTTTGAGGTGGGTAATAACGCGGCTCTTCGGGCTGTAAGCCGGGCGGCAGGAAAATGGTCAAGGTGAGCTCAGTATTGCCATACACATATTCACTGCCAAAGTAGTTTGGCATGAACTGAAAACTGGCGTACTTTTCAGCTTCCTTTTCGGTTCCTTCATAAAGCACACCTGTGATACCCTCAATTACAACATGAACACGTCCAGTTTTTCCGGGTGGTATGGCATTATTGCCCAGACCAAGTGCCACGCCATAAGTGACATAGGGAGAGCGCTCGATGCTTTTAATCGGCTGTCCGTTGATTTCGGCGCGTATTTTGCTTATGTCATAATTCTCATTGGGAAGGCCGATATCTACAAAATCAATCGGGTCAGCATTGGCGTCGTTGACAAAGTCCAGGATATACTCCAGGTCGAGCGTTCCGTTTGAAGTAATGTAGACATTGACGACTTCTCTTTTGAGCTGGAAACGGTAGGTTTGAGCGAAAGCCGGGTTTGTGTTCAGCAAAAATAGCCAGAATAGAACGAACAGGCTGAACCACTTTTTCATGGACTGCCTCCTGAAGATATCCAGTTTTACCACTTGGGTTCTTCGGTAAGCTGGTAAGATGTTTTGCAATAGGGGCAGGTCACAACCGGTGCACCTGCGATCATTTGAATATTGTCGGCCGTTAAAACGCCTCCACAGGATTTGCACTTAAGCGAGTCCAGCGAAACGTTTCCGGGTAGATCAATTTTCAGGGTGGTAGTGTTGCCAGCAGCAGGTTGTGCAGCGCGCCGCGAAGCCAGCGCGATCAACCCAAAACCGATCAGAACGCTGAGGACACCGACAATCAGCCAGCCGACTTTACCCGAGGGACTGAAGGTGGCCCAAATGAACAACACACCGAAGAAGATCAATATTGCCGCCAGGATATAAGCGATTATTTTTCCAGCACTCATGACTTACCTCCATATGTGATTAGTTTAACATTGTTCAATCGGCAAGGCAACAGGGAAAGTTGACCAATTTGCGCAACCACAATCGTATAATATAAGCATGGACAAGACACTGAAACGAGAATACGAAAAACTAAAACAAGAAATTGCCTATCACAATTACCGCTACCATGTGCTGGACTCGCCGGTTATCAGCGATGCAGAATATGACCGGCTGGTGAGTCGCCTGCGTCAAATTGAAGCGCTCCATCCGGAATGGGTTACGCCGGATTCTCCCACACAGCGCACTGGTGGGGCGGTTGCCGAGAAATTCACTAAAGTAACCCACCCGCGGCCGATTCTCAGTCTAGCGTCGGCGTTTAACGAACAGGACGTGCGCGCCTGGTACGAGCGAATCTACAAATTGGATGAGCGAGTGGCGCAAAGTGCTTTTGTCCTCGAACCTAAGATTGATGGATTGACGGTTGTATTGCACTACCGGAATGGAATTTTTGTTCAGGGCGCCACGCGCGGCGATGGCGAAGTTGGCGAGGACATCACGGC
The DNA here is from genome assembly GCA_020725865.1 of Anaerolinea sp. GTDB lineage: Bacteria > Chloroflexota > Anaerolineae > Anaerolineales > Anaerolineaceae > DYEC01. The sequence continues at coordinate 169,364 of DYEC01000010.1, read as the reverse complement.
AAATCTGCGCACGATTCGTTCGCTGCCGCTCAGGATTCCAGTTGCGCCCGAAGGACCTAAACCACCCGAATATCTGGTTGTGAGAGGAGAGGCTTTCATCCTGATCAAGGAGTTTGAAGAACTGAATAAAAAGTTATTGGAAGCCGGTGAGCGGACGTATCTTAATCCGCGCAATACGGCTGCCGGTTCACTGCGTCAGCTCGATCCAGCAATTACTGCCAGTCGCCCACTCGTTCTCCTCACGTATTCAATTGTGTATGCAGAGGGTGATGTCCCACAAACTCAGTGGGAGACATTGCAATATCTTCGTGCTTTAGGTTTTCCAGTTTCTGATCTGTCGCAATGTTGCCGGCATTTTGAGGACGTGCTGGCTTCACTGGCTAGCTGGCTTGAAAAGCGCGACCACCTGCCATTTGAGGCAGATGGCGTGGTGATTAAAATTGATGACTTACGCCTGGCAGATGAGCTGGGGTTTGTTGGAAAGGACCCACGCGGCGCGCTGGCGCTTAAATTCCCAGCGCGCGAAGTGACCACTGTGCTCCGTGACATTGTGGTGAACGTAGGCAGAACTGGTGTATTGACACCCAACGCGGTTCTTGAACCTGTGGAAATTGGCGGTGTGATTGTCAAGCAGGCGACCCTGCATAATTTTGAGTATATTGCAGAAAAAGATATTCGTATCGGTGACCGGGTCATGGTCAAACGCGCCGGGGATGTCATCCCTTATGTGATCGGTCCGGTCATAGAGGCGCGTACAGGGAAAGAGTTACCTTACTGGCCTCCTCAGACCTGTCCAGCTTGTGGGCAGGCGGTTGAGCATTTTGAAGGTGAGGTAGCCTGGTATTGTGTCAATTCAGCCTGCCCGGCGCAGTTGGTGCGCAACGTGGAGCATTTTGTTTCGCGCCCGGCAATGGATATAGTAGGGTTGGGTATCCGAATTGTAGAGCAACTGGTTGAGGCTGGGTTGGTCAAAGATGCTGCCGACCTGTATTATCTGCGCAAAGAAGACTTATTGAAGCTGGAAGGTTTTGCGGATAAAAAAGCGGAAAACCTGCTTGCGGCGATTGAGAACTCACGCCGACAACCGCTTTCCCGCTTGATCAACGCTTTAGGCATTCGGGGAGTGGGTGAAGTGACGGCGGCTGATTTGGCTAATGCATATCATGATTTAGATTCGCTTTCAAGAGCAACTGCCGAAGAATTGCAGTCCATTGAAGGGATTGGTCCCAATATTGCCGAGGCGATTGTGGACTGGTTTGCTCGTCCAACCAATCAGCGGTTGCTGGAAAAATTGAAAGCTGCAGGTGTCTGGCCTGTGATAACAGAAGCCGCTCCCGCAAAGGCGGGCGCAGTTTTGGAAGGGTTAACTTTTGTGATCACCGGAACATTGCCGAATTACAGCCGTGAAGAAGCGAAGGAATTAATCCAGCAGTATGGTGGCAAAGTGACCGACAGTGTCAGCCGCAAAACAGATTATCTGATCGTTGGGGAAGCGCCTGGTTCAAAGCTGACTAAAGCGCACGAGCTTGGAATTTTGGTCTTGGATGAGGCGGGATTACTGAGGTTAATTCGTGAACGAGGCGGGGAAAATATCTGACACAATGAACAGAATGGCAGCCATTGTTTTAAAGGCGGGACGGGAAAAGTCGGTTAAGCAACACCATCCGTGGATATTTTCGGGGGCGGTGGCAAATGTGTACGGTAATCCGAAAGCTGGCGAGACAGTGGATGTACTGACGACGAATGGCAGTTGGCTGGGAAGGGCAGCGTTTAACCCTTTCTCCAACATTCGGGCACGGCTTTGGACATGGGATGAGACGGAGACCATTGATACAACCTTCTTCAAACGGCGTTTGAGCCGGGCGATTGGAAGCCGGAGAGGGTTATACCCAGAAGGTGACTGTTTAGCTTTGCGACTAGTATATGCCGAGTCAGATGGAATACCGGGCTTGATAGTGGATCGGTATGCTGACTGGCTGGTGGTCCAATTCTTAACCGCGGGGGTTGAGCATTGGCGGGATGTGGTGATTGATACACTGGTTGAGCTGACGGGTATCCGGAATATTTATGAACGCTCCGATGTGGACACCCGAAAACTGGAGGGTTTGAAAGAACGTTCCGGTCCATTGACTGGACAGGTGTCTCCGGAGTTTGTCGGAATCGAGGAAAACGGGCTTCACTTTCTGGTGGATGTCCGACATGGTCAAAAGACAGGATTTTATCTGGATCAGCGCCTCAATCGCCAGCGGGTGCGCGCACTGGCGTCCGGGCGGCGGGTGTTGAATTGTTTTTGTTATACGGGAGCTTTTACGGTTTGCGCGGTAAAAGGCGGGGCAGTCTTGGTGCATTCGGTGGATAGTTCAGCGGAAGCGTTGGAAATAGCAAGACAAAACCTGGCGCTCAACGGCGGTTTGAACAGCCAGGTGAGCTGGCAGGAAGGAGATGTTTTTCAGGTGCTGCGCCAATTGCGAGACCGCAATGAGACTTTTGACATGATTATTCTCGATCCGCCGAAATTTGCGCCAACCACCAGCCAGGTTGAAAAGGCGGCGCGCGGGTATAAGGACATTAACCTTCTAGGCTTTAAGCTGCTGAATCCGGGTGGGTTGTTGGTTACTTTTTCCTGTTCTGGTGGCGTGTCGCTTGAGCTTTTCCAGAAAATTGTTGCCGATGCGGCACTGGATGCAGGGGCGAGCGCGCAGATTGTCGAACATCTTTGGCAGGCTCCTGATCATCCCGTGGCTTTGAATTTTCCGGAAGCAGCATATTTAAAGGGGTTAGTGTGCCGGAAGCTCTAGCAAAGAAAATGCCCCTTGAGGGTTTATTCTCAAGGGGCAAAGTGGAGATGGCGGGACTTGAACCCGCGTCCGAAAGATTCGTCCCTCGGATATCTACGAGCGTAGCAGGTCTTTGGTCTTACTGGGGTGGAGAGACCGGCAGAACCACTCCCAGCCAGCCACTTGGACCCGAAAGCCCTCTTTTGTGCGCTTAGCGGCGTAGGCACACAGCATCCTGACTTTCTGACGCCCGCTCCACCGCCGGTCAGGAAGCGGGGTGGGCAGACGTGGCCTCACGCAGAGACCAGGTTTCTTCCGTCCGTCTTATGCGGCGAGCGGAAGAGCAGAATACGTGCGGTTGGCACTTATGGTTTGTGCTGATTTTACGAGGTCGGCACCTCTCGGCTCGCAATCCGGGGCCAGCCTCTCCCGTCGAAGCCTATCATCCCCGTCGCATTTATATTATACACAAAAATTTATTTGTTTGCTATTCCTTTTTCTTCTTTATGTGGGTACAATTGACCCGCTCAACCAGTGTGTGGTTGGAGTTTATTTTTACGGAGGTTTGCCATGATCACAATCTATAAAAGCATGGAATCCGGGGTGGTGAAAGTAGATGATGTGATCAGTGGTTGCTGGATTAATGTAGTTGATCCAACGACTGATGAGATCGAGCGTCTGACGCTGCTGGATATTCCACAGGATTTTGTGACCTCCCCGCTGGACATAGACGAGCGCGCCCGCTCAGAACGAGAAGACGACGGCACAATGTTAATCCTGTTGCGCATTCCATACTTTCAGGGCGCAAAAACGGATGTGCCTTATACTACGATCCCACTTGGGATCATTCTGAAAGACAGCTATATTGTGACGGTTTGCCGCCGCCCGACAGACATTCTTCAAGAGTTTATGAACGGACGGGTGCGCGGGTTTTCAACAGGTAAGCGGTATCGGTTTGTCATTCAAATTTTGCATCATACGGCGGTTCGTTATTTGAGCTATTTGCGTGAGATTAATCACACAGTTGACGCACTAGAAGACCAGTTACAGCTCTCCATGCAAAACAAAGAAGTTATGGAATTACTCAAATATCAGAAAAGTCTGGTGTATTTCACCACGGCGTTAAAGTCGAATGAGCTGATGCTGGAGCGTCTACAGCGCAGTCAGACACTGCGTATGTATCCGGATGATGAAGACTTGTTGGAAGATACTATCATTGAAAACCAGCAAGCTATTGAAATGGTCAATATCTCAAATAACATTCTCAGTTCTATGATGGATGCTTTTGCTTCAATCATTTCAAATAACCTGAATGTGGTGATGAAGTTTCTTACATCCGTCACCATTGTCCTGAGTATTCCAACGATCGTAACCAGCTTTTTTGGCATGAACGTGACTTTGCCTTTCGCCGAACACCCGCTGGCTTACATGATTATCATTGGTATTTTTTTGGGTTTGATGAGCCTTATCGTTTTTGTTTTTGCGAAGCGACAATGGTTTTAATAAAACCCAATGCTCATCAATATGGCGGCAAACATTCCATTGAAACCCAAAAATGCTTGCGGTATGTCTGTTGTCGTGGGTTTTTGGGGACTGAATTTGTCTTAGGTGTTGGTGTTTCTGGCGGGCATAAATTGGCGATCACTTGAGGATGTTTTCATGGATAGAGAAAAGACCCGACAGGTGCGCCAGATGTTCAGTCGTATTGCATATCGTTATGACTTGCTAAATCGCCTGATGACTTTTGGTCAGGATATGCGATGGCGACGAGAAGCGATCTCCCATCTTCAACCGGATACCGAAGGTATGGTATTAGACCTTGGGGCTGGGACGGGTGATATTTCGTTGTTGATTCAAAAGAGACACCCGAAGGTGCGGGTGGTGGCAGCGGACTTGACTCCACAGATGATTTATCGGGGAAACAGACGTACCCTTGGAGGGATGGTGTTCTGGGTTGTTGCAGATGCCTCATACCTGCCGTTTTCATCAGAGGTTTTCAGGGGAGTGATTTCAGGGTATTTATTGCGCAATGTGCCGGATGTTGCCCAGAGTCTGCACGAGCAATACCGCGTTCTGGCTCAAGGTGGACGAGTGGTATCACTGGACACGACACCACCGCGGCGAAATACATTATTCTACCCCTTCATCCGTTTTCACCTGCGCGTTGTTATCCCGTTACTTGGCAGGCTTTTGGCTGGGGATGCGGCTGCCTACAGGTATTTGCCCGACTCAACCGAACAATTTTTGACTGCAGAAAGGCTGGCAGATAAGATGCAGGAAGTAGGTTTTCAAGGAGTGGCATTTGTCCGGCGGATGCTGGGAACAATGGCTATCCATTGGGGAAAGAAAACCTGATTAAAAAGGTTCTGGGGAATCAAAAAACCTCAAATTTGATGGTTTGAGCAATCTAACTATAGATAGCGCGTTGCAATTGTTACCTAAATTCAATAAGGGTTATGGTATTGATTGGGAGATAAAAGCTATACAAATATCGTCATAGGAATTCATGTTTTAGTAAAATTTCATTGTTTTGCGAGCGTGAATAGAAGCTGAGACAATCTCTTTGGAGATAAATGGGCGCTAGATGACACAACAATCACAGGTTTTTTTAAAGTTAGACAATGTATCCAAGTCCTATATTGAAGTAGGGCGCCAGCATCCGGTTCTATATGGAATCACCACGGAGTTTTTAAAAGGTGAGTTTGTTGCAATTTTGGGCAAAAGCGGGAGCGGTAAATCTACCCTGCTTAATCTCATCGGCGGTGTGGACAGCCCCGACGCGGGGGAAATTTTTCTGGATGGCGAACACTTGACTGGTATGGATGACACGCGGCGCACCCTATTTCGCCGCGAGAAGATAGGGTTTATTTTTCAGTCATTTAATCTAATTCCAACCCTGACTGTTTGGGAGAATATCCGGCTGCCGCTGGAGCTGAATAAAAAAATGGACGGGAAATGGCTGAAGAGGGCGCAGGAACTGGCTGAGCTGGTGGGTTTGGGAGACCGCCTGCGGGCATTCCCCGATCGTTTGTCAGGAGGCGAACAGCAGCGTGTGGCGATTGCGCGGGCACTGGTGCACGATCCATTGCTTGTGCTGGCAGATGAACCAACGGGCAATCTGGATGAGGTTACCGGACAACAGATTATGAACCTGATAGATCGCCTGACGCGGCAGGCGGGTAAGAATCTGGTTCTGGTGACCCACTCTCGTGAGGTGGCATCGCTGGCAGACCGCAATTTCGTGCTGGTTTCCGGTACCTTGCGGGAATGCCCGAAAGCTCAAGAGTGCTGATGAGCTGGAGTGCTTCTTTTCTTTCTGCGGGTATCCTTAATGTCAGCGTGCGCTATCTCTGGCGGCATCGCTTGCAGAGTCTCTTAATGGTAGTGGGAGTGGCTTTAGGCGTGGCGTTGCTGGTTGCCATTGATCTGGCAAATGTCAGTGCCCGGCGTTCATTTGAGCTTTCGGTTGAAACGGTGACCGGTAGGGCGACCCACCAGCTTGTAAGCGCTGACCCGCGTGGCATAGATGAAAGTGTATATGTCAATCTACGTGTGCAAGGGATTGGTGTGCCTGTTGCGCCGGTGCTGCTGGATTTTGTAACGGCCCCACGAATGGAAGGGCGGGCATTGCAATTAATGGGTATTGATCCAGTTGCTGATGCACCTTTCCGCAGCTATTTGAATTTGAATGGGCAGGTGCCGCTTGAACAACTGGTTTCATTCCTGACGAGACCCGGGGCGGTTTTTATTGCTCGGGAAATGGCAGAGCAATATGCACTGGATATTGGTCAAACCCTTGAAGTTGAGGTTGGTGGAAAGCGGCGAGAGCTCTGGATAGCCGGGATACTCAAACCGAAAGACACTTTAAGCCGACGTGCTCTGGATGGGCTTTTGCTGGCAGATATTGCCACCGCACAGGAGCTGACCGGACGCTTGGGAAAGCTGGACCGCATTGACCTAATCTTGCCTCCTGATCCCCGCTTCATACGATCGTTTGAAATGCAGTTACCACCCGGCGTACGCCTGGAAGGCGCAGCCACCCGCAGTGCTTCGCTGGACCAGATGACTGCTGCTTTCCGCCTTAACCTGACGGCCCTGAGTATGCTGGCTCTGATCGTGGGCGTATTTCTTATTTATAACACGATGACATTTGCTGTGGTTCAGCGGCGTGAACTGTTTGGCACGCTACGCTGCCTTGGCGTGACACGGCGTGAGATATTTGTAATCGTGGTGGGAGAGGCTTTTCTGGTAGGAATTCTAGGCAGTTTTTTCGGTATTGTTTCAGGGGTTATTTTGGGACGTCAGACTGTTCAAATGGTGGCACAAACCATCAATGATCTTTACTTTACTACAACGGTTCAATCTGTCTCGTTGCCTGCAGAAAGTTTAGTCAAGGGTATGGTGGTAGGGGTGATCACTACCATGCTGGCTGCGGTTTTACCAGCTTGGGAAGCGGCATCGGTGCCACCGCGAGCAGCTCTTCTCCGCTCTGGTTTGGAAGCTCGTAGCCGGCGGGCAATCGGCCTGGTCACGGTTTTTGGGCTGGTAGCAATCAGCTCAGGTTATGGACTGTTTTCTCTTCCGGCCGGTGGTCTTCCTGCCGGCTTTGCCGGAACTTTTCTGGTGGTTTTGGGATTTGCACTGCTTTCTGCTTTACTGATGGTGATTTTCTTAAAAATATCTGTTTATCCGCTGGGAAGACTCTTTAGTTTTGTGGGCCGGATGGCACCGCGTAGCCTGATCAATTCGCTATCGCGTACCGCGGTAGCTGTGGCGGCTTTAATGGTGGCGGTGGCGGTTACGATTGCGGTTAACTTGATGATAGACAGTTTTCGTTATACGGTTACATTATGGTTGGAGGCAACTTTGCAGGGGGATATTTACATCAGCGCACCCACGCTTACTGCCACAGTTCCTTCTCAACCTGTTGCCAGGGAAGTCGTTGATGTAGTTGAGGATTTGCCGGCTGCCAGCCGGGTTAATTATTCACGTTCGATCACTGTTGATTCCTCACGGGGTGCCGTGCGGCTTTCGGCAATCTCGAATGAGCGGATTGGCTGGGAGCGGTTGTACCTCAAGCGTTTTGTGCCGATTGAGGAGACTTGGCAGGCGTTGCAGGAAGGGCAAATCTTGGTTTCTGAACCGCTGGCACGGCGCGCTGATCTGATGACTAATGATAGTGTTTTACGGCTATTTACCCCCCAGGGTTGGCAGACATTTCATGTCGCGGGTATTTATTTTGATTACGCTTCTAGCGAAGGGGCAATCCTGATGTCAATGGATGTTTATCAAAAACTTTGGCAGGATGATGCGGTGACGGCAATTGACCTGCGTCTGCGTCAGGGTGTGGATGCCAACCAGACGGCTCAGGATTTGCAGAAAAAGCTGGGCAATGTTCAGGAATTACTGATACGTCCGAACCGTATTTTGCGGGCGGCTGTTATGGAAGTATTCGACCGCACATTTGCAATCACAGCCGCTTTGCGTTTTCTGGCGACTGTGGTGGCTTTTATCGGTGTGTTAAATGCACTATTGCTTCAGCAAATGGAACGCCGCTGGGAAGTGGGGGTTTTGCGCGCACTTGGTTTGACAGGCAAACAACTCTGGCAACTTGCCATGCTGGAGACGGGTTTAATGGGCTTATCTGCTGGATTGCTTGCTGCGCCAACCGGCTATGTGCTGGCGTTAGTTTTGATTTATGTGATTAATCAGCGGTCATTTGGATGGACATTGCAGCTTTTACCTCAGCCGGAGACTTTTTATCAGGCGTTGATCATTTCTCTGACGGCAGCGTTGCTGGCAGGGCTGTTTCCTGCCTGGCGGATGAGCCGCCTGCAAGCCAGCCAGTTGATACGCAATGAGTGATGCAGGGTAGAAAATGAAAAAGTGGTTGTGGATCGTCGGGTTGATTACGGTAGCGCTTGGAGTGGGGATAAGCCTGTCCCGTCCAAAATCGCAGCCTGTTCAGGCCCAGCTTGAAGTCCTACCGGCTTTGGAGGGTGAATTTCGGCGTGCAGAGGGTGCGCGGCTTTTTTCTTTTCCGTCTGATCATGGAGCACATCCCGATTATCAGACAGAGTGGTGGTATTACACAGGCAACCTGATTGCCGAAGATGGACGGCTCTTTGGCTTTCAGTTGACATTTTTCCGCCGTGGGCTTGTTCCGCTAACGGAACGAGTAACTCGGGAGTCGAAATGGGCTACCGACCAAATTTACATGGCGCACTTTGCTTTAAGCCGGATCAGTGACCGGCGTTTTGACGCATTTGAGCGCTTCAGCCGCGGGGCGGCTGGTCTGGCGGGAACGCGGGTTGATCCGCTGTATCAGGTCTGGCTGGAAAATTGGCAGGTTACACAAACCGCTACTGATGAATACCATCTGTTTGCGGCTGAAAATGGGATCACTTTGGATCTGGCTTTGGAAGACACGAAGGGCCCGATTTTACAAGGAATTGACGGTTACAGCCAGAAAGGACCGGACCCTGGAAATGCATCGTATTATTACAGCCAGAGCCGTCTGGCATTACAGGGAAGACTAATTGTTGAAGGTGAGGGTTTGGATGTAAATGGTGAAGGATGGATGGATCACGAGTTTGGCACCAGTACGCTTTCTGAAGGCCAGGTCGGCTGGGATTGGTTTGCCTTACAGTTAAGCGATGGAAGTGAATTGATGGTCTATACCATCCGGGGTGTGGAGGGCGATGTTGATCCTTTTTCCCGGGGGATCATCGTTCGTCCTGACGGTTCTACTATTTTGCTCAGATATGAGGATTTTGTAATAAAGGTAACGGATACGTGGAAAAGTCCGCATACTCTGGTAGTATATCCTGCGGGTTGGATTATCGAAGCTCCAGGGGAAGACCTGACTTTGCAGGTCATGCCGCGCATGGCTGATCAGGAATTACGTCTCTCTTTTACATACTGGGAGGGTTCTGTCGAGATAAACGGCGAGAGGGCTGGTGAGATAATCAGCGGGCAGGGATATGCCGAACTAACTGGTTACGCACAATCCCTGCAGGGGCGTTTTTAAACAAAAAGTGGGCGGAACGGGACTCGAACCCATGACCTCCTCCTTGTAAGGGAGGCGCTCTAACCGACTGAGCTACCCGCCCAAGTTTTTTTAATTATACTCGAAATAAGGTAGCTATGCTAAACTCTTAATAATTAAAGTCTGTCTATGCGGAGGGATCAAGATGCGATTTGTGCGTTATCAACGTGGGAATGAACCGCCTGTTTACGGTTGGCTGTTTGAAGACAGGGTGGGGATGATCGAAGGTTCGCCGTTTGGTGATTACCGCCGCTTGGAAGCAAATCTGGAGCTAGCGCGCGTGCGGCTGCTGGCTCCGGTTACACCCGGAAAGATCATTGCAGTCGGACGGAATTATGCGGACCATGCTCGCGAGCATGGGGCTGAGGTTCCCGAGTTGCCTTTGATTTTCCTAAAACCACCCAGCAGTGTGATTGGACCAGAAGATACGATTCTACTGCCGCCTCAATCGCATCAAGTGGAGCATGAAGCTGAGTTGGCTGTTGTGATTGGGCGCAGTGGGCGCTGGATACACCCCGGCAATGCTGCTGATTACATTTTGGGGTACACTGCTGCAAATGATGTGACGGCGCGTGATCTGCAGCGGCTAGACGGTCAATGGACGCGCAGCAAAAGTTTTGATACGTTTTGCCCTCTTGGCCCATGGATAGAGACTGACCTTGATTCTGCAGACGTAATGATCTCGTGCCGTGTGGATGGCGAATTGCGCCAGATGGCTTCGACGCGTGAAATGGTATTTAGTGTCGCTGAACTTGTAGCATTTGTGTCTTCGATCATGACTCTTTACCCAGGAGACCTCATTCTGACCGGAACGCCGGCGGGTGTGGGACCTCTGTTACCAGGAAACGTTGTTGAAGTGGAAATTGAAGGCATTGGAATTCTTCGCAACCCGGTCGCGGCGGCGAGCACGCCGCTGGAAGGACCGGGATAACGTGGTATAATTTCACCATTCAAGAGTTTTTATTCCTTTGGGTTGAATATCAGGAGAAAGAAGTATGTCAGGTCATTCGCATTGGGCGACCATTAAGCGGAAGAAAAGTGCCAGTGATGCCAAACGTGGACAACTTTATACCAAGCTGGCACGTGAGATTGCACTGGCAGCACGCGAGGGCGGTGGAGATCCGGAGACTAACTTCCGTTTGCGTCTAGCCGTGGATAAGGCACGCAGCCAGAACATGCCAAAAGACAGTATTGAACGTGCCATTAAGCGCGGTACTGGTGAGAATAAAGAAGGGGCAGCTTTTGAGCAAATTTACTACGAGGGATATGCGCCCCATGGTGTTGCCTTAATGATTGAATGTGTAACCGAAAACCGCAACCGCACCGTTGCAGAGGTTCGGCATATTCTCAATCGTGTGGGCGGCACAATGGGTGAGGCTGGTTCGGTGAGCTGGCAGTTCTCGCGCAAGGCTTATTTTTCTTTTCCGCTTGGCAAACATAGTTTTGACCGCATTTTTGAGATTGCTGTGGATGGCGGCGCGGATGATTGCACCGAGAGCGACGGCAACGTTGAAATTATTGCTCCAGTTGAGTCGTTCAAGATCATTAGTGATTTATTGCGGAAAGAGGGCATTCAGCCAGAAGAAGCCCAGCTGCGTATGATTCCTAATCAGGAAATTGAATTGGATCTGGAAAAAACGATGCAGGTGATGCGCGCAATCGAGACGGTTGAAGAGTTAGATGACGTCCAAAGCGTTTATTCAACCCTGCGCATTACTGAGGAGGCAGCGGCTGCATTGGAAGCTGCCTAGATGCTTTATTATGCTTGTGGTCGGCATTGACCCGGGAACGGCAACAACTGGCTTTGGCTTTGTGCGGGAGACGGCTGAAGGCGGATTGGAGGCGGTGGAATACGGTGTCATCCAGACCCCTGCTGGACTTTCGCAAGAAAAACGATTAAGCCTTCTTTTTGAAGCTCTAAATGATAAACTGCTTTTCCACCGGCCGGCAAGCGCGGCGGTGGAAAAGCTTTTTTTTCAACGCAATGTTAGTACTGCGATTGCGGTGGGACAGGCGCGTGGGGTAGCTTTGCTGGCTCTGGCACGGCATGGCTTGGAGGTTGCCGAATATTCGCCCTTAGAGGTAAAGCAGGCAGTAGTAGGTTATGGTGGGGCAGACAAATATCAGGTTCAGCAAATGGTGCGCGCTCTGCTGAACCTGTCAGAGATTCCTCACCCGGATGATGCCGCAGATGCGCTCGCTATCGCAATTTGCCACATTCATAGCAATCGTATTAAGCAATTTAGCCAGGTCTAGACAGATGATTACTAGCACGGGTAACCCGTTGATTAAACAGGTGCGTAGCTTGCGCCAGTGCAAGGTGCGTCGTGCGGCCGGACTGTGCTATGCGGAAGGGTTGCGAATTGTCGCCGAAGTTATCCAGCTGGGCGCGGAGCTGGAAATGCTGCTTGTTGCACCGGAGTTGCTGGTCAGCGAGTTTGGGCTTGGGCTGGTGCAGGAAGCACACAAACGGGGACTGCCGGTCATTGAAGTTAGTGAAAGCGTGTTCAAAAGCATTGCACTGAAGGAAGGCCCTCAAGGTCTGGCTGCGGTGGTGCGGCAACGCTGGCACTTTTTGGAGTCGATTTCTGGTGAAGAACAGGCTTTGTGGGTTGCGCTCAGTGAGGTAGCCGACCCGGGGAATCTGGGCACCATTCTAAGAACTGCCGATGCGGTGGGTGCGAAAGGGATCATCCTGCTGGATGATACAACCGACCCGTATGATCCCACTGCAATACGCGCCAGTATGGGAGCTGTGTTCAGCCAAATGCTCGTCCGCTGTAGTTTTCAAGAGTTTGCTGTTTGGAAAGCAAAAAATGGTTTTTCCCTAGTGGGTACCTCTGATAAAGCAGAAAAAGCGTATCGTCAGGTAAAATATCCAGAGAGGCTGATTTTGCTGATGGGCAGTGAGCGGCATGGATTGACTGAAGAACAGTGGCGGTTGTGTGATGTCGTTGTGCGTATTCCGATGATTGGACGCAGTGATTCGCTCAATCTGGCAGTTGCCACTGGGATTGTCTTATATGAGATTTTTCATCAGCGATATGGGGTGAACACCGAAAGGCAACCGATATGATTGCATCCATAAAAGGCAAGGTGATTGGCAAGAACGAGAATAGCCTCATTATTGAGGTCGGCGGTGTTGGGTTTGAGGTGTTTGTCCCTAGAGCCTTGCACGAAACCACGCAGCTGGGAGAAATCTGCTCTTTATTCACCCATCTGATCGTACGCGAGGATTTGCTGGCATTGTATGGATTTGAACAGGAGGAAGAGCGGCGTTTCTTTCTCCTGCTTTTGGGGGTAACCGGTGTAGGACCGCGTACGGCATTGTCCGTCCTTTCCGCGCTGACTCCAGATGTCATCCGCAGGGCGGTTTGGTCGGAACAGCCGGATGTATTTGCGCGCGTGGCGGGTGTGGGAAAACGTACCGGGCAAAAGATTTTGTTGCATCTTCAGGACAAAATCGGCAGAGAGGTGCCCCTGGGAGAAGTGCCCGCGCTGGATGTGGATACAGAGGTGATGGAAGCACTCACATCGCTTGGCTATAGTGTTGTAGAAGCGCAGGCAGCCTTGCAGTCCCTGCCGCGCGATGCCCCGCGTGACGTTGAAGAACGCCTGCGGCTGGCACTGCGCTATTTTTCCGGTTAGGCGGTGATCATTTCCTGTTCTTCTGCCAGAGCAACCTGAACTCCTCGTTCTACATTGACGCGGGTCAGAACCGCAATCCCGATGATGAAGAACACAATCAATGAGACAATGCTCAATCGGCTGCCACCCATTACCGTAGACACCACGCCAAAGATAAACGGTCCAAGAATATTGGCAAATTTTTCAAAAACACTGAAGAAACCATAGAATTCTGCAGACTTGCTCTTAGGCATCAGGCGGCCGATAAGTGAACGGCTGAGAGCCTGTGAACCGCCCTGTACGGTGGCAACCAGTGCCCCGAGCGCCCAGAACTGCCATTCATGGTACATGAAATAGCCCAGAATGGAAATCACTGTGTAAACACACAGACTCAGATAAATCGAACGTTTGGTGCCAATGCGTTTTGCAAGCCAGCCGAATAAAAAAGCAAACGGCGCCGCCAGGAATTGAACCATCAGAAGGGTGCCGATCAGAGTGGTTTGCCCAAAGCCCAGTTCACTGCCGTAGGCGGTTGCCATCACGATGATTGTTCCGATGCCATTGGCATAAATCCAGAATGCCAGCATTGCCAGCGCCAGATCACGGTAATGGCGAATCTCGCGGAACGTTTCGACCAGCCGTTTCAGGCTTGCCTGAATGGGTTTGAAATTTTCTTCGCCGGGTTTTATGCGCCGTTCAGGCTCTTTGACAACGCGCAGAATGGGCATGGAAAAGATAAACCACCAGACGGCAACCGTGACAAAGCAAAGGCGGGTCATCAAGCCGGCATCGACGCCCAATAGTTTGGGCAGGAACATAATCATCGCCAGATTGATTGCCAACAGAATACCGCCGCCGATGTATCCCATCGCGTAGCCGCGCGAGCTGACCTGATCAATTTCATCCGGGCGGGCTACATGGGGAAGCAACGCATCGTAATACACCAAACTGCCGGCAAAGCCGACATTGCCGAAAATGAAAATGATGGATGCAAGCAGCCAGTCGCCGCTTTGCACAAAATACAATAACGCGGTTGCGGTGACGCCAAGCATCATGAAGATGGTAAGGAAACGCTTTTTTGCGCCGCTGAAGTCTGCCACTGCGCCCAGTATCGGGCTGATCACTGCGGCAATCAGGGCGGAGATGGAGGAAGTAAAACCCCAGCGGGCGGTTGCCAGATTCGGTGCCAGATTGCTTGCGGCAACGGTAGTGTAATACACGGGCAAGACGGCCGCCATGATAGTGGTAGCAAAAGCCGAATTTGCCCAGTCGTACATTGTCCAGGCAGTGATGGCACGCTTGTGTTGTTTTTCGTCTTGGGTTGTCATGTGCAATTGCTCCTTGTAATTTGGATGCTTTTATTATACAGGAGGGTTTTTGTAAAAGGTTTGCAATTTAAGAAATCGAAAATTTGGTCTATGCTTTGATATAATAGTTTGTTGCTTATTGAACGGTAGTCGTATTTGCTGATGATACAAGGTGTAGTATGACACAGAATATGATTCGTGTGGTGGGTGCCAGAGAGCACAACTTGAAAAACATAACGGTCGAGATTCCGCGCGATCGTTTTGTAGTCATTACCGGGCTTTCCGGCTCGGGAAAATCCTCGCTGGCATTTGACACAATTTTTGCCGAGGGGCAGCGCCGCTATGTTGAATCGTTATCAGCTTATGCGCGCCAGTTTCTCGGTCAAATGGATAAGCCGGATGTGGATTACATCGAAGGGCTGTCCCCGGCGGTTTCGATTGATCAGAAAGCCACTTCGCATAATCCGCGCTCAACGGTTGGAACGGTTACTGAAATCTATGACTATCTGCGTTTGTTGTTTGCCCGGGTGGGTATCCCGCATTGCCCGGTCTGCGGGCGTGAGGTGGTGAAACAATCTGCACAGGAGATTGTAGACGCCATCGAAAAAATGGGCGCAGGAGCAAGGCTGTTGATTTTGGCGCCGGTTGTGCGCGGGCGCAAAGGGACGTATCAGGCGGTCTTTGACGAAATCCGCAAGGCAGGGTTTGTGCGGGTGCGCGTGGACGGCGTGGTGATGAGTCTGGATGATGAGATTACACTTGACCGCTATAAAATTCATACCATTGAGGCAGTAGTTGACCGCATTATTCTGGGGGAACACGCCGATGAAGAAGAAGCGCGGACAGCCCGCTCCCGTTTAGCTGACTCAGTTGAAACTGCGCTGAAAGTGGGCGAAGGATACTTAACCGTGCAGAACCTCAGCCTTGACCCGCCGCAGGATTTCTTTTTCTCTGAACACTTAGCTTGTCCGGAGCATGGCGTCAGCTTGCCGGAAATTGAACCGCGCACGTTTTCGTTCAATACACCTCATGGCGCTTGCCCGGATTGTCAGGGACTGGGCAGCCGGCTCGAGATAGACCCGGATTTGCTGATCCCCGACCCAGAACGTTCGCTTTGCGAGGGAGCCATTGCGGCTCTGGAGTGGAACGGACCGCGCGAACAGGGCGGTTATTACTGGCAGATGATTGAAGCGGTGGCGAAGTTCTATCATATTGATTTGACCGCTCCGGTTTCGACTATTCCTAAGGAAAAGCTGGATAAGATCCTCTACGGCACGAAGTCTCAAGAGGTGACCGTGACCCTGAACGGACGCAATGACCGTCATTCTACATTCACAACTACGTTTGAGGGTGTTATCCCCAATCTGGAAAGACGTTACCGGGAAACGCAGTCGGATTATATCCGCAACAGAATTGCTGAATTTATGAGCGACCGTCCCTGCCCGACCTGTCAGGGAAAACGGCTGCGTCCGGAAGCGCTGGCGGTGACAGTGGATGGGTATAACATCATCGAAGTTACCGATTGGCCCGTTCTGCGGACGCTGGAATGGACGCGGCGTTTGATGGATGGGGATGTGCTGACGGCGCGTCAGCGGGCAATTGCCGACCGCATCCTGAAAGAGATTGTGGCGCGATTAAGCTTTCTGGTGGATGTAGGGCTGGATTACCTGACCCTGCGCCGGTCTGCCGGCAGTCTGTCAGGTGGCGAGGCACAGCGCATCCGGCTGGCAACACAAATCGGCTCGCGGCTGATGGGTGTGTTGTATGTACTGGATGAGCCTTCCATCGGACTGCACCCGCGCGATAATGACCGTCTGCTGGCAACATTAAAGCAACTGCGCGATTTGGGCAATACGGTGCTGGTTGTCGAACACGATGAAGAAACCATCCGTTCGGCAGACTGGGTGGTGGACTTGGGTCCGGGGGCAGGTGTTCATGGCGGGTATGTCGTTTGTGAAGGTCCGGTGGAAAGCATCCTTGCCTGTCCCGATTCGCTCACCGGGGCTTACCTTTCGCGGCGGCTTAAAGTGCCGATGCCCGAAAAACGACGCAGGGGCAACGGGAAAGTTTTACGCGTGGTTGGTGCGAGCGCCAATAACCTCAAGCACCTGACGGTGGATATTCCACTGGGCAGGCTGGTTTGCATCACGGGCGTTTCCGGTTCGGGCAAGTCCACGTTGATGGTGGATGTGCTGTATAGCGCGCTGGCGCGCCAGTTGCATGGCGCGCACACCCAGCCCGGCGAATATGAGCGCATTGAAGGCATCGAACATATTGACAAGGTAATCAATATTGACCAGTCGCCGATTGGCCGGACGCCGCGCTCGAACCCGGGCACATATACGGGTTTATTCGATGACATTCGCAAATTATTCGCCGAACTGCCGGAGAGTAAGATGCGCGGCTATAAAGCGGGGAGGTTTTCATTTAATGTACATGGAGGACGCTGTGAAGCCTGTCAGGGTCAGGGACAGCTGCGGATCGAGATGCAGTTTCTGCCGGATGTGTATGTTCCCTGTGATGTCTGTCACGGGGCTCGCTTCAACCGTGAGACGCTTCAGGTGCATTTCAAGGGGCTTTCGATTGCGGATGTGTTAGATCTTACTGTAGAAAGCGCCATGGAGTTGTTCTCGGCTTTTCCGGCAATTTACTCCCGTCTGAAAACTCTTGACGAAGTGGGGTTGGGGTATATCAAGATTGGTCAGCCTGCGCCGACACTTTCCGGCGGTGAGGCGCAGCGTGTCAAGCTGGCACGCGAGCTTTCACGGCGTGCCACCGGGCGGACGTTGTATGTCCTGGACGAGCCATCGGTCGGCTTGCATGCGGCGGATGTACACCGGCTGATTGAGGTTTTACAGCGGCTGGTGGATGCAGGTAACACCGTATTGATTATCGAACACAATCTGGATATTATCAAGACGGCGGATTATTTGATTGACTTGGGACCCGAGGGCGGCGACCGCGGCGGCGAACTCGTGGCAGCAGGCACGCCGGAGGAGCTTTGTCAAGTGGAGACTTCCTACACCGGACAGTTTTTGCGGCGTTATATGCTGGAATATCATCAACAGCTTGAGCGCCTGCACTATCAGGGGGTATGATGCGCCGGGTTGACGTTTTGGGTTTTATGGTACAATCACCCGTACCCTGATGCACTGCTGGGCAATCGCAAATTGTTGTATTCGGCAGTGTCTTTGATTTTCTGAAGAGGAAAAAATGGACGGAAAAGAATCTCCGCAGAATGTGATCGACTCATTTCGCAAGCGCCAGCAAATGATGCCTTTTTTAATTGGCGGGCTGGCGGTTATTCTGGTAGCCGTGGGAGTGATTATTCTGGTGGTATGGTTCACCGGTGGAGGCGGGCAGTTCAGTCTGTTCGCCAGTGCCACACCCACGCCCACGGAAACCCGCACACCGACACCGACTGTGCCGACCGCCACGCCAAGCGTAACGCCGACTGAGACTTTAACCCCCACGATCACTGAGACGCCAACACCCTCTGGACCACAGGAGTATACCGTTCAGGAGAATGATAACTGCTGGGAGATAGCCCAGAAATTCAAGGTAGATTTCGGTGTCCTGCTGGCAATCAACAATTTCGGCGGTGCCTGCCCAATCAAACCGGGCGATAAAATCCTGATCCCGGCGCCGAATCAACAGCTTCCGACCGAAACGCCGTTGCCGACCGATCTGGTGCGCGGTACCAAGATTCAGTATACGGTTAAGCTGGGCGATACACTGGACGCCATCGCCGCTTATTTCAACACAACCAAAGAATCGATCATCCGGGATAACAAAATACAAGACCCCAATAACTTGTTAGCCGGTCAGGTGTTGACAATCACTTACGGTTTGGCGGGAACGCGCACGCCGACTGTGGCGCCGACCAGCACGCCGGGCACACCGCCCGCCACGCCGCCGACGGCAACGCTGGCACCAACATCCACGCAGGCTGTCGCAACCTTGCCGCCGACCAAGGCACCTTAACCTTCAGAGGATTGTCCTAAAAGCAATGGGCTTGCTTTCAGGAGCAAGCCCATTATTTTTTAATCTGGTGCCGCAGAAAAATGATGCGGCGGCGCACTGCTGGAAGCCGCAGAATCAGCAAAAGCGTCAGCAATGCACCCATGGCAAGCGGGCGCGAAATATCGCCGCTTAGGGTTGCCAGCGAGCCTTTCAACGCCAGCGCATAGTGCAGGACCGCCAGCGCACCTGCCAGATACACAGCTTTGTGCAACCGCCGCCAGTTCTGTTTTAAGCGCTTCATCCAGTATTCAAAAGAGGTCAGCGCCAGTACCAGCAGGATTAACCCCGCCAGCGAGCCGAAAATAATGAACGGTTTTTCGGCACTCAGACGCAGGATTTCACCCCAATTCAGCCCATAATCCAGCACGGCAAAGGTGAGAAAGTGCAGGACGAAATAAAAGAAGCTGTACAGCCCCAGCGTGCGGCGGTGGGGTATCAGCGCATTCCACCCGCTCAATGTCACCAGCGGGGACACCGCCAGCACCGCCATCAACAGGTTGAGCGCGGCGCGCCCGAAAAATTGCTCGATGAACTGAATTGGGTTGGCGGTCAGGCTGTCCCGCACCCACAGAACCGTCAATTGCAGCAACGGCAGAAGACCGATGGCGTGAATACCAATGCTCAGTAATTTCCTCCGGTTTGTTAGGCGCCGCGGCTGGATGATCGAGTTGTCAGCGCGGGAGGGCAGGTTCATGTCAGTAGTACAATCTCAAGTCCATGCCGTTGTACAGTTGCGCTACCTGTTCGGCGTAGCCGTTAAACATCAAGGTATCGCGGCGTCCGAATTCACCGATGCGCCGTTCGGTGCGCTGGCTCCAGCGCGGGTGGTCAACGCGCGGGTTGACGTTGGCGTAGAATCCATATTCATCCGGTGCAACAGTGCTCCAAAGCGTTGCCGGCTGTTCGGCGGTCAGTTCAATTTTGATGATGGCTTTGATGGACTTGAAACCGTATTTCCACGGAACAACCAGCCGGATGCCGCCGCCGTTTTGCGGGGGCAGTTCACCGCCGTACAAACCGGTGGCGAGGATGGTCAGGTCGTGCATGGCTTCGTCCAGCCGCAAGCCTTCCTGATAGGGCCAGGGATAAAAAGGGACTTTCTGCCCGGGCATTTTTTCGGGCTGATAAACGGCTTCAAAGCGTACATAGCGGGCACTGCCGGCGGGCTCAACTTCCTTGAGCAGTTTCCGGAGCGGGAAACCAAGCCACGGGATGACCATACTCCAGGCTTCTACACAGCGCAAGCGGTAGACGCGCTCTTCGGGTTGGAATTTGCGGATCAGCTCATCCACGCTGAAGGTGCGCGGCCTGTGCACCAGCCCGTGCACCTGCACATCCCATGGCGAAGTGGGAAAATCCCTTGCCAGTACCGCCACCCCCTGTTTGTCGGTGGTGAATTCGTAGTAGTTATTGTAATTGGTGATGTCCTTGTAAGAGTTCAACGGATCGCCGAGTTCATCGGCGGTTGCCCGGCTGAAGGGAGTTACGGCAGGGCGCGGGGAGGCTGTCGCCGGGCGCGGCGCGGCGGTAGCGGCGGATTGGGTTTCGGCGAGCTTCGGGGCGCAAGCTGCCAGCACAGCACCGCCGGCCAGCAGGCCGAGGGTTTTGAGGAATTCGCGCCGTGAAAGATAGAGGTCTTTGGGGGTGATTTCAGAGGATGGAATCGGGTCGGGTTTCATGTTTTTTCTCAAAACGGGTCAAAAGTTTTCCTGTCTGTTTTCAGCAATGCAGGCGGGATTGGGTTAAATTGATTATATACAATTAAGATTATAAATATCTTAGATGAAACAATAAAATTTCTGTCGAAGGTTATATAAAGAAAACTCTGGTTAAAAGGGTTGTTGATACGCTATCAGGGTAAACCCAATTCTTTATTCTCAAATGATAGGGAAAACGGAGCTTTTTTCATAAAACTTTGTGATTTTTCCAAGCCAAAAACTTGCCCCTCAAAGCCAATCTGTTGTATAACTATTCGTAGATATGCCCGTTCTGTCCGGTCAAGCCGGCTGGACGGGACGGGGAAATTCTCTGCGGGTGACGAGGGGTGCGGATGGCTCAAAAATCCGGTTATATGAGCGATTTTTACGCCAGAGAGGACCGGCTGAAGTTCAGCGTGTTCCAGCCGGCACTGCTGGATATTCTGCGTTATGCGGAAACGCCGCTGACGCTTGGACTGTTTGGAACGTGGGGCAGCGGCAAGACCAGCCTGCTGCGTATGTTAAAGCAAGCGATTGATGGCGAAAAGCTGGCATACCGGCGCACAATTTGGTTCACTGCATGGAAGTACGAGCGGCAGGAGGCACTCTGGCGGGCGTTTCTGCTGCGCGTGGTGGACGGTCTCTATCCGCGCTACGCGGACGGCGAGCGCATTCCGCTGGAGAAAATCCCGGATGAAGAACAGCGCAAGGGCGCGGCGTATCTGGAACGGCTGGAGCGCGCCCTGTATGAGAAGGTCGAATGGCAGGAAAAGGGCGGCTGGCGGCTGGACAGCGGCGCGCTGGTCACAGAAGGACTGCGCCTGCCTTTCTGGCTGGCGTTCCATCTGGCAGGGCTGGGCGAAGCGGCGAAGGAACTGGGCTTGAGCCCTGATCTGGCAAAACTGCTCGAGCGCGAGGTGCGGGCGCACCACATCCAGCAGTTGCAGTCTATGGAGCAGTTTGCCGAACACTTCGAGAGCGCCATCCGCCTGATTCTTGGCGAAGAAGGGCGGCTGATCGTCTTCGTGGACGACCTCGACCGCTGTCTGCCGGAAAAGGCAATCGAGGTGCTGGAGGCGATCAAGCTGTTTCTGGACGTGCCGGGGACGGTCTTCGTGCTGGGGATGGACCGCGAAATCGTGCGGCGCGGCGTAGAAACTCACTACAAAGAGATCATCGGACAGTCCGCCGACGACCGGGATGAGATGCCGGTCAGCGGAGATGTCTATTTGCAGAAGATCATCCAGATTCCCTTCAACCTGCCGCCGCTCGATCTGGACGGGCGCAGGGAATTCATTCGGTCTCATGAGAAAGAACTGCCGGAGCAGTTCCGTCTGGACGAAGTCACCCGCGAGGTGCTGGCGCTTGGTCTGTTCCCCAATCCGCGGCAGGCAAAGCGCGCGCTTAACGTCTTCAACCTGCTGCGACAGGTGATGCGGGCGCAGGTCGCGCAAAAACTGCTGGCGGATGATGCGGTCTCCGATCCGCTGCTGGCGAAGGCAGTGCTGATCCAGAGCCAGTGGAGCGAGCTGTATAAACTCTGGCGGCAGTACCCGACGCTGTTGCGCACGCTGGAAGAAGAATACGAACGCCTGCGCCCGATGTCCGAGGAGGAAGCGGTGCGCGGGCGGTCTGCCGAAGCGGAAGCGGGCGGAGCGGAAAAGGAACGAGCGGATCAAAAGAAAGGCGGACTGCTGGATGAATACCTGCGTGAGCGGCGCAGATATGCCCTGCTGGAAGCGATGCTGCGTTATCCCCCTGCCGGTGAACCAACCCAAATGCGCGCCCGTTTCAGCGGGCTGAGCGGCAGACAGATGGGAATCTACCTTGGGCTGGTCGGCTCGGTGGAAAGCGCCGGCGAGGCAGGCGCGGCGGCAGAAGGCATGCCCGCCGGCTGGCAGAGCGAACTGCTCAGCGGGGATATCGCCCGCATCAACGAAGCGCTGGACGGGCTGTTTGAGCGTGAAGCCGACCCGGATGGACCGTTACATCGCACCGCCCGCCGTATCCTGCTGGAGCAGGCGCAGAGCGACCGCCACCCGCCGCAGGCACGGGCGGCTTATGCCGATGCGCTCGATCGGCTCGGTTACGTACCCGATGACCTCTACGATTTCATCGCCATCCCGAGTGATACAGCGCCGGCGTTCTTCATTGCCAAATACCCGGTGACCAACCTGCAGTACGAGCGTTTCCTCAAATCCGGGCGGTTCGCCGAACGGCAGTGGTGGGTGGATTTCCCGATGTTCGATGAGAATAGCCGGCGGATGACGGGCAAAAGCTGGGGCAGTCAGGGCTGGGAGTGGCTGCAGACGGCGATCAAGGTTGGAGACAACCCGGTGCGGGACGGTGTACTGTACCCGCGCTACTGGGACGATCCGAGCTTCGGCATCGCCCGCAAGACGGCGCCGGTGGTGGGCATCACGTGGTACGAGGCGAATGCCTACTGCAGGTGGCTGGTGCAGGAGCGCGGACTGCCCGAATGGGGCTCGCTGGGGCGGCTGAACCGCGGCGGGGGAAGTCTGGAGATCCGCCTGCCGGCCGAAGCGGAGTGGGCGGAGGCGGCGGGGGGTGAAGCGAATGATCGCTTTGCCTGGGGCGTGTTGAAAGACCTGGTGACGGAAATCGTCCGCTATGCCAACACCGATGAAAGCCGGATCGGGCGGACGACGCCGGTGTGGATGTACCCGCAGGGTGCCAGCCCGCGCCGGGTGATGGACCTGAGCGGGAACGTGTGGGAGTGGCAGGCGAACTTTTATGATAAAGCTCATGAAATGTTGGGCTTGCGCGGCGGTTCGTGGGACGGCAATTGGATCAACGCGCGCGTGGCGGACCGCAACGGCAATCGCCCGAGCAGCATCTGGAGCTTCATCGGCTTCCGCCCCGTTGCCCGCCCGGTTTAAGCTTTTGTTTTCTGTGCAAGCCCCCGCAGCGCAGCGGAGGGGGCTTGTGTTTTCTGCGTTCTGCCGGCGCGGCGGGGGAATCAGCCTGCCTGCAGTGCCAGCGCAATTTCTTCCCGCACCTGCGGGGCGGGTTCATGCCGGCGGGCGGCGGAGAGCGCAGTTCGGGCGGCGGATGTGCCGACCTGCCCCAGCGCCCACGCCGCGTGGGCGCGCACCAGCGGCTCAGGCTCGCTCTGTAACACCTCTGCCAGCAGGGGGACGTCCTGCGGATTGCGGACGTTGCCCAGTGCAACGGCGGCGTTACGCAGGTAGCCGCGCCGCTTTGGGCGGCTGAGCGGCGTATCGGCGTAACGGCGGCGGAATTCCTGCACCGAAAGCCGCAGTTCGCCGTGCAGGTCGGGCGAGGGCGGAAAGCGCGGCGCAAACGCCGGGTCGAAGGACTGCTGTGCGCTGAGGCGGTTCCACGGACAGACCTGCTGGCAAACGTCGCAGCCGAAAATCCAGCTGTCCAGCTTCGGGCGCAGTTCGCGGGGGATGATGCCCTTGTGCTCAATCGTCAGGTAAGAGATACAGCGCCCGGCGTCCAGCGTGCGGTCGGGGCGGATACAGGCGGTCGGGCAGGCTTCGATACAGCGGCGGCAGGTGCCGCAGCGGTCGAAGGGGAAAGGCTCGGCAGGGGGCAGTTCGATGGTGACCAGCAGTTCCGCCAGGAGGAGGTACGAGCCGAAGCGGGGGGAGATCAGACAGGTGTTTTTGCCGATCCAGCCCATGCCGGCGAGCTGGGCGAAGTTTCGTTCAAGGATGGGGGCAGAATCGGTATAACTGCGTATAGCCAGTTCGCCGATTCCCGTCATACGCCGCAGGACGTCCCCGAATGTCCCCATCCGCCGCGGCAGGGTGAGATGATAATCGGTACTGCAGGCGTAGGCGGCGATCCTGCCAAAGGGGTAGCCGCTCTGGATTTCCAACTGCGCCGGTGCAGGGTAGCGTACCGCCAGCGAGATGACCGAGCGGCAGTTCTCCATCAGCCGGCGCGGGTCGGCGCGGGCGCTGATGTCGCGTTCTCTGGCGAGATACGCCATGCCGCCGTGCAGTCCCTGCGCCAGCCAGCGGGTGAAGGCGGCATGGTGCGGCGCCGGCTGGGCGGGGGCGATGCCGCATAAGACGAAGCCGAGGCGTTCTGCCTCGGCTTGCAAGTCTCCTGCGAAAGAAGCGGGGAAACTCATTGCGAGTTAAAGACCAGATTGAGCGTCAGGATAGCAGTGCCGTCATCGTTGATGAGCTGCCATGTGGTGACATAGCGCCCCGGGATCACCGGTGCAACCATATCCACGCGGAAAGTATAGGTTTCATTGACCGGAACGGTATTGGCGACCATGATTTTGCTGGCATCACTGCCCTCCACGCCGCTCAGGTAGCGCAAGTAGAACTGGGTGTTCCAGGCGCGCCGACCGACGTTTTTAACCGTCCAGTTGATGTCAAAGTCCTGCCCTTTGGGGACGTAGAACCCGTCTTTTGGGGTCTGGCTGACCAGCTCGGCGGCGTCGGTGTAGGGGGTGCGGGTAGGTTTGATCACCGTACCGCCGCTGCTGGGAACCCGCGTGGCGGTCGGCAGGGGCGGTAGCGTCAGCGTGGGCAGGGGCATCTCGGTATTGGTCGGCGAAGGCTGTAGCGGCGTCTCCGTCGGGATGAACGGTGTTGCTGTCGGCGGCACAGGCGAAGGATTCAACGCCGCTTCGGCGGTGAGCTGGGCGATGACGGTAGCGGCAATCTGTGTGCTCATCTGGTTGATATCTGTCGTCGGCTGTGCGGTGGGCTGCGGGGTTGCCGGGGATAGCGCTGTGCATGCGGTAAGCGTCAGCATTATCAGCACCGTGCCGATTGGTTTAAAGCCTTTGAGTAGCTTGACCATGATCGTTTCTCCCTGTTTATATTTTTTATGGGTAATCGCAGGTTGGGATGTCTTCATAAAGATTACCGTTTACATAACAGGCTTTTGGCGGAACCAGCGAATACCAGTTTGCACAGACCTGCGGACAGTAGTTGGCGCACTCGCCGGAGTACTGCTTGCTCAAGTCCTTGTTGTTGCAGATGTAGTCCAGTGTAATGGGGGTCGAGGTAGGCGGGTTGGTCGCCAGTGCAGAACTGCCGACAACGAAAGTAAAGTCAATCACGCAGAAATTGACCCCCTGCTCGTTAGTCAGAACAAAAGTCGCTTTGTAGGTGCCGGCGGTCGAAGGAGCGGTGGCATCCATGATGGCGCGTCCGACTTGATTGGGCTGTACCGCTTCAGGCAGGTTGACCTCCCGGCGGTCCACAAACAGGTCGCCGACATAGTAGCGCACTTTGTAATTCTTCGTCCATGTGGTAGTGCCGGAATTCTGCAGGTACCAGACAATGTCAAATTGTTTTTTAGGGTCAATGACTGAACCGTCTGCAGGGTCGTTGCGCTGCCAGACGCACTTATCGCCTGTTGAGACCACTGCTCTGGTGGCGGTAGCGAGGGCTAGTGTGGGCAGACTGAGGGTAGGGATGACTGCCGTCCCTGTACCCGCTGCACCCGGCAGGGGCAGACCGGTCAGAATGGGCTGGGTCGGGGATGGCTCAGGTGTGTTCGTTGAAGTCGGCGGCGGTGTGTTGGTCGGCTGTGCGGCGGCGGTCTGTGAGAGCTGAGCCGCCACGGTTTGAGCCGCCTGCGTGAAGATGAGATTGACATCCGGCGTGGGCTGCGCTTCTCCGCCTGTACACCCTGCCAGAAAAGTGAGAATGAGCAACGCGGCAAACCACGCTGCAGTTTTTTTCGAGTACATGTTGTTAACCTCCAAAGCAAAAAAGTTTTGTACCACTCTTGAGAGATTGTGGCTATTGTACCAGAATTTACGAAACACTGTTTTTAGGATCGGTATGCCATCTTTGTCAAAAATGGAACAGGCTAAAGGAATCATTGAACCGCAGGCGGTTTCACCGGGGGCATTTCCACTTTGAACCCGTATTTGCCGCGGAAGGTGAAGTAAGTAACTGCGCCGGGTGAAATTGTAACCTCGGCGACCATCGGCTTTTCCTGATAATCCACCGTAAGTTCGTATGTTCCTGCCGGCAAATCCGAAAGTACGACGTTTTCTTGATAGTAATCATCGGGGTGAATGGTTTGCCCGCCATAGGCAAAGACCGTCCAGCGCTGGTTGGTATCCAGCGAGCGCACATTCAGCGCCTGTCCGGTAAGCAAAGAGCCGTTGGTGTTCATCAATCTTCCCACCAGAATGCCCCAGCCCTCCGGCGGCACCAGCCACAACTCCGGGTTGCGGGTAGCATAGAAACTGCTGTAATTGATGCGCACTTCAAAATGCAGGTGCGGCCCGGTGGTCAGACCTGTTTTGCCGACTGTACCGATGAGGTCGCCGGTTTCCACGCGCTGACCGGGAATGACGCTGACAGTGTCCAGATGGGCGTACACGGTGTACAGGTCATGCCCCTGATAGCCAAAATCGTGTTTGATCAGCACCGCCAGCCCGTAAGGATCACGCTCGTCTACCTTGCCTCGGAATAAACCGAAATTTGCCCACATGACCTTGCCCGGTCCGGCGGCATGAACCGGGGTGCCTTTGGGCGAGGGAATGTCAACGCCGGTGTGGATGATGTCGCTACGGAAAAACACCCCGCCGTAGCGGTAATCCGGCACAGGCCAGTTGGGCTTATCGGCATAAATGGGGCGGCTGAAGTAGAAATGGTCAAATGGTCCCAGCGCCCACGGCACCGGATACAAGGCCGGCCGCCAATGCGAGACGGGCGCCTGGGCAGGTGTGGGGAACGATATCCGCAGTGAATCATCCGGGATTGCAGGGGTCGCGGCGGCAGGCAAGGGTGTGGAAGACAACGCTTCGAGCGGCAAACCGCCGCCTGTGTCTGGCTCTAAGGCAGGTTCATCCTGCGGACCGGCTTCAGGGGGGAGGATAGGCGTAAGCGCGGGCAGGGGCGAGCGGGCAGGGTGCACACAGCCGCTCAAGAAAATGATGATCCAGATCAAGACAAGAGAAAAGAACGAAACGCGCTTCATGCTGATCCCGATTTTACTACGGTAAAGGCGTCCAGGTTGGGCGGCGGGTGGGTGTCTCGGTGGGCGGCGGAGTAGGGGTGGCAGTGAACAAACCGAAAAACTCGGGGGTTTCGGTAACGGTGGGGGTGTAAGTGGGGCGCAGGGTGGGCGTGATGAGCGCTTCCGGCGGATAGACCTCCGCCATGGCGCGGTACCAGTCCAGCCCTGCCGGCATCACAAATTGGTTGAAGCGGGCGCCTGCGTAATAGGTACGCCAGTTCACCAGCGCCGGCAGACGCTCCCAGCCGTAACGGCGGGCGATTTCGGTCAGGTCCACCCAGTAGCCGGCGGGGATCGGATCGTAGCGCCCGCCCAAATCATAGCTGACCGGGTCGCCGGAGTAACGGGCGTTGAGATTCCATGGCTGGCGGTTCAGCGGCGCGCCCTGCGAACCATCCTGATAACGGGCACGCAGATAGACCCGCCAATAGGTCAAACCGCTGAATTCTTCCTTCACCAGTACCATCCATTTTGCCTGCAGGGGGAGCGGATTGATGGCAAAGGCGCGGCCGGTGTAAAGCCAGTTCTCGACCATCTCCGGTGAGGGGGCAGTGGTCAGCGGCAGGTATGCGTTTTCCAGACTGCCGAGCGCATCCCAGCCTGCTTCCAGCGCCACCTGCGCCCGCAAGGCATTGAAGGATTCATCCACTTCGTCGTGCAGATAAGCATAGGGGGCATTGATGTCGGGAAGCGGCACAATGCCGAAACGTCCGCCGGGCGGCAGCGGGTTGGCGCTCAGAGCGGCATTCCAGAGCTGAGGAATGGGATCGGTTGCACCTGCCGGAAAAGCAAAACGAGTAAGGGATTCGGGCAGACGGTCGGCTTTCCAGTCTATACCCAGCACAGGGGCGGGCAAAACAACCTGCGGGAAAAGCTGCGCGCCGCTGGAAAGCTGATAAGCCGTCAGCGCAGTCTGGTTGGGATATTCCAGAACGGCTAAAACCGAACTGCCGTCCGGGCTCCATGCCAGTTGATCGCCGGTGCTGACGGTATGCGGCGGTTGGTCAGCCAGCCGCCTGTCGTACGTCATGATGGTGCGGCTGCCGGGCAGATTGGAAACCCAGCCGAGCAGGTTACCATCCAGCGACCAGCGCGGGCAGTTTTCCTGTGACTGCGGGCTGTGGCTGAGGTTGATAAAACGCTCATTCACCTGATCGAGCCTTGCCAGCCAGATTTCTTCATCTCCATTGCGGGTAGAGACGAAAGCAATCTCACGTCCCTGCGGTGACCAAACGGGGGAATAATCGGCACCCGGGTTCTCGGTCAGGCGGATGGCCGGCTGAGATAAATCCACCGTGGATTTGATCAGGATTTCCAGGTTGTCATCCACATAGCTCTCAAACACCAGCCACTGCCCGTCCGGCGACCAGCTTGGGCTGGCGTCGTATTCCGGTGTGTCGGTGAGGCGGGTCAGCGCATTGGAGGCTAAATCCAGGATAAAAATATCCCAGTAGCCATTGCTCCGTGAGCTGAAAGCCACTTTGCTGCCATCCGGGCTCAGCGCCGGGGTGATGTCATCCCATGGGGAGTTTGTCAGGCGGGTCAGTGAAAGATACTGGGGGTGAAAAACAAACAAATGGCTGAAATTACCGTCTTTCATGGAAAGCACAATCACGCCCTGCTGCTGTAATCCTTCCATCGTGGGGAGGATGCGCTGTGGACTGGGCATAAGGATGGCCTTGGTAGCAAGTGGAACCGGCGTCGCGCTTGAGGTGGGGGGAGTGGTTGGCTGACTGGTTTGTAGATTGCCGGGCAGGGGAAAAAGCGGTTGCCCGTTGTTAAACATAGGCCAGGCAAGCCATACTGCCAGTGACAGGTTGATCAGCAGGGAAATGATCAGAATAAGCGGAAAGAGCGTCCGGCGCCGGGTTTGGGATTTTGTATCCATCATGCTGATTTTAGCACATTAAGGTGAATGCACCTGTCAGATTTTTTACCTGTCCTGAATGTTGTCTCTCAGGGTTGAATGGTAAGCAGGTCCAGCGGATTCATCATCTGGAACAAACCCGAAACCCGCCAGAGGCAGTAAAGACCGGCTTCGCTGTCATTTCGCTGTGAGCCGTAAAAGCCCATGCTTTCATTAAACTGTATGCCGGAAGGCCCAATGCGGGTTTCCAGATGCAGGTGCTCCTGAACCGATTCACCGGTTGTCCCGACCAGTCCAATCGGCTGACCACACTTGACAGTCTGTCCAACCTGCAAGCCGGGCGATTCCTGCATGTGCGCATAGAGGAGATACAGAGAACGGCGGGAAGAATCATACTGGATTGCAGGAGGCTCCGGGCAGGTCATCGCCGGTGCAGGGGGCACGGTGGGCTCAGCCTGCGGTAACTGAATTTGCGTCAGCCATTGCGGCGGCAGGGCTTCCAGCGGGGTTTCGATGATGATCAGGTAGCCGTAGGGCAGGCGCAGGTCGCTGACGGCGGCAACCCGGCCGTCCATCACCGAATGAATGGGTAATCCCGCTATGCCTGTCCGGTCTTTGAAGCGGTAGTAGGCAAAATCGGCGCCGTGATGCCCATCATCGTAGCCGGGGCGCGGCGGCTGGAAAGGGTTGGAAAGTATCTGGGGCAGTTCTGCCAGCGCTACGCCTTCCAGTGGTGAGCAGAGCTGTGTCTTCGGCAGGGGGGTAACCGTGGCGGTCGGGGTTGGTGTATGGGTTGGCTGCGGTGTTGGCGTTGGGGTCAGCGGTAAAGTGAAGGTCACAGTCTGCGGCAGGGAAGTTGGTGAAACCGCCGCATCGGCGCATCCTGCCAGCACCATCCCCAGGATGATGAAAAGGGTTAGAACAATGATCTGTGCAGAAAATTTGTCTGACATGCCACTAGACAGGAAATGGCTTTACGGAAGATGATTTTCTGTGTCTGTTGAAACCGGCGGTTCAAAGACAACCGAGTGCTCGTTCGATATATTCAGAGCTGGATAATTGACCGTAGCAGTCAGGATGTAGCGCCTCTCAACGGGGGTGCGCAGGTGCAGAATGATGGTCAGCCGCTGGTTAACCACGCCAATCAGGTGGCTGTGCGTTATTTCCTCACCAGCGGCATCGCTCAGGGTGACGAATACATCCGGCGGCTGAAGAAACGGCGTCAAGTCAAGATAAACCCGGATGCGCCTGCCATCGCCGAGTGGTTCTGCGCGCAGGTTTGTACAGCGCACTTCGGCAGGCGGTAGCGCATCCGGCGGGGGTCGAAAAAAATGGGGCATTCTGTCACTACCGGTAATTCGTTACAGTTTTTTCCTCGAAGTCAAAGAAAATCAGGCGATTTTGCGGCATTCCATGTAAAATCTTTTCTCTCTGGCTTCACCCATCGAGAATGTTTTTCGCGGCAGAGCGCCGTCCAGAATCACTGTCTTGAACAGATCACTCTTCGGCATTGCCGGCAGGTAAAAACCGGCGTTTCCGGGTTGCGAACCCAGCCGCACGGTAGTTTCTTCGCCGTGAACGTAATCTATTTTTTCCGCGCCGCCCTGCTTGAGCCATTCGTCCAGGAAGGATTGCAGCGTTCCGACTGGCAGGTTTGTAGCAGGGTGGCTGACATAAGCCGCGCCAACGTCCTGTGGGGTGACGATACCGAAAACGTGTTCGCTACCCGCTGCATTTTCCACCTTTTGGGTCATCTCGGCAACGCTGTTACAGGGGACAAAGCTGTAGCGGTCGCCAAAGTGTGCTTTGAGCGCAGCTTGCAGGTCCGATTTCACTTGAAACACAACCCGGTGGATAGGTTCAAATTCAAGCCCGTGGTCATGAACATTCTCAATTTCCACCAGCGCATAACGAGCCGGGTGATCCATGCCTACCTGTGCTTTGATCTGCTCCCAGATGGATTTGGCAGTTGCCAGCGAGTGATTGCCATCCCCAACGGCAAATAACAGCACACTTTGTGTGGTCGGAATATGATATTTGCTGGCGAAGTGTTGCGGGTTTGCCAATTGCTCAAAGCCTGAAACGACCTGTCTTTCAAGCTGGGGATCATTAACGAGAAAGCCGCTCAGATGGCCGCTACCCAGCATGAGTTCAAAATCATACAATTTTTTGAGCTGGTTCTTCTTTTCTACCAGAGGCTCAAGGACGGTGCCTTGCGGGTCATCAATCAGGACAATGATGTGAGGCAGCTCCAGCGGTGCACCCTGGCGGATGCGGATGCGGGGAGGCAGGCGTTCCAGGATCGTGCCTTCGGTAGCACGAATGAGGCTCTGTGAACCTTTGTTGAAGTCGTACTGTTCCAGATCGAGGGCGAGCATTAATCCATGACGGATTTTTCCGCCTGCTGTGCGTTCCACCAGGATAAAACCTTCCTTCGTCTCGAAGAGATTTTCGGATAAATACCGTCGCATGGTCTGCTGGGTAGACTGGATGCGGCGGGTTTCTTCATCGGTTCCCAGATACACTTCCGGCAGAATCATGTGCAGCGTGGAAGGGGAATCGCCGACCAGTTCGGTAACCTGTTGCCAGTATTCTGGTTCGGAGGTGAACTGATCGCAGGCGATGACCGCCCATTTCTGTAAGTCAATGCCCGGTTTGGGGAGAAGAACATCAGGAATTTGAATACCAATGTGAGGGTAATTTTTCATAGCGGTACACCTTTGCAGGATGAATTTGTCATATTTTACCAGACCGAGCGCAGGAAGTGGGGCTTAGATTGCACTGCGAATCGTGTAAAATGGTCCCATACATTATAGTGAACCACGCCACAGCCGGGCGGGATGTTCAGGGAACTGGAGAGATATGGCGCTTGCTCAAAAAATGAAAGCACTTATTCAGATCATTCGTCCCGAACTTCCAATTTCCGCCGGAATCTGTGTCCTCATTGGTCAGATCATTGCGATGGGATACCTTCCGCCTCTTCCAGTTGCCGTTTTGGGTTTTTCGCTTGGGTTTTTTCTTTCCAGTTCGGCAATGATCTTCAATGACTATTTTGATCTGGAAGTGGACAGAATTAACGCGCCACAACGTCCGCTGCCCTCTGGCAAACTCAGCCCTTTCGAGGCGCTGCTTTTTGGTGTGATTACCGGCGTACTCGCTTTGGGAATAGCGTTTCTTGCCAGTTCTTTGCTATTGATTCTATGCCTTGTTCTCTGGCTGTTAGGCTTTTTATACAATTGGAAACTCAAATCAAGCGGCATTTGGGGGAACTTAATTGTCAGCACGAATGTGGCAATGACCATTTTTATTGGCGGACTCAGCATCGGGGTGATAGCCAGCCCGATGGTCTGGATTTTCGGTGTCATAGCATTCTTCTTCGATCTGGCTGAAGAGATCGCCGGTGATGCGATGGATATGGCTGGTGACATGAAAAGGGACTCCAAATCGCTGGCAATTGTCTACGGCAGACGACTTGCACTGACGATTTCGGCGGGATTATTCGGGTTGGTGATTCTGCTGACGGCGTTGCCGGTATTGCTGCGACTGGTATGGATGGAATATCTGATACCGATTGCCGTTATGGATATTCTGATTATCTGCTTCACATCCCGGCTTATGAGAAGTAAAAGCAGAGAGGAAGGTCACCGATGGATGCGCCGCCTTTACTTGAGCGCCACCATCGGGTTGGTTACTTTTATAATTATTGGATTTGTGCGTTAATTTGCGAGCCGCAAAGGTTGTTACATGCCTGCCAGCCAGGCGATCCCCACTGTCCCCGGACCAGTATGTGTGCCGATAACCGGGCTGACCTCAGCCAGCACGGCATCACTGACATCACTGACCGGAAACCGCTCGCGGGCTTTTTCCAGTAAGAGAGCGGCATCTTCAGGGGCATTTGCGTGCAGCGCCGCAATGTGGATAGGTTTCTGACCATTTAGCCGTTCTGCCAGCAAATCCAGCAAACGGTTAACAGCTTTGCTCATGGTTCGTACGCGTTCAATGGCAACTACTTTGCCACCCTGTAATCCCAGAAGAGGTTTGAGGTCGAGTGCTGTACCGAGGAAAGCTGCTGCGCCGCCGATTCGCCCGCCGCGGTGTAAAAATTCCAGCGTACTGGGGATAAACAGCGCACCGGAAGTCTGCCTGCCCCGCTCTGCAAGCGCCTTGCATTCTTCCAGCGTGGCGCCCTGTTGGGCGGCTCTGGCGACCGTTAGGACGATGAAACCCATAGCCATTGCGGTAACTTCAGAGTCAACCAGTTCAATGTGGGCTTCAGGAAATACCTTTTTTGCCTGCATTGCTGAATCCAGCGTGCCAGATAATTTAGATGAAATCGTAATCGTTAGAATATCGTATCCCTGAGCCAGCAGCCGCCGGTATTCTTCCTCGAATGCCTGTGGCGTAGGCTGAGAAGTAGTCGGCATCACTTTTGTGTTCTGTAACTTTTCATAAAATTGCTTTGGTTGAATTTCAACCCCATCCAGAAATGTCTGGTCACCGAATATCACCTGAAGCGGGATAACGGAGATGGGATAATTATTCATAAGTTCGGGGGGGATATAAGCTGTGCTGTCTGTCACAATGGCGACTTTTGCCATAATTATTGCCTCCATAATTGATATGTGTATTTGAACGAAATATATGACTTTCTTTTATATAACACATTTTTGGACAAAGAGTCGCGCTGATGGATTATTGTTTTATAAATAAATGCTGCCCTTGACCATTGGGGGGATACAAGCTAAAATCCATAGCGTCAGATACCCCGGCAGGGGTGTTTGATTATTGTTTGGTATGGATGAGTGAAACACAACGATGTTTGAAAGTTTGTCTGAGCGGCTGAATCAGGTCTTCCAACAGCTCCGCCGGCGTGGAAAACTCTCTCCGGAGGATGTGGATGCAGCGCTGAAGGAAGTGCGTCTGGCATTACTGGAGGCTGATGTCCATTACAGCGTGGTCAAGAGCTTTCTAGCGCGGGTGAGAGAGAGAGCGGTTGGTGCGGAAGTTTCGCGCGCCTTGAATCCTGCTCAGCAGGTAATCAAAATCGTTCATGAAGAGTTGATTGCCACGCTGGGTGAGCCAGAGCGTCTCAACCTGAGCGGTCCCAAGCCAAGGCTGGTTCTGGTGGTTGGGCTACAGGGGTCCGGTAAAACGACAGCGGTGGCAAAGCTGGCGCGCCTGATGCGCTCACAGGGTGAACGGGTAATACTTGTAGCTGCTGATCCCTATCGTCCAGCGGCGATCAAGCAACTGCAAACTCTGGGTGCACAAGTGGGCGTTCCGGTCTTTACGGAAGAGGGAAAAAACCCCCCGATTGTTGTTTCTCATGCCTTTGAGCAGGCGCAGAAAGGGGGGTATACGCTGGTTTTGGTGGATACTGCGGGGCGCTCTCAGCTTGATCAGGCATTGATGGATGAACTGCGCGCCATTTGCCAAAGGGTTCAGCCAAGCGAAACTCTGCTGGTGGTTGATGCGATGATCGGGCAGGAAGCGTTAAAAGTGGCAGAAGGCTTCCGTGATGCGGTGGACCTGACCGGCTTAATTCTGGCAAAAATGGATGGCGATGCGCGCGGCGGCGCAGCCATTTCCATACGCTCGGTTACCGGGGTACCGATCAAGTTTATTGGCACTGGCGAAGGTCTGGATGCGCTTGAGGCTTACGATCCAAGACGGCTCGCTTCCCGCATTCTGGGCATGGGTGATGTGATCGGTTTGATTGAACGCGCCGAGACGGCATTTAGCGAAGAACAGGCGCGTAAGCAAGCTGAAAAAATGATGAAGGGCGAGTTCACTCTGGAGGACTTCGCTGATCAGCTGAAGCAGATCAAGAAAATGGGTTCATTTTCCCAGATTTTGGAGATGCTTCCCGGCAACATGGGACAGGCAGCACGCATGATTTCGCCTCAGGAGGCTGAACGTTCGCTCAAAAAGACAGAAGCAATTATTAACTCAATGACTTTACAAGAACGGCGCAATCCGGATATACTCAATGCGAGCCGCCGCCGGCGTATCGCTTCGGGCTCCGGAACGGATGTGCAGGATGTCAACCGTTTAATTAAGCAATACCGCGATATGCAACGATTATTAAAAACATTGAAAAAAACAGGCGGGCGCGGAATGCCCCGTTTGTTTGGCTAGCAATCGGGTGGAAAGGAGTCCCGCTTCCTTCGGCGGACCCTCAACCTTTCCAGATGATTGGCTGACAGATTAAATAACAAGTTTATGATGAAAGTAACAGGAGTGTAGATTCAATGGTTCGTATTCGTTTACGCCGAACTGGTTTAAAGAAACAGGCAAGTTTCCGGATTGTAGCTGCGAATGAGGAAAGCCCCCGCGATGGGAAATTCCTGGAAATTCTAGGTTCTTACAATCCACGCACCGATCCTCCTACTATACAAGTACACGAGGACCGGGTGTACTACTGGATGGGGAATGGTGCACAGCCAAGCGAGTCGGTAACAAAATTGTTTAACAGCATTGGTTTGCTCGAGCGCTTTGGGCGTTATAAAGCTGGCGAGCCGATGGAGACCCTGTTGGAAGAAGCCAAAACAGCCATGGATAAGCGGCAAGTTTCTAACAAGACAAGATGAGCAGATTCTTTCAACGAGAGCCTGATAGAAACGTTCTCTGTATCTTTTGTGATTTTGTCTCTCGAAAGGAGAGAGTGTGGTGAAAGAGCTCATTGAGTATATTGCGCTTGCTTTGGTGGATGACCCCAGCCAGGTGGTGGTCAGTCAACATCAAATGGGTGGTCGGACACGTCTTGAGCTGAGAGTCGCGCGCGAAGATATGGGACGCGTGATCGGTAAGAATGGGCGGGTGGCAAACGCCATGCGGGTTTTACTGCGCGTAGCAGCTGCCCGCGAGCGTAAACAGGCAACGCTCGATGTCGTTGAGCCGCGCTGA
Source organism: Anaerolinea sp. (assembly GCA_020725865.1). Classification (GTDB taxonomy): domain Bacteria; phylum Chloroflexota; class Anaerolineae; order Anaerolineales; family Anaerolineaceae; genus DYEC01. The sequence goes on along the minus strand of DYEC01000010.1, from coordinate 133,119 downwards.
TAAGAAACGCATGGCGCCTCGAAGAACACGAAATACCGGGACAGGCTCGTTCACGCCGGACGAGCCTGTTTTCCTGGTTATTGGTAGGCTGCGCCGACCGCATGGAGTGCGTGGCGAAATCATTATGGAATTAATGACGGATTTTCCGGAACGCATCAAACCTGGAAAAACCGTTTATGTTGGCGATGAACATCGCTTGTTGCAGATCTCAGGTGTTCGCCCTTATCACAATGCTTTATTGGTAAAATTTGAAGAGTTTTTGGAGCGCGAAGGCGTTGGGTTGTTGCGTAATCAATTGGTTTATGTCAAAGTCGCTGAATTGCCGGAATTGGATGAAGGTGAATATTACTTTCACCAGCTGATAGGCATGGCAGTGGTAGATGAAGAAGGGAAACCAGTTGGAACGCTGGAGGAAATTTTGGAAACCGGCGCGAACGATGTATATTTGATCCGGACATCAGAGGGGGATGAGGTGCTGGTGCCGGCTGTTGAAGCTTTTATCTTGGGGGTTGATCTCAAAAGTCGGATCATGACCGTTCGGCTACTCGAATGGATCTGAGGAGTGTCAGGGGTGGATTCCAGGGCTTATTGGGTTGGATTTAACCTGGTTAAAGGCATTGGCGCGGTACGGATGCGTGCCTTGCTGAATTATTTTGGGGACTTAAGTGTGGCATGGCAGGCGCCGATGGATGCATTGCGTTCATGTGGGATGCCGCCAAAAACTCTGGAAAATTTCCTGAGAGTCCGGCGCGATGTAGATTTAGAAAAACTCTGGCAAAAGATTCAGATGCAGGGGATTAATGTGATTACCTGGGAGGATGAACTCTATCCCCGCCGGCTAAAGGAAATTGATCAACCGCCGCCAGTGCTTTACCTGCGTGGTACGCTCAAACTGGAAGATGAGTGGGCGGTTGCCATTGTTGGAACACGGCGAATGACAGCTTATGGCAAACAGGTGGCTGAGGAGCTGGCTGAGGCATTGGCGCAGCATGGGGTAACTGTCATCAGCGGTTTAGCCCGTGGGGTAGATGGGGTTGCTCATCAGGCAGCCTTGCGCGCAGGGGGGCGAACTCTGGCAGTGTTGGGCAGCGGTGTGGATTGCATTTATCCTCCAGAGCATCGAAAACTGGCGGAACAGATTATCCAGCATGGTGGTCTGCTGAGCGATTATCCACCCGGCTCTCCGCCGGATAGTATCAATTTTCCGCCGCGCAATCGGATTATCTCCGGGATGAGCACTGTTACTGTGGTGGTTGAAGCCGGAGAATCCAGCGGTGCTCTGATCACCGCGACTTTCGCGGCGGAACAGGGGCGCGAAGTATTTGCCGTTCCGGGAAATATCTATGCGCCGCAGTGCAAAGGTACAAACCGTCTGATCCAGCAAGGCGCTCGCCCGCTTCTGACGGTCGATGAAGTACTCGAGACACTCAATGTTGAGCAGGTTCACGAGCACCGTTCAGCGCGTTTGATGTTTCCGATGGATGCGGTAGAATCTGCGCTGTTGCAGACATTGGGTTCGGAAACAATGCACGTAGATGAAATCCTTGCACAATCTGGTTTGTCTATTGACAAAGTTTCTGCTACACTTGCGATGATGGAACTAAAAGGATTGGTACGCCATTTGGGTGGGATGAACTACACAGCAGTGCATGAAACATCGCCAGGTTACAGGATGGCTGAACATGATTGAGCATTACTATGCTGTAATTATGGCAGGCGGGGGTGGCACTCGCCTTTGGCCGCTCTCCCGCCAGAAAAGACCCAAGCAGATGCTGAACCTGACCAGTCAGCGTACTATGTACCAGATGGCAGTAGACCGACTGGACGGCTTGTTTCCACCGCAGCGTATCCTGGTAGTCACTGTTGCTGAGCAGGCCGAGCAATTGAAAGCACAGTGCCCCCAAATTCCTGATGAGAACTTCCTGATTGAGCCAATGCCGCGTGGAACAGCATCGGTAGTTGGCTATGCAGCGGTGGCTTTGCAGGCGCGTGATGAGGATGCTATCATGGCGGTGTTAACAGCCGATCACTACATTGCGAACATTGAGCGTTTTCACCGTTTGTTGTGCTCGGCAGAACAGGTTTCCCGCCAGGGTTATCTGGTCACGCTGGGGATTAAGCCCACGTATCCTTCTACCGGGTACGGGTACGTGCAGCGTGGAAAACAGTTGGGAATTTTTGGTGATAATCCTGCCTACGAGGTTATTCGTTTTAAAGAAAAACCCGACCTCGAAACAGCAGAGCGTTTTTTACGACAGGGTGATCACGATTGGAACTCGGGAATGTTTATCTGGCGGGTAAAACGGATTTTGGAGGAGTTCCATCTTCAGATGCCTGATTTAGCGCAGAAACTGGATAAAATTGCGGCGGATTGGAACACACCTGAGCGTTGGGAAACCATAAAAACCCTCTGGCAACAAATTACTCCCCAGACAATTGATTATGGTATTATGGAACATAGCAAGATGGTGGCGGTTCTTCCAGCAGAAGGGTTGATTTGGAACGATGTTGGAAGCTGGGAATCGTTTTTTGAGATTGTGCCGCCTGATGACGATGGTAACATTGTTTTGGCAAAGGAATATATCGGAATGGATGTTGCTGGTTCTCTACTCCATGCCGAAGCCAGCGGTAAACTTATTGCTTTACTGGGAGTAAAGGATTTGATTATCGTAGATACTGAAGACGTGCTGTTTATCTGCCCGCGAAAAGACGCACAAAAGGTGCGTGAGCTGGTGGCACGTTTGAAGGATTATGGATTAAACAATTACTTATAGGAGAGGTAGTCTTGGAAGCCTATTGCGTTAAGTGCCGTGAAAAACGAGAGATGCTGGATGCAGTGCCTAGTTTCAATGCCAATGGCACCCCAGTCACAAAAGGGGTTTGTGGCATATGTGGTACAAAACTGGTGCGCATTGGACGTACGCCAGCCCACGAGGGATTAGCTGCACCAAATCCCGCTGAACTTAAAAAGCGGAATGGAAAACTGGTGATTGTTGAATCACCGGCAAAAGCCCGCACGGTGGGCCGATTTTTAGGCAAAGGCTACACGGTGCGAGCATCTGTTGGGCATGTGCGTGATTTATTGCGTTCTGAGCTTTCGGTGGATATCAATAATGATTTCAAACCGAAATACCGCGTACCAAATGAAAAACGGCCGGTAGTGAAGGAACTAAAAGAGCTGGTGAAAAAAGCTGAGGAAATCTATCTGGCAACTGACCCTGACCGCGAAGGCGAAGCAATTGCCTGGCACTTGATGGAGGCGGCTGGGATTGATCAGAAATACTCCCGGCGGGTTGTCTTTCATGAAATTACTGAGTCGGCTATTAACGAGGCTTTTTCACACCCCAGAAAAATCGACATGAATCTGGTGGATGCACAGCAAGCGCGCCGTGTCCTGGATCGTCTGGTAGGGTACAGCATCAGTCCGATACTGTGGGAAAAGGTACGTAGCCGTCTTTCTGCCGGGCGGGTTCAATCAGTGGCATTAAGGCTGATTGTGGAGCGCGAACGGGAAATTCAGGCTTTTGTGCCTCAGGAATACTGGACAATTGGGGCAGAACTTAAACCCGAGGGACTGAATGCCAGTTTTATTGCACACCTGAGCAAGATTGACCAGCAAGATCCGCAATTACCCGGTGAGAGTGTAGTGAAAAATGTATTGCTGGACATGGAACGCGCCGATTATGTAATCTCGAGAATTAAGCGCAGTGAACGGCGCCGTAAACCTGAGCCGCCCTTTATCACAAGCACTCTGCAACAGGAAGCTTCTCGCAAACTGGGTTATACTGCCAAACGCACGATGGCGCTGGCACAACAGCTGTATGAAGGACTGGATGTTGGTGAGGGTGGCAGCACTGGTTTAATTACCTACATGCGTACCGACTCGACCAACGTGGCTGAGATTGCACAAACTGAAGCCCGTCAGTTTGTTTTACAAACCTATGGCAGCAACTATTTACCGGAAACCCTACCGCAGTATAAGACAAAGGCAAAAGGTGCTCAGGAAGCTCATGAGGCGATTCGCCCGACCTCGGTCATGCGGACGCCTGAAAAGGTGAAGGAATATTTGAGTCGAGACCAGTTTCGGCTTTATCAGTTGATCTGGCAGCGGTTTGTGGCTTCACAAATGGAAAACGCAGTTTATGATACGATTTCTGTTGAGGTGACCGGAAAGAGCGATGGACATGAATATCTTTTGCGCGCTTCGGGTTCTACCCTGAAGTTTGCCGGTTATCTGGTTGTCTATGAGGAAGCGCGTGATGAAGACCAGAAACCTGAAGAGGAAGAAAATGTGCGGATTCCTGCGGGCATTGAGGAAAATCAGCGGCAAGAGCTGGTGAGGTTAATCCCCGAACAGCACTTCACCCAGCCGCCCCCGCGATATACAGAAGCCAGTCTGGTCAGAGTGCTGGAAGAGTATGGGATTGGGCGACCTTCTACATATGCCCCGATTCTCTCCACAATTCAAGAACGCGGTTACGTCATCCGGGACGCAAAACGTTTACTGCCGACCGAGACCGGTATGCTGGTTAATGATTTGCTGGTGGCGCATTTCCCTGAAATTGTAGATACTGGATTTACAGCCCACATGGAAGAAGACCTGGACGAAGTGGCAGATGGTAGCCGCAGGTGGGTGGACGTGATCCGTGAGTTTTACACCACCTTTTCGCCGATGATTGAAAGGGCACAGGCAGAGATGCCGACTTCAAAGACTGAGCTGGAAAAGGTCGGACGTGCCTGCCCGGAATGTGGCAAAGACCTTGTGGTGCGCTGGGGTAGGTATGGTAAGTTTATCAGTTGCAGTGGTTTTCCAGAATGCCGTCATACAGAAGCTTGGCTGGAAAAGATCGGAGTGACCTGCCCGCAGGATGGTGGTGAACTGGTACAGCGCAAATCACGCAAGGGGCGCATTTTCTACGCTTGTAGCAATTATCCGAGCTGTGATTTTGTTTCCTGGAAGAAGCCGGTTCCTGCACCTTGTCCAAAATGCGGCGGGATGCTGGTGATCGCTAACAAGCGCGAACTGCAATGCACACAATGCGAGGAGACCTTTTTGGCCGAGCAGATTGAAGATGTTGAACTGGCATAAACTTTGCATCATCAAAGCAGAAAGAAAATGTTGCCTTTCCAGAAAGAGATTTCTGGTAGTTGCATAAGAGTGCAATGTGTTCTACAATAAAGACAACTTATCATGCATAGTGTGCCTTTCGGTGGTTTCAAACGGCAGACCTGGAGGAAGGGTATGATACAACAACTGAAGCAATCCTTAACCAATCCGATACTTGCCGCCGCAGCGGGTTTTCTGCTGGGGTTGATTATCGGGTTACCCATTCTGGGTTGGGGTCTCTGGCCGGTAAAATGGACTGATGCTGCCCCACAACATTTGCGCAACGATTTGAAAGAAGATTATCTGCGCATGGCCATTCAGTCGTATGCCATGCAGCCCGATCCGGTCAAAGCCGTTATGCGATGGAAGGAACTTGGAGAGGATGCACCTGCTATTCTGGAAAAACTTCGCATGGATCCCAGCCTTCCTTCGAATGATGTGATTAAATTTAGCGTGGTTGTTCAACAACCAGAAGTAGCTTTGACAGAACAGGCAGGTTTGCAGCCAACCAAGGAGGGGCAGCCAGCGTCAACTGGCGCTGTTGGTGTAACGCCAGTGCCGACTCAGGCAGGAACGCCTGTAAGTGGAATGATTTTGCCTACGACAAAACCAGCAGAAGAGGAACAGAAGGCGGGTGGTTTGCCGTTTTACTTAATTTTACTGGGGGTATTTTGTCTGTTGATGTTAATCATCGCAGCGGCACTTGTGTATTTACTTGTATTACGTAAACGCAAAATCGGAGGTGTACCTTCTCTGGCATCCCGGGAAGCCGAAGCGAGTCGTCAGGCGGTCCGTACGGATTATGAGGCAGAGGGTCAAGAACCCCCGGTGGCGCAGTTTATGACCACATACATGCTGGGTGATGATTTGTATGATGATTCGTTCAGTATAGATGCTCCCAATGGTGAATTTTTAGGTGAATGTGGAGTAGGTATTTCCGAAACGATTGGTGTGGGCGAACCCAAGAAGGTAACCGCTGTTGAGGTATGGGTGTTTGACAAGGATGATATTCAGACGGTAACCAAGGTGTTGATGAGCGAATACGCGTTTAATGATCAGACGATTCGCCAACGTCTGGCATCTAAAGGTGAGCCGGTCGAAACGCAGGTTAATGAACGTGTGGTATTAGAGACAGCCCACTTGCAACTGGTAGCGCGGGTGGTTGATTTAAGTTATGGTCAAGGAGCTTTGCCCGACCACAGTTTCTTTGATCGTCTGACACTGGAACTGGCAGTCTGGAGAAAATAAAGCATTTGCCAGTTTTGTGATCATTCGATGTTGATGATCTTCAGGTAAACTGTCCCGGCAGGAGTTTCAACAGACACGGTATCACCGGGCCGTCTTCCCATCAGGGCGCGCCCAATTGGTGATTCGTGTGATATACGCCCTTGTGCTGGATCGGCTTCTGTGGGCCCAACAAGTTGGTAGGTTTCGGGTTCAAAATCTTCTTCCTGAATAGTCACACGGGAACCAATACCAACTTCGTCACGATTTTTTGTCGTATCGTCAATAACAACAGCGTTTCGCAATAAAGATTCCAATTTCAAAATTCTTCCTTCGAGAAACCCCTGTTCTTCTTTAGCGGCGATGTAATCGGCATTTTCCGAAAGGTCACCCTGTTGAATGGCTGCGCGCAATCGTTTTGCCAGCGCTTCACGCGCTGGGCCTTTCAGATATTCCAGTTCCTCACGTAAGCGTTTTGCGCCTTCCGCTGTCAGGTATTGTGGTTCCTCGGACATAATGCCAACCCTCCAGTATTGGTTTGTTGATGTAACAGGTTAGCTTAAGGTAACATCAGCGGGTCGAATAGTTTCTGATGTTCTTCGATTGCAAAGCGATCGGTCATTCCGGCGATATAGTCACAGATGGTGCGTTCCAGCCCTCGCTCGGCGACGGCTTGACGTATATGAAATGGCAAGATACTGGGTTCTTTACAGTACGCTTCAAATAAATCTGTGATAATCCTTTCAGCTTTGACTGCCATACGGATCACGCGATAATGGCGGTATAAGTTGTTGTACAAAAGGTCTTTGAGCTGGCGACTGCGGCGATGTGTTTCGTCACTGTAACCCACTACATTATATGGCAGACGCTGTAAATCGTCCACTGTGCGCACGTTATTAGTGCGCAGCTTATGTTCCGTGGTTTCCAGCAAGTCGTTGACCATCAAACCAATTAGGCGGCGGATCAAACGATGGCGGGTTAGGTCGTCTAGGACAGCGCCCTGCCAGCCAATACTTTGGGTGAGGATGTGCCAGAGATCAATTCCTTCCAGCATTGGAAGCGTGATGATTCCAGAACGTAAGCCGTCATCCAAATCGTGAGCTGTATATGCCAGTTCATCGGCGATATTGGCGATTTGTGCTTCCAAGTGGCCTCGTAGGTCAGGATTGAAGTCGCGGGCATCCGCGCGGTCATATTCTGTTTCATGTTTGACGATTCCTTCGAGCGTTTCCCACGTCAGATTAAGTCCTGGAAAATCCGGGTAGCGGTGTTCCAAAAGCGTGACAACGCGGAATGACTGACGGTTATGGTCAAATCCCCCATGATCTCGCATCAGGTTTGATAGCGTCACCTCTCCGGAATGGCCGAAGGGAGGATGTCCAAGATCATGAGCCAGACAGATGGCTTCGGCTAAATCTTCATTTGCTCCTAAAGAGCGGGCAACTGTACGGGCAATCTGGGTAACTTCCAGAGTGTGGGTGAGACGCGTGCGGTAATGATCGCCCTCATAGTTGATGAACACCTGAGTTTTGTATTCCAGGCGGCGGAAGGCGCTGGTGTGTAATACGCGGTCTCGATCACGCTGAAAACAGGTACGATAGCGGTGCTCTTCTTCTGGATGCAGACGCCCGCGCGAGTTCCTGCTGTGAATCCCATAAGGCGCGAGAATGCGGTCTTCGATTTCTTCAAGTTCGGCTCGGGTCAAAAACATCACAGACCTCCATAATTATCGGGACAAAAAAACTCATTCAGCGCAGATTAAGGTGCCTGGGTTTTCTCCTAGAAGCGCTAATCGAACCAAATCGTTTGGGTTTCCGGAAAAAATTAAAGTCTGTATGGTGGGATGCTCTTTAACCAGCGCAAGCATTTGTTGCACCTTGTCTGCCATGCCGCCGGTTACATCTATCGCAATTGAGCCGCGGATATGACGAGCCAGATCATTAAAAATATTCGGGGTAATTTTGTTGATCAGACGGGTGCAGCCCGGGAAATCTTCCCAGACGCCTTTTTCGATACCTGCCAGAAGAATGCGATCGGGTAAGAGCCGTTTTGCCAGATACACGAAAAGCTCTTCGGTAGAAAGAATTGTGCCGCCGCGTACAGTGTCAAATACAACATCTCCAAAAGTTACCGGAATCAACCCCGCAGCAAGCGCACTTCGCATAGGTGTTAGATCCCAGGTGAGCACTTTGCCGTCCTGAGCCATGACACAAGCGGAGGGCGGGAAAGCAATCACCGGCAAACTGGCTGAGCGGAGGGTCTCGATGACAATCTGGTTTAGGGCGCGCGCTTCCTGCCATACTTCCACAAATCCATGCCATTGCTCGAGGGTTTGCACACCGTTTCTGGTGTTGTGACGTTTTCCTGCAACGTGCCCAAAAGAACCGGAGCCATGTCCAATAATCAGCCTTAAATCGGGCCTTTGAGTAATAGCGGTGGCAATTTCTTTTGATAAACGCGCAAGAACCTGTCTTCTGGCAGTATGGGGACGAGTTTTTTGAGTGATTAGAGAACCGCCAAGTTTCAAGAAACAGAGCATGTTATTTTTCGACCTCACTCGTGGCCGGCATAAGGTTTGTAAGGTACAAATTGGTGGCGCCCGCATTACGTAGTGCTGTAGAGACTGCCGCAATGTTTTCTTCATTAACCAAGGCGAGAATGTTTCCGCCTCGCCCGGCGCCGGTCAGTTTGGCACCTTGCGCTCCGGCGGACAGTGCAGCATCAACCAGTTTGTCTAGTTGCGTACAGGAAACCCCTAGTTCTTGTAGTAACTGATGGTTGGCGGTCAGAAAACCACCGATCTCTTCGGTTGGACCGCGTTCAAGCCGCCGTCGTACCTGAACGGTTAACGTACCAATGGCGTGGAACAGTGCTTCATAACGATGCGGATCGTTTTGCCATGCCTGACGCACATCGCTGACCACGGCCGCGGTCTCGCTTTTTATGCCACTATTTGCAATCAGAAAGGTCAGAGGCTGGCAAACGTGCAGAGATTCAAAAGGTTGTCCGCGGATAAAGAAGATCGGGTGGGCGTAGGTGATAACCGTGTTATCTATTCCTGAAGGTGTGCCATGATAAGATTTTTCTACCTCAAATGCTAGGGAAGAAACCTGCTCGTTGGTCATTGGACGCCCCAGGAATGTAGAAACGGCACGCACAATTGCCACCGATACGGCTGCTCCCGATCCCATACCTCCAGCAATTGGAATGGTTGAAGTTACCCGTAAGTCAAAAGCTGGAAAATGAGGGAGCTGTAGTGAATTTTGAAGATTGGTTAATAATTGCCGGATAGGATGACTTTCAGGCAAATTTTCCAGGAAATCGTCCAGGTGAATATCGGGTGCGGTAATTCGTATCTGATTTGCTGAGCCGCGTGGATTCGCCACGACCACTGCGCGCGCCTGGACTTGCGTGACAGGAATTGCAATTGCTGGCTGTCCGTAGACAACGGCATGTTCACCGCATAAAATGGTTTTGCCTGGCGCGTGGGCTGAAACGGCGGGCATTGGGTGTTACCTTATACTAGAAGAGATAAAAAATAATCAACACTGCAATGCCATACAACAGGATGGTGATTTGCAGAGGGCGGTCGGTGAGAACAAGGTCTTCGGGGGCTCCGCCTTCTTCTTCCACCTGAACCAGATACAGATAACGGAAAATCCCGTATAACACGAATGGGATGGTCAACATCATGCTGTGGTTTTGCGGCAGGTTTGGCGCAGAGAAAGTGTACAGACTGTATGCGACAATGGTCGTGCCTGAAACAATAACGATCAATTGATCGAGGAATGGGATCGTATAGCCATCCAGCACTGGTCGGTGATTTTCAGCATTATCTGCCAGCAGGGTTAGCTCTGCACGACGCTTGCCAAACCCGATATACAGCGCCAGTAATGTCGTGACCACATACAACCATGGCGAGAATCTCTCCACGGAGATCAAGCTGACACCACCGGCAACGCGCAGCACAAATCCTGCGGCGATCATCAACACATCAATTAATGGGATGTGCTTTAACCATTTCGAATATGCCAGAAAGATCAGGAAATATGCCAGCGAGATGAAGAAAAAAGATGGTGTGAGATAATAAGCAATACCCAAAGAAGCAATCGCCAACAACGCAGCGGCAGCCAAGGCAACCGATAGCGGTAATTTTCCGGAGGCGATAGGGCGGTTTCGCTTGCGTGGGTGCTGGCGGTCAGCTTCTCTATCGGCGATGTCATTAATGATATATACACTGCTGGAAAGCAGGCAAAACAGGAAAAAGCCGGCTAGCGAGCGCAGCAGGGCATCGGGGTGGGTAAGTTGGCGATCAAAAATTACAGCCGCCAGGACAAAAGCGTTTTTTGTCCATTGACGGGGGCGCATAGATTTTAATAACCCGAGAAACATACGGTAATCATATCATAAATTGCCTTACAAGATAACTCAGTGAATTATTTTGATCCCTCTGTTGGTACAAATGAATTAGGCCCCGGTTCTTGTCGGGTGATTTTCGGCTTATCTTTGAATAGAATCCAGGTAAAATACCCATAGAAAATGGAAAAAAAGCGCCTAGATGTTTTGTTGACAGAGCGAGGTCTGGCGGAAAGTCGTGCCCAAGCCCAGCGCATGGTCATGGCTGGACAAGTACGGGTGAACGGTGAGGTGGTGCTTAAGCCGGCTCTGCGATTTCCGACTTTGGTTTCGCTTGATGTGGACCGTGGACCTCGTTATGTCTCACGGGGCGGCGAAAAGCTAGAGGCGGCCCTGACTGCTTTTCGGTTAACCAAGTTGGAGAAAAAAATTTGCGCCGATGTGGGTGCCTCAACAGGGGGATTTACAGATTGTTTGTTACAGCACGGCGCGGTAAAGGTGTTTGCGATTGATGTGGGACGGGGTCAGTTACATTGGAAACTGCGTAACCATCCTCAGGTTGTTCTGCTGGAAGAGACAAATGCCCGTCACGTGAAAGCATTGCCGCAACCGGTTGATTTTATTACCATTGATGCTTCTTTTATTTCCCTGCGGGTTTTACTGCCTGTGATTAAAGACTGGTTTGGCGGAGATGGCGGGGAGGCGGTTGTTTTGATCAAACCGCAATTCGAAGCAGGTAGAAGTGATGCTGCCAGAGGTGAAGGCGTAATCCGAGACCCGCTTGTTCACCGTCAAGTATTACTGGATGTGCTTTCTTTTGCTATAGAGCAGGGTTATGAGATTCTCGGCTTGATTCGCTCCCCCTTGTTAGGCCCAAAGGGAAATGTAGAATTTCTGGCACATTTGCGTTACCCTTGCAGGCACGATACGGATATTACATCTCTAATTGAAGCTGTTTTTCTATAATATTGGATTGAATGTTTTTGGTATTAGCTCCAGCGATAATTTTACCGGCATTATTTTTCGCTTGGTCAAATTTGGGGTATACTTCTAGCCCGTATGAATGACCTGATTCGGAATTTTTGCATTATTGCTCATGTGGATCACGGCAAATCCACATTGGCTGATCGTATGTTGCAAATGACCGGGACGATCTCAGAACGCGAGATGATGGATCAGGTATTGGACAGCATGGACCTGGAACGCGAGAAGGGGGTGACGATTAAAGCTTCGGCTGTGCGCATGGCATACACCGCAAATGACGGCCAAACCTATGAGTTGAACTTAATTGATACGCCTGGGCATGTGGACTTCAGTTATGAGGTAAGCCGGGCGCTAGCGGCTTGCGAGGGTGCGCTATTGGTTGTGGATGCTACTCAGGGGATTGAAGCACAAACGCTGGCGAATCTATATCTGGCACTGGAAAACGATTTGGTAATTATCCCCGTTATAAACAAAATTGACCTAATTTCTGCACGGCCGGATGAAGTGGCTCAAGAATTAAGCAATTTGCTAGGTGTGCCTTCGGAGAGCATTTTGCGAATCTCAGCAAAAGAAGGTGTAAACGTAGATCAGGTATTGGAAGCAGTTGTCCAAATAGTTCCGCCGCCTAAGGGGAGTGTTGATGAACCGTTGCGTGCGTTAATTTTTGATTCGCACTACGATTCTTATAAGGGGGTTATTGCATATGTTCGGGTTATGGAAGGCAGAATCCGTCCGCTGGATGCATTGCGTCTGATGTCCACTGGCGTTGAAATTAAACCGGTCGAGATTGGTATCTTTGCCCCCAACCTGAGGCCAATTGACCACCTAGAAGCGGGCGATGTAGGTTATATCGCTACTGGTTTGAAGACTGTCTCGGAATGCCGGGTAGGTGATACCATCACGCTGGCTTCAGCACCGGCGGCTGTGCCTTTACCCGGTTATCGTAAAGCCAAACCGATGGTTTTTGCCGGTATTTATCCGGTAGAAGGTGAAGATTATGGCAGCCTCAGGGATGCGCTAGAAAAGCTTCAGCTCAACGATGCCTCGCTGGTTTATGAACCTGAAACATCGCAGGCTTTGAATTTCGGGTTTCGCTGCGGCTTTTTAGGGTTATTCCACATGGAAATCATCCAGGAGCGTCTGGAACGCGAATATGATCTGGATATTGTGGTTACTGCACCGTCTGTGGAGTATGAAGTAGTATTGCGGGATGGCAGTACCGTGCGGATTGATTCGCCGGCGCGCATGCCGGATGAGGCGGAAATTCTTGAAGTGCGCGAGCCCTGGATGGCACTGGAGATTTTCACCCCCACGGATTATTACGGTGTTATCATGGATCTGGTTACAAAACGGAGGGGAATTTTTAAGGGACAGGATTACCCGGCGCCGAACCGAGTCCAGTTGAATTTTGAAATTCCTCTCTCTGAATTGATCGTCAATTTCTTTGACGAATTGAAATCCCGTTCGCGTGGATACGCATCAATGGATTACCAGTTTCTAGATTACCGTCCTGGCCACCTGGTGAAGCTGGAAGTGTTGGTGGGCGGAGAACCGGTGGATGCACTTGCGGCAATTGTTCATCGCGAGGAAGCCTATCACAAGGGACAGGCTCTGGTGAGCAAATTGAAGGAATTGATCCCGCGCCAGCTTTTCGATGTTGCTATTCAGGCCTCAGCCAGCGGACGGATTATTTCGCGCGCCAATGTGAAAGCGTTACGCAAAGACGTGTTAGCCAAATGTTACGGCGGTGATATTACTCGTAAAAAGAAATTGCTCGAGAAACAAAAACGCGGCAAACGCCGGATGAAAATGGTCGGCAATGTCGAAATCCCGCAAGACGCTTTTATGGCTGTCCTGCGTTTGGAGGGTGAGTGACCATCAATCGCAAGACAGCTTTCAAAAATATTCGCCGCTGGTTACCGGGCGTTTTTATCAGCATTATAGCGTTGGTTGCTGTGTTTCGCCTGGCAAACTGGAAAGATGTTCGTCTCGATTTTGTATTGACTCATCCGGTTCATGTGGTTATTGCAGTGATATTGACCCTCATTTCGCTGCTGGTGCGCGCGTTTGCTTGGCGGGTGCTTTTGGGAAACCGAACAGGTATTCGTCAAGCTTTCTTCATTATCAATGAAGGATATATGCTCAACAATTTGTTTCCCCTGCGCGCCGGCGAGTTGGGGCGGGCAGTCTTTATGGGACAAGCGAGTGGGCTGGGGTCGTTCCATGTGCTGTCCACGATTGTGATTGAACGTGCCTTTGATCTAGCCGTGGCGGCAGGGTTGCTGTTGATTACCCTGCCGATGGCATTTGAACTTGATTGGGCAAAACCGGTGGCGCTGATGACGCTGGGGCTGGTTGTTCTGGCTTTATTTGCTATGTTTCTCGCCGCCCGCTATAATCGGTGGACCCGGGAACGACTACATCAAATCGGGCAACGTTTGCCCATCTTGCAACGCTTTGTTATCCCGCGGATTATTTCGCTGCTGGATGGATTGAATATTCTGACGCAGCCAGTACAATTTTTATTGGGGTTATTTCTAGTGATATTGACGTGGTTTTTCTGGCTGGGCACTTATTATGTAATGTTGTTGACCGTTGCACCTGAGGCGCCCTTTTGGTGGGCGATGTTCGTTGACAGTGTGCTGGCAATGGGCCTGGCGATTCCCTCTGCTCCGGCTGGTATCGGTGTTTACGAGGCGTCTATGGTAGCCGCGTTATCCGTATTACGGGTACCGGTAAGTGTGGGGCTGGGTTTTGCAATTTTTATGCATCTTTTTAATTTTGTCGTCACCGGTTTTTTAGGAATGCTTGGACTGATAATCGAACGGCGCTCGATTTCTTTTCTGTTTGAACAGATACAACCGCAAGAATAATCTCATCGTTTTTGGAGTGTTTCAAAAATATGCCAAAACACTATTTGATCACTGGAGGGGCGGGATTTATTGGATCGAATTACGCCGCGCGGCTTTTAGCGCGCGGTGAACGGGTGACCATTTATGACAATATGCGGCGCAGCGGTGCGGAACTGAATCTCCGGTGGCTGCGCGAAAACTATGGTGACAGCTCTTTCAATCTTGTTGTAGGTGATGTGCGGGATGCTGAACTTATCCAGCAGGAAGCGCAGTCAGCCGATGTGATTGTTCACCTTGCCGGTCAGGTGGCTGTTACTACCTCGGTATTGAATCCTCGCGATGATTTTGACAGCAATGCCATCGGTACTTTTAACGTGCTGGAAGCGGCGCGCCTTTCAAAACGCAACCCGATTGTTATTTACGCTTCAACGAATAAGGTGTATGGGGGAATGGAAGATGTTAGTGTTGTTGAAGAAGAGACACGTTACCGATATGCCGATCTAGCCTATGGTATATCGGAAACCTATCCGCTGGATTTTCATTCCCCTTATGGGTGCTCAAAGGGCTGTGGCGACCAGTATGTGCGTGACTACCACCGTATCTACGGTTTGCCGACGGTGGTCATGCGGCAAAGTTGTATCTATGGTCCCCGCCAGTTTGGCATTGAAGATCAAGGCTGGGTAGCCTGGTTTGTGATTGCGGCGATAACCGGCAAGCCGATTACCATTTATGGAAACGGTAAACAGGTCCGTGATGTTTTGTTTGTTGAGGATTTGTTGAATGCCTATGATGCGGCGCAAAAGCATATTGAACAGGCTGCCGGAAAAATTTATAACATTGGTGGCGGGATCAACAACACAATGTCCATTTGGCTGGAATTTCGACCGATGTTGGAAAAGCTGGTTGGTCATCCGGTCGAGGCGCAATTTGGTACATGGCGTCCGGGCGACCAGCGCATTTATGTATCGGATATTCGCAAAGCGCAGCGCGAGCTAGATTGGCAGCCTGAAGTTGGGTTGGAAGAAGGGCTCCAGCGGCTGGCGGACTGGGTATTAAGCAATAAACAATTATTTCGTTAAGTCCCTGGCTGGTTTATGAAGATCCTAGTGATATTGACTTACTACCGACCTCATACCAGCGGTTTAACGATTTACGCGGAACGACTGGCAAAAGCGCTTGCCCGACGCGGGCATCAGGTTACGATTTTGACTTCACACTACCAATCTGACCTGCCGTTTCAGGAATGGCAGGATGGGATACGGATTGTGCGCGCACCAGTTTTATTCCGGTTGAGCAAAGGGGTGGTGATGCCTACCTTTGGTCTGCTTGCCAGCCGATTGGTGATGGAACATGATGTGATTCAGCTTCATTTACCCCAGTTTGATGCGGCGGGAGTTGCACTGCGTGGCCGCCTTTTGCGTAAACCGACTGTGATCACCTATCATTGCGATCTGTTGATGCCACCGGGATTGTTGAGCTGGCTGGCGAATCAAGCGGTGCATATTATGAACCGTCTGGCGGCAGTTTTTACGCACCGTATTGTGACTTATACAAGGGATTATGCCGAGCATTCTCCCTATCTAAGCAATTACCTGAACAAACTGGAAGTAATACCGCCGCCGGTTGAGCTACCGGCAGTCTCTCGGGAACAAGTTGAAACGTTTGCTAGCGAACATAATCCTCGCAATCAGCATCCGGTGATCGGAATGGCGGCGCGCTTTGCTACCGAGAAAGGCGTTGAGGTTTTGCTGAAGGCGTTGCCGAAACTATTGGAGGTTTATCCCAATGCATTGGTACAGTTTGCAGGTCCCTATAGAAATATCATTGGTGAGGAACAGTATTTCAAGCGGCTGTTTCCGCTTATTCAGAAATACGAAAGCGAAGGGCATTGGAAGTTTTTAGGCAATCTCGACCCAAGCCAGATGGCTATGTTTTATCCGAATATTGACCTGCTGGTGTTGCCAAGTTTAAACTCTACGGAAGCCTTTGGCCTTGTGCAAATTGAGGCAATGGTGAATCGGGTGCCGGTTGTAGCATCTGATTTGCCGGGTGTGCGGCAACCAGTGAAAAGGCATGGGATGGGTAAAATTATACCGATTGGTGATGATCGGGCACTGGCAGAGGCAATGATTGAAGTGTTGCAAAACCGTGAGGGTTATCTGGGTGATCCGCAAAAAATCGCAGAGCAGTATTTACCGGATACGGTTGCGCAAGCGTATGAGCATTTATTCGATGCGCTGAGCCAAGAATTGCGGGGGTGAGCGATGCGAGACTTTCTCTGGTTACAATTGCGTGACCTGCCCTATTTTCGTGCGTTGCTTCGTGCTGTGGAAGCACGCTTTTATCAGAACTTGGTTTTGCCAACGCCGGTTTTAGATCTAGGCTGCGGAGATGGTCACTTTGCTACTGTTGCGTTTGACAATCCTCTGGATGTTGGACTGGATCCATGGTGGAAGCCTTTACAGCAGGCAGCGCGGCGCGGCGGATACCGACTGACGGTTCATGGTTTTGGTGACCGGATGCCTTTTCCGGATGGTTATTTTTCCAGTTGTGTCAGCAATTCGGTTCTGGAGCATATTCCGGACATTGATGCAGTTTTAAAGGAAACTGCCAGGGTGCTGAAACCTGGAGCGCTTTTTGTGTTTTGTGTTCCCAATCACCGGTTTCTGGGCACCCTCTCGGTGAGTCGTTTCTTTGACCAGCTTGGGTTGCCTACGCTGGCTAATGCATATCGTTGTTTCTTTAACCGCATATCCCGTCACCATCACTGCGATTCGCCTGAGGTCTGGTCGGAAAGATTACAAAAGAGCGGCTTTATAGTACAGCGTTGGTGGCATTATTTTTCGCCAGCAGCGTTGCGTACGTTGGAGTGGGGGCATTATTTTGGGCTGCCGTCTCTGGCGTCCAGACTTTTGTTTGGTAGGTGGATTCTTGTACCCAAACGGTGGAATTTATGCTTGACTGATCGGATCGTTCGTAAGTATTATCAAGAGACTGCCGATCAAAAATCCGGCACATATACTTTCTATATCGCCCAGCGGTTATAAATCGGTTGTAATTCTTGATAGGCTTTGGTAAAGTAAACTATCTAACCTTCTGGTAGGATTTGTTACAATGAGCGGAGTGGAAGAGCCAAGCGTACTGGACTATGTCAAATCCCTTTTGATGCCATGGCGTAAAAAAATCACTCTCCCTGCTGAGCCATTTGGACAGGAACAGGCAGCCAAAACGGGGATGGAAGTTCTGCAGCCGGAAAACGTCATGGAAAAAGTAACGGAAAGAAAACCCGTTTTCTGGCCCTGGCGCGCATTGCTGGCTCTGGTTTTGGCGCTGGCTGCACAAAGCCAGTTTGAGCCGCCGGAACAAAACTTAACGCTTGGGCTGGTTTTCTATCTTTTCTCAATGGTTTTTCTTATTTGGGCAGTAATCAGCAAAGAATGGACTATTGCTGAACTGCCGGAAGATTCCAGCCATCCATTTTCTTTCTTCATCCGGCGGTATTTTCTCTGGTTCAGCGTTCCCCTTATCTTGATTTCGTTTATCCTGTTTGGTGGTAATCAGTTTACATCGCTGAATCTGCTGGTATGGCTTCTTACTTTGGGGTATGGGGTGTGGGCTTTGTGGCTGCCGCAGGGTGGAAAGACAGCAGAAAAACTTTGGCATAAACTGACCGCTTTCATTCGCAAGCCGGAACTTCGGTTTCACGTTTCCTCATGGCAATTGCTGGTACTACTGGCTGTCGCGTTGGTGGTATTCTTCCGCTTCGTTGATCTTGCGGGGGTACCGGGCGAGATGTTCAGCGATCATGCTGAAAAGCTTTTAGATGTTTCAAATGTGCTGAGCGGTGAGTATTCCATTTTCTTTCCCCGGAACACCGGACGCGAGGCAATTCAAATGTATCTGACTGCGGCGGTGGCGCTCGTGCTAAAAACCGGCATTTCTTTTATGAGTCTCAAAATTGGGACGGTGCTGGCAGGTCTGCTCACGCTTCCTTATATCTACTTGCTGGGTAAAGAAGTAGGTAACCGCTGGGTTGGGCTGTTTGCGCTGGTTCTGGCAGGGATTGGCTACTGGCCGAACGTGATTTCCCGCATCGGCTTGCGCTTTCCCCTCTATGCGTTGTTTGCTGCTCCGGTATTGTATTACCTGATGCGCGGGCTTCGCACCATGAACAGGAATGACTTTGTCCTGTGCGGTCTGGCTTTGGGACTGGGACTGCACGGGTACAGCCCGATGCGTATCGTTCCGTTTGTCATCGTCGTTCTGGTGATCATTTATATTTTGCACAAGCAGGCGGCTGGCAAGCGCCTTCATGTGGTTGTGGCAATTGGAATCATTGCATTTGTATCGTTTCTGGTGTTCATCCCGCTACTGCGTTATATGGTGGATAACCCGGATATGTTTTCATACCGGGTGCTTACTCGTTTGGGAACTGAGGAACGCCCATATCCGGGTCCGGTTTGGCAGATCTTTCTCAGCAACCTCTGGAAAGCGGAGGTCATGTTCTTCTGGAAAAATGGCAATATCTGGGTGCATTCCATACCAGACCGCCCTGCTTTAGATGTTGTCACAGGGGCTTTGTATTTCGTTGGGACGGCATTGATTCTTATCCGCTACATGCGTCAGCGCCGCTGGCAGGATTTGTTTTTGATTCTGACAGTGCCATTATTGATGCTACCCTCGATTCTCTCTCTAGCGTTTCCGGATGAAAATCCGTCATTGAATAGAACATCGGCAGCTATAGTGCCGGTCTTCACTATTGCGGCAATCGCGCTAGAGGGATTTCTGCGTGGAATGTATCACCGCGCGACGTCAAACTGGGGACGGGTGATTACTGTGTTGGTTGCTCTGGTCATCCTTTCTGGCTCTGCAATGCAAAATTATGAACTGGTCATGGTGCGGTTTAAGCAGCAATTTCTTGCTGGGGCGTGGAATACTTCTGAAATTGGGCAAGTGATTCGGGGGTTTGCCGATTCAGTGGGAGACCGCGATACTGCTTTTGTTGTTCCATATCCGCACTGGGTGGACACGCGCCTAGTGGGGATCAATGCGGGATATCCTGAAAAAGATTATGCCCTTTGGCCAGAAGATTTTGAGCAAACGCTGGCTGAACCGCGCAACAAATTATTTATTGTCAAGCCAGAGAACCAGCCAGCGCTGGACAAACTTCGGCAGTTATATCCCGATGGAGTTCTTACCCTGCACAAGGCGGCACTGCCAGGAAAAGATTTTCTCCTCTTTCTAGTTCCTGCCAGACAAGAAGGGCAACCATAGGTTGACAAATTAATGGATATGGATATGGAAGAAACCCGTCTGCGCGATGTTAATACCGGCGATCCCCGTGGAAAACAAGGGTCCAAGCGGAAGCATCAGGATTCATGGATAATTACTATTTTATTAATTGGTGTATTGCTATTAGGCGGGTATTTTCGTTTTATTGGATTGGACTGGGACGGCAATTTTCATCTGCACCCAGATGAACGTTTTTTAACAATGGTTTCGACCGCCATCTCTTTCCCCCAGGGCGGCAATGGTTTTTTTGATACCGCGAATTCCAGCTTGAACCCGCATAACCGCGGTTATGGTTTTTATGTCTATGGCACATTGCCATTATTCCTTGTACGCATTTTGGGAGAAGTGCTGGATAAGACAGGGTATGACCAGATTCACTTGGTGGGACGTTTTGCCTCTGCCGCATTCGACTTGTTGACGGTTTTACTGGTTTACCTGATTGCCAGCCGATTGTACCGACGCAAACGGCTTGGTTTGCTGGCGGCAGCGTTCTCGGCATTTGCTGTCTTGCAAATTCAGCTTTCACATTACTATACTGTAGATACTTTTGCAAACTTTTTTGTGTATCTAGGCGTTTATTTTGCCATTCACATCCTGACCAAGGAGAAACAGGGAACTGAATTCACCGCAGTTCAACAGGAAAAGCAGCCTGTGGAAGTGGCAAAAACCTTATGGCGGCGGCTTGCTAAAGATGAGTGGGAAAATACATTGCCATTTGTAGGTTTTGGACTGGCGCTGGGAATGGCGCTCGCATGCAAAATTAGTGCGGTTCCTATGGCGCTGATTTTACCGGCCGCGGCTTATCTTCAGTTCTTGCAAATGCCAGAGCATAAACAAAAACAGTGGTCTGTACTGATTATCCGCAATCTTGCCCTTGCGGTATTGGTTAGTTTCATCGCTTTTCGGATTTTTCAGCCGTATGCATTCAAAGGCCCGGGTTTCTTTGGGGTTGGTCTCAATCAACGCTGGCTGGATAATCTTGCTGAACTGAGCAGGCAGAGCAATGGTGATGTGGATTTTCCACCGGCGTTACAGTGGGCACGTCGCCCGATCACCTTTGCCTGGGAAAATATGGTTTTATGGGGACTGGGACTGCCGTTAGGGCTTTTAGGCTGGGGTGGGTTTCTCTGGATGGGGTGGCGGATATTGAAGGGTGAGGTGAAGAAACATGCCTTGATTTGGGGCTGGACGGCGGTTTATTTTGTCTGGCAATCTCTGAACTTTTCGCGCAGTATGCGCTATCAACTTCCTGTCTATCCTACCCTGGCGATTATAGCAGCCTGGGTGGTGTTTACACTTTGGGAATTTCGGTCAATTACCTTGACGCAGACGGGTGTACGCTGGATTACGCGAAACTGGTATCGCATTCTGGCGGGGGGGATAGGTGCGGTGGTTCTCATTGCCACATTCCTCTGGGCGTATGCCTTCACACAAATCTACCAGCGTCCAGTGACCCGTGTGGAAGCCAGCTATTGGATTTATCAAAACGTGCCTGCCGCAATCAATCTGCATTTGCAGACTTCAGAAGGCGCACTCAATCAACCTTTGCCTTATCGGTTAAAAGCGGTTTTGACCCCTGACCAGCCTATTCGGATGGTTTTCCGACCGATGGTAAGCGGTGCACTGACTGATGTGAAGTTCACCCGGGTAGTTGACCCGCAGCTCAGTCAGGAACCCAAATCGCTGGTTTTTATCGTCATGCCACAGGAGGATGAAGGACAGATTTTAGGTGGGGGAATTTTACTTAATGATTTTACCCAAAGAGAAGACCAACGAGGCACTGCGTATACCCTTGAGATAACAGAGCCTGTCTATGTTGAGGCGGGTAAGATTTATCGGGTTAGCTTTAGCCTGGAGACGGGTAAAGAGCTGGAACTGGCAGGACCGTTAACAATCGGTATCCAGACGCCTTCAGGTGTGATGCATCAGCCTCTTGCCGAGCCTGTTCAGGCGGTTCGGCAGGGAGTGGACTTTGTCCTGCCGTTTACTGCAGTGGCGGACGGTTTGCTTACCGAAGCTTACATACCGCATATTGTGGATTGGGAAAATTCACCGGAACAAAAAACCCTTCGATTGGCTATTGCAGAAGGAGCAGAAGAAAGGGTCTTGGGTGAGGCTGAAGTTAACAGCTTCTTCATGATGAGGGACGACCCGCGCGGGGAGGAATACACGTTCAAGTTTGATAAACCGGTTTTGTTGAAGGCAAATCAAACCTATACGTTGCGGTTAATGCTGGCAGAGGGGGATGGTGTAATTGGGGTATACGGGAACAAACAGGCGCTGGAGTCTTCATGGGATGATCCACTACCAATGGGCTTACCAGGCTATAACAACCCGTTTGATTATGAGTTGGGGGTTTACCGCACCGAGTTGAACTTTGAGATGTACTGGGATGACAACACAGAGAAACTCAACCGCTTTTTGAGCATCTTAGATCAAGCCGATTACATATTTATCAGCTCAAATCGTCAATGGGGGACAACGGTGCGCGTACCCGAGCGGTACCCCTTAACCAGCGCATATTATCGGAATTTGTTGGGGTGTCCAGGGGACAAAGATATTGTTTGGTGTTACCGTGTGGCAGAGCCGGGAATGTTTCAGGGAAATCTGGGATTTGAGTTAATCAAGGTTTTTGAATCCTATCCCAATCTGGGAAACATTCGCTTTAACACTCAATTTGCCGAAGAAGCCTTCACGGTATATGATCATCCCAAGGTATTTATTTTCAAGAAGCAGTCTGAATATGACCCACACAAAGCAAAGGAAATTTTGGGTAAGGTGGATTTATCTCGGGTGGTTCATTTGACTCCTCGCAAAGCGGCGGCTTATTCAGACCCTGCGCTTGAAAAGAACGACCTGATGCTCCCAAAAGATTTACTGCACATCCAGCGTCAGGGCGGCACATGGTCAGAATTGTTTGATTATCAAACGCTGTATAACCGTTATCCGATTCTTGCGGCTATATTATGGTATCTTGCAATAACTCTGCTGGGATGGTCAGTTTACCCATTGGTGCGAATCGCTTTCAGCGGGGTGGAAGATAAAGGCTATCCGCTCAGCCGCATGGCGGGGATGTTACTTCTCGCTTATCTCACATGGCTGGCGGGTTCGCTGCGGATTCCGGTGACAAGGGGGATGATCTGGAGCGTTTTTGTTTTACTGTTTCTTTTGAATGTCGGGTTGTTCATGATTCAAAAGAAAACGATCCTGAGCGAGGTTCGTAAAAGAAAGAATTATTATCTCTTTATCGAGGGGATTGCTCTTGCGTTCTTCCTGTTGTTTTTGCTGATTCGTTTGGGCAATCCGGATTTGTGGCATCCTTATAAGGGCGGCGAAAAACCAATGGATTTCTCTTACCTGAATGCAATCATCAAAAGCACAGTTTTCCCGCCTTATGATCCTTGGTTTGCTGGGGGATACCTGAACTATTATTATTTCGGTTTTGTGCTGGTGGGAATCCCGATCAAGGCTTTAGGTATCGTGCCTTCCATTGCCTATAATCTGTTTTTACCTACATTGTTCAGCCTGCTGGGGGTTGGTGCATTTTCCGCGGGCTGGAATTTGCTAGCCAGCACCCACAAGAACGAACATGATACACCGACGGATGAGCATCTTAACCCTAAGTGTCTTGCGGGTGGTTTAACCACATCCATTGGTTTGTTGATTTTGGGAAACCTTGGCACTGTACGCATGATCTGGCATGGGTTACAGCGGTTGGTTGCTCCGATTCCCATTGAAGAGGGAACATTTTTCCAGCGATGGATGTGGACGTTTCAGGGACTGGGTAAGTTTGTTGGAAATCCACATTTGCCTTTTGCGCCCGGCGATTGGTACTGGATTCCCAGCCGCGCCATTCCCGGTGAACCGATAACCGAATTTCCGTTTTTCACCTTCCTTTATGCTGACCCTCATGCTCATCTATTTGCATTGCCGCTGACGGTGATGGCGCTTGTGTGGATTTTCTCCTTGCTGCGGGGACGCTGGAATTGGGGAGTGGAGAATGGGCGCTATCCATGGCTACATTTTAGTATCAGCCTTTTGTTTGGCGGTCTGGTTATCGGTTCATTGCGACCGACAAATACATGGGATTTACCAACCTATCTGGTGCTGGCAGTTGTTGCCTTATTTTATGTAGCTGGAAAATATGCCCATGTGAAGCATGGTTTTATTAATCGGTTACCACAGGTTTCCAGATTTTTACTGGTTGCGCTTATCTCCTCGCTGATGCTGATCGGGCTGGCATTTTTACTTTATTACCCTTATGCCCGTTGGTATGGGCAGGGATACAATGCGGTTGATTTGTGGAAGGGCGACCATACGCCGTTCTGGTCTTATATTACTCACTGGGGGTTGTTCCTGTTTATCATTGTCTCGTGGATGTTTGACGAGACAGTTGATTGGATGGCAAAGACGCCGGTATCGGCATTGAATAAACTTCGCAAATGGCGGGGTTTGATTTTCAGTCTTTTATTATTGTTGCTGGTGTTTGTTTTCGCGCTGCTGTTCTGGGGGGTTCAGATCGGTTGGCTGGTTTTACCGCTGGCGGCATGGAGCGCGATTCTGATTTTGCGCCCCGGTCAATCAGATGCCAAACGCGCGGTTTTGTTTATGACTGGTTCTGCTCTGACGCTGACACTCGCGGTTGAGGTGGTGGTTCTGCGCGGCGATATTGGACGTATGAATACAGTATTCAAGTTTTATTTGCAGGCATGGACATTGTTGGCGATTTCTGCAGGTTCGGCACTGATCTGGCTGTATCCAGCGGTTGAGCGACAATGGTCTTCGGGATGGCGGCGCGGCTGGACGGCGGTATTAACCGGATTGATTTTTGGTGCCGCACTGTTTCCGTTATTTGGCGGGATGGATAAAATTACAGACCGAATGACTGACTTGGCACCGCATACGTTGGATGGCATGGCTTTCATGCAATATGCTTCCTACAATGATGTCGGCAACGAATATACCCTGGCAGAAGATTACCGCGCGATACGCTGGGTGCAGGAAAATATAAAGGGTTCGCCAGTGATTGTAGAGGGGAATACTCCAGAGTACCGCTGGGGTAGCCGTTTTACTATTTACACGGGGTTGCCTGGAGTGGTCGGCTGGAACTGGCATCAGCGACAACAGCGTGCTATCTTACCTTCCACCCGCGTAACAGATCGAGTGGATGCCATTGGCTGGTTTTACAATACAGCTGACCCCAATGAAGCCGTTAAGTTTTTGAGAACCTATGATGTCCGTTATATCATTGTGGGAAAGTTGGAACGCGCCAATTATAATGTGCAGGGTCTGGCAAAGTTTGAAGAGTATGACGGTATTTATTGGAAAACGGTTTACCGTGATGGTGATACAGCCATTTACGAAGTAATCCAGCCATCAAGCGAACAGGAATGAAGCCATGATTGCTTTTCTTACCTGGTATGTGCTCCTTACCCTTGTTGGACTGCTGGCGCTGCCAGTTGCCTATCGAATATTCCGCGGCTTACCAGATCGTGGTTATGCGCTAGCGCGCCCGTTTGGAATGTTGATTTGGGGGTACGTTTTTTGGCTGCTGGCGTCCCTGCAGGTGATTCAAAATGATACTGGTGGAGTGGTTTTTGCGTTGTTAGTGCTGGCAGGGTGGGGTGTCTGGTCACTGAAAAAAATTGGTTTGGAGGAATTCAAGATATGGGTGATTCGGCGAAGAGGAGTGATTTCTGCAGGTGAGCTTCTTTTCCTGATCTTCTTTGCTTTTTGGGCATTGATTCGTTCAGCTAATCCGGCAATTGTTGGCACAGAGAAACCTATGGAATTAGCGTTCATTAACGCGATCTTACATTCCCCAACCTTTCCGCCGCATGATCCATGGCTGTCTGGTTATGCAATTTCTTACTATTACTTCGGTTATATCATGGTTGCTATGCTGGCGCGTTTGAGCGGTGTGGCAGGCAGTGTGGCTTTTAATCTGGCTTCTGCATTGTGGTTCGCCCTAACTGCGCTGGCGGCTTATGGTGTTTTATATAATCTAATTGCCTTTAATAATAGCGATCAAAAGCGTCCTTCCTCGTTATGGGCATGGCTGGCTCCGTTTTTTGTGCTAATTGTCGGCAATCTAGAGGGATTTCTGGAGATGTTGCATGCGCGGGGAATATTCTGGCAGAAAGTGGCAGATGGTTCATGGCAGTCTACCTTCTGGAAATGGTTGGATGTGCAGGAACTGGTAAGCCCACCGACAGAACCTTTCTCATGGGTGCCGGAACGGATTGCCGGTTTCTGGTGGTGGCGGGCTTCACGCATTCTTCAGGATTATGATCTGGCAAAAAACAGCAAGGAAATCATTGATGAGTTTCCTTTCTTTTCTTATCTTCTCGCAGATTTGCACCCCCACGTGCTGGCGATGCCTTTCGCCTTGCTCGCAATTGGGATGGCAATGAATTTCTACTATTTGCACCTTCGGCAGGGTTTATCTAAAGTGAATCTGGTCGGAGGTGTCCGCCGTTGGTTTGCCAATCAAGAAGTGGACTGGGGTGAAGTCCATTTGGCACGATGGATGCGGACGAGCGATTTCTGGATCACAGCCATTGCTCTGGGTGGTTTGGCTTTTCTGAACACATGGGATTTTCCAATCTACATTGCCCTGTTTTGCAGTGTATATGTCTTTCTGCTCTACCGCCAGTATGGTTGGGCAAACCGGCGGATTGTAGACTTCCTGGAAATGTTTTTTGTACTGGCGCTGGCAGGCGTAATTTTATATTTTCCTTTTTACGTTGGCTTTCGTTCTCAGGCGGGAGGTATCATCCCGAGTTTAATTTTCTTTACTCGCGGGATACATTTCTGGCTGATGTTTGCGCCGCTCCTGCTACCGATTTTTGTCTGGCTGGTATGGATTTTGCTGTGTGGCGGCGAGGTGCGTTCGATACTGCGCACAGGGCTAAAGTTTGCCAGTATCTCTGTCTTTGGCTTATGGGGGCTGTCATTCTTATTGGGATGGATAGCGGCGAATCTGGCAAATTGGGGCAATTTGCTGCTTTTATCTGCTGGGGACGGGACACCTCTGGCAAGGTTCGCTGAACTGATGTTGCTGACCGGTAATCTTTATCTTTCGGTGCAGGGAGCGACTTCTGCTTCTTTACTGGTTGGAATGGCATTTGCCCGTCGGTTGGCAATGCCTGGAACATGGCTCACTTTACTGGCGTTACTAGTACTGGTTTGGGGGTTGCTTTCCCGTGGGCAGCGGAGAGCGCTTGAGGAAGATAGAAGGCAGTCTGGATCAAATGAAGACATGCCCCCGCAAAGCGTATTTGTTTTGCTGCTGGTTCTGGTAGGTGCAGGGTTGGCACTGGCGCCGGAGTTTGTTTATCTGCGCGATCAGTTTGGCTGGCGGATGAATACAATATTCAAGTTTTATTTTCAGGCGTGGATTTTATGGGCAATTGCTGCCTCATATTCGTCGGTTGTTTTGTGGCGTGGTTTGAAAAAATTTTCCAAGGGGGTTTTTGGCGTCGGATGGTCACTATTATTGCTGATGGCTCTAGCTTATCCGATTTTTGGTATTCAAATGCGAATGCAGGAATTAAAAGCAGGACAGCCAACATTAGATGGTGCGGCATATCTTGAGCGCGGTATGCCGGATGAAATGTCTGCTATTCGCTGGTTACAGCAACAATCGCCGGGAGTTGTCGCAGAGGCAATCGGCGGTAGCTACAGCGGCTTTGCCCGTGTTTCCACCTATACCGGGTTGCCTACAGTGCTTGGCTGGCCAGGACATGAAAGTCAGTGGCGCGGTGGCGCCAAAGAGATGGGTTCGCGCGAGGAGGATATTCGCCTGTTGTACCGCACGCCGAACTGGGCGGAGGCGAAAATGATTATTGAGCGCTATAACATCCGGTATATTTATATCGGCACTTTTGAAAGAAATACGTACCGGGTAAACGAGACGAAGTTCCGCGAGCATTTGAAAGCGGTGTTTGCAAATGATTCTGTTGTCATTTATCTCGTACCTGAGGGTTAGCACTCGAGTTCTGGCAGAAACCTCAGAGGTGAAAAATGAAGAAAAACTGGTGGAATGTTGAAGCAGGTCTGTATGGTCTGGCGGTATTGGTTGCTGTTCTGATACGCGTGCTGCAATTGGGTGTGGTTCCCTTGTCTGATGGTGAGGCGGTTTGGAGTTTGAAGGCACTGGAACTGGCAACAGGCAGTCTGCAAACTGTTGGAAATTTTCCGGGTTATGTGCTTTGGACAGGGTTGTTATTTTATTTGTTCGAGGCGAGTAACTGGCTTGCCAGAATTCTACCAGCGCTGATCGGCGCATTGGCGGCGTTGGCGCCTTATTTTTACCGCCGTTATCTAGGTCATTTCGAGGCTATTCTCCTGGCTTTTGCTCTGGCACTTTCCCCGACCTTGGTGGCAAACTCGCGGTTTATTGATGGTTCTGGGATGGCTCTGGTATGTCTACTTCTAGCGGGTGGTTTCTGGCTGAGCGGGTATTCGGTTGCAACAGGTATTGCCGCAGGCTGGGCGTTGTTGAGTGGACCACGCGTCTGGATGGGTGTGCTAATTGGGGTTTTAGTATTTATCTGGGAAAAGGCATTTCAGAGTTATAAATCCGATGCGCCCGGTATGGCATTACCTGAAAATGAATTCAGCTGGCGCAAGGCATTATTGGCACTGGTGCTCATGCTGTTATTTGGCGGGACGCTTTTCTTTCAGACGCCGGCAGGTTTGAATGGTGTCACGGGGGGGTTGGTTGAGTTCCTTACTGGATGGGCAGGTCCCTTGAGAGTGGGGATGGAATTTATTTGGATGGCTTGGTTAGTGTATGAACCTCTGGCTGTTTTTCTTGGCATGTGGGGAATAATACGGGGTTTATGGAAAACCAGAACAACGGTGGATATTATTTTATCTCGAGCGGTCATCGCTGCGTTGTTTGTTGTCACGATTTATCCGGCACACCAGGTACTGGATTTGGGTTTTGTTGTGGCGCCTTTGTGGGCGCTGGGTGTCAGGCAAGCAGCATACTGGATTCGCCGGCGCGTTGAGCTTGAGGGTTGGAAGGAACTGATCCCAGCTCTTGGGATGAGCGCAGCGGTATTTACTTTGCTGGTGTTTATCTGGATGTCTTTGGGGCGTTTGATCAATCTGCAAGGGTTAACAGATGATCAAAAAAGGCTGGTTGGAGCCAGTATTGTTGTAGCGTTTGCAATGATCATGTTAATTACGGTGTTGGTTGCGTGGGGTTGGTCTTGGGCGCAGTCTGGTGTGGGGCTGCTTGTCAGCATGATGTGCCTTCTGCTGATTTACAATTTTTCAGCCCTCTGGAATGGCGCAGGATTGGGACGCAATCCAGCGGCTGAGTTGTGGCATAGCTCAGCCTACCCAACAGACCACGACTTGCTTGTTCAAACAGTGTATGACACAGCCGAACGTGCCAGGGGTATGCGGACGGAGCTAGATGTTTATGTGGTTGATATTGATTCGCCCTCGCTGAAATGGGCACTCAGGAAAATGAACACTGTCAAAATCGTCAAAGCAATTTCCCCTGAAGCAACGCCTTCGCTGGTAATTACCCGTGACGATTTGCAACCGGCGTTTAGCGTTGATTACACCGGTCAGGATTTTGTCTGGAAAGAGGTCCCTGCATGGGATTTGTTAGGCGTTGCAGATTGGCTACGGTGGATGATGTTTCGTTATGTTCCTTCGGGAAAAGAATACCTAGTTGTGTGGGTGAGAAGTGCATTGATGCCCGGCGCAAGTGCTGCCGGGGTGCCATAAGGGTGATATAGAGTTTAGGAGAAAAAGGATGTTTCGGTATGAGAATTCCTTGCATTGTAGCGATTGATGGTCCGGCTGCCTCGGGAAAGTCAACGCTTGCTGAGAAATTAGCAGATTTTCTGGGGTATTTATATTTCGATACAGGCGTCATGTATCGGGCTGTTACCTTGGCGGCGTTGCGAGAATTGGATACATTGGATGAAGCGATGGTAACGGGGCTGGCAGAGCGCATTGATATTGATGTACGTCCGCCATCTGTGCAAGACGGAAGAAAGTATGATGTGTTGATGAATGGAGAAGATGTAACCTGGCAAATCCGTTGTCCGGAAGTTGATGCGAATGTGTCGCAGGTCTCGGCATATCCCGGTGTCCGCCGGGCAATGACCGCTCAACAGCGCCGGATTGGTCAGCGGGGGCGGGTGGTCATGGTAGGACGAGATATTGGCACTGTTGTTTTGCCAGAAGCCGATTTGAAAATTTATCTAGATGCTTCCGTAGAAGAGCGCGCCCGCCGCCGGTATCTGGAGGTGCAGCAACGTGGGGAGAACATATCCTATCAAAGTATTTTGTCTTCAATGAAAAAACGCGACCAGATTGACTCAACTCGTGAAGTAGCTCCGCTACGACCGGCAGACGATGCGGTGATTCTCAATTCCGATGGAGTTACCGCCGAAGAGGTATTAGAGCAGGTTAAGGCTTTGCTGGCCGATTGTTAAGGGTTAGATTGTGGTGGTGAAACAGGGGTGAGTAAACTCGAAGTATAATAATTCTGGTGCTACTGTAACGGATTTGTACTATGCAATTTATCTTCACCCTGCTTTCTTCCACGCCGTATCTCAACTATCCATCTCACCTGGTTGGATGGACGGGGTGGTTTGTTTTACTCTTTCTGTTGATTTGGGGAGTCTGGCACTGGAAAGAACCTGTGCGGTTATCCACCTGGTCCCAGCGTCTGATTGTGGCAGCCGTTTTTCTGGCCACACCATTTGCGGCTCTGTTTCTTGGTTTACGTGTAACCGTCAGAAGCGCATTACCTGTCCCCGGTCTGCCAATCGAATCTCCTGTCCCGGTTCTGATGTTCTTTTCTGCCATTCCATGGGTTATTGCAGGGGGAATGTCTGGTTCGCTTATTGCAGTTCTGGTGGGATTGTTCAGTGGTGTGTTGTCAAGTATTTGGGGAACGCACAGTCCCTTCACCTGGCTGGAAACCGTCGGGCTTGCTTTGCTGATCAGTGTTGCTGTGCGACAGCGGTATCGAACCACTTTTTATAGAATATTGCGCCATCCGCTGGCAGCCGGCATTTTGCTCTCTGTTGTATATGCTCCGGTGTATATTCTGACCGCTTTCTTTGCTGTGAATGGCACAGTGGCTGTGCGGTTGGATTACGCGTTAACACAGACCTGGGTGGTGATGATTCTGCGGGGGGTGGAGTTAGTGATAGCATGCAGTATTGCCGAACTGCTTTATCTGACACGCGTACCCTATTGGGGACGTGTTGAACCTTTAAAACCCTCGCCGGCTGAGACTAATTTACAGCAGCGCTTTTTTTATAACACTGCTCCCCTGGTGTTTGGACTTATCCTGGCATTGACGGTCAGTGATTGGATTGTCGCAGGAAACGCCGCGCGCCGGATGATCAGCAACCGGCTCTCCAGCACTGCACAAGTTGCGGCGAATAGCTTACCATATTTTCTCGAAGCCGGGCAAAGCCTGATTGTAAGCCAGGCTACGCCGGACTTGTTGGATTTACCTCCCGAAGCAGCAAGAGAGAGACTGGCAGAACGGTTGCGGGCAGTACCTTATTTTCAACAACTGTACCTTTTTGGGGCAGACTCGCAACTGATCGCTTCTTTTCCGGATTTTCGTCAATTCCCTGTACGCATGACTGAGGAAGAAGCCAAGGGAATTTCTCTGGCTCTGAAGGGTATTCCGGTGCAGACCTATACGATTCGTCCAATTGCCAGTACCTCTGCGGCGTGGATGACATTTCTGGCTTTGATACGTGATGATCAAAACATTCCTGTGGGAGTGTTGGTGGGACGTACTGACTTAAGTTCAAATCCGTTCACCCAACCGGCGATTAAAGCTTTGGAAACTGCTCGGGAAATGGGCGGCGAGGGGTTCCTGCTGGACGAGAAAGGGCGTATTCTGTATCACCCGATTTCCTCGTTGGTTATGACCAACTACATTGGGAATATTCCCCAATCCAAGCCTGCTTTTTATGATGAGATTTCTCCTACAGGTACTCGTCGGTTGGTGTATTACTATCCTGTAACAGGACGGACTTGGGCGGTGATTTTATCTGTTCCTGCCGAGCAGTCGCAACAACTGGCTTTGGAAATAGCTGTCCCATTGCTGGGGCTGTTGTTGTTAGTTTCATTAGTTGCGTATTTGATTTTGCGCCTTGGGCTGAAGACGATCACTTCATCGCTAACCACGTTAGCTCACGAAGCCACGCTGATTGCTCAGGGTCATCTTGATCATCCTCTGGCAGTGAAAGGCGAAGATGAAGTAGCTCAGTTCAGTCGGGCATTTGAGAAAATGCGTTTGGGCCTAAAAGCACGCCTTGAAGAGCTAAATCAATTATTAATCGTGAGTCAAGGTGTGGCTGCAAATCTTGAGGTGGAAAATGCAGTGCGTTCTGTGTTGCAGGCTGCACTTGGGCAGAATGGTAGTGCTGCGCGCCTTGTTTTGATCAGAGAAGTCACGATGGAGGCGGAGGGGGAGCCTTTTGTATCTTATGGGTACGGTCCTTCCGAAAAAGTGTACAGTTATCTGGATGGACAAATATTTGACTTAATGCGCCAGCAAAACGTTTTGCTGCTTTCCAATACCAAGCGTACCCGTCGTTTGACTTTCAAAACGGGTATCCCGGAACCTGGCGCGGTCCTTGCTCTGGCACTCCATCACGAGAGTCAGTATTATGGTGCTTTGTGGGTGGCACATGATCATCCCTATTCATTCACCACCGAAGAGGTGCGCTTTATGGAAACCCTTGCTGGACAGGCAGCGCTAGCAGCAGCAAATGCACGCCTGTATGTGTCAGCTGAGGTCGGCAGACAAAGACTAGAAGCCGTTTTGTCCTCTACACCTGAGCCGGTCATGGTAATTGATGAGTGGTGGAGACTGCTTTTAATGAACCCGGCAGCCAATCAGGTACCCGGCCTGGTTTCTTCGGCTGTCCAGGGGCGCCCAATTCAAGAGGTTATTGCACATCCCGACCTGCTGCGTCTGATTATTGCTTCAACCGGTACTGTTAACACGGGGGAGATAACCGCTGGCGGAAGAATTTATTTTGTAAATGTCTCACCTGTTGTGGCAAATGAGCGCATGTTTGGCAAAATTTGCATTTTACAGGATATTACGCATTTCAAAGAACTGGATTCCATAAAGTCCGATTTTGTTTCAACTGTCAGCCACGATCTTCGTTCGCCGCTGACACTTGTTCGGGGTTATGTCTCAATGCTCCAAATGGTTGGTCAGTTGAATGACCAACAGCAGGCTTATGTACAGAAGATTTTCAGTGGCATTGAGAATATGCGCCGGTTGGTGGATAATTTGCTTGATTTGGGGCGAATTGAAGCTGGGATAGGGCTGAAGGTTGAACAGGTATCCATACAAAAGATTGTACAGGAAGTGATGAATTCTCTTCAACTGCAGGCTGCCCAGAAAAATTTGCAATTCCGTCATGAATTCTCTGGTGCCTCTCAAGCGTTAGAGAAGCTAATTGTCGAGGCGGACGCAGCTTTACTGCAACAGGCGCTTTACAATCTGGTGGAGAATGCGATTAAGTACACCCAAATGGGTGGCAGTGTATTGGTCTCTGTTCAGCCTCAGGCAGATACGTTGCTCTTCGCCGTGCGTGATACCGGAATAGGGATTGCACCGCTGGATCTGCCGCATGTGTTTGAAAAATTTTATCGAAGCGGTAGACGCGAAGCCCATCCACATCGCGGTGCCGGTTTGGGACTGGCGATCGTTAAGTCTATTGCGGAACGGCATCATGGGCGTGTTTGGGTAGAAAGCAAGCTGGGCAAAGGCAGTACTTTTTATTTTGAGATTCCATTCAAACAGGCTGGCGGCAAAAATTAAACATCTTGTTTGTGCTTGACCTTGCTAATCGCCGAACAACTCGGTAATCAGGCTGTTAAAATGCCGTTCCAAGATGCGATACGAGTAGTGACGTCGGGCAATATGATAATTTTTCTCAGTCATTTCTTGGACAGCAGCCCCATCTTCGAGTACCCACCGGGCGTGGTCAATGCATTTTTCTGTGATGAATCCATCAAACTCAATTGCATCAAATCCCTTAGGTTTAATGTCAATCTCGTAGATTGAATATGTATTGACAACAATTGGACGTTTATAGTAAATCGCTTCGAGGAAGGCGTTTCCAAATCCTTCCATTTCAGAAGGATAAGTGACAAGGTCTGCATTGGGATAAATATCAGCAAGCGTGTACACCCTGCGGCAATCAGGAGTCATCCCGCGCTGGTCTTTGATGCAATCTGAAATGAACAGGGTTGAGACGTTCAAACGGGCAGCGTAATCTCGAATCCGTTTTTCGTATTCCAATCCCTCATCTCCCGCGGCGTGCGAGATCACCAGGCGCGCCGGGATTTCTAGGCGGCTGACCAATTCAATCGCGTGCTCAATTCCCTTGCGCTGGACGATACGGGTTGGCTGGAGAATCAGTTTTTCATGTTTGTCAATTTTAAAATCCTCACGCACGTGACTGGCGTATTCATCTGGAGGGGCAGGAGGATGATCATAATCCATCACATTGGGAATTAAGCGACTTGAGAGTCCTGTTCGGTATGCTAACTGACTGCCCGCAACAGAGTTTATAACAACATGTTTGATAAACGGCAGGGAGGGCGGAAATGCCATTTTTAAGTAGTCCCAGACACAATTTACCATGAAACGTTTACGTTCCCAATACATATCGTGATGGTGGGCAATTGTCGGATAGCCTGTTTCAGCAATCAGTTCTGTTATTGCCATGCCAAGCGGTACATTGACGGGAATAGAGAGTGCGTTTTCTACGATCAGTAAATCAATTCCATACTTTGCCACGAAAGTATAGAGATGACCTTTGAAGTGTTGTTTTAATTGGAAAATTTTTGTAGTAATTTCGATCGGACGCGTATCTTGATAAAAAAGGCTTTTGTTTAGCGTTTCTATTTCAGGATGATGAAAGAAAGCTTCAGGCACAATATAAGAGATTTCTTCGGGTAAGTCGCTTAATCCGGAAAAATAAAAACAAGTATGCCCCATGCGCTCAAGTACAGTCGCCCATTTTTTTGTCTCAAGGGTGACACCATCTGTTCCAGCAAAACGTGTGGAGACAAACCCAATCCGAAGGTGATTAATATCTGGTAGTTTTCTAATCATAGTTTATTTCCCATTGCTCATTTCTAACCAAAAAAACTGATAAGGAGATAGCTGAAGTGACGATAAATTTGAGAATACTGGCCGTTTAGGATGTAACAAATCGTTCCATTGTACACTGCGGTATTCTTTGGGGATTTGGATGATAAGCTCTTGATTAGAGACGTTATGAAGACACAATACGCGTTGTTTGCTTTGAGGTGAAATTCGTTCGAAAGCAAACAGTTGCCCGGAAAGATCAAGGATTTTTTGCGTGCCTTGGGGATGGAATGCGGCCGAGGAAGCTCTGGCTTTAAGCAATTGGGAATATTCGGAAAAGATCAGGGTGCGTAATGAGTGAGTGGTGCTAAGCTCCTGGCGAATAGTGGTATCCGAGAATTTTTGACGGTTGACCGCCCGTTTTTGGCCGGTCATTTTGACTCCATCAGCCCAGCCGCGTGAACCCAATAGGCTATGCACGTAAATACCAGGCACTCCCTGGAA
Organism: Anaerolinea sp.; assembly: GCA_020725865.1. GTDB lineage: Bacteria > Chloroflexota > Anaerolineae > Anaerolineales > Anaerolineaceae > DYEC01. Next base: position 97,679 of record DYEC01000010.1, on the reverse strand, counting down.
CGCCAACATAATTGCCTGTGCTACCATAAAACGTCGCATCTGTGTATCCAGCGATACTTTCAGTAAGGGATCACCCAAGGCGTCAAGATAGTTGATATTCAGCTCATAGGGAACTTGCAACCCATTAGCGTTATTTTTGTAAGATATATAACCACCCAATTGCTGTGTGGTTTCAATTAAGAAATTGATTTCGATTTCGGGCAAAATGCCAGCAACCGGATTTATCCCGATTCCATCATGGGAAGCAAGAAAGTTGAAGAAGGTGACTTGAGAAGATGGCAATGATAAATGGGAAGCCCATCTGGTCAGGTAGCTGGCATCACCACGTTGGATGGCGTGTAATACCAATGGCGGCAATGCAAAGTTATAGACCATTTGAGCTTCGTTATATCCATCTCCAAAATAAGAAAGGTTTTCTGTATGGGGTACATTTGTTTCTGTAATCAGGTACACATATGGGGCAATAACGTTTAGAACTGCCCGAAAAAGCTGGATGATCCAATGGGTTTGTGGCAAATGGATACAAGGAGTGCCAATCTCTTTCCAGAGATAGGCAATGGCGTCCAGCCGAATGACCTGCGCTCCATGCTTCACGTATTCGAACAGGATTTGCAGAATTTCCAGAAGCAGTTCCTGACTTTTGAAGTTCAAATCTATTTGATCAGCACTGAAAGTTGTCCAGAGGTATTTTATGCCGTGTGTTGTTTCAAAAGGTGTCAATAGTGGTGATGTTCTTGGTCTGACCACACTGGATAAGTCCGTTTGTGAGGGAACACAAATAAAGTAATTTATATACGGATGTTCGCCGGTAAGGAACTTTTGAAACCAGATGTGTTGGCTGGAGCAGTGGTTGATGACTGCATCTACCATGAGGCGAAAATCAGATGCAATCTCCTCTATGTCGTTCCAATCTCCAAGCTCAGGATTGACCCGCAGGTAGTCCTTCACAGAGAAGCCATCATCTGACGTGTAAGGGAAAAAGGGTAGAATGTGAATACCGGTGACAATGCCTTGCAGGTAATCTTTGCAAAACCGCCGTAAAGTCTGTAAGGGCAGTTCACCTGATTGTTGAAATTGATCGCCATAAGTTATGAGAAAGCTGTCGGTCTGATTAAGAGCTATTGGAGAGGGGGCAGGAATCTGTTCCTTGTATTGATCCAGAAGATTTTGGATGCGAATAAGAAAGTCATCCTTAATACGATTGGGATAAATTTTTTCAAGCAGGTTTCGGATACTTGGTGTGAGGATTTCTTTTGTCATCAGTGACAAGTGAGGCTGTTTCTGCTTATCAGACTCTGCTGATTTCTTCTATCGGTTGTGTTTGAGGGTAGAATTTTTCCAGGTATTCTTTGATCTCTATCATCGGCGGACGCTCCAGCTCTGGTAATTCCTGGACGTCCAGATAGTACAAGCCATTCTGGTAACGAATGATCTTCATGGTTTTGTTGACTTCTTCCAGCATGGCACGATTGAAGCGGGTTTCCAGCTTACGGAGAACTGTTTGTATAATCAGAAAAGACATTTTGCTGAGTGCTTGAAGCGGCTGGTTGTGATGGATTCTTTCTAACAGGTCTACCTGAGCGATGGCATTCAAACCAAACTTCTCAAACACGTCAATTAACAATCCGGTTTCAACGCCATAACCAGAGAAAAAGGTCAGTCGTTCGAGGGCTTTACGCCGCCCGCCATATTCACCAGAAAGAGGTTGTATGATTCCGGACAACTCAGGGTAAAACAAGTTTAGCAGAGGGCGAGCGGTCAGTTCGGTGACACGTCCGCCACCGGTAGATTGCACACGCCGTCCGGTTCTGAGAGGGCGTTGGTAAAAGCCTTTTACAAATTGAATCTTTTCATTTGTCAGTAATGGGCCTAGGACGCCATAGACGAAACGGGGGTGGATGTTGACGATATCCGAATCGATCCATATGAGAATATCTCCCTTTGTGACGAACAGACTTTTCCACAAAGCTTCTCCCTTACCAGCACGCGCACCATATTCTGGCAATAATTCCTGGTGAATATAAACTGGAATTCCCAGGCTTAGGGCAATCTCGCGGGTGCGATCGGTAGAATTTGAGTCTATCAGCACAATTTCATCCAAAAGTGGAATTTTGTCCATCAGGGCGGTTTTGATGGTTTTGATAACTTTGCCCACGGTTTCTTCTTCATTGAGTGCTGGCAATGCCAGGCTGATGGTGACGTTTTGTTGTCGTTTCTTTTCCAGTAGCATTTTAATATTATCAAATTCGTGTGCATGGAAAGTGTTGCCAGCAAACCACTTATCCACTAGAACCGAGATTGCCTCCGCCCCCGATCTTTCTCCTTCGGCACCAGTGAATTCTGCTGGTGCCTTTCGTTTGGATTTTACAATAACCACTGGCTGACGGCACTGGCGGATAAGCGCATCTGGAATTGCGCCTAGGCTATGCGGGTCTTTGTCCGGCTGTGATGGCGCGCCAATAATCAAAACATCGGTATCTTTCGCATAGCTTAACAATGTGCTGAGTGGTGAGTCTGACGTTTCCTGAAGATAGTTAACCTCTGTCAGGGAAGGCAAAATGCGCGCCAGACCGCGAAAAGGTTCGTTTGCCTGAAGCATGCCAGGTTGAGATGGGGTAATGTGGAGCGCAGTGATGTCATGTGATGGTAAAGCCAGCGCCAGCCGGAGAGATAGTTGAGCATTCTGGCCACCTCGCAAAGGGACAAGACTACGTCGAACTTTTCGCGGCCATCTACCAGCAAGGAACATCACATCACAGGTCAGACTGTTTACCAACCCAGCATAGTGTATCCCCAGTTTTTTTATAAAATCGGGCCATTGAATAATTAACAAATCAGGTTTTATTTCTTTTACCAGAGCGAAGAAGTCACTTTGGCGATCATAAGACACAGACACGCGAATATCCCCTTCAAGTTTTTTGGCATACTCGTTGATTTGTGCGCGTAGTTTGCGTGCGGTTGTGCTACCGCTGGAAAGTGGCTGCCCGCTTGGAACTTCAATAATTCCAACCAGCGTGGTTTTACCTTGTAATTGTGAGGCAAGGGTAATTGCCGATGTCGGCGTATAGCCATCCAAAACAGGTATCATAATTTTGGGGAAAGGCTTAAACACTTTTTGTGGTGTCATTTTTTTACCTTTTTTCATTCAAGAGCGGAAGAATCAAATTCCGGTAGATTGCTTCCCAAGTATAGTGCTGGCGAACATGCGCGCGCAGTTGGTAATGGGGATCACTACAAAGGTTAGCAAAGATTTTTTGTGCGATCTTTGCAGGCGGCTCCTCAAGAGTGAAGTAATTTGCCCACGAACCCCCAAGCGCTCGCAAGGGCGGAATATCAGTACAAAAAATGCTCAATCGTCCCATTCCCGCCTCAAGAATGGGAATGCCAAACCCTTCCTCTCGGCTGGGCAACAACAACACGTCTGCCAAACGGTAAAATTCGGCGATTTGTTGTTCTGATAAACCTTCTGGAATGTGTTCGGCGATGAAGTGAACCGCATGCTCCAGATGAAGCTTAGCACGAAGCTGAAGCAGGTTTTCCAAATATTTTTGGTTAGTGGGGTTATGAGCGCCTAGGGGACCCGTGATAACCAGTTGAGCGGCGGACATATGCGTCATCAGCTCGGCGGTAATGAAAATTGCGAGTTCGAGATTTTTACGTTTGGTCACCCGGACAGGAGTGAATAACAGTGGATTTGCTACAAGCAAATTCAATTTTCGGCATAACTGAATTGTTTCGGGGTTTAATGAGAGGAAAATTGGCAAATCAATCCCAGCCGGAATGACATGGATTTCGGCGGGTGAGATGCCAGTTAATGTTATAAGTTCCTGACGGCGCGCCTCGCTTACGACAACTTGTGTCACACCTGGCCATGCAATTCGGGTCAAATTCCAGGGTTGCCCAGGGTGTAGCTCTCCCTGATAATGGCCGCTGTTCCAGGCAAAATCATGATGCCATAAGATGAGACGATTTGCTGCACCTGAAAGTGCGTAGCGATACAGTGCATCCGTGAGCGGCAGGTTTTTGTGTAGAGAGGCGATATTATGCGCAATAATTTTGTCACAATCGTCAAGTTCCTGGTGCAGGATTTGAAGTAGCTCGTGGACAATATTTTCGTATGAAGTTGGAATGTACCCCTGGTCAAGACTCTTTTTTATCTCAAGGATTTCCGGATGGCGCGAATCCAAAAGCGGAACGATCTTTACCTTTATGTTGTGATTCCAGTTTTCGCCGCGCCCAGCAAGAACAATTACCTCATGTCCGGCAAGAGCAAATTGCTCAGCTTGTTTGGCAATTACAGTTTCCACACCGCCAACGATCGGAGGGGCGGCATAATGGATCAGGGTAATTTTCATTATCAAGCCCTCTCCAGTGTTTACTAAATCGGTTGTTTTTTATTATAACCAATGAGTAGCAATATTTTTCGTGCTTGATGGGGATCTGAAGCGCTTATGAAAAAACCCGATTATTTCATCGGGTTGCGCTGCATTCGTGGCGATAATTGTTTAGACAAAAGTTTTACAAGCGTTTTTTTCGCAACACGTTGATAATTTTCTGTGCCTCCACGGAGATTCGAACTCCGGTTTTAGCCTTGAAAGGGCTGCGTCCTAGTCCCCTAGACGATGGAGGCATTAACGAGCCAGATTTTACCATATGATCTCATTTAAGGTCAAGCAACTTGCAGTTGAATTTCTTGGTTCTGGCCATGTTTTATAAGAAAATAGCCGCTGCCAGAACAGGGGCAGCGGCTTGAATGATTCTTTTATCGTGATTGGTGTAAAGCTCGCCAGACTTTTTCCGGAAGAATGGGGATATCCCGCAAGCGGATTCCAGTTGCATGATAGACCGCGTTTGCGACAGCAGGGGCAACTCCATCAATGCCAATCTCACCAACTGCTTTTGCGCCATATGGCCCGCTGGGCTCATACGTTGGCACAAGGAAAGCCTGAATTTCGGGCATTTCGTCCGCGCTGAAAATGTGATAATCACCAAAGCGGCGGGTCTGGATGCTTCCCGATTGATCATAAGCCATTTCCTCTGAGACTGCGTATCCCAGCGCTTGTGCTACTGCACCTTCCAGCTGTCCAACTGCAGTTAATGGATTGATTGGTGTGCCGCAATCAACCGCGATTGTCAATTTTTTGACCGTAACCTGGCCGGTTTCAATATCTACTTCGATCTCTGCGAATTGTGCGCCGAAAGGTGGCGGGGCTTGCAAAGACATATGCGATGCTGTTGCCATGATTTGTTGTTGGTCTTTCGTGTGCAGACTGTGATGGGCAATTTCTTCCAGCGTGACACTGCGTCCATCAGGAGTGGTCACTCGCTCATTGCGAAGGATCATGCCCTCCGTCGTTGTTCCTAGCATCAATGCTGCTCTTTCAAAGATTTGGTTGCGCACATCTTCCGCACATTTTTTAACTGCGCCGCCCGAAATAAAGGTAGTGCTAGAAGCATAAGCGCCAACGTCGAACGGTGTTACGTCGGTATCCGACGAATAGACGATCACTTTGGAAAGCGGCACCCCAAGCGTCTCGGCGGCAATCTGTCCCAAAATGGTGTCCGAGCCTGTGCCGATATCTGTGGCACCGACCAGTAAGTTGAAGCTGCCATCGTCATTCATCTTGATTACCGCAGACCCCATATCCAATCCAGGAATTGCAGTCCCATGCATCAAGACCGCCATTCCCAACCCGCGGCGGATATTAGGACGCTCGGGATCAAAGCGCCATTGTGGGTCTTTGACACGTTCCCAATTAATTGCATTACCTGCACGTTCGATACATTCTGCTAAACCCCAACTGCGAATCACCTGAGGCACCGGTCCGCCTTCTCCAAGCGCAGTGGCAATGGGAATTGAATCACCCAGCCGAACCACGTTGTTCATTCGAAATTCAATTGGATCCATCTTGAGTTCGTGGGCAATTTCATCCATAAAGCTTTCCAAAGCGAATAATGCTTGAGGTCCACCATATCCGCGGAAAGCGCCCGGAACCGGCTTATTCGTGTAAACAATCTTTGCATCAAAGCGCACATTTTCGCATTTATATGTTGAAAGACCGCGCAAACCGGCGACGCTGCAAACCGTAACGCCGTGAACTCCGTATGCACCGGTGTCTTCAATGGCAACCATTTCGAGTGCCTGAAGTTTGCCGTCTTTTGTCAAGCCAGCACGGAAGGTGATTTTGAAGGGATGGCGCGAACGCGCTGAGGTAAATTCCTGCTCGCGGGTGTATTCCAGGCGAACAGGCCGCCCTGTGGCAATAGTCAAGTGGGCTGCTAAGTCTTCAATCAACATCTCTTGTTTGCCGCCAAAACCGCCGCCAATGCGGGGTTTAACCACTCGTATCCGACTGACGGGCAGCCCGATCAACGGTGCAATCATGCGACGGACGTGATAGGGTACCTGAGTGCTGGTGCGGATGACCAGACGATCGTCTTCATCCCAATAGGTGATGCAAATATGCGGCTCGATCGAAGATTGTTGCACCTGCTGGGTACGGTACGTTCTTTCAAAGCGAATCTCAGCCTCGGCCAGCGCTTTATCCACATCTCCGGTTTGAGCCAGAATGGTTGCAGAGATGTTATGTTGAGCGTCGTAAATGCCCACTGCATCTGGCTCATCATGGATGACAGGAGCGCCGTCTTTAATACTCTCTTCGGGGTCGAAAACCGCGGGCAGGACTTCGTAATCAACTTCGATAAGTTTCAGGGCTTCTTTGGCAATTTCGAGTGTGTCAGCTGCTACAACTGCAACCCGATCGCCAACGAAACGAACTTTGTTGTCCAGTGAAACCTGGTCCCATGGCTTCGGGTTAGGATAAGATTGCCCCCCGGATGCGTAAATCACACGGGGAACATCTTTGTAGGTCAGGACGGCACGCACGCCGGGCAGGGCACGCGCCTTTGAGGTGTCAATATTGCGAATGCGGGCATGCGCATAAGGACTGGTGAGCATTGCCGCGTACAACATGCCTGGACGGGTCATATCATCGGTAAAAGCAGCGCGCCCTTTTGCCAGCTTAACCGCATCAACTTTGGTTTCCGGTGCGCCAACTACGACGGTTGTATCCTGTGCGGTTAAAGTGGGTGCTGTGGTTATCCGGGTGGTGGTTGCCACGCCGCCACTGGGCTCAAAGCCGGATTCTTCCGTTGGACCGGATGCAGGGCTGATCGGTCCAAAGACAGCTTCTACAGGGATTGGCTTGACATTCAGGGGCGGGACTTCCTCGCCGCGCAAGTAAGCTGCTGCACGAAGGACGCCTTCGAGGGGCCGCACGTAGCCTGTGCAGCGGCAGAGTGTTGGTCCAAGCGCCTCGCGCGCTTGCTCCAGACTGGGATATTTTTCTTTGTCCAGCAAGGCTTTTGTAGCAAGAATCATAGCCGGTGTGCAGTAGCCGCACTGGATGGCGCCGCTCTCAATGAAGGCTTTCTGAATGGGATGAATATCCTGTCCTTCAGCCAGCCCTTCGGTGGTTAGAATCTCGTGCCCGTCTGCCTGCGCAGCCAACATGATGCAGGTGGGGATAAGCTTGCCATCCATCAATACCGAGCAGGCACCGCACTCGCCAGTTTCACACCCATGTTTGACGCTCCAGAAGCCTGCTTTTCGCAAGGCATCCAATAATGTTTCGCTTGCAGCAACTTCCAGTTCAGTTTGCTTTTTGTTCAGTTCAAAACGGATTAACATATTGTCCCTCCGGTATTATCCAGCTTTTAGATTCCAGGCTTTCAATAAGGCTCGCCGGGTTAGGGTACCAGCCATTGCTGCGCGGTATTCGGCGCTGCCGCGAAAATCGCCAATCGGTTTCGCTTCTCTGGTTGCAATTTCAGCGGCTTTTTCCACCAGCGAGCTTGAAAATTCCTGCTTTTCCAAAGCCTGTTCAACTGCAAGAAACCGCATGGGTTGAGGAGAAGCTCCTGAGATGGCTACCCTAGCTTTGGTAATCTGCGAGCCAGACAGAAGTAAGAAAACTACAACAGCAACAATTTCTTGATCAGCTGGTGTACGGGCAACTCGCTCGAGTGCAAAGACGCCATCACTAAATGGAATCCGAATTTCTGCCAGCACTTCTCCAGCTGTTAGATTTTGTTTTCCCTCGGCCAGAAAGCCTGCAATCGGCTGGGTGCGAATCGACTGATCCTTTCGAATATAGACAACGGCATCACTGGCCAGCAAAGTCAGCGCAATTTCACCGGAGCCAGACAAATCATTCAGTACTCCAGCCATTGTAGCCACATTCCGCAAGCCCCCTGTGGCTGCATGTTTAGCGGCGAGGTGAAAAATGCCATTAAACTTTGTCGAGAAAATAGGGGTATCCACCAGGGTCTGAACGGTAGTCAGAGCACCAATATGAATTCCTTGCTCATCTTCTTTGATGTAGTCCAGCCCCAACCGGCTTAAGTCTACTGCTGTCTCCATATCCCATTTTTCCACGGGACTGGGCTTGGTGGAGACAAGAATAGGCGCTGTTTTCACACCGGGGCGTCCCAATATTTCCGCAGCGCTTTTCCAATCTTCAGGACGGTAATATTCTTTTATCGCACTCATGCTTACTCCTCATGATTTTTGATGTTTACACAAAAACAAGCGGATCAATCCAACAAAAACCTGGAATTATTTTAACACATCATCCCGTCCATACAAACTTGCAAAACTCCCGAAGATTACCTGACCTTATACACTTTATAAGACTAGATTTGCCCGGGATAAAATCATGCTAAAATAATTTAGAGTACACATCCTCATTAAGGATGGGTAACCTTTTATGGAAAATAGAATGCTTACGCCTGATGGATTGACAGAGCTTCTGGATTTTCTGGATAACGCTCTGATTCTTACAGATCTTGAAGGAAATATTGAGCTTTGGAACCACTCAGCAATGGAGCTGATTGGCTGGAAGACGCTGGATGTACTGGGGATGCCGGTTGATAGGTTTTTGCAATTTCCATTTGTGGGGCAAGAGAACAGTACAGCTTAAGAAGTCAGATGACGGTGGGAGAAGCCAAAACCATGATTTATATTTTGTTGACGTTGGCAATCAATATTGAAGAACTGGAAAAGAAGCTGGAATAAAATTTTTGGCAATGAGCAGTAAAATTTTTTGTTTTTTAATGTATAATATTATCTAAACAACTGGCTTGGTTTACAAGCCGGGCGGCGGTTTTGACATAATTTTGAATATTGGCTCGGATAAATTTCGCATCCCGATGGGGATGAGCGGTTTCTGAAAAAAGTTCGCTGATGTTCAGACACCGGTTTTTACAAAGGTTCAGGGTTTGTCTGATTTTTTTGAACCTGTTATAACAAAACGGACTGAAAGATCAGGAGACTGAGAAATTGGAACTTTTACGGATTGAAAAATAGTTTGTAAATTGGTACGGTTTTTCTGCTGGCATTTGCTTTATTCTTCTTCAGCAGAAACGGTCCGTTTTATATCCAGAGCTTTCAATTTTTTACGTTAACCGCCGTAGGCTGCCGAGTCAGGACTACGGCTTTGCGTTGTTACGTTATGGAAAGAAAGATTACCGCGCTCAAGGTACAGAAGAACAACCCTAACCGGATCAATGTATATCTGGATGGTGAGTTTGCCTTTGGGTTATCCCGCATTGTCGCGGCGTGGCTGAATGTCGGGCAGATGGTCAGCGAGGAGAAAATCCAGCAGCTTCAGGCAGAAGATACTGCAGAAGTTGCTTTTCAGCGGGCTATGCGTTTTCTGGCGCATCGTCCACGCTCTGAGCATGAACTGGTGCAAAAATTGCAGACTCTGGGTTTTGAACCGGCGGTTGTTCGGGCAACCATTGAGCGACTGAAGAACAGCGGCTATCTGGATGACCGTCAGTTTTCGAAGCTGTGGGTGGAGAACCGCAATGAATTCCGTCCGCGCAGCCGCCGCGTTCTGGCACTTGAGCTGCGGCAAAAAGGTGTAGCGGAAGATGTCATACAAAACACCCTGTCGGAAAATCCCGAAGAAGAAGCACTGGCTTATCGGGCTGCCAGCCGTTATGTAAGGCGTCTGGAGGGGCTGGAGTGGCAGATGTTTCGCAACCGGTTGAGTGCGTTTCTCGCACGCCGCGGTTTTAGTTATGGAACAATCTCATCTGTAGTACGCCGCGCGTGGCTGGATGTCAAACCGACAGAGGATCATTCGGAGAATTAGGGAAAAGAATATGAACGGTATAGGAATCGGTTTTATTATCTTGCTGGCATTAGGTGATATTCTGCTAGTTGCGGTAATTGCATATTTTGTCAGCCGCTTAATGGCTGAGCGGTATCGGCAAATGCAGCAATCGCAGGCGGAAAACATTCTGCAAAACAGCAGGGAGAAAGCTCAAAAAATCGAGCTGGAAGCAAAGGATAATGCACTCAAGATTCTACGTGAGGCTGAAAATGAGATTGCGCGCAGGCGGACAGAATTATCCCGTGAAGAAGACCGTCTGCAGAAGCGGCGAGCTGAGCTGGATTTCCGTGTTGAACGGCTTGAACAGCGTGAGCAGGCACTCAACAAACGCCAAAGTGCCCTGGATAAACGCGCCAACGAGGTGGAAAAACTTGCTGCTCAGCGGATTGAGGAATTGCAGCGTGTTGGTCAGATGACGCTGGAAGAAGCGCGCAATGAGTTGCTAGCAATGACGGAGAAAGAGGCTCGTAACGATATGGCGCGCATCATCCGGCAGATCGAGGCGGAAGCCCGCGCAGAAGGAGAGAAACGAGCTCGGGAGATCATTGCCGATGCCATTCAACGGGTGGCTTCGGATCATGTTGCCGAGGTGTGTTCCTCGGTCGTAACTCTGCCCAACGAGGAAATGAAGGGCAGAATTGTCGGACGGAATGGGCGTAATATACGCGCCTTTGAACAGGCGGCGGGGGTGGATGTAATTGTAGATGATACGCCTGAATCGGTGACTATCTCCTGCTTTGATCCAGTGCGGCGGGAAATTGCACGGCGTGCGCTGGAGCGGCTGATTCTGGACGGCCGCATTCATCCGGCGCATATTGAGAAAGTTCTGGCAGATGAACAGCGCGAGGTTGAACGTGCCCTCATCGAGGCTGGAGATGAAGCTGCTTTTGATGCCGGCGTGGTTGGGTTGCACCCGGAAGTCATCAAGATGCTGGGGCGGTTGAAGTACCGCACATCTTACGGGCAGAACCAGCTTGCCCACGCGGTAGAGGTGGCAAAGCTGGCTTCGATTATTGCCTCAGAATTGGGCGCAGATGCCGAGATTGCCCGGGCGGGAGCTTTGCTTCATGACCTTGGCAAAGCGATGGACCACAACACCGAAGGCACTCATGCGGCGATCGGAGCTGAGTTCGCTGCCCGTCATGGTGTTCACCCGAAGGTAGTGAATATCATTGCTTCTCATCATCATGAAGTTGAACAGGAAAGCGTTGAAGCGGTGATTGTCGAAGCGGCTGATGCAATCTCGGGTGCGCGCCCCGGCGCACGGCGTGAAGATCTGGAGCAGTACATCAAACGGCTACGCGCTCTTGAAGAAGTAGCGAATTCACACAAAGGGGTGCAGCAAAGCTATGCCATCCAGGCTGGCCGTGAAGTGCGGATTATCGTCAAGCCGGAAGAAATAGATGATTTGGCTGCCAGTCGTCTGGCGCGCGATATAGCCAAAAAGATCGAGGAAACTATGCAATATCCGGGTCAAATCAAAGTCACTGTCATTCGTGAGACGCGTGCGACCGAATACGCCAAGTAAAATTGTCAAATAAGTTTCTCTTTTCTTGCGCCGATTAGCGCAAGAAAGGGTTGTTTGCCCTCTCCTCAGCGACGGTGGTTTCTGGACCATGACCGCTGAGGAGAGTTGTATCCGGCGGCAGGGTAAAAATTTGGGTTTGAATGCTGTTAATCAGTTGTTTGAAATTGCCGCCGGGCAGGTCGGTGCGCCCAATGCCGCGGTAAAATATGACATCGCCAACAAAAGCCAGCTTTTCCGTCGGAAGGTAGAACATCACATGCCCCGGCGTATGCCCCGGAACATGTCTGACCTCAATGATTGAATTTCCAAGCCGTATTTTCTGCCCATGACAAAAAAGGATCTCGGGCTCAGGTCCTGGCTCAACGTGAATTCCCCAGTTCACAGCCCCGCCAGCCTGTTTCCACAGCGGTAAATCATCCGGGTGAAGTCCCGTCTTAAGCGGGGGGGTGAAACGGTAGGCAATTGTAGCTCCAGCAAGGTGATCAAAGTGCGCATGTGTCAGCCAGATTTCAGTCAGTTCAAACTTCAGGCGGTCAATGGTTTCGAGCACGCGCTCACTATCAAAGGAAGGATCAATCACCACGGCTTTTTTTGTTTCCGGGTCGGCAAGCAGATAGGTGTTGTTTTCGAGGGGTCCAAGAATGAAGGTGGTAACGTAGAGTGCCATGAATAAGTTATTTCTCCAGTCGTTTCTCAATCTCAAGGATAAATTCATAGGCTGTCTGAAACACGGTATCCTTACACGGTTCACGAGTAATCACGTGCCCGCCCCCTTCCAGCCAGAACATTTTCTTATCGGGAGTGCCCAAATGCTCAAAAATTCGTTCCATACTCTCCGGCAGGATGCCAGTGTCATTACGGGATTGCATTAGCAGCACCGGGATCTTGATTTGGGGCAGTGCATGGTATAGTTGTCCAAAAAGCAATTTTAATTCAGCTAATGACCGGGTTGGATATTTGGGATAAGAGATGTGTGTCTTGAGATTTTCTAGATCGTGCCAGTCCGAAGGACCTTTATCCACATAGGGCATAAACAGACTGAGTGGTTTCAGAAAATTTACCCGCCAGTCTTTTGGAAAACTATAAGGGGTGGACATAGCAACGATACCCTGAATCGGATAGCGAGAGGCAGAGATGAGCGCCAGAACGCCGCCCATAGACAGCCCAAGAAGGTAAATGTGATCTGTCATCCCTGATAGAAAATGCAAACCATCCTCAACCGATGCCAGCCAGTCCTGCCAGCGGCTGCGAATCATATCCGAAGGACGCATGGCATGACCTGTCAGGCGAGGACCCAGCACGGTAAAACCTTTGCTTGATAAATACTCACCCAGTGGACGCATCTCTTTGGGGGTTCCAGTGAATCCGTGAATAACGAGACAACCCACGCGGTTGCCCGGAAAGAGAAACGGCTCTGCACTTTGAATAATGATTGGCTTTTGCATCGTGTTTCTCCCTTCTGCTTTATCAAAGGATAACCAGCTCACGTGGAAAGTTGCTCAGGCTTTCACAGCCTGTTGTGGTAATGACAACATCATCTTCAATTCTAACGCCACCTTTTTGGGGCAGATAGATTCCGGGCTCAATTGTAAAGACCATACCTGGAGACAGGGATAACTTATTTTCACCATAAATATATGGCTGTTCATGAGCTTCCATACCTAACCCGTGACCGGTACGGTGGGTGAAATATTTTCCATAACCGGCAGTTTCAATGACTGTGCGGGTAATCCTGTCAATTTCGCCGGCAGTTCTACCCGGTTTTGCGGCGGAACGCCCAGCGGCATTTGCCTGCTGAACTGTCTGGTAAACTCCTTTCAGTTCTTCGTCGAGATGTCCGATGGCAAAGGTGCGCGTGAGATCAGAGCAATACCCGCCAATGGCCGCACCCCAATCAATCACCAGCAAATCGCCCATCTGAAGCTTCCGCTCAGTAGGTGTTGCGTGCGGATCGGCGCTGTTGGGTCCGCCGGAGACGATGGGCGGAAAAGGCAGTTCGGGCTCGGAGCCGGCTCGGAGAAGTTGAATGGTAAGCTCAGCCGCAATATCTTTTTCACTAACACCCGGCTTGATTACAGGCAGAGTGTATTCGAGTGCTTGTTGAGCCGCTGCAACTGCCCTGTGCATAAGTGCGATTTCATCATCATCTTTGAGCAAACGCAGCTGGGAAAAAATATCATCTCCAGCGCTTAGTTCAATTTCCGGGTCAGCTGTTTTCAGGATATTCAATTCCAGAAATCTGAATCGGTTTGCTTCTACAGCAATTTTCGGTTTGTTCAGTTTTAGAGTCTTTAAAGCTGCCTGAAATGCCTCTACCCATGTTTCCGGGTTATCACTGTATGAAAAAGCCCGCAGGGGAATTGCGGCTCTATTGAGACGGGAGGCTTCCAGCTCGGGCAGGATTAACACAGGTATTTCGTCCGTGGTAATCAGCAGTACTACTGGTCGTTCCATCAAATGAAAAGACAGCCCGGTGAGATAAGTGAGGGTGGGACCGGGGTTGATAACCACCCCCGAAAAGCCGCTCGACTTCAACAGGTTCAGTAAGCGTGAATAGCGGTTCGTTGATGACATGATGTAAACCTTCTATTTTAAGGATTCGGGTTCTTTGAATGATGTTTTCTTTTCACGATATACAAAATAAAGGAGCAATGCCAGACTGACGAGGGAGATACCCAGTCCCAGCCATAAAATTTGGATGTACTCCATATCGTTATACCGGTTTGCCGCAAACCACTTTGACGGATTGAACGCCTTGGCTTCGAATTTTTGAGCAGCGTCAGCTACTCTCCAGAGGCGATAGTTCATCCACATATCATGCACTGGAAAGATTGTCGAAAGCATGAGAAAAAGCCTCGTTGTACCGGGTAGCTGCCGGGTGTTCAACCAGTGCTGCAATTCAACCACTGCCAGAACCAGGATAAATACAAAGGATAGGCCGATGAAGCGGGATGCGATACGCTCGCCTGTGAACAATGGGATGGGCAGTGCCAGACGGATATACTGATAAATCTTACCTAGAGACATGATCATAAGGATCAAGGAGGGAATGAGCAAGGCACGGTATGCAGAATTTGCAGATGAACTGCTCAAGGGTCGAATGATGCCGAAAACGACAAGAAACAATCCCGCAAGCAATCCTACGTACAGAGTATATTCCCACAAACCGATTGGTTTGGTTAAACCGGCGTTGATCGTGATGTCGTTGGGTATTTCAATTTTCACTAATGCGTTCCATAAAGAACTAAACAGCGGGTAACCACCAATAAACTTGTTGTCAAACTCCCCCAGATGAAGGATTGGAGGGAGAATACGTACCATGCTTAAGCCAAACGAAAAACCAATTGCTTTGATAATGTCAATGGTTCTTTGAGGAACGACAATGATGAGCAAACCAAGGAACAGAGTGCACCAAATAAACTGGTGATACCCCCCCTGTAGAAACAAAATGAAAAGCAATATTGAAAGTTTTGCTACCCATACCCAGCCGGTTTTGTTTTCAATAAGATCGAAAACAAACACAGCAAACCATGAAAACAAAAAGCTGCTCCACCATGTGATATGGCCAACACTGACGTGAGCCAGCAGATGACCGTTGAAGTTATAGAGTAAAAAGAGAATTGAAAAAACAAACAAAGAAAGCTGAAATCTCTTTTTCAAACGCGCTAGTCCCCAAAAACCAAGACTGTATAATAGCCAGGTGTTCACTATTACGAATGTGCCAACTTCCATAAACTTTAATAGCCAGATTTGGGGAGAAAGAACAGCATCAGGCACAACCATAAAGCGGTCGGTCACATAAGCCAGTGGGGCAATATCGGAGATATGGAGGGGAAGAACGCCCCGGCTGACAGCGTCTTTCAGAAATACCAGGCGCGGGACATTAATATCCGCCCAGTCATGATAATTTAGCGGGCCCCTTCCCCAGTTTAAAAAATAGCCCCAGAGAAATATCCCCAGTAAATACAAAAAAACCAGCCAGCCTTTTTCCAGCCATTGGGCACGATTCTCAGGCACGACTTGGGTTAGAAATTGGGTCAATGATTCGAGTCTTGAAGTCTTCATTGAAAGTTTCTTAAAGTAGGTTGTTCTTGACTTAATTATAGCTGGACATCGGAATGACATAGAGGGTTTTGCGATTGCTTGCGCATCTACAAGCTGTGTGATAAAATTTTTCCCGAACGTGGTGGCTGTAGCTCAATGGCAGAGCGCTTGACTGTGGATCAAGATGTTGTGGGTTCGACCCCCATCAGCCACCCCTTTTTTATTAATCGCTCTCTTATCATCGGGGGAAATAAAGCCGTATTCATGGCAGCGAAATCCGGGGTGATTCTTTTAGATGTCGGTTTGCTGCATTAAGAAATCAATCAATACTTGATTTCCTGATTCCAGTACCATGTCCAACGGTGTGCGTCCATCTTCGGATTGTACAGTCGGGTTGGCGCCGTGTTCCAGCAGAAGCATCACCATTGCCAAGGAACCATGAAAAGCCGCGCTGTGCAGGGGGGTAAAACCTCCTGACTGACGCGCATTCACCTGGGCGCCATGTTCTAAAAGATAACGCGCTACTTCTAAGTGTTGTCCTGTAACGGCAGAGTGCAGAGGTGTGGTTTTGTGTTCGTTGGCAGATGGAGCATTCACATCTGCCCCCTTGGAAATCAGGTACTTAACCACCCCAAGTTGACCAAACAAAGCTGCCAGCCCAAGCGGCTGGTATCCATCAGCCGCAAAGGCATTTACCATTTCTGGGCTTGTTTCAACCAGTTCACGCACGCGCTCGAGTCTACCCACCGCTGAAGCAGAAAAAATGTCCAGAATAGCGCCTTTATTTATCAGGAGCTGGGCAACGTCAGGCAGATTATAATACATGGCAAAGAGCACCAGAGGTAATCCCTGTGCGGTTGTTGCGTTAACCAGAGAGGGTTCTCGGTTTAGTAACTGGAGAATTTGTTCTTTATCGTTCTTAATCACTGCCTGAATTATTTTCTGATACGACATGGCTCACCTGAAGTTTTATATTTTGCGGGTACCGGATTTTGCTATTATAACCGGCGCCGTATCGTCTTGCGCCGTAGATGATTCAGTAGATAATTAGACTATCAATTCTGTTTTGGAGGTGTTTAAATGCAAGTTGAAATTCTGTATCGTCCCTCTTATTCAATAGCGAGAGTCATACTTTCTCCAAATGAAACTATAGTTGCTGAATCTGGGGCGATGTTGAGCATGTCTGGGGATATGCAGGTCGAAACCAAAATGCGCGGCGGGGTGCTGCAATCGCTGGCGCGGTCGGTGCTGGGAGGTGAGTCTTTCTTTGTCAATTCATTTCGCGCCTCAGCGCGTGGTGGTGAAATTTTGCTTGCACCAACACTTACCGGGGATGTGTTTGTCCTGACTATGCAAAACCAGAGTTATCTGGTTCAATCCGGCTCGTTTTTGGCTTCCAGTGAGGGGGTTACAACGGATACGAAATGGTCTGGGGCAAAGACCTTTTTCGGTGGTGAAGGATTGATAATGCTGCGTTGCAGCGGAAGCGGAACACTGATTCTATCCAGTTATGGTGCTATTCATGAAATTGATCTGGCGCCCGGTCAGATCTATACCGTTGATACCGGTCATTTAGTAGCATTTCCTGAAACCATTGGTTTCAAAGTGCGCGCGGTGGGTGGTTTGAAATCAACCTTGCTGGGCGGTGAGGGGCTGGTGGTTGATCTGACTGGACCGGGGAAGGTACTGGTGCAGACTCGCAGTGTACGGGCTTTTTTGGGGTGGCTGATTCCCAAGATTCCCAAGCGTTCGTCGGATTAGAGGGGAGCTGGTGAGATTCTTTGCGCTGTAACTTATTCACTGGATAAGCGAATGGCGGTGTTTTGCCCAGCGGAGGTATATAGTGCTTTTAGCGTCGTAATATTTTGTTTGCTCTCCTGTAAATCTATTCGGGGTGGAATGCCATCAAGGATGGCATCTGCCATATTTTCGATCTCGCCGAGATATAGGTCTTTTACCTTGAATTCAAATTGATGTTTTTGCCCTTGGCGTTGCAGGATGATGTGAGATTTCCCCTGCGGATTAAAGGGTGTGGGTATCAGAAGGCTTGCGTGTGAACCATGAATTTCAAACCCCGTATAAGTTTGTACCGCAAAGCTGGATGAGATTTGCGCCAATGTGCCCCCTGAATACCGCAGTGTTCCTGCAAAAACAAGGTCAACCCCTGAGGCAGAAAGCATCTGCCAGCCGCAGACTTCTGTGGGTGGGGTGCCCATGATCATTCGGCAATAGCTAACCGGGTAGCAGCCCAGATCCCATAAACTGCCGCCGCCATACTCTGGAACCCAGCGGACATCATCTGGTCTGTCCAATAGAAAGCTGAAACACCCGTGCATCAGGTGGATTTCTCCCAGTTCACCAGAAGCAATGATTTCACGGACTTTTATCGTTTGGGGGTGGTGGCGATACATAAATGCTTCCATGACAACCAGTTTTTTCTGACCGGCGGCATTTTGTATTAGATTAACATCTTCAGGTGATAAGGCGATTGGTTTTTCGCAGAGAACGTGTTTGCCGGCTTGGAGAGCCCGGAGCGTCCATTCGACATGCAGATGGTTGGGAAGGGGAATATAGATTACGTCAATGCTTGAGTCTTCCAGCAAAACATCATAACTTCCATAAGAACGTGGGATATCCCACTGACGGGCAAACTGCCGGGCATTCTCCAGCGAACGACTGGCAACAGCAGTTAGTTGATTACGCCGTGAGGCTTTCAGTGCCGGGATAATACGCCGGTTGATACGCGCGGTGCTCAAAATTCCCCAGCGAAGTTTATCCATACCATTCACTCCTTGCTTTTTCTTTCTGCGGTCATAGCCGTCTCGACAAGTGCTTGGGCATCGGCGCGCAGATAATAGGCGCGATATGCTTTTGTTTCCTGGAGCAGGTTTTTGAGTTTCTCCTCACACTCTGCAAGGTGAACTGGATCAGGCCTACCGTGAGGTGCAATCACATATTCGCTATCCGATGTAAACTCAATCCTGAATAAACCTTTTGCTGCTAACCATTTTAACCCTAATTGGATAACTATTTCGCGCTGATAGGTTGCAGCAGCGAGTCTGCGGAGCTCCAGCCGGGTTTGACCGGTTTGCAAGGCATAACGGATTAGACCTGTCAGCCGGGTCAGAAATGCTTGTGGAAAATCCGGGGTGCTCTCGGGGTGGAGAAGGATCACGCGCTCTGGTGAGGCAGCATGGAGCGCGCTTTCAAGTTCCTTGTGTCCCGGCGGGGCATTCCAGATAATCAGCGTATGGCACGGGATAAGATGATACCGGTCAACACCTGTCGGGCCGCCGGTGAGCTCACCCTCTCTCCAGAGTTGTGTTTCTGGTTCTTTCAAATATGCTTCTATCAGTGTATCGGTGATTTCCTCTTGACGAAGATCAAGCACCTGAATAGACCGCTTTAAGGGCAGGATATATTGCTCAGATGCAATCGGGCGGGCTGCTACCCATTCCAGTTGGACTTCGCTTTGCCCGCGGTAGTTGCTGACCCGGGCAACAAACGCCAGATCAAAACGAGTATCCGGCAGGTTAAAATTAGCTCCCTGCCACCAGATGACGCGATGAAATGTGCCGGCAGTATCTTCTACTGTTAATTGCAAGTGCTCTTTGCTTTTTCCAATTGGGCTAAAACTTTTCAGCATTAGATTGCGTGTTGCGAGCAATACTGGAGGATTTCCCGGTCCAAACGGTGCCAGCCGCTCCATTGATGCTACCATCTCGGGGGTAATTTCTGCCAGCTCGATAAATGCGTCAATGATCAGTTTTTGGGTGGGGGAAAAATCTGGATAATGGCTGATCAGATATTTGAATATTGCACGTTTGAATTCTGGGATGCGCTCACTTTGGATGCCCAATCCGGCAGCCATTGGATGACCGCCAAAGCTGACAAGCAATTCCTGCTGGGCGGCGATAGCCTGTGTGATATTGATTCCTTCCACCGAGCGGGCTGAACCGCGCGCAATTTGACCGGGTGGGGCTGAAAACAGAATCACCGGCAAGTGATAGAGTTCGGCCAGATGGCTGGCTACTACCCCGATCACTCCGGCGGGCCATTCAGGATGTTCCAAAATCAGGGCGGGGTTATTTAGCAGAGTAGGCTCGCGCTCAATTTGTGCCTGAACAGACTGGAAGACTTGATCGCAAAGCAATCTGCGCCGGGCATTAAGCCCTTCCAGCTTCGCAGCAAACAGCCGCGCCGTCGTGATGTCATCAGTCGTTAAGAATTCAACAATGGGATTGGCATCATCCAGCCGACCGATGGCATTAAGACGCGGAGCAAGGACAAAACTGACGTGGTTCTCACTGAGAAAATCGGAGTGGATTTCAGCGGTTTCAAGCATTGCCTGCAATGCAGGACGTCTGGTTTCCCGCAAGAGCTTCAAGCCGC
The DNA here is from genome assembly GCA_020725865.1 of Anaerolinea sp. Taxonomy (GTDB): domain Bacteria; phylum Chloroflexota; class Anaerolineae; order Anaerolineales; family Anaerolineaceae; genus DYEC01. The sequence continues at coordinate 77,534 of DYEC01000010.1, read as the reverse complement.
GTTGTACCAGATAACGGTTCTCCCTGGTCAGCTCGGCAAGGTCAGCAATCGTCCCTAACGCCACTAGATCGAGATCATTTTCCAGTTCTGGGATTTTTCCGTAGCGACGATACAGTTCTTCTACCACCTTCCACGTGCAACCCACACCACAGAGTGGACGCAAAGGGTGATCTTCTGATAATCTTTGAGGGTTGACCACCGCCAGGGCGGGCGGAAGTTCCGGTGGCAGGGAGTGATGATCAGTGATCAGCATATCAATGCCCTGCTGCCGGCAGATTTCAACGGCGTCGTAGGCAGTAACGCCCGTATCGCAGGTGATTAAGAGTTGTACCCCCTGTTTTAGGAACTCAACCAGTTTTTGAGGGTGGACGCCGTGGGATTCAGCCGCTCGAACCGGGATATGATAATAAACATTGGCACCAAGGCGTTTCAGGCTCGAATGGAGCAAGGTGGTTGCCGTTTGTCCATCTACGTCAAAATCGCCCCAAATGCCAATCTGTTCATGATTTTCGATTGCGGCTTGCAATCTGTCAACTGCCCGGGCCAAATCCGGCAACTCTTGGGGAGAAGCTGACAAATAACAGTTGGGATCAAGAAAAGCTCTTACTTGGTTCGGTTTATTTAATCCGCGCCGGGCGAGTGCCCGGGCAACCAGTATTTGCCCCTCCGCGGCTTCAACCAGCTCGCGTGAAATTTCTACCGGTTGCGGCTCGATCCATTCCTGAACTACGGATTTCAAAATTGTATTGCTCCAATCTGATCAATATCAATTTGAATTTTATCCTCAAGTTCTTGATATGATTCTTCCTCTAAGTCTTCCAGATTTCCAGGTTGCTTGCCCCGATTGCAAAGCGTCTGGTAGTTGCAGAAAGCGCAATGCCTGTCATCCGGTGTTAGTTCAAACTTCCCGAGCTGGAGCGAAGCGATTTTGGTTATCAGCGTCGTAATATATTCGCGATCCTTAAGGTACTCCGTTTGATTGTATTGAATGCAAAATGGAGCCGAGGGTTTCTCTGCAAACCAGTAAATCATCTCAACCTGCTCAGGGTTGACAACTCCATGATTGATATGATGACCTGCTTTCACCAACAGCAAAGGATATAGGCGGCTCTGAATGCGCTCTCTAAGACTATTGGGGTTTGTACGCGGAGAACCGGTTTTCCAATCCACAATGACAATGCGTTTGCCCGGGGCAACAGCAATCAGGTCGTATTTAGCAATCAAACGAAAACCGGCAAAGGGGGAAGAGAGGGTGAACTCAGGATAGCGTTCTGAAGGCAGCTCTCCAAGAGGATTATCGGCGAGAAAATTATTCCACCAACGTTGCAGTTTGTGATCATAAATAGTTTGGGTTAGTACCTCGGCCGGCATACCAATCAGATACTGTAAAATGAGCTGGTGAAAGCGCAGTCCTTGAAGCAAGCTCTGTTCCCATTCTAATACTGGTTCAGGCTGCAATGCCGGCCAGGGCTGTTTTAAGATATACCGTAACTCAAAACGGCGCGGGCAATCCACAAAATCCTGCAGATTGCTCTGGCTGAATAGAAAGTCAGGAGGAAGAGACATTTTGCTGCTCCCAGAAAGATCGTAAGACGACCAGCGGAAGAGCGGGCTGGTTGGATTCATGCTGTCCGGTGTTCCATGTGATGACTAATTCGCTGCGGGCGCGCGTAATGCCAACATAAAACAGGCGCAAACGCTCGGCTGAATAATCCACGCGTGCCCTTTGGGTTGCGTAACCATCCTCAATAAAGATTCCAGGCAGGTCATTCTGAAGCAGAGCGCGCAACCTGAACAGGGCTTCAGCTTCTAAGTTCAGCTCATCACGAATGAAATACTTTTCAGCATAGTAATTATCATATGGTTGAGCAGAGGGAAAATCATAATTGTTTACCGACATTAGATAAACTCTATCCCACTCTAATCCCTTTGCTTTGTGAATTGTTGCCACAACTACTTTGCCTTTGTGTTGATCCGGATCGAAGCCGGTATCATCATCGCTGAATCCAATAATTTTGCGTTGTCGTTTCACAATGCTATCCAGTTCGGCAATAAAGTCATTCAGTTGTCCCAAAGGATTGATCATTCTGGCGTGTTCCAGCACAAGCGCCAGCTTATGTGCCAATGCCAGATCGTTATGTGCAGTGAACAAGTCCTGAGCAATAGTCAGGACCAATTGGTCAATGGGGAGAAGAGCCGCTGCCTGCCAGCGGCGGACAGATTGTTGCAACCATACCAATTCGCTAATCACCTCATCAGGGTTGCCTTGTTTTTTTTGTTGTTCAAGCCAGTTTCGTTCTGGAGTTGGCGCCAGATAATCTTCTACTCGCTCGCAGTGTTGCAGAAGTGATTTTACCTTATTGTAAGTATCTGTAAAATCTAACCGTTTCGCTTCCCGGCTTCGCAGGGTTTGATAAAGCTCTTCTAGCAGACGGGGTGACAAAGGGTCTGAAAGTACACGCAAAACATTACAAAGAATTTCTGCAATCGTGCGTGTGGATTGGGTGGATTGCAGGAGTTCAACCACTTCAATGCCATTCTGGCGAAGCGCCTCTACAACTTTTGCCCCGCGTTCATTGCGCGGTACCAGAACTGCGACAGTTTTATCTTGATTATTGGGCAACCACTTACGCAATGATTGGACAATGGCATGGATCTCTTTGTTCGAATCATATTTGCGGTCAATCAGATAGATTCCTTCTGGTTGATCTGGCGGGTTGGGTTGAGGGTCACCAGGTGGAGCGGGTTCAATATAGGGTAAGCTCAGGACACCTCGAAGTTCCTCGTGGACTGGGTGCTCATTATTCCACCAGATCAGGTAATTTGCCAGTCTGATGATGCTATGGGTCGAACGCCCGGAATTTGGCAAGGTCTTGGCTTGAACGCCGTTCTCCTTGAGAAAGTTGCGCAGAAATTCAGGGCTGGCTGTGGTAAACGTTTCATAAATTGCCTGATTGGGATCACCAACCCGCACCCAGTTGCCGGATTCGCCGACCAGTGTGCGCAAAATCAGTTCTTGTAACCGGCTGCTGTCCTGTGCTTCATCTTCAAGGATATACGGCCAGCGGTAGCGCAGACGCTGAAGATAATTGGCATCTGTCAATAACGCATCTAACGCTAGACGGATCAAGTCGTCAAAGTCTAATGCTCCACGGAACCGGAGTGCGCGCTGATAATCTGCGTACACATCAGCACCCATCTGCAACAGGGGATGGATGAACTTTAAGGAATCCAGTTTTTCTCTTATCTGTTCCGGGGTGGTCTGATAATCTTTGCATAAGCGGATAAAACTGGCAGTGATATTGATCGCCAGTTCCTTCCATTTGTCTCGGATTTTGCCATTTTGAAATGGATCAATGTCTGGTTTGGTGAACTCCAAAATGAAATCAGGATTAGAATGCAGCCAGTTTACTGTGGCATTTTCGATGATCCGATATGAGTCGCGCTCATCTAGGATTTCAAACTGGGTGGACAAACCCACCAGGTCAGGTCGTTCGCGCACGATATCATGCGCCAGCCCGTGCAATGTGCGCACCCGGTAATTTGTTCCGGGCAACATCCCAAATTCCTGCACAAACCCGGCTATTCGGCTGGAAAAATTATCCACTGCTGAATTGACTAGTGTAACGATTAAGACCTCTTGATCTTCTGCAACATATCCTTCCTGAATAAGCCGTGCTGCCAGATAAGACAAAGTGTGAGTTTTACCGCTTCCCGGAACTGCGGAGATGCCCATTTTACCGGAGCGATATTCGAGAACTGCGCGTTGGTGTGGACGGGGTCTGAACATCACACCTCTTCGTTTGGCGGTAAATGCCGCAGAATGGATTGAATTGCCAATAGTAATTGCCCGCGTTGCTCATTGCCTTGCTCATTAACTCCCAGTATGTAAAGGAAAATACCCTTCTGGCAACGATGAATCAAGCCGCTTACCAGACGTATCATTGCAGTTTGGTTTGTTTGTTGCTCGTGAACATCATCCCAGACGTCATTCTCATCCCAGCGGCGACTTAAGACATAGGGATGGGTAAGCGGCTGATTAAGGCGTTCCCACCAGCCTAGACTGCCAATGTCAAGCCAGAATTGATATTGAACTGGCCGATTCAGCATCAAATAGGTATAAGCCGGTGCGATTAACACTGTTTCTTCGTTGATTTCCTGCCAGGATTGTAAATATTGTGCTGCCAGAACGCCCTTTTCTATCATCCGAAGATATTCAACCGCTATCGAGTGTTGAGAATTATCATGGGTATTGCTGACGACACGACGGAATTTTTGCACAGATTCGATTAGCTCGGTACAGGTTTTTGCAGCGTCGAAATTTCGATAAAAACCAAAACCCGGATGAGAGAGAACCTCGCCAAATAAACGGCTAAGAAAAACTTCAAGGCAGGAGTTATCTTCGTTTTGAGGGTTGTTGTTAGATTGATAGTTCGTTATCCAGCGCCGAAGATGCTCGTATCGTTCTCCAACAAAATAAGTGATGCGTTGCTGCATGTCTGGCTTAATAAGGTCGAATGAACCTAGTTCTCTAGTTTGCTTGCCCGGACGGTGAACAATTTGCGATAAAAGTTCGGCACGGGTTAGATCAAGACCGGCAATGGACTGTACCAGCGCGTTCCGTACATCGAGACGAGTAACCGGCATGTTCCAATGAGGATGTGCCAGCTTTGCCCATGTGAGCAGACACTGGGTTGCAGGCTCATCGCGCAAGTTCCGCGATGGCCGGTGCGAACGAACGGGAATTTGTAATTGCTCCATTCGATTGATAAGCAGAAAACGCAGCGCGTCAGAGATATATGGTGCGACGATGACGATCTCGCCGGGTGATACCCCGCCTTCTGTGATGAGCCGGTTCACCTGCTGGCAGACATCCTCAATCATTTCGGGGATATAACGATGATAACGAGATGTTAAGCACTGTCTGATAGATGGATGTATTATCAGAGAACGGTGCTGAATGCTTTGCACAAGCACCTCGTTGAAAATCCGCAATTCAGGTGATGTAACTAGGGTTTGATCTAGATGCATTGTTTCCTGACAGACTGATTGCAGGGTATGTCCTTCCTCAGGGTCTGCGCCCAGAAAGGAGCGATAGCCCCCGTCGGTATCATAAATTAGTAATGCGTTGCGGAAGTGTGGCAACCAGTCCCGAATCAGGTCATGTGCTACCGGAACATCTTCTTCAATATTATCGTAGATCAGGAATTGGAAACGATTGAGAAGAAACTGCCGGCAAAGGAAGGAAGACCAGAGATAATTACAGAAAATGCTGATCTGTAAAGAAAAATCCAGCAGATTATTCTGAAGACAAAAACGCCGAAAGCGAATGGCGCAATCCTGCATCTGATCATACACGACCAGTTGAGATGGTTTTCCTCCCCATGCTTTCTTCAGACGCTCGCCAATTTCTATCAGTGGAATTCCAACCGCCGCCGATTTATTCAGATTATCCAGAATCTGACTGTAAAGCCGATTTCGGTCCAGATTAACGGACTCAAAATAACCCTCATGTTCAATAAGAGGATCAACAATACGGGTCATATAGTATTGTGCGGTTTCCAAGGTGAGGAATATGGGAAGGTGGTTGGGATGAGCGAAGCCAGCGTTTTGGGCGATAAGTGGCCAAAACAAATCAATCATGCGCTGTGCCAGACCACTTATAGTTACAATACTAATCGCCACGCTAGCAGGTAAATAAGGTTCACGCAAAAGGTTGTAATAAGAGGTTGCCAGTGTGCGCTGGGGCACTAAGATCAGAATCTTTTCCGGCGGCACGCCCTGTTCCAGCAAGCTATGCAGGTAAAACAGGGCGGTTGTAGTCTTTCCGCTACCGGACGGTCCTTCCAGAAAGAGCGTTTTATCAAAAGATTCTAGAACGGCTTGCTGGTTTTCTGTAGGCGAAATTTGATTAATCGACAGATGTGCCATTTGATTCATTTATGATTCGGCAATGTAATGTAATAATGCTCGAGCAAGTTTTACATCAGCTAACGCGCGGTGGGCGTTAGGCAGAAGAATCCCGCATTGTCTGCCTGCCTGCTCCAGGCTGATGAATCGGTATGACATGCGCCGGCTGTCCCATTCACCGTTGTATGTTGCATATAGTTTCATGATGCATTCAGTTGAGAAATTTTGGCTCCATGGTAACCGATAGCGAGCCATTGACTGTTTCATCATACGTAAATCAAAATCTGCATTGTAAATTGCGATGAGACGATTTTGAGTGATATTTCGAATCTCTGTCCAAACTTTTTGCCATGAAGGTGCATTCCTTACCATTTCATCCGTTATACCGTGTATAGCGATTGTGCTGAGTGGAATTGATTGAGTGGGACGGACAAAAGACTGATATAGAATATTTTCGTTATCATCCATGAGTGCAATTTCAACAATTTCGTCGTTTATTCCCAGTCCGGTAGTTTCGGTGTCTAAATAAATAGGATTCTGCCGAAGGATTTGTCGGGCTTTTTGGATTGCTTGCTCTTTGTAGGTGTTTCCCACTTTCTTCCCACCTTATTGTTTCCACAAAGTGATTTCATCTAATTGCACAGTCAGGTTGCCGCTGTAACCGGCGATGAAAACCCCAAAGAAACCATTACTAAAAGAACTGTCATCCAGCTCCTGAACGGGTTTATCGTTGATAAAGAGCTTCAGATGATTTCCGCGTGCTAGAACACCAAGGTGGTTGGTCTGCCCAGAACCAGTCAGACTGTATGGGGAGAGGGTGTCATTCAGCAAATATGTCGTCTCGTTGTCGTCCCAGCGGGCAAGACTGAGACTACCATTGCACCGGAAGCCGTAGTAGTACCCGTATCCGCTTTCATAGTTTGGAGAACGGAAGACTAACCCAAACTGATCTTTATCAGCGCAGTTTTGAGTGATAAATTTGCCTTCCAGATAGAAATCGGCGGTTTGCGGCGGGCGGACACGCCAAGTTCGCCAGCCGAGTGTACTGAACGATTGCAGGCTCATGACCCCGCTGGAAACATTAATGCTTGCCGCATCATCGCTGTAGCCACTCCCGCTCAATCCGAACCCTTTTCCGTTTTCCAGTGTGTCTTTGACTGTTGGGTTGCCAAGTGTAGCTTTGAAATCTTCTTCTGGGGTCAGTGTGGTGGTTGGGGTTTCAGTAAGCGGTAGGGTTATGATAATCATGGCAGATGGTGTTATGGTAACCGGAACAGAAGTTTCTTTAGCGGAAGTCTTAACTACCGGCTGTGCAGTGAGTGTCTGTGCCACAATGCTGGCAATAATCTCGTTAGTGGATGCAGTTTCTTTTTGGGGCAGATTACATCCGCTGGATAGTGCCATGAGAACTAGTAGAAACATGATCAACCACGTCAGGCTTACCGGAACACGCGCATGAATTTTTTTCATGATACCTCTTTGATATCTGCAAACATAAGTGCAACGAACAGCAACCTGAAAGGGAATTTCTTACCGCTTTCTCATTATAACTTGATTATAGCACTGATGTTCTGACCAAAATCTGATGATGCCCTAATTTTTGTTATGTTAGAATGGGGAATAAATATGCAGCTATATCGTTATCTGATCTTCCATAAGCCATATGGGGTTTTATCTACGTTCACTGATGCAGCGGGCCGTTCAACGCTCAAAGATTATATCAATGTTCCGGGTGTCTATGCGGCTGGGCGTTTGGACATGGATAGTGAAGGTCTGTTGTTGCTGACGAATGATGGCAAGCTGATCCAGCATTTGACCGATCCACGCTGGCATTTACCAAAGACTTATCTGGTGCAGGTTGAGGGTGTTCCTGCGGCAGAACAACTGGCTTCACTTGAGCGGGGTGTGCTTTTGCACGGGGTTAAAACGCGCCGTTGTCAGGTAATGGTCATTCCTGAACCTAATCTGCCGCCACGTCAGGGCAAACCGATAACCCCGCATGGGCGGACGAGCTGGTTGAGAATGGTCATCTTTGAGGGGAAAAAGCACCAGGTTCGCCATATGACGGCTGCAGTTGGTTTACCGACCCTGAGACTGGTGCGCATTGCTATTGGAGAACTGACACTGGGTGTCTTGAAACCCGGGGAGTGGAGGTTTTTGCGGGAAGATGAAATTATTCGTTTGAAGCAGAAACATCGGGAGTATCGCTCTTAGGGTATCAAGGTATTGTATAATTGCTTCGCGGCGCATGAAAACGTTCATTATTCAGCTTGAGCTACACGATGATGTGGCTTCAGTGCGTGACAAAATAACCTGGAGCAAAGCGCAGCGCGTACTTTTGGTTTGGCCAAAGCGTGCTAGGTTGGTTATTCGTAAACTCGATCTGGCCATTTTACAACGGCATTGTGCTGCACAGGGGGCGCAGCTTGGGTTAGTTACTGATGACCCCTTGATAATTGCGTATAGCAAAGAGCTGTTTATCCCTGTTTTTGAGACGATTTCTCGCGCGCAACGTAACCCCTGGCGACGAGGACGGCGAAAGAAATTTGTATTTCGCCCTCACGTGGCCCGGATTGAGAAAATTCTTTCTGATCGGCAAAAACGAAAGAAAGATTGGACAGCAAATCATCGTAAGAAAACGCGCTTTGTTGTCTTTGGAATTGCAATACTGGCAGTTTTTATGCTTATTTCAATGTTTTTTATACCCAGTGCAGAAATTGTTTTACCCATCAGCGAAAAGGAGCAGAGTTTATCTTTGTCAATCTCGGCAGGAACGCAGTTTTCGGGGATAAGTTTATCTGGCAATATTCCTGCCAGCGAGCACACCACTATTGTCGAGGGACGGGAGCAGATCCCAAGCAGCGGAAAACAAACATATCCTGGCAGTATAGCAGCAGGGGAGATTGTAGTCACGAACCTGACCGAACAGGAGGTAATTGTTCCGTCAGGCACAGTAGTGACAACGCTGTCTGAGCCTGTCGTAAGATTCCAGACGGAGCGCGAAGTTCGTGTCCCGGCCGGTAACGGTCAAAGTGCTTCGGTTGCTGTACGGGCATTATTACCGGGCAGTTTGGGAAATGTGGTAGCAGGGCAAATTGTGGCAATTGAAGGTGAGATTGGTTTGCTTGTGAGAGTTAACAATCCACAGCCCACACAAGGCGGGGAGGACTTTTTTGCTGCCGTGCCCACGAATGAAGATTATCAGAATCTACGCAAAAAGCTTTTATCTACGCTTGAGCAGACTGCAATTAGAGAATTTACAGAGAGTCTTTCTGGGAGATATGTTCTTCCTGCCACACTTCGGTTGAAAGAAGTTTTGGAAGAAACGCGCGAACCACTTGAAGGACAACCCGGTGATTATTTATCGTTAAAGATGCGCGCGGAATATACAATCTGGTCTGTTTCTCGAAAAGATATTGAAGAAGTTGCGCGTTTGAGTTTGGATGCCAACCTTCCGGATAATTATCAGCCTGTGCAAAATTCATTGATCGTAACTTCCTTGAGTGAACCTGTTTTAGCGGATCATACAGTTCATTGGGATATTTTTGCGGTGCGCCGGGTTCGAGAAAGTTTTTCAAGCGAAGAGCTACGTTCTATGCTCGCAGGGGCAAAACGAGAAAGTGCGCTATCACTGTTGCAGAACCGTGTGCCAACAGAGTACTCGCCAGATATTATTCTTCACCCTGCCTGGTGGACCAGGTTGCCCTATTTACCTGGACGAATTGAGTTTGAGGTGCAATGAAGGGGCGAGTTATGGCAGTTGATCCAGGCGAAAAGCGCCTAGGCATTGCAATCAGCGATCCTAGTGGAACGATTGCTAATCCATTAATGGTTATTCAACATGTTGCTAGGCTGGTGGATGCAACCACAATTGCCCAATTAGCCAGTGTGAATCAGGTTGTGTTGATTGTGGTGGGACAGCCGCTGGACAGCGACGGAAACATTGGTCCGGCAGCTCGGAAAGCATCCCGACTGGCAGACGCAATTCGTTCTCAGACAGATATACCAGTTGTTCTGTGGGATGAAAGTGGCAGCACTTGTAAAGCCAGCAAAGCGCGGTTGAAAATGGGTAGTTCCCGAAGAAAAGATCGCTCAACGCTGGATGCACTCGCAGCCACGGTGATTCTGCAAGACTTCCTAGATGCTAACACTGCAAAGGTCTGATTTTATGTCCAGATTTTTGGTTATCATGCTTTTTCTATTGCTTTGCCTCGGTGCTTTGGGGGTTGTTTGGGCTGTGACAAACCTAGAACAGCAAGCTGAGCGCGAATTCGGTCCGGCTGATCCATCCTTGTCATTTTTTCGGCGCCTTTCCTATTCTGTCCAGCTTGTATGGAACTGGTCAAGGGTAACGCAGCCTTTTGACTTAAGCGGACAACCGCGCTCCTTTGAGATACAGCAGGGCGAAACAGCCAGCCTGATAGCTCAAAAACTGGCGCAGGAAGGTTTTATTGCAGATGCCAGACTGTTCGAAATTTATCTCCTGTATGCCGGGCTAGATACCCGTCTTCAGGCTGGAGATTATAAACTGAGTGCTTCGTCCAATATGATCGAAATTGCTCATGCCCTGCAAGATGCAACGCCCCTGGAAGTACCGTTTGTGATTCTATCCGGTTGGCGATTAGAAGAAATTGCAACTACACTGCCAACCTCCGGGTTATCTGTCTCTCCAGATGAATTTTTGCGGTTGTCTGGTAATCCTGATCTTCTTGGTTTACCAGCTGGCTTAACCGATTGGTCAGGCCTCGTATCGTTGGAAGGGTTTTTGTTGCCGGATGTATATCGGGTGCGACGCGATATAACTGCTGAAGCATTGTTTGAACTAATCTTAAGCAACTTTGACGCTAAGGTAACCCCGGAAATGCGGCTGGCTTTTGAGAAACAAGGCTTGACCTTGAAACAGGCAGTAACACTGGCTTCTATTGTGCAACGCGAAGCAGTTGTTGTCGAAGAACAACCGGTTATTGCTGCTGTGTTCCTCAACCGTTTGAACGCGGGGATGCTGTTGCAAAGCGACCCTACAGTGCAGTACGCTTTGGGATATAATCGTGATAAGGAAACTTGGTGGACAAATCCACTGAGTGCAGAACAGCTGCAAGTTCAATCTCCCTATAACACGTATTTATATCCGGGTTTACCCCCTGGGCCAATTTGCAATCCTTCCTTATCAGCTTTGCAGGCTGTCGCCAACCCACAAAACGATTCTCGTTATTATTATTTTCGGGCAAGTTGTGATGGTTCTGGCCGCCACAGTTTTGCGAGCACATATGAAGAACATCTGGCAAATGCCTGCCAGTGAACTTTTTGTCTTATTTTTTGGAGGATAATCATGCATGTCTTTGGAATTGATGTGGGTGGATCGGGGATAAAAGGAGCAATAGTGGATGTTGTTAGCGGCAAACTGGTCACCGAACGTAGGCGTCTGCCAACGCCACCCGGTGCAAAGCCGGAAGATGTAGCAAAGGTTATCAAAGAGCTTCTAGAAATGCACAATTGGTCTGGTTCTGTAGGGATTGGTTTTCCATCAGTGGTTATTTCGGGGGTAATTCATACCGCTGCTAATATTGATTCGGGCTGGCTTGGAATTAATGGAGAAACGTTTTTGCACGAAGTAACAGGTTGTCCAGTTTATGCGCTAAATGATGCAGATGCTGCTGGCTTAGCGGAGATGAATTTTGGCAGCGGTCGCGAGTACCAGAAAGGTGTCGTCTTGGTGCTAACCCTTGGAACCGGGATTGGGTCAGCTATTTTTACCAATGGTGTTTTGCTCCCCAACACTGAATTTGGTCATCTGATTATCCGCGGGAAGGACGCGGAGAAAAGGGCTTCAGCCGCAGTTCGAGTTAAGAAAAAATTGTCATATAAACAATATGCAAAAAGATTGCAGGAATACTTAAGTGAAATGGAGAAATTGATTTCTCCTGATGTAATTATTATTGGCGGTGGAATTAGTAAAGATTCGGAAAAGTTTTTCCCTTATTTGAGCACACGTGCGAAGTTAATAACCGCTCACTTCCTTAACCATGCTGGTGTTATCGGGGCAGCTTATTATGCTGGACAGCGCAGTCTAGCTGCCCAAAATGTTGCTGGCGAGAATTCCGCCATCGGTTAGCTTTCTTAAGTCTTTGATGGCATTTTCAACTTCCTGAACAGTGACGGCCTTCTGGCTGTCACGGTGCATCAGTTCACCGCGTAGGGCTTTTTGGCGAGCCAATTCCAAAATGGACTGATTGGTTTCTAAAGCCTGCCTGACCAGTTCTGCACCTGCGGTATACCCGATTAAGGGGTTCAGTGCAGTGATAATAATGGCGTTGCGCTCCAGCCATTCTTCAGCTTTTGCTTGGTTTGCTGTGATGCCGCGTATACAACGTTCTGTAAATGCCTGGATCGAGCCAATGGCAACTTGCATGCTTTCGAAGAGATTGTGGGCAATTATCGGCATCATCACGTTAAGCTCGAGTTGTCCTGCTTGGGCTGCCAAGGCGACGGTTGTATCGCAGCCCATGATATGATACATTGCCATATTAAGCATCTCAGCCATTACAGGATTGACTTTTCCGGGCATAATGCTTGAACCAGGCTGTACGGGTGGCAGGCGAATCTCATCCAGCCCTGTGGATGGGCCAGAAGCCAGTAAGCGAATGTCGTTTGCAATTCTCGTCAGCGTGATTGCCAGCGTGCGTAAGGCGGCGGAAAAATCTGCTGCGTCTGCCATGGATTGCATACTCTCAAACAAATTATCCGAAGTATAAAGCGTCAAATGGGTGATTTTTGACAAGCGATCCACCATACGGGCATGATATTGGGGGTGGGCATTTAAACCAGTCCCCACTGCTGTTCCACCAATCCCCAGCCGGCGCAACCCTTCGGCGGCGCGTTGAATCCGTTCACCATCTCGTCTGATGGCGACAGCATAAGCGCCAAATTCCTGCCCAAGGCGGATTGGCACAGCATCTTGAAGATGGGTGCGACCTGACTTGATGATATCATCAAATTCATCTGCCTTTTGTTCAAATGAATCTGCGAGAAGTTTGATAACAGAGAGCAGTTCATCCAAACGCCACAAGCAACCCAGACGGATAGCGGTTGGGATGACATCATTTGTGGATTGTGACATATTGACATGGTCGTTAGGGTGAACAAGGTACTCGCCCAATTTTCCACCCAGCAATTGTGTAGCTCGATTGGCAATGACTTCATTGGCATTCATATTGTGACTGGTGCCTGCTCCCGCCTGAAATGGGTCGACAACAAATTGATCGTCCCAGTCCCCGCGCATGATCTCACTAGCGGCTTGAATAATCGCTCCGGCAACAGTCGTGTCGAGCAATCCCAGGTCCCGATTTACCTCCGCCGCAGCGCGTTTAATTGCCGCGATTGACCAGACAAAGGCGCGCCATGGTCGCAAGCCAGAAACAGGAAAATTCTCTACCGCGCGCTGAGTTTGAGCACCATAAAGCGCCCTTGCTGGAACCCTAACTTCTCCAAGCGAGTCTCTTTCTATCCGAAAATCTGCATCAGCCATTTTCAGCCCTCAATAAAGGATCTTGATAATAAAAAGAGGAAGTCGAGAGACTTCCTCTATGTCAGCCTATTTTTAAGTGACTTACTTTATTTCAAGGCATCATAGCCTGGACCATCCTTGAAAAATGCGGCATTTGCGGCGATATCAGGGGTCAGATCGACCACTTCACCAGCCTGCAGAGTGCGTGTGGCTTCCAGGTGAACGGGTTCGCCGTTATGGTTTTTCCCATCGTAAATCTCCGTAAAGCCAGGGGTACCAACTGGCATTGAAAGGCGCTCACCGCCCTTTGCTTTGTATGCGCTGGGTACCTCATCTTCAGGGAAGATGGCTTCAAATGGGCATTCTGCTACACATGCACCGCAGTCAATACAGGTATCAGGATCAATGTAGTACCACGGATACTTGTCTATTGGTTTTCCCGGCACAATACACTCGACCGGGCAGACCGTCATGCAACCGCCATCGCGTAAACATAGACTGGTGATAACGTGGGTCATATCTTCCTCCTAAGTATAAGTGGATTATGATTCTACAAACCGCCGCTCAACCTCCTTCCAGTTGACTACGTTCCACCAATTGGTCAGATATTCTGCGCGGCGATTTTGATACCGCAAGTAATAAGCATGTTCCCAAACATCTACACCCAGAACAGGGTACAGACCTTCTGCCAGCGGTGTATCTTGGTTAGGGGTGGAATGAATAACTAGACTGCCATCAGTTTTTTTGCTTAACCATGCCCAACCGCTACCAAAGCGTGCCATACCAGCTTTTTCTAGTTCGGCCTTGAAATTGGCAAAATTTCCGAAGCTTTTTTCAATCGCTTCTGCCAGTTTTCCCTGCGGCTCGCCGGCTGGGGCGGGTTGCATGATTGACCAGTAAATAATGTGGTTGTAGTAACCGCCGCCATTATTGCGAACCGCAGTGCGAATCTCTTCGGGTATTTGATTGAGATCTCTTAAGATATCCTCAATTGACTTCTCAAAGAACTGCGGAAATTTTTCCAAAGCGCTGTTGAGATTGTTAAGGTACGTTTGGTGGTGCTTGGTATAATGGATTTCTACTGTTCTTGCATCAATAGCTGCTTCCAACGCATCATATGCATAGGGCAGCGGTGGTAATGTGAATGCCATAATTTGCCTCCTTTAGTTTACAATTGAATGTCAAAATTTTCAAGAGTGAACAAATATTGTACAAATATTATCTAAATTGTATATATTAACCACTTTTCTGTCAAGCAAATCCCATGGAACATTCTACAAAGCCTAAGTTTTCACCTTATTTTGTTGTCTTTGCCGGGGTGGTGGCTGTTTCAACTGCTTCTATTTTTATTCGACTCGCCCAGAGAGAAGCTCCTTCGCTCGTAATTGCCGCGTACCGGCTGGGCATTGCCGCGGCTATTTTGCTGCCGATGGCGTGGCTTCAGGCACGTAATGAGATAAGGCACTTTTCCAGAAGGGAGTATTTGTTGTTATTGCTGGCAGGTTTTTTTCTCGCTTTGCATTTTGCTTCCTGGATCAGCTCACTGCAATACACCAGCATTGCCAGTTCGGTCGTTCTGGTGACTACAACGCCGCTATGGGTGGCTTTGGCTTCTCCTTTAGTGTTGAAAGAACGTACATCTTTTGGAGTGATAATTGGTTTGATTATTGCATTAGCTGGTAGCGCTGTTGTGGGGGCAAGCGAGTCTTGCCAGCTTATCAAATTACCAGGACCTGTGCCTGGGTTCAACTGTTTGTCACTGCAGGATACAATCCGCGGGGAAGCGTTGTGGGGAAATCTCCTGGCGTTGGTTGGAGCATGGTGTGCAGCAGGATATTTGCTGCTTGGACGAAGGGTGCGCTCATCCCTTTCCTTGCTGAGTTATACCTTCGTAGTTTACGGAACAGCGGCAGCTTTCTTGTGGATAGCGGTCGTAATAACTCGGCAAAGTCCAATCGGGTATTCAGCCTTGACCTATATCTGTATGCTTATGTTGGCAGTTGTGCCGCAGCTCATCGGCCATTCATCCTTTAACTGGGCATTACGCTATCTGCCTGCAGCATTTGTAGCTGTGACACTCTTAGGCGAACCGATAGGTTCGTCGTTGTTGGCAACTATTTTTCTGCAAGAGATACCAACACTTATGGAAGTTTTTGGAGGCGGTCTTATTCTGGTTGGTATCTATCTGGTGACCCGCACAGAGATAAGGAAGCATAACTTACAACAGGGTTGAGGATTATCACTCAGGGATTTTCATATTCGATAGTGGGAGTAACTTTTTGACTTTCGCTTTCTGGCAAACGACTGTATAAGTAATTCAACTCATAGATTCGCATAGCCAGTGACGAGTCGAAAGAATCAGCTGATGCACGCCAGCTCCAGTTGCCACCGGATTTACTGGGGAAATTCATTCTGCCTTCGCTACCCAAGCCAAGAAAATCCTGTAATGGTGCGATTGCAAACCTGGCAACCGAACCCCATACAGTACGGATCATGTCCCAGGATATATCCTCCCCTGAACGTGCCAGATAACGACGGCAAAAGTCCCGCTCTTTCTCTGGTGCAGACTCATACCAACCGCGCGCGGTGTCATTATCGTGTGTGCCAGTATATACCACGCAATTGACCGGGTAGTTATGAGGGAGAAACGGGTCATCCGGACCAGTGGAAAAAGCAAATTGAAATACTTTCATTCCTGGAAGCTCAAAATCCTCTCTCAATTTAACAACATCCGGTGTAATGACACCAAGGTCTTCCGCAATAATCGGCAGATTTCCTAGTGCATTTCGCAAAGTTTCGAAGAATTTATGTCCGGGTCCACGCACCCAACGTCCTTTTTCAGCCGTGGGGTTGCCAGCCGGTATTTCCCAATAACCGGCGAAACCTCTGAAGTGATCGAGACGAATAATATCCACCATTTGTAAAGTAGCTTGAAAACGGCTTAGCCACCAGGCGTAATTCGTCTTTTGGTGTACCTGCCAGCGGTATAATGGATTACCCCAGAGTTGCCCAGTGGGCGAGAAATAATCCGGTGGGACGCCAGCAACAACTGTTGGCAAACCATCTTCATCTAGGTAGAAAAGAGCTCGGTTAGACCAGACATCGGAGCTATCATAGGCGACAAAAATGGGAATGTCTCCAATAATTTGAATCCCGTTTTGATTTGCGAATAATCGCAATGCTTTCCATTGCCGGAAAAAGAGAAATTGCCAGAAAGCATGGCGCAAAACGATCTCCCCATATTGTTCTCTAAAGGCTCGCAAGGCATTGGGCTCGTGTTTTCGCAATGGCTCGGGCCAATCGCACCAAGCAGTTCCCCCTTGGGTTTCTTTGATTGCCATAAATAGAGCAAAGTCATCCAGCCAATGTTTAAAATGAGTTTGGAAGTCATCGAACTCCTGGATAAGCTCTGATGGGGCGTGTTTTTGGAAATGCAGAAAAGCCTTTGTCAACAAGGATAACTTCCAGGGTATCACACGCCCATAATCTACGCAGGTCTCTGAAAATACTGGTCTATCTAACAAATCTTTATGATCGAGAATGCCGTCTTCTACCAATGCGATTGGACTGATCAGGTATGGGTTACCAGCAAACGCAGAAAAGCACTGATAAGGTGAGTCGCCATACCCTGTTGGGCCGAGCGGAAGGATTTGCCACAAACTGCACCCCGCTTCTTTTAGAAAGGTTACCCACCGATAGGCTTCTGGACCAAGGTCGCCAATGCCGTCTGGTCCGGGCAGGCTGGTAGGATGTAAAATGATGCCAGACGAGCGCCTACAATTCATAAGGCAATCTCCGTGTTTGAATGTATTCGCCGGATTTTACAACCTGAGTTGGATAATCGGGTGGGATTACATCAGTGGCAATCATTGCCCCTGCCTCCACCACCATTTTGGGGGCTACAACTGAATTTTTGCCAATCATGGTAATTGTGGTTTGGTCTGGAATTGCTTTACCAAAAATCGCCTGTTCACCAATGCGAGCTCGTTTATCAAGGATGGCATGTTCAAGCCTGGCGCCTGCTTCAATGACCGCATCGGTTAATACTATCGATTCAAATACAGTAGCGTTTTGTTGAATATGAACACCGGGTGAAAGTACACTGCGGATCACTCTTGCGCCCCGTTCGATCACACAACCATCACATATCATGCTATTTTCTATCTCAGCTCCTTGGTGGATCTTAACGGGCGGTCTCTCCTCAGAACGTGTGTGAATAACCCAGGAGCGATTATGAAGGTTGAAAGGTGGATTGGGGTCGAGTAAATCCATATGTGCTTTCCAATAGGAAAGCACAGTACCAACATCCACCCAATAACCGGTAAAGGGGTAAGCATATACGCGCTCGCCGGCACTGATCACTGCTGGGAGAATATCTTTCCCAAAATCGTGAGATGAATCTTGTCTTAAATGGTCTTCCCAGAGAATTCGTCCAAGAAAGGATTTATTAAACAGGTAAACGCCCATGTTTGCTAGAGTTGAAGGGGGTTGCTTTGGTTTTTCCACGAAAGAAATTACCCGTTGGTCTGGATTAGTACCGACAATTCCGAATCGGGGAGCTTCTTCAATTGGGACTTGAATGGTTGCCATGGTCAAGTCGGCATTCTTTTCCATATGAAACCGAATCATGCCAGAATAGTCCATGCTATAAATGTGATCGCCTGAAAGAATCAATATCAAATCTGGGTCTCCTCGCTTGATGAAGGAGAAATTTTGCTGTACAGCATCTGCTGTGCCCACAAACCAGCTTGAACCGGGAGATTTATAAGGCGTGTAAATTCGTATGCCGCCGGTGAAGTCCCTATTCAAATCCCAAGGACCTCCTGCGCCAATATGCTCAATCAAAGAATGCGGGCGGTATTGTGCGACGATCATGACATCAAAAAGTTGCGAATTCACACAGTTTGAGAGCGTGAAGTCAATAATACGATATTTTCCAGCAAACGGCACCGCCGGCTTGGTGCGTTTTGCAGTCAAAACACCCAATCTTGTTCCTTCACCACCAGCAAGTATCAGCACACGGGTTTTCATTCTGTGTTCTCCTTGAGCCTTAGGTAAAGCTTGGCGTATTCATTCGCAGAACGTTCCCAAGAGAAATCCTGGCGCATGGCGTTTTGTTGAATTGTGCGCCAGAGATTTTGATTTCTATAGTAAGAGAAAGCCTGCTTTAGAGATTGAGTCAATTCTTCGGCCGTGTTTTTGGGAAACAAAAAACCGGTTTTCTGGTCAGCCGGGTCATTTCGGATGGTATCTTTCAATCCGCCGGTTGCATGAGCAATCGGAATACATCCATATCTCATGGCGATCATTTGTACCATACCGCAGGGTTCGTAGCGAGAAGGGATCAGGAGCATGTCTGCACCACCATAAAGCATTCGGGACAGCTTGGGATCAAAGCGAATCGCAGCACGCACATGGTTGGGATATTTTTGCTGCATTTCGATAGTTGCGCGTTCCAACTGTGCGTTCCCAGTTCCTAATAGAATCGCCAGCCAATTCGTATCAGCAATCATCTCTAAACCTTCCAGCAATATATCCACTCCTTTTTGAGCATCCATTCGCCCAATAAAGGCAAGCAACGGAATGTCCAGGTCGTTTTTAAGTGAGAATTCTTCCAGAAGAGCCTGCTTGTTTATAGTTCGTTTGTGGACAGAATCAACGCTGAAGGGTGAAATTAGGGCTTTGTCTTTTTGGGGATCCCAGCTGGCAATGTCTAAACCGTTGAGAATGCCAGAAATTGTTAATCGTCTTGAGGCAAGGAATTCCTCTAAGCCGCAGCCAAATTCAGGTGTAAGGATTTCTGTTGCGTAGGTTGGCGAGACGGTGGTAATCCAATCAGCAGTCAGCAATCCCAGAGGCAGAGGGAGATGACGTGCCCACTCTGGCAAGGCGGTGCTGCTGGTTGGCGGAAGACCATAATCAGTCATAGCCTGACTGGCACCATTTCCCATGAATGGTAGGTTATGGATTGTTAAGATGGAACGCGTGTCTGAGAAAAAGACATCGTTAACTCGGTTGCGGGAGAGCTGGTAAATTGCTGGTGCAGTGTGCCAGTCGTGACAGTGAACAATGTGAGGTTTCCAATTCAAAAAACGCATCAGTTCCAGTGATGCCAGAGAGTAAAAGACATACTTTTCTCCGTCTAATATCTCGTCTTCGTTGTAAACTTTTGGTGCCTGCCTGACGGGTTCTCCGTCAATCAAATAGGTCACAATACCATTTAGTTCAGCCTCGAAGGCGGTCGCAAAAACCTTTCCATACTTGTTTTCAAGAGGAAATTCCGCAACTATTTTTTCGGTTGGTAGCTTGTGGCGAATTGGTGCATGAAGCGGTACGCATATGCGAATGTCTATTCTATGTCTATTGGTGTTTTCTGGGGAGAGAGAAGCTAGTGCCCGTGGTAAAGAACCGCCTACATCACCCAACCCCCCGATTTTTATGAAGGGGTCAATTTCAGAAATTAGGAATAAAACACGCAGTTCTTCAGTCATGGATTAACTCAATATAATCTTTTGAAATTGTTTCTGCTGAAGACACACCAAGGCATTCAATCAGCTCAGGAATAAGACGCGCCTTGTGTTCAGCGTCTTTCCGACTCCAGGTACGGCTTTTGACTTCTAAGAAGTTACCAAGTGGAGGTTTAAGCATTGTGTCAATGTTAACATAGAACTCGGTATTTTTATATCGGATCAAGAAACGTAAACGATCCTTTTCAACTTCTCGTTCTGAGGCAGGTTTGAAATATTCCCGGTAGAAGCGCAGGCTTTGTGCAGCCGGTGCAATAAAGCGACTGCGCGATAAAATCACTTGTTGAGGAAAATGGTCCTCGCTGGTTTCGCCAATGTGTGTCAGGCGGGTTCTTACATTGGTCACCTGCCCCGCCGAACTAACCAGATGATCTTCTCTAAAGCGGATATGTCCCTGTTTTGGATCCTCGAAGCCAAAGTAGGTATCATACTGTTTGTAGTGCCGCTGGTAGATGATTTCAATTTCAGGTCTGTCAAGCGCACTGAGAACGGCTGAATTATCTTTGATAGGCACTTTAGCCTGCACCTCGAAAGATTCTTCTTCCGTGGCACCGCCGATTTCAATCAGTTTAGCAAGAACAGATTGTTCGCGTTCAATCAAAAAGAGGTCTATCTTGCGCGCGTAGCTCTGGCTTTCCCGTGTCAGGACTTCTTCATCCAAAGTTAATAATTCCTTGTCTCGCATGACAAACTGCCCGTTGATCATTACATCAGTTACATCAGTTGACTTTGCGGCATAAACGATTTGCGCATATATACTGTGAGGATCACGAGTGAAATGAGGGGAATTGTGTATTGGGTTAATATGTACCAGGATCAGATCAGCCCGTTTGCCCGGTTCGATAGAACCGGTTATTCTGTCGAGATGAAGGGCTTTTGCGCCCAGGCGGGTGGCCATCAGTACAGCAGTCGGTGCGGGGAGAGCGGTTGGGTCGCCGCTGATTCCTTTCGCTATGAATGCTGCCAGCCGCATCTCTTCAAACATATCCAGGTCATTATTCGAGGCTGGTCCGTCTGTCCCAAGACCGACGCTTAGCCCCAACTCGAGCATGCGTTTTACAGGGGCAATGCCAGATGCCAGCTTAAGGTTTGAGGATGGGTTGTGAATCACCCCGGCATTATGGTGAGTTAAGGTACGGATTTCGCCCTCGTCCACGTGGACACAGTGGGCAGCAATCACGCGCGCGTTGAAAAGATTCTGTTTCTTCACATATGGTATTACCGGCATCCCGGTCTGATTACGCATGTTTTCGACTTCCAATGCGGTTTCTGAAAGATGAATCACTAGAGGAACATCATGTTCAACAGCCATTGCGGCACTGCTTTGGAGCAGTTCCTCAGTACAGGTGTAGGGTGCGTGGGGGGCGACAGTGGGAACGATAAGGGGGTGATCTTTCCAACGCTTTATGTAATCTTGCGTATATGCCAGCGATTCATCAAAATAAGACGCATCCGGGGTAGGAAACTTTAGTACAGTTTCGCCACAGACTGCGCGCATACCGGCTTCTGCTGTTGCTTTAGCCACTTCCTCTTCAAAGTAGTACATGTCGCAAAACGTGGTCACGCCGCTACGGATCATTTCCGCACAAGCGAGCTGGGTACCAAGCCGGACAAACTCTGGCGAGACAAATTTTCGTTCTACAGGCATCATGTAACCCATTAACCATACATCCAGACGCAGGTCGTCTGCTAAACCACGCAGGAGGGTCATCGGCGCGTGGGTATGTCCGTTAATCAAACCAGGCATAAGCAATTTGCCTTTGCAATCTACAATCTTTTCAGCAGCGAATTGTGATGTGATATCTTCCTGTTTCCCAACGGCTACAATATTTCCATTGGAGACAGCTACACTGCCCGGTTTATATTGTGTCAGCTTATCGTCCATGGTTAGGACAATTGCATTGATAAAAAGCACTTCGGTAGTTTGCATTCTTTTCTCTTTCCTTTAGGAGTTAAAGGTTTCTTCGCAGGTAATCCAGTGCCATATTGACCGACCAAAGCACAGCATTTGCGGGGTGTCCGCCAAAAAAGCGAGAGGTCTCTTTGGCTTCTTCAGGCAAAAACAAATTCAGATGTAACACCAGTTTTTCGTTGTCGGTTTGCAGACATACGCCGAAAATAATATCGGTTTCAAATATCAGGCGTGCTTCAATGATTTGCTTGTATTCAAGATTATTTTCACATTGCCGTGAGAATATCTTAATTTCCGGGGCAGTTGCAAGAACTTCGGTCAGACGGGTGCATAAAGCACCTGACAACCCGCATTCGATGATTGTGAGACTCTGGTGACGATCTGTCAGTTTTTGCAAGACTACCTGTTCCAACGTCGTCGCGTTTGCACCGTAGATATGGTCTCCACACTTTTCCCGCACAACTGCTTCAGCAAGAGCAATCAGGTTGTCAGCTTGCTCTTCGCTCTCTGCTTTTGCTGCAATGCGAATGTCAATTTGCCCAGGGTGTGCTAGTAAGCCAATCGTAGGGTTATCTTGAGCTTCTAGATCGCCAATCCATTCGTCCACCTGTGATTCGCCAACACCTGCAAGATGAATAACGCGCACTTTGATGAGACCGTGGAGGTCATAGCGGTTTTTGAGATAGTGCAAAATCTGCTGTTCCCAAAGGTATTCTAGTTCTCTTGGTACACCCGGCAAGCTGATGATGGTTTTCAGGTCTTTTTCTAGAATAAACGCTGGTGCGGTACCAATGGGATTTTCGACAGCAATGGCACCTTGTGGGATGTAAGCCTGGCGGCGGTTATTTTCGGTGGCTTTTCGCCCATAGCGTGCAAAGCGGGTTTGTATTTGCTCCCATAACTCGGAGCGGAACTCAAGGGATACACCTGCCGCTTGGGCAACTGCCTGGCGGGTGGGGTCATCAATGGTTGGACCCAATCCGCCCGTAGTAATGATAAGATCGGCGCGCGCCAAAGATTCCTGAATAGCCTGAGCAATACGGCTAGGGTTATCTCCAACGATCGTAGAGCGATACAAATCAATCCCAATACCTCTTAAGTGCCGCGCCAGGTAGCAGGTGTTGGTATCTTGAATTTCCCCCAAAAGCAATTCGGTTCCGATCGCGATTATTTCAGCTGTTGTCATGATACCCTATAAATAAACTCTAACTATACCTCAGTCTGGTCTTTCCGGTACAATAATACCTCGCGTATCTTAAGGTCAGCATTACGGATTTTACCAGCCAAGTCTGTAGCCAGATTGTACATTACACGATAACCCAATTCCGGATACGTGCTACAGAGCATAATTAATTTTTGTCTTGGAATCCGTAAGAGGATCGTGTTTTTTTCTCTGGCTTTTGCCGTTCCGGTTCGGACACCTTCATCTACTAAGGCAACTTCACCAAAGGATTGTCCACGCAACAATTTAGCAACAGGTTCAGGATGCACTTCTGTGCTCATGCGTGGTGCAATCAGGGAAGGGCTGATAGAGATTTCCACTTGACCCTGGTAAACAATATATAATTCATTTTCGCGAGAGTTTTCTTCAAATATTGTTTCACCAGCCTGATAAACGTGTTCCTCGCAGATGTTCTCGATCAATTCGAGCTGGGTGGGCGTTAGGTTGTAAAACAGATCTGTATCACGCAAGAAGTTCGCATATTTTCCCATCTAGACCTCATCAGTTGATAAGGCGGATACACAAGACACACCTTTATTATGTTATTATATACTTTTCCTAAGGTTTGCGCTTGAGAGATGTGAAAAACTAGAATGGCGAAGGACGTCAAAGGTCATAATCAATACATCGGACGCTGGGGTGAGCAGTATGCTGAAGCATATTTTGCGGAGCGCGGGTGGATCGTGCTTGACCGAAATGTTCACACGCCCTATGGTGAGCTGGATTTGGTGATCAAACAAGGGGATGTTTTGGTTTTTGTAGAAGTAAAAACCAGAACCACCGATAGCTTTGGGTTTCCTGAGATGGCGGTCTCGTCTTTGAAACAAACTCGTTTGGTCCAATCAGCTGAATCCTATCTTCAATCTCATCCTGACTTGAGTGACCTGTCTTGGCGTATTGATGTTATTGCTATTCAGGGAGCGCCCAGGAGTAAACTGGTAAGAGTTGAGTGGTTTAAAAATGCCATTGGTTGATGTTCCCTTGCCGCTTCTGGTTATCGTTGGTCCAACAGCGGTTGGAAAGACCGAATTTTCGATCCGTTTAGCAGAGCGTTTGCATGGCGAGATCGTCTCGGCGGATTCACGCCTTTTCTATCGAAGGATGGATATTGGCACGGCAAAACCTTCGCCAGAAGATCGAGCCAGAGTACCTCATCACCTAATTGATGTGGCTGATCCCGATGAAACCTGGTCTTTGGCGCTGTTTCAAAGGATGGCATATCAAGTGATTGCAGCTATTCATGCCAGAGAGAAACTTCCCCTTCTGGTCGGTGGCACAGGGCAATATATTAGGGCGATAATTGAAGGCTGGAATCTGCCCAAGCAGCCACCGGATTTGCGACTTCGTAATGTTTTGGAGAAATGGTCGAAGTCTATTGGACCGTTTGAGTTACATCGCAGGCTCACAATCATAGATCCAGAGGCAGCCGGCAAGATTGATCCCCGTAATCTACGTAGAACTGTGCGGGCTTTAGAGGTTATTTTTCGCACTGGTAAGCGTTTTGCTGAGCAGCGCCAGCGGGTGGCGTCAAACTATAGCGTTTTGATGGTTGGTTTAAGACGTCCCCGCGCAGAGTTGTATCGCCGCATTGATGAGCGAATTGATCAAATGATTGCTGATGGATTGGTTGGTGAAGTGCAAACCTTACTTGCTAGCGGTTACAGTCCGGATTTGCCAGCGTTTTCGGCGATTGGATACCGCCAGATCATCCAATATTTACAGGGTAAATGCTCGCTTGAAGAAGCGGTTTCAGAAATGAAACGTTCGACGCGCCAGTTTGTTCGCCGACAGGCGAACTGGTTTAAGTACAACGATCCTTCTATTCACTGGTTTGATATACAAGATGATACGCTGGAGCAAGTGGAAGCTCTTGTCAGAAATCATCAGGTGTGGAAACGCCAATAAAGTGCTCCACACCTGATGATTTTGTGTAAGAATTAGCGCAGAACTGGCGCAGGGGTTCCGCTCTTTTTGGGAACAGGAGGCGGGAAGATGGATTCAAACTCTTCTCTTGAAATTGTCTCTGCTTCCAAAAGCCGTTGGGCGACTGCATCTAGCTTATCGCGATACTGATTCAGAATTTCTTTTGCTTTCTGAAAGGCTTCGTTAACCAAACGACGCACTTCCTGATCAATTTGCATGGCGACTGCCTCGGAGTAATCACGTTGTTCAGCAATTTCCCTGCCGAGGAAAATCAGCTCTTCCTTTTGTCCGTAAATCATTGGGCCGAGCTGTTCACTCATTCCCAGTCGAGTAACCATCGCGCGCGCTAACTGAGTTACCCGTTCAATATCATTTGAAGCCCCTGAGGTAATATCGTCAAAGACTAGCTCCTCGGCGGCACGCCCGCCCAACAAGCCAATCATCTCAGCCATCAATTTCTTGCGGGACATAAGTATGCGGTCTTCTTGTGGAAGTGCCAACGTATAGCCGCCAGCCATGCCACGGGCAATTATAGAAACCTTTTGAACAGGATCGGCTTCGGGCAGGGTGTTCATAACCACTGCATGACCAGCCTCGTGGTAAGCAACAATCCGCTTTTCTTCTTCACTGATTAAACGGCTTTTACGCTCAGGACCGGCAATTACGCGCTCAATAGCTTCTTCAAATTCGGTTTGGGTGATCACACGTTTATTGCGGCGAGCTGCCAAAATAGCAGCTTCATTGACAAGATTTTCTAGATCAGCACCGACAAATCCCGGCGTAGCGCGAGCGAGCACATTTAAATCAACATCGGGTGCCAGGGGTTTTCCTTTGACGTGCACTTTTAGGATAGCTTCTCGTCCTCGCACATCGGGACGGTCCAGGATAACACGGCGATCAAAGCGACCCGGACGCAACAGGGCTGGGTCAAGGATATCTGGACGGTTGGTGGCAGCCATAATGATGATATTGGTATCTGTATCAAAACCATCCATCTCAACCAGCATCTGGTTCAAGGTCTGTTCCCGCTCGTCGTGGCTACCGCCCAGTCCTGCACCGCGCTGACGACCTACCGCGTCAATTTCATCCACGAAAACAATACAGGGTGAGTGACGTTTGGCTTGATCGAACAAGTCACGAACACGAGAAGCGCCAACACCAACAAACATTTCTACAAACTCTGAACCTGAAATCGAGAAGAAAGGAACACCCGCTTCTCCAGAAACTGCTTTGGCCAATAGAGTTTTGCCGGTGCCCGGAGGTCCAACCAGTAGGACACCTTTGGGGATGCGTGCCCCCAGCGAAATAAACTTTTGTGGTTCTCGCAGAAACTCAACTACCTCCTTGAGCTCTTCTTTGGCTTCTTCTATTCCTGCCACATCCTCAAAGGTGACGGTCGGCTGATCGCCAGTAAACATACGGGCGCGGGATTTACCAAACGACATCGCAGCGTTATTACTGCCCTGTGCCTGACGAAATATAAAAAAGAATGCCCCTGCCAGTATCAAGAATGGCAGCACATAGCCAAGAACGGTCAAAACACTCATCCAGGCGCTGGGTGGTTTGATCTCTATATCTACTTTGCTGGAAGACAGCTGCTCTGTGGTTACGCCCAGCTGTAGCAATTGTTCGACCAAGGTAGCATTGGATTCTTTGGTTGATTTGCCTTGAGAACCATCAGCAAAAGTTATCGTCAGGCGGTTTTCATCCTCGACGATGCGCTTGATATTTCCAGCTTTCAATTCGTCTGCTACTTTATTAATTGTTAACGATTCTTGCCCTGTCCCTTGAACGCCAAAACTGTAAATCAGCATAGCGATAATGGCGATGAACAGTAAAACGTAAACGAAATAAGACTGATTACGAGAATTCACAGAAGCCTCCCAAGCTTTCGCAAACAACAAAACGTTTGCGAAACTTTCAATTGAGATTATACCAATCTCTATACAGTGTTACCAGATATTGGATAGTGTCCGGACAAATAATTAAGAATATTCTTATAAAATTTGGAGTGTATTCAGGTAAATTTTTTTATTTGATTTAAAATTGTCCGCTCAACAGACTTATGGTTGACTTATCGTTTTGTATCCTCTATACTGTGAAGGGGGTTTAAGATGGGTTTCGGTTATTGATAAGCGGTAAGGAGGTATTACTATGGGAATGTATCAACCATTCGATGAGCAAGAAAAGTCCGGTGACTCGGGTGTTGATGCACAGAGTATTGAAGAAACACCCGTTGCAGATGAGGTTGAACAACCGGTTGTGCCAACCGAGCCAGTTGCAAGCGAAGGTGGAGAGATTCTAGGTGCCAGAGAAGTGATAGGAGGTGAGGGTGAAGTCGCAAGAGATGAAGCAATGCATGCTTATGAACCAATGATCCTAGAGGAGGAGTTGGAGGGTGGCGCTCCGTGGGGAGCAATACCTTTACCAGCATTGCCTGCGGACGAAAAAATACTAGATAGGCTGATTCTGCGCTCCCGTATTGATCGGTTCTGGCAGAGGACCGAAGAAGCACAAAGTCGAATTAACCGGGAAATAAATAATGTGGAATTGGCTGCTTACCTCCTTAATCTTATCCAACAGGCACGTAATTATTTGCTGGCTGGTAAGGAAAACTTTGAAGAAGCCGATAGGTTGCTGGCGGAGGTTGAGCATCGTCTGGATTTCATGCCTCGTATGCGGGAGTCTTCCAGGAAATACGCTCCTTGGATTTTGGCGTATGAGGTTTTGTGGTTGCTTTTTCTTGGGGCAATGTTTTATTTTGTTAATATAGCTCCAAGCGCATCTTTGATAAGCCACATGGTCATGTCTGTCAATGTTGCTCAGTTAATTAATTCAATGATTTGGGGTGCCATGGGGGGGATTGTTGGTGCATTGTTTGTGTTATGGCGCCATGTTGCTGATCGGCAGGATTTTGACCATCAACACGCTTTGTGGTACTACACCAATCCCATTTTAGGTGTTCCGTTGGGTGCTTTTATATTTATTGTGATTCAGGCAGGTTTTTTCACCCTGACGGCGGGTGGTGGTTCAGATGTAACTGCCATAAACTCTGCGCTTGTTGTATATTTGTTGGCTTGGGTAGCCGGTTTCCGGCAGAACCTTGTTTATGATCTGGTGCGTCGTATTTTAGATGTTTTTCGGGTTGAGACCTCAACGAGCAGTGTGAGCGGGGCTTCCGGCAGAGAAACGGCCACACCTAGTGTTGAGAGGGGGTAACTAGCATTGTGAGTTTGGTGTAAAAATATCTGGTAACGGGTGACATTGTCCACAGCCAATTTCTGGCTGTGTCACATCAGTTTGGGTAAGTGTGCAGTGTGCTTTTATTACCACGCGGCGTGCCAATCCAAAGGGTAGCCCTGTAACTGTAGCGGACAGAACCATGTTCGCGCAGGCATTTGCCTGAAGAATTCGAGGAACAGGACAATTTTTACAAAGATTGGATGTCCAGTGACGCGGTGATTTTGTATTGCCAATCAAGCGACACTCTTCATGTTTTCTACCTCGGTAATAATCCCCGTAAAAGAACCGACATTCAAATCCGGCAGGGGTGCGCATGTAGGTTGCTCCTGAAATTACTTAGAGTCTGTCTCTGCACTTGGAGACAGACTCTAAACCGTTTTTCGCTGATTTGTTAAACGCGAGTAACATACGCGCCAGTGCGTGTATCCACCCTGATCGTATCACCCTCGTTGACAAAATAGGGTACATCCACCTCTACACCGGTTTCCAATGTGACTCGCTTGGTAACACCTGTGGCAGTATCACCTTTGACTGCAACATCAGCTTGTGTAACTTTCAAGTCAACCGATGTGGGTAATTCAATATCAATCACCTCGTTATTATAGAAGGTAAGTTTAACTTCCATTCCCTCTTTCAAATAACCTGCTGCATCACCGATGACTTCCGCGGCAACAGCAGGCTGCTCATAGGTTTCGGTATTCATAAAATAGAAAAAGGGACCATCGCGGTAAAGATATTGAACAATCTGATATTCCAGGCGCACATCCTGCACCCGGTTGCCAGAAATAAAGGTCTTTTCGATGGTAGCACCGGTACGCAGATTGCGCGCTTTGATGCGAATAGTAGCATTTCCACGTCCGGGTTTATTGTGTTCATAGTCTAAAACTTTATAGAGGTTACCATCCAGCTCGAATGTAACACCTTTACGAAGATCATTTACATCAATCATAGTTTTTTACCTTATGGAATTGAGTTTAGCAGGTCGATTATATCGCAGGGCATGAGGGTAAGCAAGAGCATGCTATAATATTTTGATATACACTGGTTTTGTAGAACTTTCGATTGGAGGGATTGCTTATGAGCATGCCTACCAAAACTGGAGTTTCAGCAACAACACCTGATAGTTCGGCGCCGATTACTGGTAGCCAATCAGCTTATCTTCCGCCGCCAGTTCGCAAGGTTGAGGACACAGGTCTATCTTTCTTGTGGCTTCAAGATCTTGTACTAAAGGTAATGTATTTTCAGGGCTATCTGAGTGGATTTAAGATTGCCGAAGAAGTTGCTCTACCTTTCACTGGTGTTATTGATCAAGTCTTGGATGCTCTCAAGCGCGAAAAGTTGATTGAGGTGCGTTCTTCTCAGGCTGGAATTGGTGAAGGTGCTTATCAATACGCTATCACGGGAGCGGGAATTGCCCGGGCCCGCGAAGCACTTGAAAGAAGCCAGTATGCCGGACCGGCTCCTGTGCCTCTGTCGGTTTATAACGATGCTTGCAGAAAGCAAAGTCGCGGGCGGTTGCAGGTGACCAGCAGGATCATGAGGCAGGTATTATCTTCACTGGTACTTTCTGAAAAGACATTTCACAAATTAGGACCCGCGGTTAATTCCAGCACTTCGATTTTTCTTTACGGGCCTCCAGGGGATGGCAAGACAAGCGTGGCGCGCGCAATTGGTAATTTAGTATTAAGTCAAACGATTTACATCCCATATTCAATCTATGTTGATGGACAAGTGATCAAGCTGTACGATACGAATAACCATCAAGCAGTCCCGGAGGATGAGGTCAGTCCGTTGGGCACAGGTGGGTTACGAAGCGGAACGCGCCGCGATCTTCGCTGGATTCGTGTTCGCCGGCCTTTTGTAGTAGTTGGGGGCGAACTGACACTGGCAGGGTTGGATCTGGTATTCGATGATGTCCATAAGTATTACGAGGCACCTTTCCAGGTGAAAGCCAATGGTGGCATTTTGCTGATAGACGATTTTGGTCGTCAGCTGGTTCGGCCCCGAGATTTGCTTAATCGTTGGATTGTGCCGCTTGAGAGTCGCTTTGATTATCTCACACTCCACACTGGGCGAAAAATCGAGGTCCCATTTGATGTTTTAGTTATTTTCTCGACCAATCTTCCTCCTAAAGAGTTAGTGGACGAAGCTTTTCTGCGTCGGTTACGACATAAAGTTGAGATTGGTGACCCTAATTATGAGGAGTATCGCGAGATTTTCCGTCGGGTTGCGGCACAAAAAGGCATTACATACAGCGATCAGGGGCTGGCTTATTTGCTACAAGAATGGTACATCAAGCGTAACCGGAAATTACGTGCTTCTCATCCGCGTGATATTTGTGATCAAATTTTGGATATTGCTCGCTACATGGCTGTTGAGCCTGCAATGACGCGTGAATTAATTGATAGAGCTGCCGAGTCTTTCTTTGTAGAGCTATGAATTTTATTTACCAATTTACAAGACCAATCATTTTTGCACATCGCGGCGCTTCGGCATATGCTCCCGAAAACACGTTAGCGGCTTTCAAGCTAGCGGTTGAGCACGGCGCAGACGCCATCGAGCTTGATGCGAAACTTTCAGCAGATGGCGAGGTTGTGGTTATTCATGATCAGACTGTTGATCGAACGACGAATGGCCATGGGACCGTCAGAAAATTGAAACTGGAAGAGTTAAAAAAATTGGATGCGGGCTTGCATTTTGGTGCCCAGTTTTCTGGTGAACGCATCCCGACGCTAGCAGAGGTTTTTGAGTCAATTGGGAAAGATCTGTTTATCAACGTTGAGTTCACAAATTATGCGTCCCCAGGTGATGAGCTTGTTGTCCGGGTGGTTGAACTAGTGAGGAAATATCAACTGGAAGAAAGGGTTCTGTTTTCCTCGTTTTTTGCTGGTAATCTTATTCGCGCGGGAAACCTCTTGCCCGAAGTGCCGCGCGGAATGCTTGCAGAAGAAGGTTGGTCAGGGTGGCTGGCTCGTTCCGTGTTGCGTCGCAGAGTTGCTCCTCATGCCATACATCCTTACTTTACTGATGTAACCAGGGACCTTGTTAGAAAGCATCATCACTGGCAGCGAAAGATCTTTGTATGGACAGTTAATGAAGAACGCGAGATGAGACGTTTGTTTGAACTTGGTGTGGATGGAGTGTTTACTGACGATCCCCGCCTTGCTCGGCAGGTTCTGGAGGTGGTATGAAACACTCCAGGATGTCTTGCTGGGCTTACCGCTCTTTGTTGGTATTTACCCTTGTGATAATCTTGATTGCTCAAGTTAACCTGACCTCTTGGGCAAAACCTTTATACCAAGATGTAGATGCCTCCAGCCTTGCAGAAATTCTGTTGAAGAAAATGACGCCCCGGGAGCGCGTGGGGCAGTTGTTTTTAGTAACCTTTAAGGGGCGTCAGGTGACCCCGGATAGCCAAATTTATGACTTGATTGTCCGTCATCATATCGGTGGAGTGGTTCTACGTGCAGCGAACGATAATTTTGTTGGACCTGAGAATACAATCCGTGAAACTTATTCATTAAACTCACAGCTCCAAAAAAGTGCTTGGGAAGCTTCAACAATCAGCCAGACAGATACAATTACAAAAACCAGCTATACTCCTCAATTTGTGCCTTTGTTCATTGGTATCTCTCAGGAGGGTGATGGATACCCTTATGATCAACTTTTGAATGGTTTAACTCCGTTACCAAATCAAATGGCAATTGGTGCTACTTGGAAAACAGAGCTGGCACGCTCAACAGGCGTTGTGCTGGGACAGGAGTTACAACGGTTGGGTTTCAATTTACTTTTAGGGCCATCGCTGGATGTTTTGGATGTGGTCCAAGCAGGTAGCGGAGAAGACCTGGGCACACGTACATTTGGTGGCGATCCTTATTGGGTAGGTGAAATGGGAAAGGCTTATATTAGTGGACTGCACTATGGTAGTGCACAGAGACTGGCGGTGATTGCCAAACATTTCCCCGGAAGAGGGGGCTCGGATCGCCAGCCTGATGAGGAAATCGCAACCGTGCGAAAGTCGCTGGAACAACTGAAACAAATTGAACTAGCACCATTTTTTGCTGTGACCGGTAACGCGCCAAATGGCGAGAGCGTCACAGATGGTCTGCTGGTTTCCCATATCCGTTATCAGGGTTTTCAAGGAAATATTCGCGCCACAACCCGTCCGGTGAGTTTTGACTCTGCTGCTTTTGATCAGCTCATGAGTCTACCGGCTTTTTCAGCCTGGAGAGAAGGGGGTGGGATTGTCATAAGCGATGATTTGGGCAGCCAGGCAGTACGACGCTTTTACGATATTACTGGGCAGTCTTTTGATGCTCGACAAGTGGCCCGCAACGCGTTTCTGGCAGGAAATGATATTCTCTATCTGGGCAATTTCATTTCTTCAGGTGATCCAGATAGTTATACAACGATTGTCAAAACATTGGATTTATTCACACAAAAATATATTGAAGATGCAGAGTTTGCGGAACGAGTTGACACATCCGTAAAGCGCATACTCACTTTGAAGTACCGTCTATATGGATATTTTGAGATTGAAAATGTCATACCGGGAGCCGAGGGATTAGATGAAATTGGTAAATCCCAACAGGTTTCCTTTGAGATTGCCAAACGTGCAGTTACGTTGATCAGCCCTTCGTTCTCGGAGCTTGCTACAACATTGTCAAATCCACCGACAAGTCGCGATCGTATTGTATTTCTGACCGATGTATTGCCAGAGCGACAGTGCAGCCAGTGTGTTGAACAATTTGCTTTTCCAGTAGACGGGTTACAAAAAGCGGTTATTCGGCTGTATGGACCTCAGATTGGCGGGCAGGTCCTTCAATATCGTCTTTCGTCTTATTCGTTTGCTGATCTTTGGGGGATGTTAAATGGGATGCCGGATTTACCGCCTATAGAAGATGACTTGCGTGCTGCTGACTGGATCGTCTTTGCTCTCCTAAATGTACAGCAATCTCGTCCGGAGTCTTTGGCTTTGCGTCGTTTTCTTTCTGATCGTCCTGATTTATTTACCAATAAGAAGGTGGTTGCGTTTGCGTTTAATGCGCCATATTATCTGGATGCAACAGATATTTCCAAATTATCCGCATACTACGGTGTCTATAGCAAGTCTCCAGCATTTATTGATCTGGCAGCGCGGATATTGTTTCAAGAACTGAAGCCGGTAGGTGCCTCGCCAGTTTCCATACCGGGCGTTGGTTATGATTTGATTACTGCGATGTCACCGGACCCTTCCCAGGTGATCCCCCTATTTCTGGATTTACCAGATGCGGTTAGTCCGGTACCGCGTGCTACGCTGATTGTGACAGCAGAACCAACCGAGACTGTAAAATTCAGTATTGGCGATGTTCTTCCTTTGCGTACTGGCATCATTTACGATCATAACCGCAATCCTGTACCAGACGGAACCGTTGTGCGATTTTTGTTTTCGGGGGGTGGAGAGAGTGAAGTCGTTCAGCAAATAGAGACGGTAACAAGTGGTGGTGTCGCTCGCGCAAGTTATCGGATTCAAAATCAGGGTGTGTTAGAAATTCGTGCAGTTAGCGATCCGGCACTGACCTCTGAAATCTTAAAGTTGGATGTGACTAATGGTCCTAGCGCGGTTACTGAAATTGCGCCCACTGTTGTGCCAACTGCCACCCCTGAGAACCCCAAAACTGCCACCCCTGTTATAGAGCCAACAGAATTGCCAGAAAATGTTCCACTCGTGAAGGCCCAAACAGCAATTGGTTTTTTGTCAGTTTTTCTGGCCTGGTTTGGGGCGTTTGGCATTTTTCAATTTGCCAAAAGAAAATATTCACTACGTTTGGCGACACGATGTGGGTTATGTGTTGTGATTGGGGGACTTGCAGGATATCTGCTACTGGCACTGTTTTCCCCCAATGCATATCATACAAGTTTTGGGATTAGCATTTTGGTTGTTGTTTTCGGTATGGGCGTAGGCGGGGCGGTAGGATTCTGGCAATGCTATCGTTCTCTGGAGAAGAGACGAGGATGAATCTTGCTTGGTTAGCGTATAACAATCGTCAGAAGCATTAGCAGTGTTAATCCAATCGAGATCCACCACAGGATACGTTCTGGATCAGATTTTAAAATGTCCCGCAGTTGAATTGGCCTGGCTATCGGGCGCGTAATTGTTGGTTGGTCTCCTACCAGCATTTGTCGAAATGCCTCAACATTTTCTGGGCGCTGGTCCGGGTGCAAATTCATTGCTTCCAGTATCGCGCGCTCAGTGCGGTTGCTGATTGCAGGGTTGATTTGGCGGGGTGGTATCAAACTCTCCGGGTTCAGAAACCGTTCTCGAGCATCAGCGGGGGGAGTGTTGGTTAACAAATGATATAAGGTTGCCCCAAAAGCATAAATATCACTGCGAATATCCGTATGTCCGCTATCACCCCCATACTGCTCTAGTGGTGTATAAATGGCAGTTCCCTGCCCCTGAAGAACGGTGATTGTAACCTCGCCAGGTGCCAGCAATTTAACCAGGCCGAAATCTACAAGTTTCAATAAACCGCTTGGGGTTAATTTTAAGTTGCTGGGTTTAATATCGCGGTGCAAGATGGGTGGATTTTGGCTGTGGAGATAAGCCAACGCATCTGCAAGCTGGTTTGCCCAGTTGAGAACATCGCCCTCAAATAAAAATTCTCCCTTTTGACGAGCTTCTATCATCAGTGTTCGCAAATCTTTACCCGGAACATAATCCATTACCAAATAATCACGATTACCAATTGAGAAAAAGTCGGAGACTTTTGGAAGATTGGGGTGGTCAAGTCTGGCAAGGATGGTCGCTTCCCGAAAAAACTGTTCACGGGCTTGTTGTAGCAATTCCGGTGATAATGAGCGGTCGTGTTCGACTTCTTTCAAGGCGCATAGTCGTCCAGATAGCCGCAGATCATCTGCCAGATAAATGCTTCCCATACCACCCTGACCGATGATTCGGTTAATGCGGTAGCGCCCGCGTAGAATCTCCCCAGCCTTAAGGGGAACCGGCATCGAACAAAATCCTCACTTTCTTGAAAATCAGACCAACAAGACCGCAGTTGTTTTTCGGCGTTATTTCTGTCAGGTCTATAACAAGTTTTTCTATGTGATTATAATAAAGTATATCTTATCCCGGCTGGTTTGGTAAGATAACTGTAATGATTTGGGTCAAAGTAATAAATTTACCTGACCTTTTAGTGGCAGATGAAATAAAAGCTGGAGGTGGGTATGGAGTATGAAAATATGAATACGGATCTACCTGTCCTCATTGGGCAAACCGGTCCGCTAAATGGTCAACGCTGGCTCATCGGACGGGTCTTAACCATTGGAAGAGATGCAGAGTGTGACATTGTTGTGCCTCATCGTCAGGTATCACGGTTTCATGCCCGCTTATCACCTTCCAGCGAAGGGGTACTTTTAGAAGACTTGGCAAGCAAAAACGGTACTTATTGCAACGGTCAATTGGTAACCGCCCCGATATATTTGCAAGATGGTGATTCATTACAGATTGCGTTAATCCAAAATTTTGTCTTCTTAAGCTCCGATTCAACAATGCCGGTTGATCATGGTCGTCTGCCACTTTCTGGTCGTGTTGGGCGTTTAGTTTTGGATGAACGGTCTCGGCGCGTGTGGGTTGCAGCGAAAGAGCTTGTGCCTCCCCTTTCTGCATCGCAGTTCCGCCTTTTGCATATTTTATATCAATCTGCTGGTCAGGTGATTGACCGGGAGAAACTGGTGCGGGCGGTCTGGAGCGAAGAGGCTGACGGCGTTTCTGAACAAGCATTAGATGCGTTGGTGCGCCGATTGCGAGAACGACTGGCAGCGGTTGACCCAACGCACGAGTATGTGATTACAGTTCGAGGGCATGGGTTACGATTGGATAACCCAATAAAATGAAAAAAGTGGGCAGCTAACGATTGCCCACTCTTCAAAATCTTGTATCTCTTGTCTTACTTTCTCAGGTTTTGCCGCATTGAAAAGCGCAGCACTTTACGGTAAATTTCTTGCAATTTTTCTTGAATCTCTTTGGGTTGATTCTGATCACTTTGAGAGGCAAGAGAAGCCAGCAGTGCTAAAAACTCAGGGGTGATTTGCTCTGCGTTTTCTTGTAGAACTTGTTCAAGCTCCTGATCATTCTGCACGGATATTAATTCCTCTATTAGAGCAACTTCTGGGGGGGGAGTGCTGTATTTCTTTAGCACATCTGCGACCCTTTGCAGTTTGCCCATTTTTTCAAGGTTGACATCCTGACGAGCATTTTCGATTTCGCTTTCCAAAGCCTGCATGAAGTACTCATCAATTTCTGGGATTTTTGCCTCAAGGGCTTTTTCGAGGTCTGGTGCCTCAAGTATTTTTTCCAATTCCTGATGCGCCTTTTCTCTCTGTGCTTTGATCGCCTGATTAATTTCCCTCGTTTGCACCAGTAGTTTTTCGCGTAATTCGATCAGTTTTTGTCTTTGATCAGCTTGTGCTTTCTCTATTCGATCGGTCAATATCTGGAAGAAACTGTAATCCAGAGCGTTATGCGTCATATTAACCAGTGTGGTCAGACGTGTTTCTGTAGGCGCCTCAATCATCAGGTCAAGCAGCATTTCTCGGGTTAATCCTTTCTTGCTTGCCTCTTGAAGTGATTTAACGGCCGCCTCAGTTTCTTTGACTTGAACGCTCAATTGTCGTCCAAATTCTGTTTCTGTCATCAGTTCTTTTTGTAGGTTTGCCAATGCACGCGCGCTGTTTTGATCGCCTTGCGCTAGTGAAATTTCAACCAACTTGCCAAGAAGAGTGAAAAACTCCGCGTCAATTAACCTTTCTTCCTGGTGGATAATTTCTTTGCGAGTGTCTGCAACAGAGGTACTCAGTAACCTTTGAAGCAGGTTAAGACGATCTTGTTGAGCCTGAAGCATTTCCCGCGTAATACCGTCAGCTTCTAAAATACGCTGAATTAGCGAATCGAAAGTGAACATTGGCTGAGGATTGAGCAGATATGCCATGCGTTTTTCTGGAGGCAAGCGGTTGATTACCTGGTTAATTAATGGCCCTATCAGTCGCTCTTGTTCGTTGGCGGACACGCCCAGTTCGGGAGGAAAATAGGTTAACAACAACTGTTTTTCAGGGTCGTGATAAACTATCGGTGTGCTGATAGCACCTTGATAGCCACAGTTAGGACATTGAACAACATTTGCAACACCGCTCAACAAGCGTTGTTTGGCTTTGGGATCAACAGCCAGATCAAATAATTGCTCGATTTCCGCTAATACGGGCTGACGGCATCGTGGGCATGCAGTTGTTTGGGGCATAGTTTGGACCTCATTTATTCAGTAGTCAGGTCATTATACCACTTTGTGAATTATTCGATTTGACGCGGCAAAGAAAAGCACATTCGCGTGCCTTTTCCTGTTTCGGTGTCCACCCATATTTGCCCACCATGCGCTTCAACAATGGCTTTCGCAAGGTATAACCCCAAACCAGCACCTTTAGTTTGTCGGGTTGTGGCAGTCGGCGCGCGGTAGAAACGGTCAAAGATATGAGGGATATCTTCGGGTGCAATACCTGGACCCTGGTCACTTACACAAACGATTACAACCTCCTGCCGCACCTGACCGCTAACGCGAATCTCCCCTTCGGGTGAGTACTTGATGGCGTTGGAAATCAGGTTTGATAACACCTGTTCCAACCTGCTTTCATCTGCCAGAATGACAGGAAAATCTTCTGGAAAACTGACCAAAATCTGATGCTGGGTCGTTTGGGTTTGCAACCGTTTGGCAAGCCGCTTTGCAACTTCTGGTATCAAAACATCCGAGCGTTTGAGTTTCAGTCCCCCTGCTTGTAAACGGGAAGCATCCAATAAGTTCTCAATTAAAAGGGTTAAACGGTCAGCTTCTTCTTCGATCACTGCAAGGCTGTCTTCAATGATAGCGCGTTCCCATCTGGCATCTTCACGGCGCAAGGTGCTGACATATCCCTTGATTAGAGCTACTGGTGTGCGAAGCTCATGACTAATGACAGAAATAAAAGTGCTTTTGAGTTCCTCAGCCTGCCTGAAGCGGGTAATGTCCCTCACCGTTGCAATTGTGTTCACTAGAACGCCATCAGAAATCAAGGGAGCATAGGTAATACCCACCGGCAATGGGGGCAGATTGGGCCGTTTCAAATCACCCTCAATATACAGGTACGCATGAGGCGTTAAAGGCCAGCCATCTGCCTCTGCCTGTTCAAGCGTGGTTCCTTGTGGTGGGCTTGCCCATTGGATGATCTCTTCGTGGTTTTTCCCCTGGATTTCCAGGGCAGAACGATTAATCATCTTGGCAAAAGATACATTACAACGTTCGATTTTGTTTTGTGGCGTCAGGATCAAAATCCCGTCTGCCGCGGTATCCAGTAAGGCATCCAGGCGTTGCTTCTCGCGGCTGAGCTGCGTATAGAGTTGTGCGTTTTGAACCGCTATTGCCGCCTGATTGGCAAAACTGCGTAACAAAGCTCGGTCATTCGCAGAAAAAACCCCCGGATAGTTGCGAAAAATATAAATGACACCAACAACGGTATTGCGGGCTACCAATGGAAGCCCCACACCAGTTAGCAAGCCGAAGCTGGCAGCGTAGGTCAGTTCTTGCAAAATACGGTTGATCTCTGGAATCTCAACAGATTCCGGGTCTTCAGCATCAGAACTGATTTGCGCCAAATAGGGTTCAATGAAGCGCAGGAAACCAGCCGGCAGACCCTGTGATACGCGCACGCGCCAGCCCCCCGGATCGCTTCGCAGGGCAATTAAACCAGCATGACCGGCAAGCATTTCAATCGAGATAACCAGAACACGGTTTAAAACCTTATCCAGGTCAAGCTCTTGGGTAAGGGCTTGTGCCAGTTCCAGCAGGTAGTCACGCTGACGAACGCGGAAATCCGGTAGCATGGTTAAATACTTTCCTCAGCAAGAGTGATTGCTTCCTCGAGGATATCCAATCCCTCGTCCATTTCTTTCCGAGTTATGCACAAGGGAGGGGAAATGCGAATGGTGGATTTGCTACAGCCTAATGTAAGCAATCCTCTTTCAAATGCCAGCTGAACAATTCGGTCGCGCAGCGGTTCTGCCGGCTTTTTGCTTTCTCGGTTCTCAACAAACTCAATGCCGATCATCAAGCCAATTCCGCGCACCACCCCAATCGTTGGATGATCTTCCATCATTTTTCCCAATCTGCTCAATGCATAAGAGCCGATACGGGCGGCATTTTCCATGTATTCGCTCTCGATCAGCTCGAGCGTTGCCAATGCAGCAGCACAAGCCAGAGGATTGCCTCCAAAGGTGTTGCCGTGTGAGCCGCGAGGCCAGGTGGCGATATGTTTTCTTGCCACCATTGCTCCCATTGGCATGCCTGAAGCAATTCCTTTGGCAATGCAAATGATATCTGGCTCTGTACCGAAATTCTGAATTGCCCACCATTTACCCGTTCGTCCAACACCTGACTGGACTTCATCTGCAATCAAGAGAATGCCATACCGGTCACATAATTTGCGTAATGTCGGAAAGAAACCTGGTGCAGGTACAATGTAGCCGCCTTCTCCCTGGATTGGCTCAACTAGAATCCCCGCCACTTCATCAGGGGGCAATATTCGCCCCAAAATTTCTTCTTCAATATAACGGGCTACTGTTTCGCCATAATCCTCTCCTGGAAGACCTTGCAAGACAGGACGATAAGGGTCTGGGTAAGGAACATGATAAACACCATTCAAGAGCGGAAAGAACCCCCTGTGATAGGCGTTTTTGCTGGCTGTAAAAGTGACCGCACCCATCGTGCGGCCATGAAATCCTCCAAAAAAGCCAATAAAAGCCGTTCTGCCCGTGTAATAGCGCGCCAATTTTATGGCAGCTTCCACACTTTCAGTACCAGAATTTGTCATAAAAGAAACAGCATCTTCATCAAAAGGTGCAATTTGATTGAGTTTTTCTCCAAGTTCTACCCACTTGGGGTGATAGAAGTCTGATGAGATGTGCAGAAATTTATCAGCTTGATCTTTAATTGCCTGGACAACTTGTGGGTGACTGTGTCCAGTTGAGACCACCGCAATACCAGCCGCAAAATCCAGAAAGCGATTGTTGTCAACGTCCCAAACTTCTATGCCGCGGCCGTGATCCATCACAAAGGGGTAGATTCGGGGGTAACAGGGGGCAATTACAGCCTGATCGCGTTCTAATATTCGCTTTGCATTTGGTCCTGGTAAATTGAGAGGTTGCATGAGTAGTCCTTCGGAATTGGTCAAAATGAATGAGGTTTCAAAATTATTATAACATTGCCAAAGATCTGTTTTACGAGCTTGTTTTTGAGTGTAGGATATAATTACATGGGTATGCGAAAATATTGGCAGTATTTACGAGCGAAACCACTTAATTTTTTGCTTATCGCATTTCCATTAGCGATTCTTGCAAAAACCCAGGGCTGGAATTCAATCTGGGTTTTTGCACTTTCGGCAATTGGTGTAATACCGTTTGCCGGTCTGATTGGCGAATCAACCGAATCGCTGGCATCCTACACTGGTCCTAAACTGGGCGGCTTGTTAAATGCAACGCTTGGAAATGCGGCCGAATTAATCATTACTCTGACCGCTATTCGAGCCGGGTTGCTGGAACTTGTCAAGGCTTCCATTACCGGGTCCATATTAGGTAATCTGCTTCTGGTTATGGGCTTTGCTATGTTGTTGGGCGGGATCAAGAATGGAAAGCAGGAATTTGATCGTCGTCAGGCAGGAAATCACGCGATTTTGTTAACCCTTTCGGTGCTGGCACTGGTCATCCCCTCACTGTTTAGCCATTCGATAGGTCAGGAGGGTGATCCAGATGTTGAGGCACTCAGTCTGGGGGTTGCTGGAGTTGTGATTGTTCTGTATCTATTAGGAATACTTTATAGCTTTAAGAGCATTCAAAGCCCGCTTACTTACCCCCAAGAAAAAGATGCCCTCAAACCGCATTTGTCGCTCGGTTTATCCTTGCTTATCCTTGCTCTTGCAACGGCTGGTGTGGCTTGGTTAAGTGAATTACTGGTGGGTTCGGTTGAGAACGTTATTTCGAATTTTGGTCTTTCGGAGTTTTTCCTGGGCATTATCTTGATACCAATTGTTGGGAATGTGGCAGAGCATCTTGTTGCAGTACAGATGGCTCACCGCAATCAGATGGATTTAAGTGTGGAGATCGCGCTTTCCTCAAGCCTGCAAATAGCCTTATTTGTCGCGCCTTTATTGGTTTTTGTCAGCCTCGTTATGGGGCATCCTTTGACACTTATTTTTAATCAATTCGAACTGCTAGCATTGGGAGCGGGTGTATTGATTGCCGCGCTCGTCTCTGCTGATGGCGAATCAAACTGGTTAGAAGGTTCAGCTTTATTGGCGGTATATTTAATTTTGGGCTTGGCATTCTTCTTTTTACCTGGATAAAGGGACAGTAGGGAGCCATAATGCATTGCTTAAATCGTTGGGTGATCATTGGAGCCATTGCAGTAGCATTCATCCTGTTTTTTTGTTGGGGCAGTCTGCTGACTTTTTTGGGTTATCGCGATAGGGTAGACGTCAAATCAACAGCGAACCTGGTGATTATATCTGCTCCAACGCCGACACCTGTCCTCCTAACGCCGACACCCGACCTAACCGCAACGCAGTCCGCTCTTTCTTACAATGGGATCTCAGTTGGCTCTTTTGTTCAGATAACAGGCACTGAGGGAAAAGGTTTGCGCTTAAGAGCAGGAGCGGGTCTGAGTAGCCCTCTCTTATTTGTTGGCATGGAAGCCGAGGTTTTTGAGGTTCGAGATGGACCGGTGGAATCCGATAATTACGTCTGGTGGTATTTGGTCGCGCCTTACGATCAGACTCGAAGTGGTTGGGCGGCGTCGAATTACCTCACACTGGTTTCACCCGCTGAATAGACTAGCTTACTTTATAAAAACTCCCCACACTGTTCAAGACTGTGCCGTATCTGTTGCGCGAGCTGTCTGGCATGTCGCGATGCAATTCCTGTGTAATTCGCAATGTTTAACGTCCGGAGAATCTCATCAGAGGTAAGATATTCCAGAAAAGCCGGCTCTTGGGAAAGGGAGGCAATAAGCGGGTTAACATTACCTTCCTGGACGGCTTGCCAGGCTTTCATTGCGTGGCTACGGATGATTTCATGCATCTGTTGTCGGTTTGCACTAGCCTGAACCAACTTCATCAGCAAGCGCTCTGTGCTGGCAAAAGGCGCATATAGTTCTAAATTCTTTTGAATTGCTTTTGAGTTGATTTTCAGACCACTCAGGATTTTTTGACTGAGCATTAACAATTCATCTGTGAGA
Organism: Anaerolinea sp.; assembly: GCA_020725865.1. GTDB lineage: Bacteria > Chloroflexota > Anaerolineae > Anaerolineales > Anaerolineaceae > DYEC01. Next base: position 35,002 of record DYEC01000010.1, on the reverse strand, counting down.
ATAAAAGCTTCAGGCAAAAGGGTCCTTCGATTCGCATTATCGTCCAAAGTTCGTTCTAGCATTGAATGTGCTGCATTCTGCCAAGCGACTTGTGGCATGGAAGCAAGCAAGCGGGCAAGCGAGTTCAGTCTCTCAGATAGGATTGGATTTCTCTTAAAAGGCATGGCAGAAGATCCAACCTGTCGTTCGGCAAAAGGTTCCGACCATTCTCCAACAGGCGGTGACTGAAGAAATCGAACATCAAAAGCAAATTTGTAGAGAGAAGCACCTAGATCAGCCAGCGCGCTTATGACACGATATTCTTGTTTGCGAGGGTAAATTTGAGCAGAGACTGGGAAAAATGGTAACCCTAATAAACGGCTGAGTTGCTCCTCAAATTGGTCGAACCGATCGGCGCCTATTAACTCAATATAAGAGGCGGCTGTTCCAACAGCTCCTTTGAACCCTTTGCCCTTAATGGATGAATGAATGGACGCTAGGGTATCCCAATCTTGCAGTAAATCCTGTGCATAGAGAGCAAGGCGATAACCGAGAGTTGAAGGTTCAGCCGGTTGGAGGTGCGTAAAAGCGAGGATCGGAGTCTCATCCCACTGATCAATTTTTTCTACAAAAGAGAGCAAAAGATGTTTAAGTTTTTGAAGTATCAAAGTAAGCGCCTGACGTATACGAAGGGCTTCCGCGTTATCCTCAATGTCCATGGAGGTTGCGCCTAAATGCAGAATATTGCCTCCCAGTGGGCTTTGTTCAGCAAAAACTCTTAATTCAGCCATAAGGTCATGGTGAATTTCTGCTTCAATTTCCAATGCGCGCTTCATATCAATTTGAGTGACATGATCTTCAAGATCGCTTAATTGTTCGGGAGTCACCAAACCAAAGGTAAGCTGAGCTTTTGCAAGGCAAACCCAAATTTGTCGCCAAAGTTTACGCTTGTTTATCTCGCTCCAAATCTGACGCATTTCAATTGACCCATAGCGCCAGCTCAATGGGGAAAGATAGGTTTCAAATTGTTCCATCTGCTCCATAAAACATATGCCTCAAGAAAGGGATTTCATCTCAATTGTATCCGCTAATCCCTGTTTTTGCTTTAGAATTTTTGTTATGATTAGACATTACTTGTCATTATGAACGGAAGAATCCCGGTTTATTTGTGTTGCAAATACTGATTAAGCCGCATATAATTGACAATATAGCCGTTGGTTAGCACACCGATTTAGAAACTGTTCGATAGGTCAGAGCTCATCCAACGGGAGGGCGAACTGGACACACAACATATTACTCAAAATTTTGAGGGACAGGGCCCAGAAACACAGTTAACACCTGGAACTATCCTGAAGGAAAGGTATGCCATTCAGGAGGTGATTGGTCTGGGTGGAATGGGGGCAGTTTACCGCGCTCGGGATTTACATTTTCCCAATGCTATGCGGTTGGTGGCGGTTAAGGAAATGATTAACCAGGCACCTGATCCGCTCGTTCGGCAGACAATTGTTCAGAATTTTGAACGCGAAGCAAATATCCTTGTTTCGCTCTCTCATCCTTCAATCCCCAAAATTTACGATTATTTTACTCATGACGAGCGTTCTTACTTGGTGGAGGAACTTATCCACGGAAAAGATCTAGAGGCGATCATGAACCGCACTCAGGGTTTTTTTCCGGAAGAGCAGGTCATAGTCTGGGCAATAGAACTTTGCGACGTTCTTCAGTACCTGCATAGTCATAAGCCTGACCCAGTGATTTTCCGGGATATAAAACCCTCAAATATCATGATCAACTCGCAAAACCATGTCGTCCTGGTAGATTTTGGGATTGCAAAATTGTTTAAGGCGGGCCAGAAGGGGACGATGATTGGAACCGAAGGATATTCTCCACCGGAGCAATATCGGGGGGAAGCTACACCTCTGGCAGATATTTATGCGCTTGGCGCGACGCTTCATCACTTACTGACGAGACGTGATCCTCGAATTGAGCCTCCGTTTACCTTCCACGAGCGTCCAATACGCCAAATCAATCCGGCTGTCTCAATCGAGTTGGAAACAATCGTCAATACAGCACTTCAGTACAATCCCGCCGATCGATTCCAGTCGGCAGAAGCCATGAAAGAAGCGTTAATGATGGCGGCAAAGAAAACAGGTGTTCTGTCCAGGGTTTCTCTGTTGTCTGGACCATTAATTGAAGATCAGACAATCAAACCAATCTGGACGTTTAAATGCGAAGACGAAATTCGTGGTACACCGGTATGTGATGGTAATGCTGTCTTTGTTGGCGCTTATGATCACAATCTGTATGCTCTTAATGCGGCTACCGGTGAGTTTCTATGGAAATTTGCTACAGAAGGAGGAATTGTCAGCCGACCGGCTGTGTATGATGGTATTGTCTATTTTGGATCAGAGGACAATCGCTTTTTTGCGGTGTCCGCCCGAACTGGCCGTTTGATGTGGTCATATGATACCGGAGGGCCAATTCGTAGCTCACCAATAATTGCTGAAGGTCATGCTTTTATCGGTTCAGATGACGGGTTTTTATATGCGATTAATCTTGCGACCAACCGCGCAACATGGAAAATTGATACAGGGCAGCCGGTTCGTTCCTCTGCATGTATATTGGGAGACCTTATCTATATTGGAAGTGACAGTGGAGAATTACTGGCAATTGATTTCCGAGGGCAGGTTCGTTGGCGTTTCCGCGCAAAACGATCAGTAATTTCAACCCCTCTAGCCGTTAAGGGGGTAGTTTATTTTACTTCGATGGATGCGACTTTATATGCTGTTGATTCGAAATCGGGGTGGGCAATCTGGCGGTTTAGAATGGGAAAACCGTCCATTTCTTCACCCTGTATAGCCGAGAATTACGTGTTTGCCGGATCAGCCGATGGTTTCATCTATTGTGTTGATGCGGCAAATGGTAAAGAGATCTGGCGCTTCAGAACCGAACATCAGGTTAGTGGTTCTCCAATTATCTACAAAGATTCCTTGTATTGCGGTTCTGCAGATGGCAATTTGTATTGCTTGGAATATCGAACAGGACGACTGCGCTGGAAATTTGCAACTGCAAAACCAATTACCGGAACTCCGGTTATACATCGTGATGTCCTTTATATTGGTTCGCTGGATCATATTTTGTATGCTTTAGTACCGTAAAACCAAGGGTCTTGTGGAGGATTTTTGTGTTTGATTTCTTAAAGAAACTATTTGGTGACAAAAATAAACCAACTGTGCCAGTAAATATTGAGACTGCTCCACTGTCTGAGGAACAGCTTCGTTCTGTTACACGAGTATCAATAAACTATGAACCTCCTCAATTACTAGTTGGTTGTGCTCAGTCCGTAGGGAAACAAAGAGAACACAATGAAGATGCTTTGTTTGCAATGACCAGTGTACTCTCTGATAATGACACCAAGACATCCTTTGGAATTTTTATGATTGCAGATGGAATGGGCGGGCACCAACATGGCGAAGTTGCCAGCGAAAAAGCGGTCCGTACGGTGGCAGAAGAATTGGTAAATAAGTTGTTCTTTACGGTGTTGGGAACGAGAGAAAACCAGGGGGAAAGCCTTCATGAGATTATGGAAACAGCTGTTATGGAGGCACAGACAATCGTTTCTAAAAAAGCACCCGGAGGCGGAACGACTTTAACTGCTGCATTGGTTGTTGGAGAGCAAGTAACGATAGCACAGGTTGGAGATAGTCGAGCATATTTTATTTACCCTGATGGGCGTATCCAGGTTGTAACGCAAGATCATTCTCTGGTGCATCGTCTGGTTGAACTTGGGCAAATAACTGCTGAGGAGGCGGGCGCACATCCGCAGCGCAATGTGCTATATCGGGCGATTGGTCAAACCGAACCATTTAAACCGGACATTAATACGCATATGTTACCCCATCCTGGATATATGCTGCTGTGTAGTGATGGACTATGGGGAGTTGTACCGGAAACTGAAATGTTCCGTTTGATACGTTCTGCATCAAATCCAACGGATGCGTGTTATCAACTGGTGCAGGCAGCAAACGCTGCCGGGGGCCCGGATAATATCAGTGTGATTTTGGTTCAATATATGAGTTGACACTGTATCAGGTCTCATGTCTGTGAAAAGAGATTATTATCGGGTTTTGGGCGTTCCACGAGATGCACTTCCCGAAGAAATTCGGAAAGCTTATTTTGATCTTGCCAGACAAACACACCCGGATGTTAGTGAAGATCCTGGTTCACGCGAGAGGTTTCTAGAACTTCAGGAAGCTTATGAGGTGCTTTCTAACCCGGAACGCCGGGCTGCCCATGATGCTGAACTTGGTCCATTTGAGCCTCCAGCAGTCACGATCCACACACGATATAGCCGTTCAGTTGTCCCCGCTTTATCAGAGCAGCAACTGATATACGTGCTTTTGGAGCTGGTTTGTACTGCCTCGGAAGAGAAGGCGGTAAAACTCCCTGTACATATTGCGCTGGTTTTAGATGTATCCACTTCAATGAAAGGCTCGCGCCTGGATATGGTCAAATCCAGCACGGCACATTTGCTCCGAAAACTTAGTCAACGCGATACGATTTCTGTTGTTGCTTTTAGTGATCGTGCCGAAGTGATTATTCCTCCTTCTCATCCATACCCGATGGATTTGCCGCGTATGGACCAAAAGATCAGCCTGTTGTCACCCTCTGGAGGCACAGAGATTTTTCAGGGTTTGCAGGCAGGAGTAGCTCAATTATCAGCTTTTAAGGGAGAAATACGCCACCTCATCTTGTTGACAGATGGACACACATACGGTGATGAAGATCGGTGCCTGGAGTTGGTTAAACAATCGGAACAGGAGGGAATATCGTTTAGCGCGGTTGGTATTGGCCACGAATGGAACGACGCGTTTTTGGATAGGCTAGCTGCTACCGGAGGGGGGAATGTTATCTTTATTACAAAACCACGTGAACTTTCTGCTTATTTTGAGCAAAAGATCAATCATCTGGGCGCGGTTTACGCTAGAGGCACAAATTTTGAGTTTCAGTCTGATAGCGAGGTAACACTTCGGTATGTTTTTCGCATGTATCCGGATGTCAGCCCGCTTGACGAACACAGCCCGATTCAGCTGGGAAATCTATACGCGGGGAAGAATCTTGTTTTGCTGATGGAGTTTTTGCTTCCTGCTACAGCTGAGAAGGAGAATGTAAAATTAGCAGAAGGTTTTATAAAAATGCAACTTGTGGATAATGGTGAAAGGGTGCGTGTGCCCCTAAAGCTTGATCGGCAAGTTCGTGCAGATCCGGAGCCTGAAGTACCTCCTGCAGCAATAATCGAGGCGCTTTCTCGAGTATCGTTGTACCGTTTACAAGAACGCGCTCGCAAGGAAGTTGAAAGGGGAAATTCGGTTGCAGCGAGCAGGCATTTACAATATCTGGCTACCCATTTGCTTTCAACTGGCAACAGGGAATTGGCTCACACGGTTCTGGTTGAAGCCGAGCACGTAAAACAGAGCAAGCATTTTACCCAAGAGGGTGATAAACGTATCAAGTATGGAACGCGTGCATTGATGTTACCATCTGGTTTGGAGAAGTAAATTACCATGATCCAATGTCCGAATTGCAATCATCAGGAAATGGAAGGAGCTCTATTTTGTAGTGAGTGTGGTGCCCAACTGGTTGCTCAAGGAAGTGTAACCACTCATTCTATAGGGCGCGCCAGCGGGGGGCTTGAAACTCCACAACCTGCACCGGCTATTGTGTCTCCGGCGGTTGCAGAAGCTGCTGAAGAGACAATGGTCTCTCTTTATCTCGTGGAGAGCGGTCAGGTTTTTGATTTGGTTGGGAAAAGCGAGTTCACGATTGGACGTGCAACCAAGGGACAACCCATTTTACCGGATATTGATTTATCGGATTATGATGCTTACCGTCAGGGGGTGTCACGATTACACGCTGGTTTACGGATTCTTAATAAACGTTTGATGATCACCGATCTTGGCTCATCTAACGGCACGCGAGTTAATGGGCAGAAAATAACTCCTCACCTGGAATATCCCTTAAACCATGGCGATATAATTGCTCTTGGAAAATTTAAAATTCAAGTGTTAATCCGTGGTCATTAAGGAGATAAAACATGCCCAGTGTTATTATTCATATACAAAATGAAGATCCTGTTTTAGGTGAAATTGATGAGCTACCTTCGCCAGGAGATTCGTTGATCATTGTAAAAAATCCAAGAAAGAGGGATGGCAAGGACCTGATCTATCTTGATCCGAATGTTAACACTGTGATCTGGCCGGTAATTCGAATCAATTTTATTGAAGTGGTACCCTCAGAAGCCGAAGAAGAGATCATCACGTTTGTGCGGGAGTAGATGCCATGCCAGAAGACTCGTTTAAAAACCGATTGATCCTGGTCGTGGATGATGAAGAAAGAATGGCGCGGTTTATCCGTTTGAATTTAGAGCATGATGGTTTTCAAGTTGTTGAAGCTTATCGTGGGTTGAAGGCAATTCAAGCATTGCGCGACTCAATGCCGGATCTGGTTTTGCTGGATGTTATGCTGCCGGACATTGACGGTTTTGAAGTGTTGCGGATGATTCGGGAAATAAGTCAGGTGCCAGTGATTATGTTGACCGCAAAAGGGGAAGAGGATGACCGAGTTCGTGGACTTGAATTGGGGGCAGATGATTATGTAACCAAACCGTTCAGCCCGCGCGAGTTGGTTAGTCGGGTAAGAGCAGTCCTGCGGCGCACCGAGGCGGTGGGTATCTCTTCACACGAAGAGATTATCGTTGATGATCGTCTGAAAATAGACTTTGGACGTCGCGAAATATGGGTAGAGGGCGAATTGGTAAAACTTCGTCCAACCGAATACCGTCTGTTATATCATCTTGTGCAAAATGCTGGTTGGGTCATGACCTATGATCAGTTGTTATCAAAAGTTTGGGGTTATGAGTATCGTGATGAGCCGCATTATGTCCGCTTATACGTGAACTATTTACGCCAAAAGCTTGAAAAAGATCCTGCGAATCCAAAATACATATTGACTGAGCGGGGGGTGGGTTACCGATTTGTGGATTTTCGCAAAAAACCTGTCGAGAATCCTGTTGACTCATAATAATACAAACAAATTTTTTACAAAATTCATGCATTTTTCTTATGGTTTTAGCGTATAGTTGCGCTAGAAATAAAGAAACGATTTCAGGAAGGAGGTGCTGCATATGTCCAATCTGATTCGTTGGGAACCCATGCGCGATTTCTTGACCATGCGAGACGTAATTGACCGATTGTTCGATGATGTATTTGCTCGGCAATTTGGTGTCATCCGGGAATTTGGCTATCCGGCTATGGATATGTACCAAACGGAAAACGAAGTTGTGGTTAAGGCAACGCTTCCCGGCGTCAAGGCAGAAGATTTGCAGGTCTCCATCACTGGTGATGTGCTGACGCTACGCGGCGAGGTGAAACAGGATAGCGAGGTCAAGGAAGCCAATTATCATCTGAAAGAGCGCAGCTTTGGCAGCTTTTCACGTTCGGTAAGTTTGCCGGTTCCTGTTGTGGCTGATAAGGCAAAAGCCGAATTCGAAAATGGCGTTTTGACCTTGGTTCTGCCAAAAGCCGAGGAAGTTAAGCCAAAGACGATCACGGTCAAAGCCAAGTAATTCTCACACTGGCTACCTCGAAAAGAGGTAGCCAGTTTTTTGAAGGCGCAATTGAGCTGATATTTGGTAAAATTATTTTATCTGCAATTCACCATTACTATTGTAAAAAGGATTTACCATGATTGATGAGCCTGTTCACGTAACAGATGCCGCGTTTGAGAAAGCGGTCTTGCAGTCCACTATTCCGGTTATTGTTGATTTTTGGGCGCCATGGTGTGGGCCTTGTCGAATGGTCGCACCGGTTTTGGATAAACTGGCAAAAGAATATGCGGGCAAGCTTTTGGTGGCGAAAGTCAATACGGATGAAAACCAGGAATGGGCAAGTAAATATGGGATTCAAAGTATTCCTACTATGCTTTTTATTTCGGGCGGTAAGATTGTGCACCGCCAGGTGGGAGCGCTTCCTGAGACCTTGCTGAGAGAGGCTGTATCTCAGTTTCTTGATGTGGTCAGCGACTCTTCGTCGTAATTTCAAATAATTGCTTTTCATAATAAACGCCGCAACTTATTCGTTGCGGCGTTCGATTTTTGCGCCAAGTGCGATTAATTTTTCGTCCACTCTTTCATATCCTCTGTCAATTTGCCCAATATTTCTGATGACAGAGCTACCCTGTGCGGAAAGGGCTGCCAGCACAAGCGCCATACCGGCGCGGATATCCGGGCTTTCCATTTTTTCTCCATACAATTGCGTGGGACCTTGAACGATGCAACGGTGTGGATCACACAATACAATCTGAGCTCCCATACCGACCAGTTTGTCAGTGAAATACATTCGGCTTGGATACATCCAGTCGTGAAAAAGAACAGTACCGCGTGATTGGGTTGCAATGACAATGGCAATGCTCATTAAATCGGTGGGGAAAGCGGGCCAGGGCATAACGCTAATTTCGGGAATTGCCCCGCCAAGATCAGGCTCAATTATAAGGCGTTGATCTTCGGGAACGATAATATCTTCACCCTCGACAAGCCAGTGAACCCCTAATCTTCCCAATACCAGACGAATCATATCGAGATATTGGTGACCTGCTTTTCTAACACGGATGCTACCATGCGTGACGGCGGCTGCGCCAATAAAACTGACCACCTCCAGATAGTCCGGCCCGATGGTAAATTCACCACCATGGAGTTCTTCGACACCAGTGATATTTAATGTGTTTGAGCCGATATTTTCAATTTTTGCTCCTAGTGCGTTCAGAAAGTAACATAATTCCTGAACATGTGGTTCAGAAGCGGCGTTGCGTATAGTTGATTTTCCGCGCGCCGTTACACAAGCCATAATCGCGTTCTCGGTTGCAGTGACACTTGCTTCGTCTAATAGAATATCGGCACCGGTAAGCCGGTCAGCTTGAAAATGGAATTTTCGATCGTAGCTGACTTTTGCGCCCAATTTTTGCAATGCCAGTATGTGTGTATCCACCCTTCGCCGCCCGATAACATCTCCACCAGGTGGGGGAAGTTGAAGTTCCCCGGAGCGGGCGGTCATCGGACCAGCTAACAAAATTGAGGCGCGGATTTTCTTGCAAAGGTCGGGGTCTAAATCAGCTGGACGCACTTGTTTTGCCTGAACTTTCCATGTATGTTGATCCAGCGTCGTAATTTCTACTCCTAGGCTTTCTATTAAGGCGCGCATGGTCCTAACATCCAGAATATCTGGAACATTTCGTAAAATAACCGCTTCTTTTGTCAGCAGGCAGGCAGCAAGCAAGGGTAGCGCAGCGTTTTTGTTACCAGCAGGGGTGACTTCTCCCCTCAGTGGAGTGCCGCCTTGAATCAAAAATTTCTCCACGTCAGCCTCCTTGTATCTTGAGTCGATCTTATTAAGTATACCGCGTTGCGTTTTATTCTCTAAATGGGGCTTTGATTTATTTTACCCGGGCATGGTCAACTCATGGGTTATTGTGCTGTTAGCTGTCTGGACATCTCTAAAGGATCATTGACGGGCTGATGGCATACAAAATGATTACAAATGTAGGCAGTAGGTTGACCGTCTTTCAGGAGTCTATTTTGAAGTAATGAAGGGATAAGTTCCATTGGCGGGTAGGGTGAAATTGCCACGACTATTCTGGGACGGTAGCTTTTCCATAGTTCATCTAACATTTCTTGCGTTTGAGGATGCTCTTGATCGCCCAGTACAACAACCTGTTGAACTGGGCCAAGTGCAAAATCTGCTGCGCAAAGCCATTGCGCGAATGCAGTTGGGTAGTTCGCTGCTGTTTCCAAAACCGCGGAAATCATATCCTCAACTATGATCAACTGATCATGAAGGTCTCCGTAGAATGCCAAGGTGATTAATGCAGTTGCTGCAAGAGAATTTCCGCAAGGTGTTGGACTATCCTGCATGTTCTTCGGGCGATATAGCAACATTTCATGGGCATCTTGAGTATCAAAGAAACCACCATTTGGGTCGGTAAAGTGTGTGATCATTTCTTTCGCAAGGCTCAAAGCCAGTGAATACCATTCTGGATTAGGATCAGATTGATAAAGTGATAACAACGCTAGGATGAAACCGGCGTAATCTTCTAGATAAGCAGAATGCTTGGCTTTGCCATTGCGCCAAGAGCGGTACAGTTTTCCATCAACACGCAAATTCTCTATTAAAAATTTAGCACAGCACTTTGCCACGTTTAAGTATCGTGAACTTTTAAAGTAACGTCCAGCTTCGGCAAATGCGATGATGGCCAAGCAATTCCAATAGGTTATAACTTTATCATCGGTAGCTGGTGCAACACGTTCTTTCCGGCGGGCAAACAATCGGGAATAGCAATCGTTCAGTCGCGTTTGGACTGTCTTTTCATCTAGCCCAAGCGTTTCGGCCAGTGTAGCGTTTTCCAGTACGCGTTGTAAAACTACTCTATCTTCCCAGTTGCCTTCTTCAGGAATTTGATGGGCTGCTTTAAACAAATCAAAGTTATCCTTGAGGATGTCCCTTAATTCATTTGTAGTCCAGGTATAAAATTTCCCTTCTTCGCCTTCTGAATCGGCGTCTAAGCTACTATAAAACCCTCCTTCCGGATGCTTTAACTCTCGGATAAGAAATTCCAGCGTCTGTTCACAAACCTTTCGATATCTGTTGTTTCCGCTGATAAGGTAAGCGTGCAAGTATGCTAGGATGAGTTGGGCATTGTCATATAACATTTTTTCAAAGTGGGGTACATGCCATCGGTAATCTACGCTATATCTGGCAAATCCGCCACCTACAATGTCATACATACCACCTTTTGCCATTGCGTCCAATGCATGCAAAGCCATTTGTAATGCTTTCTGATCACCACGTGTGGCACGTCGAAGCAAGAATTCAATAACCAAGGGTTGAGGGAACTTGGGGGCTGTTCCCCATCCCCCATACTTCGAGTCATATTGTCTTGTTAAATTCTGAACTGCTGTTTCAAGGTATTCAGAAGAGAAACCAGTTTGAGATTTTCGTTGTCCTATTTGCGACTGGAGATAGTGAGTTATTGCATTACCGGCGGCAAGGAGTTGCTCGCGATTATTTTTCCATGCATCTGCAATTGCGATCAGCACGTCTCGAAATGATGGCAAATTATGGCGGGGCGTGGGAGGAAAATAAGTGCCGGCAAAAAAGGGCTTGAGGTCGGGGGTCAAAAAAACCGACATGGGCCAGCCCCCTGAGCCGGTCATTGAAACGGTCGCTGACATATATATTGTATCCAGGTCAGGACGTTCCTCGCGATCAACTTTAATGTTGATGAAATATTCGTTCATCAGAGCCGCGATTTCCGGATCCTCGAAAGACTCGTGCTCCATCACATGACACCAGTGACAGGCTGCATAGCCAATGCTGAGGAAGATTGGTTTATCCTCGTTACGTGCTTTTTCAAGGGCTTCCTGCCCCCATGGATACCAATCTACCGGATTGTTTGCATGTTGGAGCAGGTAGGGGGAAGTTTCATTTGCAAGGCGATTTGCCATTGAACGCTCACAAGAAATAAAACTTGGATAATATATATCTGATTATAATAGATTAATTACCGATAAAATTTATTGACAAGGGGTTTATACAAAATTATTAAGTTATGGCGCATCTAATGTCTGGTTCAGGTGTATACTGTTTTAGGTGAGACGATCATTTTTTGTTTTTGGAGGTCTTTATGTTGAAAGTGGTGAAAATCGACACGGAATCAAAATCTGAAGTAAAACGATTCATCCAATTTCATTATGATCTTTATAGAGGATGTCCGCAGTGGGTCCCGCCATTTTGGTCTGATATTGCTTTAATGCTGAATAGAAAGAAACATCCTTTTTATGAACATTCAGATGCTGATTTCTTTCTGGCAATGCGTGATGATCGCGTGGTTGGGCGCATAGCTGTAATGGAAAATAAGCCTTTTAATGAGTACCATCATACAAGAAAAATTCAGTTTTATTTATTTGATGCTGTAGAAGATCAGGGAGTGTTTGAGGCGTTATTTGATCAAGCGAGCGCTTGGGGACGCGAGCGGGGAATGACCGAGATTGTGGGTCCGAAAGGTTTTAGTGCTTTTGATGGTTACGGTATCCAGGTCAAAGGTTTTGAGCATCGTCAGATGATGACGATGATGAATTATAACTATCCATATTACGGCGAATTGATGGAGCGAATTGGCTTCGAGAAGGAAAACGATTTCGTTTCCTGCTATGCTCCTAGAGAACGGTTCAAGTTACCGGATAAGGCGGCTGAAATTGCACGCCGTGTTAGGGAGCGAGGAACATTCAAAGTTAAGGGGTTTACGTCCAAGAAAGAACTGCGAGAGTGGGCTTGGCGAATTGGCGAAACCTATAATAAAACATTTGTGAATAACTGGGAATATTATCCACTTAGTCGAAACGAGGTGAAGACTTTAGTGGATACGCTTCTGGTTATTGCTGATCCAAAATATATTAAACTTGTAATGTACAAAGATGATATTGTTGGTTTTATTTTTGGTTTTCCTGATGTTTCTGCTGCTTTACAGCGTCACGGTGGAAGAATCACACCTTTTGCGATTATTGATATTTTGCTTGAATTTAGACGCACCAAATGGATTTCATTGAATGGTGTTGGTATCTTACCAGAATACCAGGGCCGCGGTGGTAATGTGCTTCTTTATGACGAAATGGTAAAGACGGTCATCGAAGGAGGCTTCGAGCATGCAGAAGCTACCCAAATGGCAGATACTGCCGAAATGGTAAGAAAAGATATAGCCACGCTTGGGTTAGAGATTTATAAGGTCCATCGAATATTTCATCGTTCTATTTGATGGTTTTCCTAAAGCGATAGTCCTTTCAAACCAACAGGAATTTTTTTACTCCTTTATGGCTGAGTTGCCTTTTTAAGAAGGGCAAGACCAAGCCTTCCAAGGCTATAGAGACCGAAAGCCAGCCAGATGCAAGCAAAGGGTACTAATGGCATCACATAGCGCTGAAATGGCAATGGTATCAGGTAAACCTGAACCGTGATTTGTATCAACGTTCCCATCCAAAGTAATAGGGTATAACGTCGGGCTGAAAGATCGGTAAGCCTGGCCCGCAGTGGGGCGACGATAAAGCCATAGAAGGTCAAAATTTCCATTATCGTGCCAGCAATTAAGCCACGCGATATCCAGGTCATTGGATTGGAAAAGTAAATTATTTCGGAAATCCGAGTCTGTTCCAGATAATTTGCAACATCACCAATGGCAGGAGGACTTAAGAATAGGTGGATGAACAACCCCAGGATTCGCTCTGGGATAGTTTCCCATACTAGATGAGGATTTCCCAATGCCAGAACAGCAGCCTGACGTTGCACTAAATCTTTGCGCGCCAGCCACGCAGCCTGCGCTGCCTTCCAGGGGTCACTCCAAAGAAATGGGTTGAGAATTACAGTGATGGCAACGAATATAACGAGGAAGAGTGCGACCTGGAGAAGTCTTTTCCTAAGCAACGGTTTTTTTTCAACCAATGGGAAAAGGATAGCGATTAGGCAGATAAGTGCCAGAGGAGCGTTAGATTGCTTGGCGTTGAAAGCCAAAGCGGCAGGTATTGCCAGCAGGTAAGTGTTTTGTCTAAAGCGTTGTAGTGTCCAGAGAGTGAGAATAGAAGTGAAGAGCAAGGTGCTTTCAGCCATTGCCCGGCGGGTATGTAGTAATACCAAGGCGTTGCTGGCTAATGACAGCATTGTGAGCCATGCGATAGATTTTCCTCCTATAGCATACCCGATCTGGAAAATGAGCAATAAGCTAATAGGAAAGAGGAAGGCAACAGAAAGTCGCCCTGTTACCAGTAGTCGTTGGGATGGCACAGCTCCAGCACGTTCGTTGTACTGCCAATCTTTTGTCCAATCCCAATCAACCGTTGGCGCGGGTAATCTAACTAATTGACGACCCAGCCCAAGCAGCAATCGGGTGATTGGGGCGTCCAATTCCCGGTACTGTTGACGGACGTCTTGCTCGCGCTCCGGGTTCCAGAACAGGTCAGTGGGATTTGCAAAAAATCGTTCCAGGTCACCACTCATAAACAATTGAGTTTGTTCATCGGGGTGAAACGGCACAACTGGAACGCGGGCCAGGTATCCGATTGAGAGCAACAAGATTGTGGTGAACAACAGCCAGTTATTTGCTCTGATTATCTTCACATTTCATCTCCAAAAGTTGCTTTCCTTTTGAGCCGGGAATAAAATAATCCATAATCTATATCTCATTTCGGTGGTTCCTTGACCAGCAAAAAAATAGATACGATCCCAATGCTCTGGTTTCTGTTGATTGCAGCCAGTCTTAAGCTTTTACTCATGGCTTTCGACTGTATCCCCTTTAACTCTGATGAGGCAATCGTTGCGTTAATGGCGAGACATATTGTTCTTGAAGGTGAGCGCCCAGTTTTCTTTTATGGTCAAGCATACATGGGTAGCCTGGATGCGATGCTGGTGGCGATTGGATTTTCTGTGTTTGGCATGAAGGTTTGGGTTGTTCGAGTTGTACAGATACTGCTTTATCTTGGCGTAATTATAACCACGGTTCAGATTGCCCAGAGGGTTTTTGTGCCCTCAAAAAGTGGTAAATCGTTTACAGCGGCTCTTCTGGCAATCCCCACCGTTAATGTAACGTTATATACAACTGCCAGCTTGGGAGGGTATGGCGAAGCATTGCTGATTGGAAATCTGATCTTGTTATCTGGTATTAAGATCATCCAACTCATTCAGGATAACAGAGCTTCTTCTTGTACACCGTTAGTCACATTGTTGGGAATGCTTATTGGTTTGGGATTGTGGACAAACGGTCTGACATTGGTATATACCATTCCAACGAGCTGCGGCGTTCTCTGGATGGCGTATATTCGGCGCGGGCAATTAAAGACTCAATCCATCCTTTTGAATGCCGGAATGTTTCTTCTTAACTTTGTGATTGGCTCTTTGCCCTGGTGGATTTATGTGGGGCAGAATGGTTTAAGGCAACTTCTGGCGGAATTACTGGGCATGGCTGTTGCCGTAGAACAAACTCCTTGGCTGGAGCGGCTTGGGGTGCATCTGTTTAGTTTGGTTGTTTTGGGGGGAACGGTGGCGTTGGGTTTGCGTCCTCCTTGGGAGGTGCGCTGGCTGGCTTTTCCACTTGCACCGTTTGTGCTTGTTTTCTGGATTGGGGTGATGTGGATTTGGGGGCGTTCTCTTTTCAATCGTCACACAAGAAACCTCTCACACTTAATATTAACGGGTGTTGTGCTGACGCTGGCAGTAGGTTTTGTTTTTACTTCTTTTGGGGTCGATCCTTCAGGAAGATATTTTGTCCCTGTTTGGGTTATCCTGGCTTTAATCGCGGGCGAAGTTATCACCAGGCTAAGATGTCGTTGGGTTTATCAAGTAGTTATTGTGTGTATTGTGTTGATTTTTAATCTTTGGGGAACAATACAATGCGCTGTGCGTTACCCGCCAGGTATTACCACTCAATTTGATGCAGTGACCCAACTGGATCATCGTTACATGCCAGAATTAATAAACTTCCTGAAACAACAGAACGAAACCCGTGGGTATAGCAATTACTGGGTTGCATACCCGCTGGCTTTTCTTTCCAATGAGGAAATTATTTTTACCCCGCGTTTGCCGTATCATCAAGATATGCGGTATACGCCGCGCGATGACCGATATTATGCTTACACAGAATTGGTAAGCAGGAGTCAACGTGTTGCATATATTACAACGAATAATCCAGCTTTAGACGATTATCTGGTTGAGAAGTTTACAGAGCTTGGGATATCTTGGAAGGAAAAGCATATCGGCGATTATCATGTATATTACAACTTGTCTCAAGTGTTACATCCACGAGAAATTGGTTTAGGTGATTTACATCCTTGATTAGAATTCAGATTCTTTCTCGTTGCCATAAATATCGCTTCTACGATCCCGAAAAACTGGCATCCATTGACGAACGCGTTGAACTTCATTCAAGTCAATTTGAGCAGTGAACAAAGCGGGCTGGTCTTCCCCCTCTATCACAGCGCGCCCCCAGGGATCTATGATTGCACTGGCGCCACCAAAGGTTTCCTTGCCAATAATGCCAACGCAATTCATCGCAGCAAGGTAAAGCTGATTTTCAATTGCGCGCGCCCGAATCAACGTCTTCCAATGCTCTGCTCTGCGCGCAGGCCATTGGGCAACAAGTAGAATAATTTCTGCTCCTGCAAGCGCATAGTAGCGAAACATCTCCGGGAATCTGAGATCATAACAGATTGCCAATCCCAGTTTTCCCCAAGGTGTTTCAACGACCTGTAAATGGTCTCCAGCAGATAGCCACTGATCCTCGTGCATCAGCCGAAACAGGTGAATTTTTCGATAGCTGGCTACATTCTGTCCATTATGATCAAACAAATGGAATGCATTGAAGAACTTTCCTTTGTGTTCCGTAATCCAGGAGCCACCTATCCAGATTCTATGGTCGCGAGCAAGTTGACTGAGGGTTTGATTAATGGTCTGGTTTTCATGAGCATAGAGCTGTCGTTTTTCCAGATCATAGCCACTGGTCCATAATTCAGGAAACAAAATCATATTACTTTGTTCTCCGGCAGCCCGTTCAATCATTTGTTCTGCCAGCAAAACGTTTTGGCGGGTGTCACCCAAGGCAATATTGATTTGAGCAAGCGAAATAGTCATTTTCATAGTTGGTTGAATTATAATTGATTTGTTCTGCAACATCCCTGATTTTTCTGGAGCGTCATTTGAATCATCGCAGGCAAGGTCGTGCATGGGTATTAATGTTTACATTCGCAGTGGCAATTCTAGCCCTGCTAACGTGGGGGAATTATCAGTATGTGCGCCAGAATCCTGGTGGTAATGATTTTCTTCCTCGCTGGCTTGGAACACGTTTGTTGGTCTTTCAGGGGTTAAGTCCATACAGTGATGAAACAGCGCTTGAAATCCAAAAAATGGCTTATGGGAGACCAGTCAGGGCTGGAGAAGATGAGATGAGGATGGCATATCCTCTTTACTCAATAGTGTTGTTTTTACCATATGCACTTGTAGGAGATTTTTCGTTAGCAAGGGCATTATGGATGACCACGCTAGAAGTGGCAATTATCTTATTATCATTGTTATCAATTCATTTAACGACCTGGCGTCCGAGTTTACCCATGCTAACTTCTTTCCTTATCTTTTCATTGTTCTGGTATCACGGTCTACGACCATTAATTAACGGGAACGCCGTTGCTCTAGTTGCTCTTTGTATTGTAGGTGCTTTTTGGGCAATTCGCAAGGGAGCGGATGAGTTAGCAGGGGTATTATTGGCGTTTTCAACGATTAAGCCTCAGCTGGCACTTTTACCTATTGTTTTTATTTCGCTATATGCACTTTGGCAAAGAAGATGGCGGTTGGTGTTTTGGTTGATTGGGACAATCATCTTGTTAAGTTTGGGGGCTGCACTGTTATTGCCGGATTGGATATTGCAAAATTTGCGTGAGGTGTTGCGTTACCCATTATACACTCCCCCCGGAACTTTGCAGGCGGCATTGCGAATCTGGTTCCCGTTGTTTGGTAACAGACTTGGCTGGGCGATTACGGGTATACTGACCCTGATGCTTCTATTCGAGTGGCGGTTAGCATTTCGAGCCGAATTTCGCCACTTTTTATGGACAGCATGTCTGACGCTTACCATCAGTCAATGGATTGGCATACAAACTGATCCAGGTAATTTTATTGTGCTTATGCCCGCGTTGGTATTAGTTTTCGCGGTCTGGGAAGAACGCTGGAAAAGAGCTGGACGTCTTTTTGCCATTGTTACAATCTTGTTGATATTTTTAGGCATTTGGTCTTTGTTTTTAGCGACGGTAGAGTACGGATACCAACCCCAGCAAAGTCCGGCGATGTTTCTGCCCCTCCCCGGATTTTTGTTGTTAGCATTGTATTGGGTGCGCTGGTGGGCTGTTCGCGCTCCACAGGTTTGGTTTGATCTACTGGAAGAATTCTGAGTTGATAGCAGTTTTTCAGTGTTTTACGACCAGCAATGAAGTGTCCATAACTGTTGGTACGCAAGAACTTTCTCAGGCAAAACAATATTCCTGGCAAGGCTGGTAGCGGCATTCGAACGCTGGGGATAGTTAAGCGAAGCTTCAGTGATGTGTAAAAAAGACTATCTGACTTTATTTCTGATAAGCTTGCTTGTTGTCCTTGGAGTTGCTTTCTTGCAATCTGTTCCAGGGTACATGGACGCTGATTACTATTATGCTGGTGGCGTTCAGCTTTTTCGGGGAAATGGTTTTTATGAATCCTTTTTGTGGAATTATCTGGACGATCCAAGCGGCCTTCCACATCCATCTCATACCTATTGGATGCCCTTGACTTCTCTTGTGGCAGCGGGGGGAATGTTCCTTGCAGGTTCTGATGATTTTCTGAGTGCCAGAATTTTCTTTATCCTGATTGCGGCTTTGTTATCCCCGGGGTCTGCGCTGATAACCTTTGCATTTACCCGTAATAGGAATACGGCGATGTTGACAGGTTGGTGGACAGTATTTTCCGGCTTCTATTTGATTTATATCACAAATACGGATAGCTTTGGGTTGTATATGGGGTTGGGGATACTTTTCCTGCTTCTGGCGTTTGTGCCAAGCCCTGGTAATCGCTCAATGATAATTGGAGGACGATTTCTTGGATTAGGAGTTATTTCTGGTTTGATGCACTTGACCAGAGCGGATGGTATCCTATGGTTGGGCGCTGCGGTCTTCCTTGTCATTTGGTTTATTATTCTGCCCACAGAGCGGAGAATAGGGAGTGGATGGAAAAGACGTTTTCTAGTAGCATGTGCTTTGCTAGCCTGCGTAACAGCGGGGTATCTGATTGTAATGATGCCTTGGTATTTGCGCAATATCCAACTTTATAGAAAGCCATTTTCTCCCGCGGCTAGCCGTGTTTTGTGGCTGACAGATTATAATCAAATGTTTGCTTATCCTGCTCAAAAAGTGCTTAATGTTTCCAAGTGGTCTTCTGTCTTGCCCTCAGAACATCTTGAAACTCGCTGGAAGGCTTTAGTCACAAACCTGAAAACTACCTTGGCTGTTCAGGGAGAGATCTTTCTGTTGCCTTTGATTTTGCTGGGGGTGTGGAAATTACGCAAACACAAGGTAGCTCAGTTCGCCTCAGGGATGTGGTTACTGACACTTTTTTTGATGACAATTGTTTTTCCGCTTGCGGGACAGCGGGGTGGTTTTTTGCATTCCGGGGCGTCGCTGCAACCTTTCCTGTGGATGGCTGCAGCTGTAGGCTTTGAGGATGCTATTCTGCACGGATCACGAAAGCGAGGTTGGAAACCTGACCAGGCAAGGCGCGTGTTGGGGACTGGGCTGATAATTATCAGTGTCATCTTCAGTTCACTATTACTATTTCAGCGAGTAGTTGGGATGGATTTTTCTCGTCCATTATGGCGCGAGAACTGGGAGCATGCAATTAAGGTTGAAAGAGAACTTCAAAAACAGGGGGCAAAGTCAGGAGATGTGGTGATTGTTAATAATCCTCCAGGGTATTTTCTGGCAACCGGACGGCAAGCTATTACTCTGCCGTATGGCGACGAGGGTACACTTTTGGAATTGGCAATTCGGTATCATGCAAAATATATAATTGTTGATGAAAATACCCCGGAGAGATTGCAACACTTATATGAATACCCTAAGGACAGGCAGAGGTTGGATTATCTTGCTAGTGTTGAGGATACGAGAATTTATCGTATTGAGTTGGAGGGGGAATAGATGATGCGGCACCGCGAATTATTTTTGTTGATCGTCGTTACCTGTTTTGCAATTGCGGGGTATTTAATACCGATCAGTAATCCAGTGTTGTGGAATCGTATGGCTGGTCCAGGTATTAATTCCCGGTTTGGTTTCCCTCTGGATGATGCCTGGATTCATCAAACCTATGCGCGAAATCTGGCTCTTCACGGGGAATGGGCATTTGTTCATGGAAAACCATCCGGTGGTTCGACTTCGCCACTTTGGTCCATTCTGTTGACACCTGCTCATCTTGTTTTTCGAGAGCCTTATCTATGGACTTATCTATTAGGTGGGTTGTCGTTACTGGTTTTAGGGATTATGGGGGAGGTATTATTCAGGAGAGGAGAGAATCAAGCTGCCCTCGGTTTTCCCTGGATGGGGCTTTTCTTGGTAGGAGAATGGCATATGGTTTGGGCGGCATTGTCCGGTATGGAAACGATTCTTCTATCCTTACTTGTCATGATAGTCTTTTGGTTTTTGTCGCTTGAAGAAAAGCGGTGGTTTTTAATCGGAATTCTAATAGGTGTTTCAGTATGGGTGCGTCCTGATGGAATTACCTTACTCGGTCCTGCCGGCTTAGCGTTGTTGTATGATTTTTTCCAAGACAAAATCGTGGGCTTAAGATTTTTTGTCAAAACCGCGATTTTTTTGCTGTTGGGGTTTTTAATTATATTTATGCCTTATCTGGTTTTCAATGAAGTGATAACTGGACAGTGGTGGCCTAATACTTTTTATGCAAAGCAAGCAGAGTACGCAGTCCAGCGGGAGACCAATCTTCTATTGCGCTTATTCAACCTGATTGCGCTGCCAAATATTGGAGCAGGCGTTTTGTTAATTCCGGGCTTTTTGTATGGCTTGGTCAAGGGAATTCGGAGTAGAGATTTCCTTTGGCTGGCGGGGACAGTTTGGTGGTTAGGCTATACGCTCATATATGCCTTGCGCTTGCCAGTAACTTATCAACATGGTCGTTACCTGATGCCGGCAATGCCGATATACTTTGTTCTGGGTTTAATGGGAAGTTGTCAGATGCTATCAGCCCTCAAAAGAGGGCGCATTCAATTTGTTTTGGAGAATGCGTGGAAGGCTGGGATAGCTGGTGTGTGGCTGGGCTTTTATTTTTTCGGTATAAATGCGTACGCGGTTGATGTTGCAATCATTGAAACAGAGATGTTGCGCGTAGCCAAATGGGTTGCAGCAGAATTACCTCCCCATTCAACAATTGCGGCACATGATATAGGGGCTTTGGGATATTTTGGAGAACACGATTTGATTGACTTAGCCGGCTTAATTTCACCTGAAGTTATTCCATTTATCCGGGATGAGAGTCGTTTGGCTCAATACCTAGATGAACAAAAAGTTGAGTACCTCATCACTTTCCCGAACTGGTATCCGGAATTGGTTAAGAATCGCCGGATAATTTTTTCGAGTGGCGGTAACATTTCAATTCAGGCGGGTGGTGAAAATATGTGTGTTTTCGAATGGTAAAAGTTTGACGCAAGCAAACGTTTGCACAAATATAGTTGCCTTATATATCTTATGCTATACTTATATTGTTAAGGCTGTTATTTGGTTGTCTAAACAGGAGATAGGTTTATGATATTGTCAACCAGAAATGCCGATGAGTTGTGGGAAGATTTCCGACGAGAAGTAGAAGAGGAACTGGATCAGTCCAGAAAAGCGTTGCGGGAAGTCAAGCTTATGCTTGAACAAAGCCAGGCGGAGTTGACTAAACTAACCCAACGCAATGCCTCGATCACGAGCCGTTTACAGCAGGTTCATTCCCAGTTTGATACAATACCGCGTCCGGAAATTCGAGAAGCATATAATGCTGCGTTGGATGCTCAACAACGGTTACTTGTAATGCGGGGACAAATTGAGAAATTACAAAGCGATGAGCTGGGAATGCAAAAGCTAATCGAATATCTTGAAAAGATTCAGCGTTTGCTCACCAGCGAAGGGCCTAAAAGTGGGAAGCCGGGTAGTATAGGCGGTATGGAAACGCTGGAAATGGTCATCAATGCACAGGAATCTGTGCGACAACGTCTGTCTACTCAGATGCATGACGGCCCAGCGCAAGCGTTATCTAATTTCATGATTCGTGTGGATATTGCCAGTCGTTTGTTGGATATGGATCCGGTAAAGGCAAAAGAAGAATTGAGTAATCTCCAGGCTGAAGCCAAGAAAACTTTTGTTAGTATCAAAAGTTTCATCTCAGAATTGCGCCCGATGATGTTGGATGATCTGGGTTTGTTTCCAACCATTCGAAAGTATGTGGAGGGGTTTAAAGAACAAACAGGTTTTGATGTTAATCTAAATATTAAAGGGCAGGAGCGCCGCCTGGAGTCATATCTTGAGGTCATGGTTTTTCGCGCGATTCAAGAACTCATGGGAAATGCCGCTCGTCACAACCAGGATCATCCTGGGCGCTTGCAGCTAGGGATTCAGGTAGTAATTGATGATAACTATCTCAAAGTTGCCGTAAGCGACAATGGAAAAGGATTCAATCCTGATGAAGCCCAAAAAACCAGCGGACTTGGATTGAAGCTCATTCGTGAACGTGTTGAGATGTTGGGAGGCACATTTGATATTGACTCTGCTGTAGGACAGGGCAGTAAAATCAGTTTTAGTGTTCCCTGTATAGAACCGCAATCGCCGAGAATTCCTGCATAACAATAATCTCTACTAATCTCAGGAGGTATTATGAGCAAACGAACCATTGGTATCTTAACTGGAGGGGGCGATGTTCCGGGACTAAATCCATGTATGAAGGCGGTTGTACTCAGCGCACTTGAAAATGATTATCGTGTGTTGGGAATACGCCGGGGTTGGGCTGGCTTGTTGTTATACAACCTTGATGAACCGGCGACGTTTGACTATTACATCCGCAATTTGGGACGCGAGGACGTTCGGACAATTGACCGAACAGGGGGGACCTTTTTACATACCTCGCGCACGAATCCGCAACGGGTTAAGCCAAGTGCAATTCCAGATTTTTTGAAAAACTCAAAATATGGCAAACCTGTTGATGAACAGGGCACCATGGATTATACCGATTATGTCCTTGAGGTTTTGGAACATCTGGGTATTGATGTGTTGGTGACAATCGGGGGGGATGACACACTTAGTTATACCGTGCGTCTTGACAAAGAAGGTGTGCCGGTTGTTGCAATTCCCAAAACGATGGATAATGACGTATTTGGCACAGATTATTGCATTGGTTTTTCTACCGCGGTGACGCGCAGCGTGGACTTTATTACCAATATGCGAACTTCAGTTGGTTCGCATGAACGGATTGGCATTATTGAGCTATTTGGGCGCAATTCCGGAGAGACGAGCCTGATCGCTGCGTATTTGTCTTATGTTGATCGGGCAATTATTACAGAAGTGCCCTTTAACATTGACAAATTATGTCATTTTCTAATGGAAGATAAGCGTGCTAATCCTTCGAATTATGCAATGATGACCATTTCCGAAGGCGCAATTATGGAAGGCGGGGACGTGGTAGAAAGCGGTGAGGCAGATGCTTATGGACATCGCAAGCTGGGAGGAGTTGGCGCAATTGTTGCCGAAGAAGTGAAACGGCGCACTGGTCAGGATATCATGTACCAGCAACTTGCTTATCTAATGCGCTCTGGCGCCCCGGACTCTCTGGACAGGATGGTTGCAATGTCGTTTGGGCATTTGGCAATTCAACTAATCAATCGTGGGGATACCGGTAAAATGGTCGCTTTACATGGTGGAAAATACACGACCGTCCCAGTTTCTATGGTTCTGGCGGGAAAGAAGCGCGTAGACGTAGCAGCATATTATGATATTGAGAACTATCGCCCCAAAGTACGTGACTTTATGGGCGTTCCAATGTTCTTGAGTTGATTTCGATGAATGAACTATTATAGAGGAGCCTAACATGATCGTTACAACCAAAAAATTATTTGAAGCCGCTTATGGCAAGTATGCTATTGGCGCTTATAACATCAATAATCTGGAACAATGTATGGGATTGTTCCGTGGAAATGTTGATAGTCAGGCGCCTTTCATTATTCAAATCAGTAAAGGAGCGCGTTCTTATACGCATAAAGCAATGCTGGAAGCCTTGATTCGTGCGGCTGATCAAATCTTTCCAGAAGCAATTTTTGCAGTACATCTTGATCACGGTGATGAAGAGACCTGTTACGACTGCATCAATAGTGGTTTTTATAGCTCCGTTATGATTGATGCCAGTCATGAAGACTTTGAAACAAATATTGTGATCACCAAGCGGGTGGTAGAAGCTGCACATGCTAAGGGGATTGTGGTAGAAGCCGAGCTGGGTCAGCTTGGCGGCGTGGAGGAACACGTCAAAGTTGATGAGGCAAATGCAAAGTTAACAAACCCGGATCAGGCGAAGGAATTTGTGGAGCGAACGGGTGTCGATTCGCTGGCAGTAGCGATTGGCACCAGTCATGGTGCGTTCAAATTCACTGGAGATCAGACAATCCGCTTTGATGTGCTGGCGGAGATACAAAAACGCCTGCCCAACTTTCCGTTAGTTATGCATGGCAGTAGTTCGGTGCCGCAAGAGGAAGTAGAACGAATCAATAGAGCTGGAGGAAAGCTCGCCGGGGCAAAAGGGGTGGATGAGAACCAGTTTGCTCAGGCTGCAAAGCTTGGTGTGACCAAGGTAAACATAGATACGGACGGTCGTCTGGTTTGGACGCGTGTTCATCGGGAATATTTCCTTGAACATCCGGAAAATATTGATATGCGCCCGATTGGTAAAATCTTTATGAGTGAATATGCCAAGTTCATTGCTCATAAGAACGAAAAACTGGGCAGCGCGGGACAACTGCCAGAAGTCCGCAAGTTGTTAGGCTTGTAAAAATCTTTTTCGGACGCCCTGACAGGTTCTCTGTATGAGCAACATGTCAGGGCATCTTTTTATCTCAGTGAGGTGTGCGTGCCAGTCAGTGATCAAGGTGCCATCCCGGGGCGCTATCAGGTTATTCCACGTACGTTGATTTTTATTACTCGCCCAGGGCAAGTGTTGTTGGTCAAAGGCTCGCCCAATAAACGCTTATGGGCAGGTAAATATAACGGTATTGGGGGGCATGTTGAGGCGGGGGAAGATGTACTTACTTCAGCAAGACGCGAGTTGCTAGAAGAAAGCGGATTATCTGTTGAGGACTTGAGACTTTGTGGCACTGTAATGATTGACACCGGTGATAATCCCGGCATCGCTCTTTTCGTTTTTATCGGTAACTATCAGGGTGGTAACATTATTGCTTCTTCTGAGGGGCAACTGGAATGGATTCCAATTGAAAAACTTGACCAGTTACCATTGGTTGAAGATTTAACTTATTTGTTGCCTGAAGTGCTCCGTGCAAGAGAAAAGGGTACGGTTTTTTCGGCTTGTTACTGGTATGATGGTGAAAATCGGTTACAGATCAAATGGGGGTGAGCTGTTAGCGCCGCTCAAAGAAAACCAACAAAGTTGACCCATAACGGCGTTGGTCAAATTCCTGGAAATTCAAATAGGTTTTTGTCTGATATTCAACTGGATCAATTTGAACAATAATCCAGCCATCTGGCGCAAGCCAGTCTGGATTGGTATCTAGAGCTAGGAGCGTGCGTTCCCAAAGCCCTTTATATTGCGGCGGGGCTACATAAATGTAGTCAAATTGGCGGTCGACAGGGCGGCGCAGCAGGGCAAAGGCATCTATCAACATCACTTCCGCATGTTCATCTAAACGGGTGTGTGTGAGATTTAATTTGATGGTAGCAATTGCATTACGGTTATTGTCAACGAACCTTACAAATGCGGCGCCTCTTGAAAGCGCTTCAATTCCCACACTGCCTGTTCCCGCGAACAAATCCAACAAGTCGGCGTCCTGAATGTCACTGCCCAGGATATTAAACAGGGCTTCTTTTACCCGGTCGGTGATTGGACGTGTGGTATTGCCCGGCACAGATTGAAGACGATGACCGCGTGCTTTGCCCGCAATAATTCTTGGGTTACTCAATGGATACCTGTCTCAGTAAATTCAAATTTCAATGCTGCGCCGTGCCGCCAGAATGTTACCGTGTGGTGTAATGATCGGCAGGACACACCCTGTACCTAAAATAAAGCGGCGTCCACTGGTCTGTTGAATGGCGTCTTTTGCTTCCCTTAGAACATCTTCAGGGGAACCAAGCACCATCGTCTCCCACCGCTTAAGACCGCCGCAGACCACACCGGGAAACCTGTCCAAAGCCTCTTTAAGAGATGGTTGAGTGTGACGATCATGCCAATTAATAATTTGGACAGGTAAATCTGCAACCAGATCAAACATGACATGCTCGCCATGCAGATGGATCATATTCAACCAGAGGCTTTTTGTCGTTTCCAGAACTTTGATGTCATAGGGCTTCTCAAAAGTCAAAAATTCATCTTGGGAAAGCAAACTGTATTGTGCGTGTTGAATGGCAAAAAACACGCCATCTATGCCGATCTTCATCGCTTCGTCAATGAAACGGATAGTGCTTTCTGTGATAATCTCTAGTCCTGAGCGGAGTGCTTCAGGGTATTGTCTGATATGCAGTATCAAATTATCCTTGCCAACCAGATTTTTCGCCTGAGCAAGAGGGCTAAAGATGGTTTGTAGAATGGGAACAGAGTTGCCAAATTCGTTTTTGAGATAACGCAAAGCAGTTAGCTGGCGCCCAAGATGCCCCATATTCGGATCAAGCAGAGGCAGCTTTACCCAATCTTCTGGATGGAGAATAACCGGTTGTTGGTAATCTCTGGTGCCTTCAAAATTTCCAGTCCAGCGGTCGGTTGCGCCCCAGTCTTTGATACAGAAAGAAGATGCCGGAGTAACCTTGATAAAATCAAAGTCGTACTGTTTCTGGAAATTGACTACGGCGGCGGCGAGTCCTTCGGGTGTTTGGTCATCTACCGGGAAGTGTCTCCACAAAGAAACGGGGGGACGGTCGGTTTCATTACCCGAAAGGCAGGTTTCCAGGCGTTGATGGTGTGAAATCTCTGCCATACTATACCTCTAACCTATTTGGCTAGTACTCTCTGGAATCGTTTGTTCAATTGTTGCCAGCAGTTCTTTTTCTTCTCGGGAACGGTCTTCAAAGTATTTTGTCATAAACGACGACCGTCGAAGCCTGAGTGCCATAGGCGCGACGATGCGAATGTCTTCTTGACTTACTACACTTCTTCCATCGGCCGCGGCGTAAGCACGTGCTGCTTCAAACATAGTAATCTCGGCTCGGAGTGAATCGATCTGCAATGCCTGGATCATTTGAATGCCCTTGCGCGCCACTTCATCTGGGAGGATGACCCGGGGTAGTAGGTTTCGCGCTTCTTGCAATTCAATACGTGCCAGTTCGGTCTCTTGATAAAATTGAGTCACAACGCGTCTGGGACTGCGGCGATATGCGGCAACCCGTCGGTAAGCATCCAGTCGTTCTTGTGCGCTGCTCAAGCCGCGTACTATAACACGCAGACCAAAGCGGTCAAGGATTTGTGGCCTGAGATTACCTTCTTCCGGGTTCATTGAACCAATTAAGGTGAAATTTGCTTTGTAGGTGGCGGAGAATTGACCGCGACGAATCGTATATGAACCCTGTGCGGCAGCATCTAAGATTGCATCTACAATTTCATCCGCTAGCAAGTTGACTTCGTCTATATAAAGGATGTTTTGATCTGCCAGTGAGAGGATACCGCGTTTAAGGCGAAACCGCTCATGTGCCACAGCGTGTTCATCCAATCCACCGACAACGTCTTCCAACCGAGCGTTGAGAGGTAGTTCAACAATGCGAGCCTTTTCAGTTTTAGTAAGTGGTTTACCCTCAGCATACTTTTTTGCACAGTCAGGACAAATTGTATCAATTCCACCAATCTCAACATCCTCAGGAAGACAACCATAGAAACAAGTGCTTCGTTCAATATCTGGGAGCAGATTGATCAGGCTCCGCACGGCGGTTGTTTTACCTGTCCCTCGAGGACCAATCAGCAATACACCGCTGACGGCAGGGTTAATCAAGGAGAGCAAAAGAGCCAGTCTCATTTCCATTTGCCCAACCAGGGCAAGAAATGGGAAAGGTAAAATCTCGGCAAAGCCTGACTCCTCTTCTAGTTCAGGCTTGAATCCACGCCCTGTCACCAAGTCTATCAATTCGCGCAAAGACCTTATGGAAGATTGTGCTTCGGTTTCCTGATTATCCTTTGGGATAGTATTGGGGTCGAGAGAGGTTGAGTTTTGCTGCTCCATATTATTTATTCTACATCACTATATGTCCAAAAGCGATTGGCAAAAAAGTTCCACAACATAACAACAAGAATGGCAAACGCAAGTGTGGTATTGTGTCCGACAAATTGGGCCTGGAGAAAAGTTTCGGGAATCAGCATCGCGCTTAGGTTGATGAGCGATTTTTCCAAAAGTGCAAACAGTGCGATCCGGATTCCCAGACCAGCAATGCTTACTAGGGAGAATTGAAGCAATTGTTGTGACAGGGGTTTACTTCGTGAATCCGGGTAAGTCCAGTAGCGGTTCCAGAAAAAATTACTCAAAACAGCCGCCACAAATGAAACTGCGCTACACCAAACCGCTGGAACACTTGTGGAGGCGAGCATGATGTTAAAGATGCCAAAATCAATTACCGCACCGATGGCACCCACAATTGCAAATCTGACGAATCGGGTACGCTCTTTTGAATTTACCAGTATCATTCCAAGCCCATTTTTCTTCGGAAGTACGGTGCTGTAAGCCGTATTCCTTCTTCCAGTGAGATTTTCGGTTCCCATCCTAAAATTTCCTTTGCTCTGGTAATGTCAGGTTGTCGTCTTTGCGGATCGTCTCCAAGTCGAGAAGCTGGTTTGAAAGCAATGCCAGCTTTGTTTCCAATGATTTTATTGATTGTGTAAGCGAATTCAAGAATTGTGGTCTCCGCCGGATTGCCAATATTCACCGGACCATGCTCATCAGATAGAAGCAGGCGATAGATTCCCTCGATTAAATCATCCACATAACAGAAACTACGGGTTTGCGATCCATCTCCATAAACGGTTAGCGGTTCGCCCCGGATTGCCTGCTGGATAAAATTGGGAACAACTCGTCCATCATCAAGGCGCATTCGAGGCCCATAGGTATTAAAAATGCGGGCAATGCGGGTGTCAATGCCGTGGTAGCGGTGGTAAGCCATAGTAAGAGCTTCTGCAAAGCGCTTGGCTTCGTCATATACAGAGCGAACTCCAATGGGATCACAGTGACCCCAATAGGTTTCTTTTTGGGGATGTTCTAGGGGATCGCCATAAATTTCACTGGTTGAAGCCAGCAGATAACGGGCTTTGTGGGCTCGCGCAACCCCCAGAGTGTTATGGGTCCCCAGGGCGCCAGCTTTCATTGTCTGGATGGGCAAGTTCGTGTATCCTAATGGTGAGCTTGGGTTGGGGCTGGCAGGAGAGGCAAAATGCAAAACCGCATCAATTTTCCCGGGAACAAAGATAAAATTGGCAACGTCATGACGAATGAAAAGGAAGTTGGGATTACCCGCCAGATGAGCAAGGTTTTCTACACTACCGGTAATGAAGTTATCCATACCAATAACCTGGTGTCCTTCATTCAGGAACCTTTCACACAGGTGTGAGCCTAGAAATCCCGCCGCTCCGGTTACTAATATTCTCATTTTTATCTCCAAATTATTTCCAATCTATTCTGATAATTGATCCGTCCCCAGTAATTTGCTGTGCCTGAGTTGAATATGGGTTGACCAGCCAGAGATTTCCAGAGTACATCAGGGCTATCCATTGGGTTTCTTCTGGGTTCCGTTGAGGGCCCCAGACAACTTTTTGTGGATTTAAACCGGCTGAACCTTCTTCTGGAAAAATGATTTTTCGGTTTGATCCATCCCGATCCATTATAGCCAATCTGTAACGGCTATTTTCACTTTGTTCTGGAAAGTTTGCTACCAGAAATGCCACCGGAAAATATTTGTTAAAACGAGTGATTGCAGGAGAAGGATAAGCAAACATTCCAGTCTGACGCACAATATTAATTACCTGCTGATCCTGGAGCAGGATAACGCATAAGTCAAAATCCGGGGATTCCTCAACACTTGTAAGGTTTGAGGCGGAAACATGATTTACCGTATAGAGTAAGTTACTGTCACTGTTCCAGCCCAGACCTGGAACCCATGCCCAGTCACTGCGGGTTTGAAGAGGAACAATGTCCAGGAGTGGTAACATAAGCCCCTTTTCAGTGTCAACAATGCCGACACTATCTGGACGTGCGTAAGCAAGTTGTTGTCCGTTTGGAGACCAGGAGAAATTCGTTCCCCACCACCCATAAATGCCGCCAGAATTTTCCTCAAGGATTTTTTCTTTTTTGAGAATACCGCCGTTTTCATTTATCGTCATAATATACAGATCATTGTTTGCCTGCCAGCCGGGGGCTGTAGGCCGGGGTTCAACAGTTGAGTAGGAGATTGTTAAACCCAAACCGGGCACCCAATCGGCAAAATGGACGATATTTTGCACGCGCAAATACACGGGGTCTGCATCTGGTTTGGACGTGTTGATCATCCAGAGCGTGTTAATAAGATTGTCTGCTTCATCTTCCTTTGCTTTTCGTGTAAATAGCAACCATTCACCTTTATCAGACAGGCTGAATACACGCCCGTCCAGATCGCCTGTGGTGACTAAAGGATGTCGTTCTCCGGTCGTGTTCTCCATAATCCAGGCATTTCCTGCGGTGAGATATGCCAGTTTGCCCGGTATAGGTATGGCAGTGAACGGCGTTTGAACGCCGACCATTACAATTTCCGGATTGCTTTCGGTTAAAGTGCTCACTTTGAACACCGAACGGGATACTTCAATCCCGTTTTCTCGCACAATTCGATAGGTGATTTGCTGAATGCCATTTACACCAGGTTGAATCAGCATGGTTTGTCCGGCGGGTAAGGCCTCATTCCGAACCGTCTGGCGTTCAAAAGGAATAACCTTTTCTTCGAGTATAAATTCTTCAGTAACCCGTGTGACTTTGATCTGAATAGAGTTTTCAATAGCGGTAAAAGTAGGTGGTTCAACTTTATCCAGCGGGTTTAGCTGGATATTGGCTTTCTCCAGAGCGTTTTGCACAGAGGAACCAGATAAGACGGTAATCTGACTCTGTCTGCCATCTGCGATAATCGTAACATTCACCGAGGTTGTCGTATCATCAGGTTGTGTATTACATGCAACAAGAAGTATTGCACTGATTAATGCAATCAATGCGACACTTATGAAACGACATGTGGTGAATGTGGAATTTAGTTTACACATTTTGGCTCAGTTTGTTTTTATTGTTTTGTGGCAGTAATTACCATTTTGCCATTGGCAATGGTGATGCCTTGGATATAGAATCCAGCTGTTTTACTCTCGATTGTATTAGACAAAGCCTGGTCTACCATATCATTGATTTGGTGTTGTAAGGTTTGAGTTACGGGGATAGGACCAAGGTCAATAGAAGTGATTTGAACATTTAGCCTCCCGTTTTCATCCGGGTAGACTTGCAAGGTTATGTGAGCATTGAATAGAATTCCTCCCCGTTCCACTTGCCCATAGAATTCAATCTGTCCGTTTTGTAGAAAGATTTGCGGGTTTTGAATGGACAGATCGGAATTGGTAGTAAATCTATATGCGGCAAACGATGTAAGTTGTTCTTCTGTCACGGTAATCGTGATAGAATTTGTATCTGCTTGAAAGGCAGTTGACAGCGCAGAATCTAGTTGACCAAGCGCCTCAGTAGAGACGGGAATGGTTCTTTCGGGTGTTGGCCCACCGATATTCATTCGACAGGCAAGCGTACTAGCTATTACTGTAACAACAACAAGTTTTTTAATGAATTTCTGGTTCATTTTATATTCGCAATCTATTCGGAACAAAGCAAATCCAATTATAGCATGAGTGATCAAACACAATCTTTCTCAAGTCCAGACCAGAAATACGACCTGGAATCCTCTATAGAAGCACTGTTGTTTGTGGCAGCTTCTTCAGTATCAATAGCCCAGTTGGCGGCAGTTTTGGAAGAAACGTCTGAGGTGATTGAACAAGCTTTGCGTGAATTGGAAAAACGTTATCTTAATCGGGGTGGCATAAGGATACAATGGTCGGCTGGACGTGTTCAGTTGACAACGGCGCCAGAATATGCACCTACTATTGAGAAATTTCTTGGTTATGAGGCGACAACCCATCTCAGCCGCGCCGCACAGGAGACTCTTGCAATCATTGCTTACCGACAACCAATCACTCGCCCGGGCATTGATGCCATCCGAGGAGTAAATAGTGATGGCGTTTTGCGCAGTCTCTTGAGCAAAGGGTTGATTCAAGAAGTAGGACGGGCAGAAGGTCCGGGACGCCCCATTCTTTATGGGACGACTGCGGAATTTCTTCAGTATTTTGGGCTGTCCTCATTGAGCCAGTTACCGCCTTATGAAGTCGGAGAGGTTGGTCTGGAAGAAGAAAACAATCAGTTGTTAAAGGATTAATGGAACATGGCGGAACGTTTACAGAAGATACTTGCGAGATTGGGTTTTGGTTCACGCCGCGCTTGTGAGGAACTGATTGCTGCAGGGCGCGTTACCGTAAATAACACCCCTGCTATTCTTGGAATGAAGGCAGACCTCTTACAAGATGTGATCCGTGTTGATGGACTACAGGTTTCCAGCGCTCAAGCCGACCTGATCTATATTGCTTTGCATAAACCGCGCGGTGTGCTTTCGGATGTTGGCACAGATGACCAGCGGGCGACAGTGCGCGATCTAGTGCCTGTACCTGGTCATTTGTTTTCCGTTGGTAGGCTCGATCTTAACAGTGAGGGGCTAATCCTGTTAACAAATGACGGGGAACTAGCTAACCGGCTGACACACCCGCGATATGGTCACGAGAAAGAGTATCGAGTTTTGGTTTCGGGACGTCCTGATGAACAGCAGTTGGCTGTCTGGCGGCGTGGAGTGGTTCTTGAGGACGGACATCGAACCGCACCCGCAAAGGTAAGCGTAGAGGGGGTAGCTGGCAAAAACACATGGCTGCGGGTGATCCTGAGAGAAGGACGCAAGCGACAGATTCGAGAGGTTGGGGCAAGAATCGGTTTACCGGTTCTGAGGATCATTCGAGTACGAATTGGCAGCTTGCTCTTGGGTGACCTAAAACCCGGCGAATGGCGTTATCTAACTTCTGATGAAATCAAGAGCCTGCAAGGTTCAGTAAAAACTGGTATACGCAAAGAAGTAGAAAAAACCTCTTCTCGTAGCAAGAAGAGGTGAGTTTACCGGAAGGTTCTTTAAATTTTGGATAGGATTGGTTATTCGGTTGGCAAAGCCTGTTGAATGATTTTAATACTATCCATTGGTGCCGGATTTGCTTTTGCTTGATGACGGATAAAGTCTTTCAATTTTGTAACATTCAGCGCGTGCATGGGGGCATTTTCGCTTTGCACAACAGTTTTTTCATTCGTAAATACTAGAATAGGCTGGACGGGGGGGAGTTCTATATTATTTCCCAAAAACCTTCTCAGATATTTTTGTGTTTCAAGTTCATAAGACTGAGCTTCAAGGTCCGGACGCCCCAAACCTTCTTGGGCAAAGATTTTCAAATATAGGCTACCACCCTTTTGTTTCCACCGGTCTTTGTTTGTGTCATAGTAAATCGTGCCACCCTGTGGATATGGCATTAGTATCCAGATACCGGCAGGTCCAACCAGCAGGTGTGGCACGCTTGTTTTGTAGTGGTAGAGAAAATATTTATCGTCGAGACCTTTGAGCGCCTGTGATAGTTTTTCATCCGGCCTAGGCGAACGCCCCCAACGAGAACCAAAATAAATACCCACCTGAGACAGTACAAAACCAAGCAGTAGAGCGGCAAATGAAAGGTTGAAGTAATTCTGACTGAATGAAGCGACCAGTCCGGCCGCAAGAATTGCCAGACTAGCAAATGTCGTGATTTGTCCAATTTTTCGATTGCGCTGAATAAGTTTTTCGTTCGAAATGATTTTCATTGTTATCTCTTTTCTGAAAACTTAAGGAGTGGTATTAAGGCTTGCGAGGCGTTCTTGGATTTTGACTGGAAGCGTCTGAAGCAGATTGGATTGTACAGCCTGCCGAGCCAATCGGATGGCACTGACCAGGGCGCGTGCATCAGAACGTCCATGTCCAATAAACACATAACCATTAACGCCCATGAGCATTGCTGCGCCAACTTCTGCCGGATCCATCATTTTCTTCAAAGATGAGAAGGCAGGTTTGATGAGCAAATAGCCTACTTTGCGCGGCCAGGAGGCGCTAATTTGCTCGCGCAAAATATCGGTGATTAATTTAGCAACTGCCTCACTTGTCTTAATGAGGATATTCCCTGTAAAACCATCCGCAACGACTACATCGGCGTGACCACTGTACAACTCTTTAGGCTCAACATTGCCGATAAAGTTCAAGTTGCTTTTTTCCAGAAGTTCATATGCTTCTCGGACAAGCATGTTTCCTTTGCCGGGTTCTTCTCCATTTGCCAGTAAGCCAACGCGCGGATTCTGAATACTAGATACGGATTCCGCATAAACAGCCCCCATAACGGCAAACTCTACCAAAAAATCCGGACGACAATCGGCGTTGGCGCCGGTATCCAGAAATACACATCTGCCTTTACGAGTGGGAAGTGTGGTAACCATAACAGGACGCACCACCCCTTGAGTTCTATGAAGAATCCTCACTGCATTGAACATTGCTGCACCGGAATTTCCGGCTGTCACGAAAGCATCTGCCTTTCCTTCTTTCAAGAGGGAGAGACCCACAGCCATTGAGTTTTGCGGGCTTTTCATTGTGCCCTCGACTGCGTGGGCTGACATATCTACTGCATCTGGAGCATGGACCACGCGGACGGGTAATCCTTTATTAAGTTCTGACAGTCTTGGGTTCAGGATGTCCTGGTGACCGGTCAGGATAATTTCATCACCAAAAAGCTCGGCAGCTTTGACCGCTGCCTCGATTTCAGGAGCTGGGCGGTTATCGCTGCCCATTGCATCTAGAACGATTTTCATGCCAATTCCTCCATCGAGATTAAGAGAGGTAAAAAAAATTTTATGTCATGCTTCTATTTTACTTGACCATGTGTTCAGGTACAGATATAATAACGGCATCTGCGCTGGTGCTGGAACTGGCAGACAGGCATGGTTGAGGGCCATGTGCCGAAAGGCGTGTGGGTTCAACTCCCAC
>DYEC01000009.1 GCA_020725865.1 Anaerolinea sp. | reverse complement strand
TGCGTCGGATTGCCCGGCACCTGGGGGTTCATCATCGCACCGTTTCCTTATGGGTCAAAACCCAGGCAGATCAGCTGCCCGATCCCTCGACACCGGAACAAGTCAAAGAAGCGGAGATGGATGAACTATTCACTTTTATTGGGGAGAAAAAACAAATCTACATTCAGCGTCAACCACATAAACAACGCTTTCCCAATTATCCGGCTCATGTTTACCAATTCATCTAAGCCCAAGGTTTATCCACTGCTTTGAGTTTAGGACGAGGCAATCACCTTTGTTATAATAAAAACAATCCGTAGTATCTTCCGTAACCCATGCAGACTAAGATTGTCTCTTTCACGCGGAACTGGCAGAGGTTATTTCTTGTCGCAAATTCTCGTTATTTCCAGAGATTTTCCACCACTTGGCTCTCCTGGGGCTTCCATTCGTCTGGTTAAGTTTATTAAGTATATTACACCGCTGGGCTGGCAATTCGTAGTCATCACACAAGACCCGGCGCATCCCATCCCAGGACAACAACCATTATGCGGCTTCCTGCTAAGCGAGGTACCACAGGATACCCGGGTTGAACGCATCCCTGCACCGTTTTCTCCCTCACAGGATCACGACAACATCTTCCAGCACGCAATCAGCAAGCTGGCAGGGAATTCTTCTTTGCCCTGGGGCTGGCGAGCTTTCAAAAAGAGTTTTCAGATTACCAAAGCTCATCAGATTGATCTGATTTACTCTGTCACACCGCCCTTCTCCAACGCACTGATAGGATTGCTTCTAAAATGGCTGATACGCAAACCTTTTGTTCTGGACTTGAAAGATGACTGGGTTGGCTCTGCCCTCTTTCAGCGCAAGTCCGCTTTTCGCCAGAAGATCGATATCTTGTCAGAACACATCATTATTGCTGGCACAGATGCTGTGACCACAGTTACTGACGAAATATTTGATACTTATTACCAGCGTTACAGATGGCTACAAAATCCGGGCAGGCTTCATTTGATTCCCAACGGTTCAGACCTGGAAGAGTTTTATCCCCTCTGGCAACGCCCCAGAACTCCGCAGACCGGACGCTTCGTAATCCTGGCTGCTTCTTACGACTTCCGAAAGATATATCGTGATCTTACGCCATTTTTGCTGGGGCTAAACATCTTTTTGGAACGCAATTCGGCAGCCCGCGAGAAAATTGATTTAATCTTTCTGGCAAGTACTGGTATCAGCAAAGAATATAACACTGTAATCAGAGACTTGGGACTGCAAACGATAATTCACGAAGTTGAACCCGTGGATCGTAAAACTTTAGTGGAATGGTTATGGATAGCCGACTTGTTTTTACTTATTTTGCCCCGTCGTAATCTTGGTCCCTCGGGAACTTTTTACGAGTACTGGGCAACCGGCAAAGCTCCAATTTTACTAGTTTCAGATAACAACGCCGCTAGTAAATTGCTAGAAAAATACAATCTAGGAAAACACTGTCACTTCTCGGAAATTGACCAGATCGCCAGCTATATAGAAGCCATGTATACTGCACACCAAAACGGCACTCCACAATGGATCAGCTGTGACGGTATTGAAGCCTATGATCGCAAGAAATTAGCCCAGAACATGGCGGATGTCTTCAGCTATGTAATTTCACGAACAAAGGATTAGTTTTTGCTATGAGTTTCCCACCTGTGCTGGTTGTTATGCCGCTTTACAATGCCAGACCTTACGTGGCACAGGCAGTGAATTCGATCCTCGTCCAAACCTATCCCAATTTTACCCTGCTGATCGTAGACGATGGTTCAACTGATGGCAGTAATGAGGTGATCAACACCCTGCTAGACAAACGTATGCTGTTTATTCATCAGCAACACGAGGGACCGGGCTCAGCAATGAACCGGGGCATTGCCTTCGCACAAGAAAAAAACTATCCCTTCCTTGCCCGCATGGACGCTGATGATATTTCATTGCCCAACCGGCTCGAAGAGCAGGTTCGGCTGTTACTGAAATATCCTGACATGGCAGCCTGCAGCGCAAACTGCTATTACATCGACAGCGATACCGAAAAGATTATTGGAGCATCTACAGTTGGATGCTCCCCTACTTTCATCCGCTGGGAAATCCGGCAAGGACTGCGCGGTCTCATTCAGGGAGCCACGTTGTTTCGCACTCAGGCACTGGTCTCCATTGGCGGATACCGCGAGACATTCAAGCAGTCTGAAGAAACGGATCTATTTTTGCGTCTGGTTGAGCGGTATCCGGTGACAAACTCCGCAAAATTCCTGTATAAAATCCGCCTGCGCAGGGATAGTCTATCTATGCAAAATGCCAGAGAAAATATTATATACACCCTGTACGCGCTTGACTGTGCCCGCCGTAGAGCAAACCGGCAACCAGAAAAAGACTTCCGGGCTTTTTTCGACCAGATAAACAAGTCTCTGCTACGAAAGATAGACAGGGAACAGCGGCTGTTACGCTACTGGCGAAAAAGTCTGGACAGCAAAAAACTTCAAAAAATCATTCTTTTGTTTCTTTCCGCCCTGATTGACCCCAAACGAGCCCTTGCCAGAATCCTGCGCAAAGTGGATACAAAATTCACCCGCTATTGTTAACCTCATGTGCCAAACCCTATCAGGTGAATCGTATAAACAAACTGTTTATTTATCCGGGAGACTCC
Source organism: Anaerolinea sp. (assembly GCA_020725865.1). Taxonomy (GTDB): domain Bacteria; phylum Chloroflexota; class Anaerolineae; order Anaerolineales; family Anaerolineaceae; genus DYEC01. The sequence continues at coordinate 161,921 of DYEC01000009.1, read as the reverse complement.
ATGCCAGATCAAATTCTTGCCATTGACTGCGGTACTCAAAGCGTGCGCGCTCTGCTGTTTTCACCCACTGGTCATCTGGTAGCCAAACAACGCATTCCAATTGAGCCCTATTACTCCACAGCTCCCGGACTGGCCGAACAGCGCCCGGAACTGTTCTGGGAAGCGCTCTGTCAGGCATGTCAGGGTTTGTGGCAGCAATCAGGCGTGCAAAAACAAAACGTTGCTGCAGTATCCCTGACTACTCAGCGATCTACAGTGGTTACGTTGGATGAGAAAGGAGAACCACTGCGTCCGGCTATCGTCTGGCTGGATCAGCGCAGAACAGAAGGTTTACCCAAAATTGGCGGGGTGTGGGGAATTGCGTTTGCGCTGGCGGGTGCTAGTGAGACAGTCGCTCACTTGCAAGCAGACGTTGAAGCAAACTGGATACGTATCCACGAACCCGAAGTGTGGAATAAAATCCGCCATTACTTACTGCTTTCGGGCTATTTGACCTACCGGCTGGCGGGGCGTTTTGTCGACTCGGTTGGCTGTCAGGTAGGCTACTTACCGTTTGATTACAAACGTCAGGACTGGTCAAAGAATTGGGACTGGAAATGGCAGGCTGCACCGATTCCGCGGCAATGGTTGCCCGAACTGGTCAAGCCCGCAAGTCAGCTGGGGACAATCACACCACAAGCCAGCCGGGAAAGTGGCATTCCGGTCGGACTGCCGCTGATTGCAGCCGCAGCTGATAAAGCCTGCGAAGTATTGGGCGCTGGCGCATTGGAATCGCACATTGGCTGCCTGAGCTACGGTACAACTGCCACGATTAACACAACACATCAACGTTACATTGAAATTGTGCCTCTGATTCCACCCTACCCGGCTGCAGTGCCAGGAATGTACACTATGGAACTGCAGATTTACCGCGGTTACTGGATGGTAAGCTGGTTCAAGCAGGAATTTGGCTTACGGGAGCAACAACTTGCCGAAAAACGCGGGATAGAACCTGAAACATTGTTCGATGAACTTGTCAATGCGGTTCCGCCTGGTTCAGAAGGGTTGGTATTACAGCCTTACTGGTCACCAGGTTTACGTCACCCAGGGCCTGAGGCTCGCGGTGCTATCATTGGCTTTGGGGATGTTCATACCAGAGCGCATATCTATCGCGCCATCCTAGAAGGGCTTGCTTATGCGTTACGCGACGGTGCCGAGCGAACCAGCCAACGTAGCGGCATTCCAATTCGCGAATTAAGGGTTGCTGGCGGTGGCAGCCAGAGCAATGCAGCCATGCAACTTACTGCAGATATTTTTGGCTTGCCGGTTTCCCGTCCACACCTCTATGAGGCTTCCGGGTTAGGCGCCGCAATTGATGCCGCAGTTGGGATTGGTCTCCATGCAGATTTTCCCAGTGCCATCAAAGCAATGACCCGTCTGGGAGATACTTTTGAGCCTGATCTGAAGAAACACCGTATTTATGACGATCTGTACGCCAACGTCTATTCACAGATGTACAAGAGACTCAAACCTTTGTATCAGGCAATACGGAGAATTATACGGCATAACAAATAAAGCAATTAAAAAACCACTGTCTATTCTGGCTTCCAGAGTTTAAAGAACATAGCCACAACCTGGGGATCAAATTGTTGTCCGGCGCGCTTATGAATATAGGCGCGAACCTGTTTAGGCGTCCATGCCTTTCGGTAAGGGCGGTCAGAAAGCAGAGCATCCCAAACATCCACCACAGCAAAGATACGTGCCGAAAGCGGAATTTCCTCTCCGCTGAGTCCCCGCGGATACCCCGTACCATCCCAACGCTCATGATGGCAATATGGGATTTCCAGCGCCGGACGCAGATAGGGAATAGGGTGAAGCAATTGATAGGCGTATACTGGATGTAGCTTCATGATTTCCCACTCCTCTTCATCCAGCTCGCTGGCTTTAAGCAGTACGCTGTCTGGAATAGCCAGTTTGCCAATATCATGCAACAAAGCACCACGTCGGATATGAATCAGCTGTTCTTCAGGAACACCCATAGCTCGCGCCAGCGCCTGTACCATATCAGTAACCCGACGGGTGTGTTCCAACGTCTCGAGATCGCGCAACTCAAGTGCGCGTGCCCAGCCCTCCAGAGTGGCATCATAAGACTGTGTCAATTCCAGATGGGTTTGTTGCTGCCTATCGAATAAGATGGCATTCTCAACAGCGATTGCCGCTTGTCCTGCCAGCATTTCTAGAAAGTCTAACCATTCTGAATCGGGCTCAAATGCTCGACGGTGAAAGACCTCCAACACACCCTGTGTCTGTCCCTTTGCCAGCAACGGAACAGCATGATAAGCAATAAAGCGCTCTTCATCCACAGGCAAGCGTTTAAATAATTCCTCGTCAACAAGCGATATATCCCGAATCGCTAGCATCTGGCGATCTTTAGCCACTTGTTGCGCTGCACGACAACCTTCACGGGCTTCACCCTGCTTCAGTGAACGAAAACCCCGCCGGGCAAAATATTGCAAAGAGCCATCTGCTTGATCAAGTAACAACACGGCGCTGGCATCTGCATCTAATTGCAACATGACCTGTTCTAACAAAGTATTCAGAATATTATGTAAGCCAACACTGGCTGTAATTGCCATGTCAATATTATGCAAGGCAGCCAGACGTTGGATACGCCGCCGGGCTTCTTCATACAAGGCCGCTCTCTGAATGGCATTAGCGCTAATATCCACAATTCCCAAGATGGTATGTAAAACATCCTCTGTAAACTCTGTATGGCGTCCCACCCAAACTGCTCCTATAATTTGTCCTTGTACAATCAGAGGGACACAAGCAGCCCGTTCAAGCCCTCCCATTCTATTTTTATAAAACAACAGTGGGTCATTCTCGACATCATTGGTGAAATAGAACTGTGCTGTCTGAAATACCAGACCTGTAATCCCCTTGCCCGCAGGAATACGCTCACCCATCCAGTCGCTCCACACACCTATACCCAGCTCACACAGTCCATCGCCTGTTTCTGGCAAGCGCGTAATAAAAGCCGCTCCTTGTGCATCCAGCAATTCGAGTAACTTTGTAAGCAGAGTTGTGATCATTTCTGAGCGCGTTGAGGCCGCCCGTAGCGCAGATGCAATGGAGATCAGTACGGACTGTTCGCGTTCGCGCTGGCGGCGCAACGTGATATCCTGCTTGATGGCGATGAAATGAGTAATCTCTTCTCCACCGAAAGCTCGCACAGGCGTAATTGTCATTTCTTCAGGATACACACTACCATCCTTGCGGCGATTGAACAACTCACCATGCCACACCTGACCACTCAATATGTTCTGCCACATTGATCGGTAAAAGTCCCGATTTTGTCGCTTGGAATTCAAGATACGGGTATTCTTACCAATAATTTCTTCGATGGAATAACCGCTCAGCACGGTAAATGCCGGGTTAACCCACAGAATGTTACCATCCCGATCAGTAATTATGATCGCATTTGCCGCAGATTCAAGCGCCGCGCTTTGCAAATTCAGTTGTGCTTGGGAACGCTTGCGCTCGGAAACATCCCGCAAAATACCTGTAAAACCTAAAGCTCCCTGTTTGCTACGACCCACCACAAACGAGAAACTGATTTCGCCAGGAAATATGGTATTGTCGCTACGTCGAAAGTTATATTCGAACTGATGCACAATACCACTCTTCAATGCGTCCTGCATATCCTGACGTAGCCTATGCTGGTCGGATGGTATAACCAGGTCAGTGATCCCAGCACCAATCAGTTCATTTGTCTGTTGATAGCCAAAAATTTCCGCCATCTTTACATTACAAAACAGAATAATACCCTTAGGGTCCGTCAAAAAGATGGCATCTGGGGATGTTTCGACCAGGCTGCGGTAACGCTCCTCACTTTCAGCCAGCTTTTCTTCAGCACGCTTTCGCTCAACCGCTTCAAGAGAGAGCGATGCCACATCGGCAATAGAAGCCGCAAAGTCCTCATCCTCGATCATCCAGTTACGCGGCGCATCGCCAACATGTTCATGCAAAATCATCGCAACGATACGTCCATATCGGCGCACAGGAACAGCCAGCAAAGAAGTAATGTGGTGAGGCTTCAGATAAATTTCAGTCAACTGACATGTTCGTTCATCTTCTTGAGCCAAATTCACCGATAACATCGCGTTACGCTCAAGCGTCTCAAAGAAAAACGGAGCTTCTTCAGCATTAAGCTCAACACCGCTTTCAAAAGAATCGTTGCTCAAATGGTAAAGCAATTCACAATAGAGCTTCTTGTCCCCCTGTTCAAACAGCCACAAACTAACGCGCTCAACTTCCAGAATGCCGGCTGCAGTACGTAAAATCGCCCTAGATGTCTGATCCCAATCTGTGTAATCAATTTGCGCCAGCTGGATTAACGCAGCCTGATTACGGATAATTCGCTCAGTCCGCTGCTTAAGCGAATCTTCGCTACGCTGTAGTGCTCTTTGCGTGCGCTCGCGCTCGCTGATATCACTTACTACTCTTACAATTAATTCTTCACCGGGCAGATTCACCGGTACCGAGCGCATCTCTACCAGAAGCCGACTCCCATTCCGGTGAGTCTGTTCAATAACAAACGCTGATTCATGCTCAATCACCGGTCTCGCCGACAAAGACAAATTCAAATCATCCGTAGACATAGAGCGAAGCTCTTCTCTGGTATAACCTGTCATTCTCGAGGCAGCAGCATTGGCATCCAAAATACGGTGACTGGAAGCCAATTCAATATAGACCGCGTCTGAAACAGAATCTAGAACTGCTTGCAATTTGGCTTCATACTGAGACTGCAAGTGACTGATGGTTTCCGCCTGCCGAGAAAGTTGCCAACGCGACTTTATTACCCAAACTGCGCCCAGGTAAAACAATCCACTGAACAACAGGCAAAGTAACAAGCCCCCTACCCAATACAATTGCATCGCCTCATCCGCACTTGTCTGTCCCTGATCTTTTGCAACAATCAGTTGCCATCCGACATTTTCAACATCCAGAGGGATTGCAAGCGACCGGAGTCTCAGGACACCCGTGTCGCCCCAGACAATAGCACCATGCTTGTCTCGCAATGCAGCCGTATACTGATCGGGCAAGTTGTTTAGCCCAGCTTCATTCCACAAGGATGAGAAACGCAGTACCATTGCCACCGCCCCCTGATAATTACCGCGTTGATAAATGGAGTGGTAAATGCACAATCCCACTTCATTGTCCGGCAAAGAAAACGGTGAACTGATTCGTGGATGTTGTCTTGTGTCTTCTGCAGGTTCCGAGAAGGTGTCCAAAATGCTCGAAGGACATCCTGGCAGCTCGTTGATCACCTTTGGATAAAGATAACTCAGTTTTCCATCCTTTGAAAAAATGCCTATTCCGAATACATCCTCATTTCTGTAGAGCGCGTCAGATAAAACCTCCAATTCAACAGGCGATAACCAGGTTGTAAGAACCATTCGTTCCTCAACATATGCCGAAGCACTCTCCAACATATTCAATCGTCGTTGCAAAGCAGCTGACAAAGCTGAATTATATTGATTTGCCAGAAGCTCAAAATACTGACGTTCGCTTTCCAACAAGCTCATCCGTCGGTTCAAACCAATCCATATCCACAGAAAACACAATAAAATCAGCACCAACAGCGTCAACATTGCAGCGACCTGTCCTGGTTGTTTGTGTTTGAAACGACCCCGACAGCTCAAAAAAAGCTTCGCCATTTACTCGTCCTGCAATCCTTTTTCTTCCAGAGTGATGTCCCACAAAGAAATGCGATTAGTGCCTGTTTTGTTAGCATTCAACAACGCTTTTACTGCACGCTGATATAAATCCTCGAATCCACTGCATTCACCTTCAATGTCCGCCAGCCCGAAGCTAAGTGTAATGCCGGTTTTTCCCTGAACTACATTGACTTGTATTTCACTTGCGACCCGGCTTAATTGTTCTGCCAATCCAATCGCTTCCGTTAATCGCGTCTGTGGCAGCAACACAGCAAATTCATCTCCACCGCTTCGCGCCAGAATATCCATATCCCGTATTACACGCCGCATACTTTCCGAGAGCGTACGCAGCAACTGATCTCCCAAGAGATGACCATATTGGTCGTTCCATGTTCTGAAATTATCAATATCCGCTACGATAAGAGAAAGCGGCAATGCCTGTCGGCGAGCGCGCCGGAATTCACGCTGTCCAATCTCCATGAAATAGCGACGATTGTATAATCCTGTCAACGGGTCCACAATAGCCAGTTGCTCAACCTGTGCCAGCAGGCGAGCGTTATGGATAGCAACTGCTGCCTCATTGGCAAATGTCTGCAACAGCGGAATATTGACCTGATCATAGGCGCCAACCTGACAACTGTCTAATGTCAAACATCCAATTGCTTCGTTTCGTAAAAGTAGAGGAACTCCAATCCACCCTCTTACATAACTCACCCCTCCCCAACCATGAAAACGAGGGTCCCGGCTGGCGTCTTTCAGGATCACCGGCTTACCAGTTCGCGCCGCTTCAAAGAACAATTCATCCCTTTCTGGGAACACTTTGCCGACCAATTCCCTGGCAAAGTCCCCTTTGGCTGCCACCATGCGCATACCTTGTGCCTCCAGTAAAAAGATGCTGGCGCTATCGTATGGTACAACGTGCTGAAGCTGTTCCAGAATTGTGTTCAATACCTCGTTTAGTTTTAAGGATGAAACAATAGATATTGAAGCCTGTCGCAATGTTTCAGCTTCTTCAGCTCGTTTTTGCAGTGTCTCAAACAACCGCGCATTACGAATTGCTATCCCTACCTGCCGGCCGATAGACTCTGCAAGATGCAGCTCGCGCTCCGTAAAAAACTTACCTTTTTTCGTATTAAATATGCTTAAAACCCCCAGTTTCTCGCCACCCGCAATCAATGGAACAGCAAGATAGCTGGTTACACCAGCTCTTTTCCACTCGTCTACTGCCTGCGGATGAGAAGAATAATCTGTGATCATTAACGATTGACCGCTATCATAAACCACCCAGGACAATCCTTGCCCACGTTTGATCATCTCTGGAGAATCTTGCGGCGGATTAAATCGATAAGGGAAAGCCATCTCATCACTGCTCATGTTAACAATACCAATGGTTGCCGAATCAGCATCCAGTAAGGCAGAGACCTGCTGCACAAGATTTTGCAGAATCGCGTCGATTGACATCTGGCTGCTGATCAGCCGCACAAGCTCGTTAAGGCGCTCTTCACGCCTTAACGCCTGATTTGTTTCCTCAAATAGCCTGGCATTATGCAAAGCCAGCGCCGCCTGATTGGCAAAGGCAGCCAACACCTCGGCATGTTCCGGGCGATAAAAATTCGCTTCCATTTTATCCAGCGAAAGAAACGCTACAGCCTTACCCCCGATCACGATAGGCGCCCCAACCCATGAGCGAATATGCTGAGTTTCTTCCATCAGCTTCCAATCAGGATCCGATTTCGTATCAGAAATAACCGCCGGGCGACAGGTCTCCATCATTTGACGTAGATTTTTCAAATCTGCAATGCTAAAATCCAGTGTTTTCACCCTTTGACATATTTTTTCCCCAAATTGCTCATATCCCCGTAAACGTGCCATAGAAGCATGAGCACCTCTCACAACCATAACAACGCCAGTGTCAAAAGGAACAACGCGTTGAACCTGCTCCAAAAGCAGATCAAGAATTTCTTCCTCAACCAGCGTACTGCTCATCTTCAAACCCGCTTCCCTCAGCGCTTGTGAGATGAGTCGCTGTTCCCGCTCCGATTCATACAATCGTCTGATGACTTCCTCACTCCGTTTGCGTTGCACGATTGCACCCAGCAAATTGGCCACTATCTTAAGCGCGTCTACCTCAGCTGCAGACCAGAAACGGTCTCTTTGATTACTCTCGAGCCCTACAAATCCCCACCAGTGATCATCTACAAAAATTGGAATCCCGGTGAAGGATTGTGCTCCCTGTCGTTGCAAAAAGGCACGTTCAATCGAGGGAAAATCTTCAACGTTACCCTGCACAATCTGGCGTTTGCTCAAAATAGCTTCCCAAGCAGCAATAACCATTGGATCTTCAAAAACAGTTTGATCCAACGAGCCAGTTTGCCTGAGAGGAATACCCGGCGCACTCCATTCGTACCGTTGATTCGCCAAGCTTTGACCATATTGTTCGGTGCGTCTGACGAATACATAAACACGGCTGCTATGGGTTGTCTGTCCTAACAATTTTAGGACACGTTGGATACTATCTTCCCATTCGGATGAACTCAAATACTGCTCGGTGGCAATTCGCGCAACGTCCAGAATGGCGTCTCGTTTGCGATACATGTCTTCTAAGTTCTGGATTTGACCGATCATCGTCACTCCTCCCTATAGTTAGGCAGGCCAAAACAACGCATTATTCAGCCTGCTCCTCCTCTCCTTCCAGATACATTGCCTCTACAAACTTTTGTGTGAAGCTCGGGTAAACCGTTAATTCAATATATTCCACGCGTTGCACAATCTCATTGGAAAATAATCGCTGTTGACGGGATAGCAACATCCTTTTTGCCCCCATTCCCGCCGCATTGCCAACCTGCCGAAAGCGTTCCTTCGGAACCTGGGGAGGAAACATGCCAATCGCCAGTGCACTGTTTACATCCAGGTAAGTCCCAAACGCGCCAGCAATAACCCATTCCTCAACTTCCTCCACAGTTAAACCGGCAACTTCCAAGCAGATTTCGATCCCTGCCCGGATAGCGCCTTTAGCCAGCTGAATTTCATTCACATCGCGGCGTGTTATCACAATATCGCGGCCATGACCAGTCAAGGCAGCAGGTACAAGGAGAAATTCAGCCCGGTCATTTTCCAACCGAACCCCCGGTGCACCTCTTTTCAGCGTACCGCGCCGATCAATTACCCCAGCCTGACGCAATTCCGAGATGGCTTTGAGGATTCCTGTGCCACAAATGCCAACCGGCGGCTGTCCACCGACTGTAACCACCTCCACCCTGCCATCTCGCAAATGCACATTTTCAATTGCGCCAGCTGCAGCGCGCATCCCATCACGAATGTGAGCACCCTCAAATGCAGGACCGGAAGCAGTAGAACAGGAGTAAATCCGTTCACAGGTAATCAAGCTGATTTCAGTGTTTGTTCCAATATCCACCAAAACTTTTGCCTTTTCCGCCTTAGACATCGCCAGCGTTGCCAGCAAAGCAGAGGTGTGATCTGCTCCCACGTAACCGGCAATGTTGGGCGGCAAATATACCCAGGCGCCGCTGCTGGTTTTCAGACCGAGTTCAGCGGCACGTACTTCCAATGCTTCGCTGACCGCCGGGACGTAGGGAGAAGCCCCTAACTGAGTAACTGGCAACCCACAGAAGAAGTGGTGCATGGCAGTATTGCCGACAAACACTGCATCCACAATCTGTTCATGGCGGACAGCGGCTTGACGGCACAGGTCGCCGATTGTCTCATTCAACGTGGCAATTAGACGTTCTTGTAATAACTTTCGGTTTTCGGGGGCTTTATTCGCAAAAGCGATACGGCTGATGACATCCTCACCATAAGCAATTTGAGGATTCATGACACCGCAACAAGCCAGCGTGGCTCCGCCTTCCAGGTCTATCAGATAAAGCGCCAGTTTAGTTGAGCCAATATCAACGGCCAACCCCATCAGCGGCGTAGCAGGTGCAAAAACGCCCGTCAGGTGTGAGCAACCCTCCTGCGGTCGAATTGCCAGCCGAGCCATCCAGCCCTGCTCGCGCAGGCGGTGCGAAAGGGTATCAAGCAAAGCTAACTCTGACTGAAGCGGGGAAAACCCGGCACTGGTTACTTTCTGATTAACACGCGTCAGGTCTGAGCGCAGGTCATACAAATTGGGAGGTGAAAGTGTAACATCCAGCGCCACTACGGCGGGATCAATCTGAACGATTGACTCTTCGCCTTCAATCTGCATCTTCTGAGCTGAGGGCAAAGACTCAAGGGGGATTTCCAGCCGCACTGAACTGCGTGGGAATGCCTGACAAGCCAGACGATACCCCTGTTCTAACTGGGCGGTACTTAATAAATCCTGTTCTGTCAGAGTGGGCGGTGTCAGTTCCCCGCTCATCAGGCGCACCAAACAAGTACCGCAAATGCCTACCCCGCCACAAGCTGCAACCAGATCAACACCTGCTTTTTGTGCAGCTGTCAGCAGATCGGTTTCGCCATCCACCTCTATGCGACGGCCAATGGGCTGCAGATCAACAAGAAATTTCGCGTTTCGTACAGTATCCATCACGAACTAGTCAACGAAGGCTGGTAGCGGCAGTTAAAGCGAACCGCACAATAATCACAAGTGCTGCTCGTATGGTCCACATCCTCACCCCAGCCAATCACCAGTGAAGTAGATTTGAGCGGGATCATTTGCCCACTGTACTCCAGGCGAATCAGTCCAGGGTCGGGTTTTAACAGGCTAAAAATCTGTCGCTGACCGACGCCGAGTTCCCAACCTACTAGCCCGGGACTGATCGGAAAAGTAGTCTGCAAACCAAGCGCTTGGGCTTCATCCGCAATGCGGCGGCAAACTTCAGCCGCTAACGCATCCACAGCAACGCTTCCTAGAGAATCCAACGCCAGTCCCAGAGCAGGATCATACCGATAGACCTCACTAGCATAGCGCTCCAAAGCAATGCCAATCGTGCACAAAACGACAAATACCTCTCTGGCTACAGCAAGTTTTTGAGCAGGCAGCTCACCAGTCAAGAATCCCCCCTCCAAATCAATACGCTGGTGGCGAACAGAGACAACGGACATGCGGCGGGTAATAGCAAGCGGAGCGAGCAGAGGCAACCCTTTCTGGAGGGCAGTTTCAGCGACGTCTGCCAGTTGAGGACGGCGCGCGCAGATGACCGCCGGTTCTGCGCCCTGTCCCCGCAAGACCATATCCGCCGTGATTGGCAATTTGAAATTGTCTAAAAGCGTTACTGTCATACCACTCAATCAAGAATAACACAAAACGACAGGCGATTCACTTAACAATATAGAAAGCCTGTCGCTGGGGATTAAAATGCATTTGAGCTTATGCATTTTTAGCTGTATGGGCAATGGCAGCAAGATGCTCAGGACTGGTACCACAGCAACCGCCCACGACTTGCGCACCAGCTTCCAGCCAGGATGACACCTCGGCAGCCATTTGCTCTGGCGTGACCGTATATGTTGGTTGACCATCCGCATCCAATATCGGCAGACCAGCGTTTGGTTTAAACCAGATCGGCAGATGAGTGGCGCTACGCAGTTCCTGTAAGGCTTTGAAGTTATCTTCAAGACTGCGCCCACAGTTAATGCCCAACGCTGCCACATCCAACGGTTCTATCTCTTTTGCCATTTGAGCAGGACGCACACCCATCATGGTGCGCGTGCCGCGATCATAACTGAACGAGACAACGATCGGCAGCGAAGTAACCGAAAGTGCAGCTCGTACTGCAATAACTGCTTCTGTCAGATCGAATTGGGTCTCAATGAGCAATAAATCCACACCACCCTCTGCCAATGCTTGCGCCTGTGCAGCAAAGGCCTCTTGGGCAATTTGTTCCTCTAATGGTCCAAGCGGCTTCAAAAGCTGACCGGTCGGACCCATTGAACCGGCTACCAGTACGCTGGTGCCCTCGGCAGCTTGACGCGCCAACCGAGCAGCTTTTCGGTTCACTTCACCTGCCCTATCCGCCAGACCTGTATGTTCCAATCGAATGGACGTACCGCCAAACGAGCAGGTCAGGATAATATCTGCACCGGCGGTAATGAAATCTTTATGTAATTGAAGGATTTGATCAGGCTGCTCTAATACCCACACCTCGCCCGGCACTCCTCGTCCAAGCCCACGCTTTTGCAGATTCGTGCCGGTCGCGCCATCAGCCACTAAAGGCTTACCGGCATGTAGTCGTTGAAGAAATTTGGCTTCCATTACTTATTAACCTTTCGGCTATACGAATTATGTAAAGCGAAACTCGGCTTGTTGAAAACAGCTGTCTCAACTTGCTACAAAACTGGTTCGCATATCACATAAACAACTACTGCTATACAAACAAATTTTAACACGTCTTTTTACCAAACAGCACCTCAACACAACCAAGGGGTAAAACAAAGGAGTGTCAAATTTCCGAAAGTATAGATGACCATTTTCATTTCTTACGCCCCCAACAAAAAACTTGCCTAAGTCCCCCCATCCAAGAAAAAACTTGCTAGATAAAGCACATCTTAATACTCAAATGCACCAATATCGGGAATACTGCTACGTTGGTGTTTCTCTAAATCTTCCAATGGAGCATCATCACTTGAGCCTCCATCAATAGCTGGACTGTTCACCAGCAAATGATAATCCCCTTCCTTGCCCCAAGCTGGAGCAACAAATAATGGATCGCCACAAATGTTACCCTCGCCCAATGTCCCAATATTGGCGCAGGTATAGTTTGTATCACCCATTGTCAGTACAACCTCATTCTGCGGCAGATAAAATAAATTATGATCAGCTATCAATGTGCTTGCAGGGTTAACATAGATAGGCGATTCGGTCCCTTTTCCGCTAAAAATGACATTCCGAAGGAGTATCTGTACTGGCAACGAGTTATCATACTGCACATACATCAGATAATTCTGTCCGACATAATCATCTATGGTTACATTGACGATTTCAAAACGCGCATTGGCTTTTTCTACTTGATCAACCACAAGAGCAGCCCAAGGAGTTGGCGTATCATCGCCATCCCCGCGTCCATAGATCAGGGCATTTTCAACCCGGCTGTTATCACCCCATAATTTGATCCCATCGCAGGAGTTATTTGCAACAACTGAGCGTCGGATAATGGTATTTTCCGCTTTTGAATCAAGCCCATCACCATAATTGTGCATAGCAACGCTATCTTCAATCAAAACAGGACCTTGAGAAGCTTCTATTCCAAAACCATCCGGGCGATCATATGGACGATTAGAACCATCCCCTCCTTGATAATAATGACCGCTCCAAGAGAGTGACGTTCCTCGAATAGCCACATTGCGCCATCCTCCATACTCTCCAGCAGGTCCGCCCAATGCACCAAAGCCGGCATACTCAATACGGGTGTTAAGGATTTGCAAATCATCCACATCCTGAATGTTCATCCCAAATTCGTCCACATGGTGGATATACAAATCCTTGAGAAGGATATGAGTGGATGGTGTACCGAGTATTTCCAGACCCTCGCGAAACCAGGCGGCTTCACCAACAGCCTGGTCATCATGAGTAATTTCCAAATTTTCAATGTGAACATAGCTGACTCCGCTGAGGTTGATTGCTGCTAGCAAGTCATCACGCCCCACCAACACAGGACGGTTATTCAATTCCCCTCGAATGGTAATCCAGGCGTTCTCTGCGCCTGAAGGAGGTGTGATGATATCAGCATCATATTCCCTGAGGATGTAGCGTCCACCTAAAATGACCAATGTGTCCCCCGGACGAAGTTGACGCGAGGCGTAACCGGGTGTAGCCCAAGGCTGCTCTCGTGTTCCCGGATTCGCGTTATCTCCATTCGGAGACACATAAAAAATAGCACCAGCATCCAATGTACTGCTGACAATTGGTTGTGAAACTGTTGGGGTGAACAAAGATGCCTCCGAAGCTGGGGGCATCCTTTCCGATGCAGGAGTAGAAGATTTAGGCACGGACAAGAGATTGCAGGCAAGGGTTAGACAAAAACCCAAAATCAGAATTGTTAACAGGCGATCTCTCATCTCTTCATACCTTTCTTATTTCAGTTTTCCCCTCTCTTGCCGGGAAATGATAGGGTAAGATACTAAATGCAGGCATAAATTGACAAGACTCTTATCTCGAGGACGGACAACCGCCAGTGCCCTGCCAGCAATGAACAAAAATATTAAGCAGCGGGATGAACTCGCCAGTAGCTTTCTGATGTCCCGCTGCTGTCGGGTGGTTATCTGGTCCTTCACTGGGATAAGCCAGAAAATCGCTGGTACCAACCAAGTGTTCTATCACTCCATCTCGATAGCGATGATGGCTACCCGATGCTGCCCCCAAATCATTTTGGTGAGGACTTCCACCGCTAGAAGTGAGAACGTTGTAATAATCAAAAACAGCTACATTAGAGTATGGATAATCCTCCAGCCAATCTTGCACCAGCCAGAGATTAATTGCGCGCAGTCTTGCTGCAATTTCGGCATCCACTGCCTGGTCATGAGAAGGCGGCGTGGTAATCAGGACAAAAAGTTTGTCCGGCCGAGTGCCAAAATAATCCAACAAATCACGATACAACCCCTTGATATTCTCCACCGTATAGACGGTATCATTCATCACATCCTTCCCATACAGTGGATTAGGTTGACCTTTTGGAAGTGGTAAATCATCTGGATTACCATAAATCACCTGAGCGCTTGAAAAACAGGACTTGAAAAGTATAACCACATTCTCTCCGCCAGGATCTGGAATGGTATTTACCCCAATTGCATCCGAAACATGCTCTGTAGTATAAAGCGCCTGAAGGTAGGTATCACGATGAGGACCAAGAAACCAGTTATACCAATGTCCAATATCGGTATGGTAGCCAATTGGATTACCGTCCTGCACATCTTGATCCGGTGGACCCCAATCATAATTGGTGTCGGTTACATAATAACGGTTGTCATTGAGCGCCTTGTATAAGCCGCCCCCCTCAGGCTTCAACCAATCTTCGCCAGTGGAGTGATGGATGAACACCAGACGTAATATGCTCTCCGGCGGCCGGGGGGTAAGCAAGTCCCCACCAGCAGAAGGCGAAGAAGTTACCTCCAGACCTACTCCTACTTGCTGCGATATAGAAGTCGACTGTATAACTTCGTCAGACTCAAGCGATGGTGTTGCTGGTAGATTGAATGCAAAGAGATTACATGCCAACGACAAGAGCAACAGTGCGATGAAACGAGCGAAAGGTAAATGTTTTGTGTTCATCATTTTCTCCAAGCTCAATTTCCAGTACTTGATTTGATACTTGTGTCCCTTCTAGAAAATGCGTGTTTGAGGGTTCGGTGCATCTGCGTTATCTGATGTCGACTCCAACGTTACATTTCCATTCTTCATCCCACAATTGCAACCAGCCCTCATGTGCTTCAATCTGTTCGGCGGAAATCTCTTTACGAAAATCACAGATTGTGTGAAAGTTAGTACCCCCAAGGCCATAGTCAACATCATAGAGATAAACGCTGATTTCTAGTGGTTCACCCTGAGGATAATAAAAACTAACCACCGCTGTATTAGGAGCAAACCCTTGCTCGTGCAAGTTTGCACATATTCCTGCAGGATCCTCACCTTCATAGCAACCATTTGGATAATCCTCATCTATGCAGTGGGGATTCTCACCCTGCTCAACAATTCTCGCTCCACAGCTAGAACGAAAACCTATCGCCTCATTTGCGCAATTGAAAGGATCGCCATTTATTAGTGAAAAAATATATTGAAAGTTATAAACGGGAGAAATTGCACCCGCTCCCCCCGGGCACAACGTGATCCCCTCTTCATGAGGTGCATAGAGCCCATCGTTCCAATCATCCTTAGCCCAACCCTTGAATTCAAGCGCCCCCAGCACTCGGCTTTGGTGACGAACAAAAAGCTGTCCTCCTATCCCAATGACTCCCCCAGTTCTCTCACCACGCACATCTGCTAATACCGCTCCAAGGAATTCCAATGTAAGCCGTCTGAGTGAGCCACGGTATACATTGTTCTCTTCATTGAGTTCAGCAAGAGAATTGTCTGGATCAACAACAAACTCATAACCCGTTTGGGTAATGGCATTCCCCGGTCCTGTACCTAACAAGGCATGAATCTGGTCATCGCTCCAGCCATTCCAGAAGATAAGAGCAGTTTCTTGGGGTCCGATGTAAGTTAGATGGGGATTGCGCAGACGCAAAATCTCGGTTCCATCAATATGTTGCGCTCGAATATCAGGATGCCACCACAATCTGCGATATCCATCATTCCTCACAAGAACTGCCGGCGCATATTCGCTGTTTGATGTTCGGTGAAGGGGATCCACGGAAATGATCGCCAAATCTGGAGCAGAAGGATACCAGACCACGGCAAGCGGTACATCACGCCAATAAAACCAATTCCCGCCGCTATCCATCATGATCAGACGTAGACCATCCGTAACCATTTGCTGATCACCGCCGTACATAAGAGACACCCTTGCACTGCCCTGTTCAGGAGTAATGATCTGATTACTTAAAGAAAAGTTAACATGAAAATCATTTGGCCAACCCGGCACAAGCCCACCTCGGAGAGGCAAGACAAAAACGCGCACCTCTCTGCCTTCACTGCCATCATACCAATAATTTAGTTCCACATTTAAAACTGGACGTTGCTGCGTTGGTAACCAGGCATTTGCCACTGTCAGCTCATTGCGGTTACGGCAGGACACGCTGGAAGAGAAAAACACTGCATTACTTGGCGCCGACTCTTGCCGTCCTTTGACGGCGCGCACCTCAAAACTGTATTCTTCACTGCAGGAAGGCTCCACACTGGATTGAGAAAGAAAAGCAAAAGTTGAACCGCTGAAATCAATCCACTGGTTGTCTCGATAAATATTAAACCCATCAATGGTAGATAAGTCCCCGTTCCAGCGCCAGGAGAATGTATAAGTTGTATTGATGCCAACATTGCGGCGGAGCTGTAAGTCATAAGGCGGCGCAATGGCACCCTCTTCACAGGGGATACTACAAATGCGATAACTGATATCAAACCAATTACCTCCCTGTTGTCCGCGCGCAGTAAACGTTTGCCCATTCCAATCTGCTATTCCATGCTCACGACTCACCTCCCCCAGGTGTAAAGAGGGTGTGAGCATATCACCCAACCGCCCCATGCAACGGACTTGAAAATGCAAGGGGTCTCCCTCCATTATTGTGACACCCTGACCATGTTCCCCGCCGAGATAGTCGGCAATATTCCAAAATCCATTATTGAGAGCATTCAGGAATTGGTCCTGGTCGTCTGGGGCGCGTACCCAAAGGGCGTTCTGTAAGCGAACATAACAAGAGACATCACTCAAACCTTCCGCTGTACGCAGACTCAATACCTCTAATTCCAGCCCCACCCCCGACCTGGCTTCTTCATCCCCATACACCTGATTACTGACCGGCTCCTGTTGCTGCTCCAACAAATCACACATCATGCAGTTCTCTTCAACTGCTATCTGTCCCGGGGCGAGATGATCATCGTCAAAAGATGGGCGTTGCTGATCACCCTGAATAACACCAGGCGCCCCGCTAATATGTCCGACGGCTTCAGAATTTTGTCCAGCCTCGACATTTACCTCTCCTCCGCTTCCAGATATCCAGGCATCTGCTAAAGCAGCAGATTCACTAGCATTGTTCTGCGCTCCAGGCGAGCAGCCAGTCAGATCCAACGATCCAAACTGCTTGGGACATTCATCCTCTTCATCTGATACTCCATCCCTATCTGCGTCTGTCGCTTCAATCGCTGTTACACGCACCATTGTCACACCACTATCTCCATTCTGATTGTATGCGCGGGCAGTTAACGTGTGATCACCGGGTGTCAACGGCATCCACCCCCAATGGCCATTCAGCTGTGCCGCTGATCCACTCTGTTCACCAATCAATTCCCCATCAGCCCAAAGTTGCAACAGAACAACCTGCCCGCTTCGCACACTTCCTTCCACTTGAATGGAAACGATAGAAGCCACAGTTACCTGTTGCCCGTGACGGGGAACAAATATCGTGACTGTTGGGCGAACAGCATCTCGTCTGCCAACTATCAAACGGGGGATAAACCTAGAAAGTAACAAATATCCTCCCCCACCGAATATACACAAAACCAACATCAACCCCATAAAAATCCAAAACAATTTCCATGGCTTCTTCATATCTCACCTCCTTATGTTAGAGGCGACTCGTAATACAACCAAGACGACCAATTGCTTTGATTTCCAGCTCCATCAACTGCGCTCACTCGCCAGCGATACTTCCAGCCTATATCGCATTGAAACTGCCCTGAAACATCTTTTTGCGGCTCGACCAAGTTATTCCATGAGCCAACCTGTGACCAGCCGCCAGAGGAAGTCTCCTTTTCAAGTACCACGCGGTAAGTCACTCCGCTCGGATCTGATACCGGTTGCCAGCGTAGGGTTAGCGGACAATAGAAATCAGGAGGGTTATCCGAGCTGGCGCTGCCCGGTTTGAGTGGTGTGGGTGTTGGTGGCGGGGTCGTATCCACTGGGGGTTGGGGTGTCACAGGGGTAGATGTAGGAGTTGGAGTATAAGTGTTTTGGGGTGGAGCTGACGTTGTAATAACAACCGGGGGCGGAGTGGTGGCAACCACACAAGAACCTGTCACATTAACGGTGATTGATTGTTCATTTTTAGATCCATCCAGCCCGATAACGCCCAAGGTATAACTCCTCGAAACACACAAACAGGACGGATAGTCCCCAATTGCGGCTACTTTTTGCCCTTCAAACCAAACTTCGGCAGCATCACTTACTGCCCAATGCAATGTGGTACAAGAGCCAGCCGGTATTTGCGTGTTATCTACCCAAAACTTTATAGATGGCAAAGGCGGAGATGGTGTTGTTGGAGCATTGCAGACACCGCTTACTTGAATTGTTAGACTACGCGCATATTTATCCCCTGCCAAAACAATCAGATCATAGGTGGTGGTAAAACACGGGCAAACCTGTTCATCGCCTTCGAGTGGTACGGGTTTCCCATTTAAATCTATACTTTGTGGCTGAAGATTGTGCACTTGCCAATGAAGAAATGTACACTCCCCTGCATTAAGAGAGGTTGAGTCTGCCGTTAGCTCCAACACAGGCTCTACTGCCTCGGTTGATGAAACGACAGAAACATTTTGGGTAACAATCAACAAGACAGGCGATGAGCTCTTCGATTGACCATCAGGAGCAGCAGACTGAACACTTATCAGGTATTTACCTTCAGAAGGTGGTGTCCACACTCCTTGTCCGCGAAATAAATCAGCAGAGACAGCCTCTAATGACATCATTCCAACTTGACCGTTGTCAATAAACAATGTCATCTGATTAACCCCGCCAGGCATTGACGCATACGCAACAACCGTGACTGTAGTGCCAAGGGGCGCTTGCGCCCCATTTAACGGCGCATCTATCCAAACGCCCCCACGATCTGCAATGATGGACGCTTGCTGACAGCCAGTTAGCAAAAACAACACCAAACACAGGGTACATACCTTCCAAAACATTGTCCCTCCCCATATATTCCAACAATTCTTCTTTTACCAAGCGTAAGAAAATACAGCACAAACCGCAAGAGAAAAAATTATCCTCTAGCAGAGAAAAAAGTACTTATACTCAAGATGCCTTTTTACCGGAAAAAGAGATTGCCTCTAAACCTTATCCCTATCACCTGCTTCGTTAGCGTCAGCACCTGCTTTCCCCTCACTACTTTCCGAATCAATTTCAACCCAGCCATGACGTAAAGCAAGCAGTGTTGCCTGAGTACGACTGTTAACATGGAGCTTGCGATATATCTCGCTTAATCGATTAGCAACCGTCCGTTGAGAAAGCGAAAGCCGTGTGGCTACGGTTTTATTATCAGCACCTTGAGCGACAAGGCGAAGTACTTGCATCTCTCCTTCTGTCAATTTCTCTGCAGTCGAGCTTCCACGATTCTCCTGACTCATACGACGGAATTCTTCCAACACGCGTACAGCCAGCGTTGGATCTACAAGTGCCTCACCACGAGACACTGCGCGGATCGCTTCTAACAGCTCATTTTCATCAATGTCCTTTAGCAGGTAGCCCTGTGCACCAGCTCGAATTGCTTCAAAGACATATTGATCCTGGCGATACATGCTCAAAATAATGATCCGTATATTTGTATTGCGACCGGTGATCAAGCGAGTAGCCTGAACTCCATCTTGTTCGGGCATTTGAACATCCATCAAAACAATATCCGGTTGAAGCTCTTCCGCCAACCGTACTGCCTGAGAACCATTCTCTGCCTCTCCCACTACTTCAATATCGCCGGCTACTTCGCAAACATGACGTAATCCTTGACGAAAAAGACGGTGGTCATCAGCAATCAACACGCGAATGCGAGACATAATCCTTCCCTGCAATTACTGCGGATTTAAGCCATATTTTTCACAACAAGTTCAACACGGATTTCAGTACCCTGCCCCGGATGAGCCTCAATCTCCCATGTGCCGCCGAGATTCTCAACCCTTTCACGCATTTGCAAAAGTCCAAGATGACCCTGTTTTGCCAACTCTGGCAAAGTTGCAGGATCAAAGCCTATGCCGTCATCTTTTACGCGGACTCTGATGCTTTCGGCAATGTCCAATTCTACTCTGACAATTTGTGCACGGGCATGCCGGGCAATATTGTTTAAGGCTTCTTGAAGAATCCGAAACACTGAAGGTTCCAGATGAGAAGGTAAGTCCTGTTCTTTCCCGTTTACCTGAAGGTGGATATGGAGCTGATTTTGCTCGGCAAACTCCCCTAAAAAGCGGCGCAACGCACACCAAAAACCAAGTTCATCAATGGCTGGTGGTCGAAGAGCAAAAATGGCTCGTCGCACCTCGCGAATCTTCTCGCTTAAGAGCTGGTGCGCTCCTTCAAGTTCATCACGTACTTGATCAGGATTATGAACAATTAAGTCCTGCCATCGGCGCACTTGTAATCGTAAGGCAGCCATGTCCTGGGCTAGTCCATCATGGATCTCGCGCGCAATCCGCCGGCGCTCTTCGGCTATTGCCTCTTCTTCAGACCGGCGCGCTTTTTCGGCAGTGACATCTTCGGCAACTAGAATACATCGGCGCAAGTCTTTCTCAGCTCCAACCGTTACACTAAGCCGAAGAGGGAATGTATTACCGTCGTAGCGAAAGCCACTCGTTTCCAGAACAATGGTTTTCTGCTCGAACAACCTTGAACGGCAGTGTTCCAGGGTGCCAACCGACAAACATCTCTCCAGCATTGGTTCGTCTGACCTCCTAATTGTCCAACCAAAGAGAGAAAACCAGCGTGGATTTGCATGCTTAAGAACCGGGGGGAATTGCGCAAAATCCGCCTCACAAACTCCTAGAGGAACATTTTCAAAAAGTGTTCGAAAGCGTTCCTCGCTTCTGCGTAAAGTGTCAATATAACGCAGACGCTCCCTGATAACACTATAAGCAACACCCGCAACAATCAAAACCACCAGAACCTGAAACCATAACGTTCCCCAAAACGGCGGCGTGACCACCACGCGAACTGAGACCCCCTGCTCATTCCAGATACCATCGTTGTTACTGCCTTTAACTCGAAAGACATACTCTCCAGGGGATAAATTCGTGTAACTGGCATAGCGACGTGTCCCACAATAAACCCAATCATTATCAAAACCTTCTAATTTATAGGCGTACTGATTTCGTTCCGGAGCAGTAAAGTCCAGCGCAGCAAACTCAAAGGCAAAAAAATTTTCTTTATATGAAAGACGGATTTCCTTGACGTTATTCAATCCTTCCTCAAAATTCTGTACCTGATCGAACTTTCGGAAAGCTGTCAGCACAATATTCGGCGGCAACGGATTATCGTGAATCTGATCAGGGTAAAAGGTATTGAATCCATTTAGCCCACCAAACAACATTTCGCCATCAGGACTGTGATAAGCAGCACCGATAATGAAAGCATTACCTTGCAACCCATCTTCAGCAGTATAGCTGCGCACCTTTCCCTTGGAAGGATCAAAAGCAGCTAATCCTCCCCCCATAGTAGCCAGCCACAGGCGTTGGTGCTTATCACCAAGGATCGATACGATTGAATCGTCCGGTAAACCATTCTCAGTGGTATACACTTCAAAAATAGGCTCACATCCTTCCGCCAGGCCACAGGGCCAAGACAAACGATCAAGCCCAACATGTGTGCCTATCCACAAATAACCTTCCGGGTCCTCGTATAATGCCCAAACAAAATCATGGCTTAAGCTGTCCGGCTCAAGGGAGTTGTGACGATATTGTGAAAAACTTTCCTTTTGCGGGTCAAAACGTATCAATCCATTGTACGTTCCCAGCCAAAGCTTACCTTCGTGATCTTCAACAATGGCACGAATGCCGTAGGTGGCAGGGAGACTCTGATCTTCCTGTTCGTTATGTATGTAGCGTAAAAAGGTTTCACTTACAGGGTCATAACGAGAAAGCGTTCCAGGTTCTTCAGTTCCAATCCATAGAAAGCCCCGACTATCTTCCATGATCACTTTTACAGCGCCTGGAGCAATACTGTAAGGATCCTCTGGCTTGTGCACATAATGTTCAAATCGTCCTGTCAATCTATCCAGACGGTCCACTCCTTCTTGAGTGCCAACCCACAAGTTTCCTCTCCTGTCCTCATAGAGTGCAGTAACATGATCATGACTCAGACTGAAGGGGTCATCCGAAACGTGGTAAAAGTAGGTACTCTGATTTTTGTTGCGGTCGAAACGCACCAAACCGTTGTCATGTAATCCTACCCATATAATTCCTTGACGGTCTTTCAGCAATGTTCCAACTGGTGCAGTTTTCTGTTTGCTTGAATCTCGCCCTGTAGGTGTATAGAGCGTAAATCGCAGACGCGCCCTTGCATAATGATTAACACCGCCGCCATAGGTGGTAATCCAGAGATTACCACTATGGTCTTGAGCCAGTCCGGTAATGTTATTGGCACTCAGACTGAAAGGATTGAGAGGGTCATTCTGGTAACCCTCCAACAAGCCAGAAGCTGGATCAAAGCGATAAAGACCTTCTTCGCTACCAATCCACAAAATGAAATAAGTTTCGTCCCACAACAAGGTTGTAATATGACGATGGCGTAACGGTTCATAAAATTGGATAATTTTTTCTTGCTGTGGATCAAAAAGAGCTAGTCCCCCTGTTTCCTTCTCATGGTAATTGCCCGTGCCGATCCAAAGTTTATCCTCTCCAGAGGGCAAAATAGTTGTAACGCGGTCCAGGAATAAATTGTCTACAGACAAATTGCGAAAGGCTTTGAACCGCATTTGCTGTATGTCCAGCGCATTTAATCCACCATACTCCGTACCAATCCATAAGATATAAGAGCTATCAAGAAAAAGGGAATTGATATGGTTGTCACTTAGACTAAAAGGATTGGTTGGATCATGAACAAAATTAACGAATGTATTTGAAGAACGATCGAATCGAAATAGTCCACTGCCAGCTGTTCCAATCCAGATATTCCCTTCGCTGTCTTCTATAATTGACTTTATTGACTCATAAACATCCGGATGATGGATAATATTTTGTCGCGTTGCGTCAAAATGATCCAGTCCACTGACTGTTCCGATCCACAACCAGCCCCAGGAATCTTCAAAGAGCACATTAATAGTATCATTGACGAGTGAGTTAGAATCAGTGCGATGGTGATGAAAGTTGGTAAAAGTATAGCCGTCGTAGCGGCTCAATCCTCGCTGGGTACCGAACCATAGATAACCATCATGATCCTGTAAAACACACTGCACAATATCATGTGGCAACCCATCTGTGGTGGTAAGACGGTTGAATCGTATGTCACTTGATTGCGCCTTGACAACCTGCAATGGTGAAAGACAACTCACCACAAGTGCCAAACAGAGAAGGATCCCCCGGAAAAATCGAGACACTGAGTGTGCCTCCATAAAATCACATTGCTAAAATCCTATAGCCAGTTTCATTCTAGCATGGTTTATACAAAGCGATCACGGCAAATTCGTCGGTGGGGGTAAACCGTTCAAGGCGCGGCGGATGGCATCCAGTGTCTGCAAAGCGGTGAAATTTCGCCTGTCCCAACCCTCTGGTGTCAGATAAATATTCTCACGATTAGCATCCAAGCCGTGATTAGGCAGGCTGTCAGCCGCCAGCCAGAAATTCCAGAGAGGAATATCGTAGTCATAAGCTACCCGTGCAGTTGCCAGGTTGAGGCTATGATCACCTTCGATATTATCAGCTTTTGTTGAAAGAATAGGAAGTGTTCCATTTGCAATTACTTGCTCAACAATCTGCCTCAGATAGTCTTCGTAAGCTTTCGCCGAAGCCCCCGGTTTCCAGTTGGTGCCCAGGTTAATGAACATAATTGCTGGCTTATGCGCGCGAAGTTCGCAAGTAACAGGCGTCTCACCCGGTTGACAATTTTGCGGATCCGCCCAAAGTGACGAAAGGGCAGAAGGGGCACTTAAGCCATCTCTCACCCCAAAGCTCTGACGAGAAAAACTTTCCCGATAATAGTCTATCGTCTCCTGTAAATATTGATAATTGTCACCCAGAAAATAGCGATCTGTGGCGTAAATTCCCAAAAAAACATTCGGTTCACTCTGACAATCACCAACGACAGAAACGCTTTTTGGATCGTTCCCATTGCTTAAGCCATCTTGATATATTCCTTTCGCCCGCCCACTGACCGTTGGAATAACCGGCCAGCTTGCCCATTGGCGCGGGTCGGGACGTGTGTCTGGTGTTGATGTGAATGTTGGCATTGAGGTTAAAGATGGAGCAGGGGTAACCGTCTCCATAGGCGTAGCAAATATCTCGACAGAATCCGAAACAACTGTAGACGTTGGAAGAGGGTGATCCAAAGCGCTCTGGGTCGGGCTGATGCTGAGCGTCTTAACCGCTGCGGGTACGGTCTGCTGCTGACTGCTAATATCGCTGGCAGTCAATTGACAAGAAGTTATCAACCCAGCCAATAGAATAAGAACAAGGCAACAAACCAGGATAATAAGTTTCATTTGCTGCATTCCTCTATCTCACCCCAAACAACACCGAGTAAACTGTCAAAGATTGGGAAACCTGGGGTAAAGCAAACCACACCCAACCCAAAGCAACAAAATGGAAAGTTATCAAAATTCCCAAAGCTGTATAAACCTTTTTCAGAAATGAAGAATCCTCCAGAAACAATAGGCGTGGTTTTGACCATTCTGCCCAGCGATTATGAATAAACAAACCCAGACCATGCCACCCACCCCACAAGACAAAATTCCAGCTGATCCCATGCCAGAGTCCAATGAGCAACATGGTACTGAATTGAGAAAATAGAACCACTATTGTAGGTGAAAAATGCCGCTCAGAGCGGCGCAGGAAGCGGACTAGCGGGTTGAAGTAATATGTGCGAAACCACTGGGTCAGGGTTATGTGCCAGTTATTCCAAAAATGCGCTAGATTAGATTTTAAATAAGGCTTATTGAAATTCTCGGGCAGATCAAAACCAAGCAGCTTTCCAATCCCAAGTGCAATATCGGTATATCCCGAAAAATCCAGATAAATTTGAAAAGCATAGGCGTATAACAGAACCCACATCCAGCCTGCAGTCTTAACCTGTCCCACATTCAGCGGGTTGATTGCAATAATTGCCAGCGTATCTGCCAGAACAAATTTCTTAAATAATCCAATTGCCAGCCGCTTGCCCGAAAAAACAAAATCATCTATCGAAAGTGGCAAGCTCTGACGCAAATCCCGAATGAATCGCTCTAAGCGGTCAATTGGACCAGCAGTCAGCGTAGGGAAAAAGACCATGTAGATCATGTACTCCTGTAAGTCCACAGAAGGCAACTTTCCAAGCTGGCGATCTCTCAACGTGTGAAACAATCGAAACGCAATGTATGAAAAACCCAGCCAGCGAAGATCATTCACACTTGCCAGAGCGGGGTCCTGTTGCATAAACCGCCGGACTGCTGAGCCGGCAACCACAGTCAATGGCGAATACTTAAGAATGATAAATATCATCAAAATAATCGCTATTGCTGTAAATGTTATAAACCTTCCTGTCCGTCCGCAGTAAACTAAAACCGTAGTAACAAACGTAAAAGCGATTAGTGCAAAGATAATTTGCTCTGTTTCTGGGGGACGACTAACTATGATAACATTCTCAACTTCAAGATAACGGGTAAATCCAATCAAAAGGATCAATAAAAAAATGAAAACAAAGGTGAAAATATTTGTTTTGTTCAAACGTTCTTGTGGAACAGAGGTTATCGCCCAGCCAAAAACTGCTAAAAAAAGTGTTAAGGTGGGTAACCAGAAATCCAGATAACGCACCGGCATAGCTGGTTGCAGCCAATACACTGCCAGAATACTGGCGGCAAAAACCAACTGTTTGCGCCATCTTCCATGCCTCAGCAGACGGAAGAACACCCCCAGAGCAATAAATACGAGGATGTTGCTCAGGGTCATTTAGAAACCCTGATAAATCCATAATGGCGTCGTATCAGCAGTAAAGATAACCACCGCCAAAATGATCAAACAAAGCACCAGAGCGCAAACATTCTCCGGTGAAAACACCCATCGGATGATTTTGACAACGTTCTCGCTCATTGATATCCACATACCAGCCAATCCCCCCCTTCCATGACCACACGATATATACGTCCGGCCAGTGGAAGTTCCTGTTGTTCGTTATTGTACGTAGCAACTATTGAACCATTGCAGGCTACCAAAGCGACATCGCCATCTGTTCCACTTTGGCTACATTTCATATCCTTGAGAGAAGCCTTAACCCCAATAAAAGAATCCAGTTCTAACCTCGCCTGCTGCTCAAAATCTTTGCAGACCAAAACAGACAACCGATTGGCATCTTCTGCTACCAGAGCCTGGAGATATTTTTCAACCGCCTTTGGAGCAGCAGATTGGGAAACTGCTGAGCAAGATAATAGCAAAAAAGCCATGCTAATGAACAGTAAGGTCATAGTCCCATATTTTTTCATAAGCCTCTCTCGCAACTCCATCACTTTGCAGAATATCGATTTTGGAGTGGATTATACTGCAAGAAACTGGTGAGGAAATTCTTTTAAATCTCCAAAATAACACGGTCTCATCATTAGTCAACTCCCGCCAGCTTGCAAAATTTGCCTGCTGGCGTAACAGTAATTTTTGCATTCAGGGATAACAGGGAAATTTGCATTCTGGCGTAAGTGATTTTTTTGCATTCAGGAGGGGCAAATAGCAAAATTTGCACTTCGAAAGCATGCAAGAATTGCACCTCATGTGCGTGCAAAATTTGCACGTGATTCATTTAACTACAATAAAGACTACAAATTCTACTGAGTATTAAAACAGCTCCAAACTGTTTATGGAACATCTTCCAAGAAACCCTACGTCTGATCGGTAAGCTTTTTCTTTAATATTTTTAATAGTTTTTCTGGAAAAACTAAATTCCAGTCATATCTCGGGCTGGAAGAAGGCTGTTTGTAAATTGAAAGATTTACAAGACCCTGATCGTAATCGTTCAAAAAACGCAACAAAGCCAGCGTAACCAATTGACTTGCCGGTAAACGATGCTGATCAGCAAGCTGTCTTACCTGGTAACGAAGAACAGGCGGCAAATCATACGTAACGCGGCTTTCACGACGTGACCTGATCTTAATACGCTCCCGCTCCTTTTTTATCAACCCACGTTGAGTATATAAGGTTCTTAAAACATCCTGATTAGCTTGAATGAGCTGTTTGGCTTCGGAAAAATCGAATTTTGAATCTGTCATGATTAATTATTAGCTACGAAATTTATTCGAGAGTCGAAAACAAACCAATTTCAGGGCAGGTCTATTTAGATCAAGTATATGAATACGAAAGCTTATTTGTCAAGGGGCGACCCTATATTTTTCTATTTATTTATCCAGGGTCGCCCCTTGTTCTTCTTACAGGCTCGTAACCGAAATACTTTTTACCTGTAAATATTTTTTTCCTTCTCTCCTCTCTCCTCTCCCCCCTCCTTCTTTCACCTTTCTCTTTTGGTCTGAGAGTAAAGTGGAATTTTTTGTTCCGGGTTGGTGACCAAAAAGTATGGTACCAGGAATATGAAATTGGAAAAATTTTAGGATGTCTTTAATTGCATCCTGGAAAAATAAGATTGCATAACCAGAGTAAGGGAAAGTGTTACCGCGGTAACAGTTAACGCCGTGACAGTCTGGCGTTAATGGCGCGGGCTAAATCTTCTAAAAACAGCATGATGCCTTCTGCCTCACCTGCTGATACTAAATCATCTGCGATTTCATCCATTGCCTGTGCCTGGCTGAACTTATCCAGGTGAAGCAGGGCATTTGCAAAGCGGCGTAGTCCACCAACAGCAACCTTAGCAGATGATGCAGTAGATAGAAAATGCTTTCGTCCGGTCTCTGTCCCTCCTCGTTTGGTTGCAGTTGTTATTTCAGCTACTTCGTCAGAAGTCAAGTTATTTTGAATACTCAGTCGCAACATCCTTTCCCACCCCTCGCGTGGAGATGCTAGAATTTCACGCAACACGCGTTCCGAAAGGCGATACCGATCAGCTAACTCAAGCAGAGGGGTCGGCATTTGCAGGATGTTCAATAACTGTACCATGCGTGGTCGGGTAAGTTGCATGATGGGCATGATACGTTCCCACATTCCAGCTGGCATGCGCTGCAGGCGCGCCTGACGAAAATAGTCGTACTCATCGGATAGCATTGGATCCGGCTGAATGCCCAATTCAGATAAAATGAGAGCCGCAATTTCACACGCCTGACCAACTGCTGAGGGTGGTTCCGCATGGCGATTTTCCAACACTTGACGCTGGCGTGTGGGTTTTTCGACAACCTCAACCCGCAATAAAGGTTCTTCTTCTAATTTCTCATTAACAGCCCGCAGGCATGCTGCCCAGAAACGGCGCTCACCGGTCTCGATTTGGAATATGTAGCGACCATCCTGGGTAGGCAACCAGCTTCCTGTGATTGGTTTAATTTGCCCATGCTCATCAAATGAGTTACCCATTGCCAGTAGGCGTTCAATTTCTGCCCGCATGCCGGGGTCATTTTTTGACAGGTTGATCCACTCAGCCGCTGTCTGATAGCAATCCAGTTTGCCACTAAAAAAATTTATTCGTAACACCGCGGGCAGCAAGCGCCGCGGTTGGAAACGATCAGGGAGCATTTGACTGGGTTTGAGACGCTCAATTCGTTCAACTTGCTGAAGCGTTTCAACGCGTGCTGTTACTGGAGAAAATTGTTTTTCACCTGTTGAGATGGGGACTTCTTCTACAGGAAAGTCTTCAAATGCACTGGCTCGTTTGCGGCGGTCAGGAGACATTTAACACCTCCTTTCAAGGTTTTCCGCCAGAAGCTAGTTTCCAAGTGGTTCTTAAGACGACTTCAACCAGAATGGCGTACTCTCGCGTCGCACGCGAACTGGACGCCAATTGATCCCTCTGGCGAGGTGGACGATAGGTGAAAACATCCATATGGGCAGAATGAGCATAAGCCAGATCAACCGATTTGTGAATAGGGCTTAATACCTGACCGCGGTAACGCTTTTGCAGCTCGTCGAGAATTTCCTGAGTTTCTGAACGCTGTTCATCGCAAAGCGTAGGTAGATAGCCCAGAATTGTTAGCTGTGGGCTGAAATGAATACGTACCTGTTCAATGGTACGTTGCAGCTCGCGCAGCCCTGAAACACCTAAATAACTCGTCTCGACTGGTATGATGATGTGGCTGGCAGCGACCAATGCATTGATCAGCAGATCCCCAGTATTGGGCGGCGTGTCAATAATAATGTATGAAAATTGCGAAGTGATGGGTGCGATAGCGCGCGCCAGCCGGCTTTCGTTTGCCATCAGGGTCGGTAAAATTCGCCCTGCTTCCACCAACGCTGGACGATTCCCTGGAATGACAAACAGGTTGCTATGATACTGGCTTCGTCTTAACATAGGTTGGACAGAAGGCGGCGGAGTTTGAATGAGCAGAGCTGCCAGCGAGGCTGCTGCCTCAGCACTATGTTGCCCAAAGGCTGTGGCGAGCAGAGCGTGCCCCTGTGGATCCATATCCACCAGTAATATGCGCCCTGCCGGACCATCTAAACCTGATAATCGCAGTGCCAGCCCGCAAGCCAGGTTGACCGCTGTGGTCGTCTTTCCTACCCCCCCTTTTTCATTTGCAATGGTGATAATCACCGCCATGATCTACCTTATGTCAATAAATTACGACCAAATTCTTAAAACTATTATAACCATGTCAATGTTAGCATAATTTCATTTTCAAATCAACAGTTTTAGCTTATTTTTCGTGATTCAGGGATGAATTTGCGACAATTCCATTGTTTTTGTCGAAAAATTGTGCAATAATAAGATAACCCAAAGAGGAGTTGTTGCTATGTTTGATCCTTTGAATGATGATTTGTGGCGGCTGGCGCGCCTGGAACGGCTCGGTTTAAAAGAAGATCCGTTCAAGTTGTCGGCTGATCCACGCTATCTCTACCTTGGACCTGAGCATCTGGCAGTTTATCGGCAAGCACAAGGTGTAATTTCTCGACGACGCGGGCTGGCTTTGATCATGGGGGACATGGGGATGGGAAAAAGTTCGTTGGCGCGACGCCTGTATGATGTTTACAACTCTGAAGAAGGGATGCAGGTTTGTTACATTCATACTGCAGATTTTAAATCTGCCATGGATGCCGCACGCCAGATTTCACTGCAGCTAAAAGTTTCTCCTCAACGTAGTTTTCAGCGCCAAATGGAAGAATTGGAAAACAAAATGGTGGAGCTATTTACTACCGGTAAGAATGTCGTGGTTCTGCTGGACGATGCTCAATCCATGGCAAGCGAGGCATTAGAGGTGATTCATCGCTTATATAACTTTGACTATGATGCAAAAGTGGTTCAGATTTTGGCATTTGGTCAGAGCGAGCTAGCGAGCTTGTTCGAGCTGAACAAGGCGGTTAATGCGCGAGTCTTTGTGCGCCTGGTTCTCAATCCACTTTCGCTGGCAAGCGCCCTTCAGATGGTTGTTTTTCGCTTACGTGTAGCAGGACGCAGTGAGCCGTTGATAGATGATAATGCCTTTGAATTGCTTTATGAGCACTCTGGAGGTGTGCCGCGCGAGATTATTCGCCTTTGTGCATTAGCCATGGATTATTTATTACAGAGTGATGAAAGTATGGTCAATATTGATGTAGCTCGAGAGGTTATTAAGACATGACACCCCGTGTAACAACCAAACCCGCCTGGGTTCAGCTCTATGATGCACGTCAGGTGCCGGTTGAGTTCGAGCATCGGTCACCCGGTCGCCCACCCTCTCCTATTCCCCGACATAAGGTGGGAATGACTTTATCTCAAGGCGAGATAAATGAATTGCAAGCCTGGCAAGAAAGGTTCTCAAATCTTTTAAATCGTAAAGTGTCGCTCGGCGAAACGGTCGGCATTTTGACCCGTATATGTACGGCGCGAGTAAACCGACTATCCACACGTGGCGAATTTTCCACGCTTGCCGATTTAGTGGAGAAATTAATAGGATAATTATTTCTTCCGAATATATGGAATATTTAAAGAAGAAAAAATTAATTGTTAAAAAATGTCTTAGAGGAGGGGTCATGATGACCCTCCCTTCTAGAAATGGAGGCAATTTATTCTTATGAATGCTACCGCTCCTGTCTTTCGCCCCGAACGAGAACGCAAGCTGGTATTCCGCGGGCGAGAGATTCTCACTGCCGATCTCAAAGATGGCAAGGGGTATGTATCGCTGAGTTCTTTATGCGAAGCCTTTGGTCTTGAGACGCATTCGCAACGCAAACGCCTGGCGCGCCAACAAAGCTATTTTGCGCCTTATACCGCAACGATTCTCATTACGACTGCTGGCGGTCCGCAGCCCAGCCTGTGCTTAATGGCAACCGCTGTTCCGCTTTTTTTGACTGGCGTTGAACTTGAGCGGGTGAAGAGCGAGGAAGCCCGACAGTTGTTGAGGTCATTCCTGGATGAGGCGCATACTGTGCTGGCTGAACATTTTGGAATCAGTGAGCGTGGCGAACTCCAATTTTTACGGGAATCAATTGCCCGCATGGTAGCAGAACAGGAAGCATTTGAGGAGGCTATATCAAAAAAAGTCGAAGCGGAGCTGGCTGAAATTCGCCGGGCGCATGAGGAAAAAGTGCAACAGATACGGGATGCATTTGGCAACCTGCGCCAGCAGGTAACCCGACTGGAGACAATTGCCGGACCAAAGGCGCGCCTTACGCCTGAGCAATTAGGTCAGCTCCGCCAACTTGTGGCAACTCTGGGAACTCTTTTACAGGAAAATGGTGTGGCAAAACCATACCCGGGAATTTACATGGACATAACCAGATTAACAGGTGTCAGTCGTTCCGAAGATATTCGCCAGGAGGATTTCCAACAGGTTGTTGATTTCCTGAACGGGCAGATACAGGCGTTAACAAAAAAAGGTGTTCAGCAACCGAAATGATGATCTTATAGCCGCCTTATGGCGAGGGTAACCGTGGATCATACTGTTCAGCCTCTCCCATTGCGTTTTGAAGTGACCGATCATCGCCATGCTTGGCGGATGGTTGTAGATCAGTTGCGCATGGAGATGTCGAAGGCTTCATTTGATACTTGGGTGCAACCGCTTGAGCCACTAAGCTATAAAAATAGCACTTTCACCCTGCGTGCCTACAATGCCTTTGGCCGGGATTGGGTGGAAAATCGTCTAAAGAGTCGTATCACCCGTCTTCTCGAAGGGCTGTATGGTGAACCGGTCACGTTACGCTTGGTGGTCGATGATCTTCCGATAGAGGATCGCGAATCTAAATCTGAAATAGAAGCAGAAGCTACCCATTCAAAGACTGATAAGGATCAAAAAGATCCACCTCCATTAACGCCCAGCCGTAAAGTGATGTTGCAACGCGCTTACGGTACCGAACGAGCGCGCGTGATTCAGCCTGAACGAGGTATGTTCCTTACATTGTATTTCTTTTCGGAATGGCTGCCACTGATTGGCCATTCAGCTATGGCGGTTATTCTAGCAGCTCGTTCCATGTGCTACTGGAATCCGATGACAGGTGAGTTACGCAATACCGTTGAAACAGATATGTCCACTTTGGCAGCTCGCGCTTCGGTTAGCGTGCGCACTGTCAAGGACGTGCTCAACAATGAGCTTGTTGAACGCTACTTTTTGCGTTATAAAGTCAGACGGGTGATGACACCAAATGGGGTGCGTACAGCCGGTATAGTTTTGCAAGTAAGAATGGATGATCCCCTTACACCTGCTGATCAGGTCGCCTATAATTTGCCAGAAGAGGAGACCTGGTATCTCCCTGAATTCAGTAAAGATGATGAAAAAGACTAATCTATCAGAACTGACTAATTGAGCCAGGATACCCGTTCAGCCAATTCTTTCTTAACAGGTGATAAGCGCTCAAACAGTGCGATCTCTCGTGCATAAACTCGCTTTAAAAGGCTCATCAATTCATTCGCAGTTGGACAGGCAAGCATAGGTTGTTTTTCTATTGCTGGTATTTGGAGTAGCGAGGCTGCCATGTACATAAAAGCGAGTGTATCATCGGGTACTTCCAGCCCTGCAAACTGATCTTCTCCAATTTTGCTGACCAGACGTAAATAGTGATCCACCTGTTTTCTGATGCTATGACAGGAGCGAGAGACGTTAATAGAATGCGATTGTTGGAGTGGAAATTCTCGTATTGTTCCAACCAGATATGGGTGCTCGTGATTGAGGCGTAAAATCTCGAAACGCTCTTGGCCGATCGCGGTCAAATTTATTCGTCCGTTCCCAAGAGGTTCAATCTCAATGATGCGCGCCGTACAACCAATTGGATACGGGTCAGGTAATGGTCCGAGCGCTTCCATGCCGCGGCGAATCAGCACAATACCGAAAACGGCACTTTTCTCCAAGCAGTCGCGAATCATCAACCGATAACGAGGTTCGAAGATGTGTAGCCGAATCGGCGTGCCTGGGAACAAGACAGTGTTTAATGGGAAAAGCGGTAATTCATACACTTTTGCTATTTTATACCAGCAGCAAGATAAATGTCGTAAGATGTATAAGCTTTTTTCCGAAATGCTTCTTTTTTTATCACAGAAAACCTATATAATGTTTGCATAGCTTTTGTTGAGATATGTTACAAGAGAATTGTCGAGAATATAAACAGGAGATATGATGGATGGTGGCATAAAAATTGGCACAATTTGGGGCATCCCAATTCGTTTACATGGTAGTTGGTTTATCATATTTTTTCTGGTAAGCTGGTCGCTTGCCTCAGGCTACTTACCACAGCAATATCCACAACTTTCAGTGCCAGCTTTGTGGTTGCTGGGGGCTTTAACCAGCCTTTTGTTTGCCATATCCGTTGTATTACATGAATTAGGGCACTCTTACTTTGCGTTGCGTGAACGCGTGCCTGTGCGCAGTGTAACTCTGTTCATTTTTGGCGGGGTAGCGCATATCGGCAAAGAACCATCCAGCGCGGGCGCTGAATTCCGCATTGCAATTGCCGGTCCATTGACCAGCTTCTTCCTAGCAGGTTTCTTTGGTTTACTATGGCTGTTGGATCGTCCTTTACCTTACTTGGCGGCTCCCAGTGAGTGGCTGGCTCGCATCAACCTGACACTGGCTGTTTTCAACCTGATCCCCGGTTTTCCGCTGGATGGAGGACGTGTGCTTCGGGCGGTGATCTGGCGTTTGTCCAATGACCCATTCAAAGCGACGCGCTGGGCTTCAATCAGCGGACAACTAGTTGCCTTTGGATTTATCGGCTGGGGTATCTTTAGTATCTTCGGCGGCAATTTCTTTAATGGCTTGTGGTTAATCTTTATTGGATGGTTTTTGCAAAATGCAGCGGCCAGCACATATGCACAAACCAGTATGCAGCACGCGCTGCGTGGTGTGCGTGTTTCGCAGGTGATGAATCACAACGCACCGATCATCTCACCAGATATGCTGGTGGGAGATTTGATTGAGCAGCGCGTCCTGAATGGGGGTCAACGCGCCTTTCTGGTGACCGGTTGCGGACGCGAAAATTTATGTGGTGTAGTTACGCTTCGTGAGATGGGTGCCCTTCCACAAAACCGCTGGTATACCACGCCAGTAGGGGATGTCATGGTACCCTATGAGCGACTGGTTTTAGTCAGTCCTGATGCGCCATTGTTAGATGCACTTCAAAAAATGGATGATGCGGATGTGGCACAGATGCCGGTTGTGCAGGGGAATATGGTATTGGGTATCTTGACCCGCGACCAGATATTGCGTTATCTGCGAGTACGGGCAGAAATCGGCGTTTGAGGAGATTTGCATTTACAATTTTCCGAATAACTATTCTATTTTTCGATGAGAGGCGAGATTCTCAATTGTATACCGCTCACTTTCTGCGCAACGTACTGTTCAAGGCGGCATTGCTACTGATTGCGATTAATCTGGCATTTTCGGCCTTTCCTTCCTTGGAAGGATTAGGTCGGATTTCCGCATACAATATCTTATTTCCCGGGCGCGAACGGTTTCCATTTGGGGAAGACCCACAGCACTCTTATAATCTCAGTTTGTACAACCTGGAAGCCATGTTTGCTTCTCATATTCTGGATGGGGTGAGCAAAGCAGAGGATGAATATCGGGTTTTGCTGATCGGCGATTCCTCCGTCTGGGGGACATTGCTTCATCCTGATCAAACGCTGGCAGGACAGTTGAATGTCTTGGAACTATCGGTTTGCGGCAAACAAGTTGTAGCATACAACCTTGGCTACCCAACTATCTCGCTTCTGAAAGACCTCATGATTCTGGATATTGCCATGCGTTACCAGCCGGATTTGATCGTCTGGCCGTTTACGCTGGAAGCTTTTCTGCGCAACAAACAAATGAGCTCGCCGATTGTTGCGAACAACTCAATTCGTATCCGGAATCTAATCGCCAAATACAATATTAAACTTGACCTAAATAGTCCGGAGCTGGTGGATGTGTCACTCTGGCAGCGCACGGTTTTCGGACGTCGGCGCGAACTGGCTGATTTGATTCGTCTGCAGATGTACGGGGTATTGTGGGCAGCGACCGGCATAGATCAAGTTTATCCGGTTGACTATGTGCCTGCGGCGCGTGATCTGGAAGCAAAAACGGATTATTATGGTTGGCAACCGTATGAAATGCCTGCTGATGAGATGGCATTTGATCTGTTGGAAAATGGTATTCGTATAGCCGAAAACACACCCATACTGTTTGTCAATGAGCCGATGTTGATCAGTCATGGAAAAAACAGCGACATCCGGTATAATTTCTTCTATCCGCGCTGGGCTTATGATGAATACCACTCTCGATTAATCGCCCTCGCTCAGCAAAAAAACTGGCGGTTGCTGGATTTATGGAATTTGTTACCCGAAAGCGAATTTACCAACAGCGCCATTCACCTGACACCTGCCGGACAGGCGGTCATGGCGCAGCGAGTGGGGGAGGCGATTCTTTCTCACCCATGCCCCTGGTAAAGCGGATAAATGCTTTGTGTCATGCATTGGAGACAATTTTGCGTTTCCGATACCATTTTATCGTTTTGTTTATGGGAGCTTTAGTGATCACGGGCTGTGTAGCAGTTGAGCCAGATCGGATTGATGTGATTGAGGCTGCTACCGAAACCTCTTTCCCGGTTCGGACTGTGCAGCTAACTACCACTGAAGAACCCGTTCCTTCGCCAAGCCCTACGCTTAAACTTGAAACCGAAACATCTTATCCGACGGCTACCCTTGCACCTGATGCATGGCAGAAGATGCCGGTAATCCCTGAAATCAGCGACACCGCACGCCAAATTTACCAGCGTGGGCTTCAGCGCGGGGCGAACCCAAATGCATTTTCCAAAATTGGCGATTGCGAAAGCCGCACTACCTGGTTCCTGTATGATTTCGATCAGGGTCCAAAATACTACGATTTGGGACCTTATACATATCTTGAACCGGTTATTGATCACTTCAAAGGGTCGTTTGGACGCTTGAGTCAAGTGGCAAAACCCGGTTTTACCGCTGCTGCGGTGATGACACCGCTTTGGGCTGATCCGGCTCAATGCCAGAAAAACGAGACACCTCTGGCTTGTGAATATCGCCAGCAGAATCCTGCATTCTCTTTTATCATGCTGGGCACTAACGATGTTGCCCGCCCGGAGACGTTTGAGGCTAATATGCGGCAGGTGATTGAGTTTACAATTGATCAAGGGATTGTTCCTATCCTGGCGACAAAGGCTGATAACCGGGAAGGCAATCACCAGGTTAATGCCACCATTGCCCGCCTGGCTTATGAATATGACATTCCTCTGTGGAACTTCTGGCTTGCTGTTCAGGACTTGCCTGATAAGGGTTTGCAGCCGGATGGTGCTCATCTCACTTGGAGTCCAAATCACTTTGGCGATCCAGAAGCAATGAAACGCGCCTGGCCAGTGCGCAATTTAACCGCTTTACAGACGCTTGACGTAGTCTGGCGTGGCGTCACACAATGACCAAACGAGGAAACCATGACTGAAGACGTAGTGAACGTGCTTTCTGAATTTATTGCTAAAGATATTCTCAAACAACCTTCTCGCAAAATAAATCCACAAGATAAGCTTATCTCTTCGGGGTTAATAGATTCCTTTCATCTGGTTGACTTGGCATTGTTCGTTGAGGACAACTTTGGAGTTCATATTGATGATGCCGAGTTGAACGCCAGCGTTTTTGATACCCTGGATGAATTGGTTGCACTAGTCAATGCACGAAAAGCCTGAAACCCTCACGTTTTGTCGGGCGTTACAACATCTTTATTGTGAACTACCCGATCGAATAGCAATCTACCTGCAACATGCCGGACAGGCAGATCGTCTAATTACCTATCGTGATTTGATTCATGGTGCTGCTGCCTACGAACATGCTCTGCGTGAACAAGGTATTCAATCGGGTGAGGTGGTTATTCTGATCCTGCAACATGGTAGTGACCTGATATTTTCTTTTTGGGGAGCGATTTTGCGGGGGGCAATTCCTTCCATTATGCCTTTCCTGACCGAAAAGTTGCTTCCCGAACGCTATCGCGCCGACCTGGCTTCTCTCGTGGACGTGACCAGACCAGCTGCGATTATTACCTATGCTGAATTCGAATCGGAGGTGCGCTCTGCACTCAAGCCGGACTCTTCAGTTCGGACAGTGATGGTCACAAAGGCAGTTGGAACGCCTGAACAGCCTGATTTTGAGACATTTGGAGGAATGAAGCGTACGCCGGATGATGTTGTTTTGTTGCAGCATTCTTCCGGCACAACAGGACTCCAGAAAGGGGTGGCGCTTTCACATCGCGCAGTTTTTAACCAGCTTCGCAGTTACAGTCAGGTGTTGAAGTTAAATCATCAAGATGTTATTGTTTCCTGGTTACCACTGTATCATGACATGGGATTGATTGCCGGCTTCCTAATGCCCATCCTTTGTGCGGTGCCTGTCGTGATGATGTCGCCGTTCGACTGGGTGCGTGCACCGCAGCGTCTTTTGCAGGCGGTTTCCCACTACCGCGGTACGCTTTCGTGGCTGCCCAATTTTGCATACAATTTTTGCGCTCACAAGATTCGCGACCGTCACCTGGAAGGAGTAGATTTATCATCCTGGCGGGCGATCAGTAATTGCTCTGAGCCAGTGCGTTATGAAAGCCATCAGATGTTTCTGGAGCGGTTTCAAGCTTATGGGTTGCGCCCTGAAGCGCTGGCTACCTGTTATGCGATGGCTGAAAATGTTTTTGCAGTAACGCAGGGCGGTGTAGATGGACCGCTGACGGTGGATGAAATTGACCGTGAGGTGTTTCAAACCCAATGGCTGGCAAAGCCGGCTGTTCCAGAGAGACCCTCTGTGAAAATGGTGGCTTGTGGACGCCCAATTCCAAATGTGGAGGTTAGGATTCTTTCCAGTCATGGCAAAGAGCTTCCCGAACGGCATGTTGGCGAGATCGCTTTGCGCAGTGACTGCATGTTGACGGGGTATTACAATCGTCCCGATGCGACGGAAAAGGCGTTTTTGGATGGCTGGTATCTGACCGGTGATTACGGTTATATGGTGAACGGAGAACTCTATGTCTCCGGGCGCAAAAAAGATATCATCATTGTGGGTGGCAAGAATATATATCCACAAGATTTAGAAGAGCTGGCGATGACGGTGCCAGGGGTACACCCTGGACGGGTGAGTGCATTTGGGGTGTTCAATGAAGAAACTGGCACCGAAGATGTGGTGATCGTTGCTGAGGTGGATACAGACGATCCCGAAGAACGTGAACGGATTGCTGAAGGGATTCGAGAAGCGGTGACTCGCGGTTCTGCGATTGCTTTGCGCCAAGCGTATATCGTGGGTCCGCACTGGTTGGTCAAAACCAGTAGCGGGAAGAATGCCCGCACATATAACCGCGAGAAATATCTGGCTGAGATTGCTGGAAGACCATGGGTGATGCCGTGAATATAAAAAAAGCTTTGATTGTGCTCAGCATGATACTTTTTGTATTAGGACTGCCCGGATGTGTTGCGGTTCCTGCTGTTTCTCCAACTGCTTCGTCTATTATTCGATTGCCATCTGAACAGCCGACAACTATTCAGGATACCCCGACCAGTGAACCCTTTCGGGTAACACCGACTTTGACGCTGCAGCCTTTGCCCGAACCGGGGGCAGTGAACACAGCGGACTCGCTAGACGAGTTGAGGCGTCTTGACCGAGTGCAACCGATTATACAGCCCTCCGTTCGTCAGGGTGAATTGGAATTGAGTAACGGTACCTATGGTTTCACGATTCCCTGGGCGTTGAATAGCTACTTAGTCAGTGGGCTCAGGGTTCGCGGCGACGGGCGTATTCCGCTTGCCAGTATTTTTCAACGTCCTTTGACTTTGGAAATGCACGTGACCCCGATAGGGCAGATTCTGGTGGTTGGTTTCGTTTCTGAGGATGAGCTAAGGCAATTGACTGCTCCAGGGCGTAGGCGCCCGCTGACAATTGTCCTTTACACCCAACCATATCAACAAGCTAACCAACCCCTTTCTCTGGCAGCAAACTTAATCCTGCGTGCGCGAAGCGATCAGGTAAGTGCTCAGGTGGACCGGGTCACACTTGTTGTTGGGGGGATGGGCAGTGAGCGAGTGCTGGTTGCCGACTCAGTTCTGCAAATCCGCAAGCTCAATCAGGTGAAGCCGTTGCCAGCACGCCAAAATCCGGGCGGCTATGATCTGGAAGAAGGTTTCTATGGCTTTACCGCTTTATGGGCAGTTGAGCAAATTCATGGTTTTGATCTTCAAGTAATTGGACTTGGAAGACCGCCTATTAATAATGTGCCAAAAGATGAGATGCAGCTTGAACTTCACCACACCTCTGAGGGAGAGCTGTATCTGGTTGGATTTATATCAGAGGACGATTTACAAC
Organism: Anaerolinea sp.; assembly: GCA_020725865.1. Lineage (GTDB taxonomy): Bacteria > Chloroflexota > Anaerolineae > Anaerolineales > Anaerolineaceae > DYEC01. The sequence goes on along the minus strand of DYEC01000009.1, from coordinate 121,870 downwards.
ACGCGAAAGATGTGACGCGCCAGGGTCTAGTATCTGTGATGATGTTAACGTATCCTTCACCGGCGTACAGTAAGGCGGTTGCAATTTCTGTTGAATTGATCCAGTCTGCCAGAAATTTACAAGGGGTACCTGGAAAACCGGCTGCCAGTATCGAATTATTGCTACGTGGCTATGTTCCACCGGTAGATTGATTCTTCTGGCCTTCTATGGAGCATTTGAGGCGAATCGGGGGGGCGGTGATAGCTTTTCTCGGGCTGAATGCAGAGGAATCCGAGAGCATGGGTCTCTCATGCGTGGACACGGTCTTAACGTGTTTTTTGACGAAGTATGCTGGTACTGCTCCAGATCATAAGAAAGAAACCAGTGCAGGTGAGGACAATTGCTGCTCCTGAAGCCAGATTGAGGTAATAGGAAAGATACAGACCGATGATACCCGAAAGCGCAGCGAACGCCGAAGCAAGGATCATCATGGTTGAAAGACGTCGGGTGAGCAGGGAGGCTGTAGCGGCAGGTGTGACCAGCATGGCAACCATCAGCGCCACACCTACAGTTTGCAACGAGACAACAATGGCAATGGAAATCAGGATCATCAATAGATAATCCAGCAAGCGAACCGGCAAGCGCAGGGTTGCTGCCAGGATTGGGTCAAACGAAATCACCATGAATTCTTTGTAAAGTAGAAAAATTACCAGCAGGATCAATGTGCCAAATATGGCAGTTAGCACAAGGTCAGATGTGCGAACACCAAGCACATCTCCAAAGAGAAAATGAGCAAGATCAACCGTGTAACTGCGAACTGAGGAAATCAGCGCAATACCCAGTGCGAACATGCCCGCAAAAATGATACCAATGGCAGTGTCTTCTTTGATGCGCGTGCTACGGCTGATGGTGCCAATACCGATCGCACTTAAAATCCCAGTCAGCAATGCCCACCAGAAAAGCGGCTCGCGGGCACCGCCGCCGATCAGATATCCGATTGCCACTCCTGGTAATATGGCGTGTGCCAGTGCGTCTCCGAAAAACGCCATGCCGCGCAAAACCACATATGTTCCCAATACTGCACAGACGATCCCAACCAAAATGGCAGCCATTATTCCTCGCTGCATGAAGGCATACTGCAAAGGTTGCAGAATGGTATCAAAAATGCTCATGTTCTCCCTCGTCACAGCAAGTATCGCTTACTGCAATCGTGCCATTCTTGGTTGTAACCAATTGCAAATGTCCGCCATATGCCATTAGCAGATTATCAGCAGTTAAGACTTCTTCAGGACTGCCTAATCCAATTAGACGTTGGTTAAGTAACACTACACGATCAAATCGTTCAGCTGCTATTTTCATATCGTGCAAGGCAATCATGACAGTAACCCCTTGCTCGCGTAAGGTGTCCAGAATGTCAAATAGTTCCTTCTGGGCATTCATGTCCAATCCGGTCAGAGGTTCATCCATTAACATCAATTCGGCTTCTTGCGCTAAGGCGCGGGCAATGAACATGCGTTGTTGTTGTCCACCGGAAAGCTGTCCGATCTGGCGGTTGGCATATGTTTCCAGACGCACAGTTTTCAGTGCACGCTGGACAATTTCTCTGTCTTTCTCTGTGGGGAAACGAAATAAGCCAATCCTGCCCACGCGTCCCATCATCACCACATCTGTGACACGCAGAGGAAAATTCCAATCCACCTGACTGCGTTGGGGCACGTAGGCAATACAGATATGTTTCCCTGGTTCATATCCAGCGACTTCCACCAGACCGCGACTCGGTCGCAAGACGCCAGCGATGACTTTGAAGAGTGTACTTTTGCCAGCACCATTAGGTCCAAGCACGGCTAATCGTTCTCCGGGGCACAGTTCGAACGACAGGTTATCTAATGCCACACCGGACTCATATTCAACACTTACATTTTCCAGACGCAGGACAGGTTTACCAGCCTCATGTGGGTGAGGGGGATGCAGAAAGGTAAAATTAGAATCCTGGATTTGCTTAAGCCAGCGCAAGTAACTCCCTATTTTCACTTTAGAGCATTTACTATTTCGGTCACATTATATCTCATGTAATCCAAGTATGAAGCTGCTGGACCACTGGCTTCAGATAGTGAGCCATGATAGAGAAAAACCAGTTTTACTCCTGTATCTTCTGCAATGCGTTGGGCGATTGTTGGGTTAATCGTCTTGCCAACAAAGATAGCTTTGACACCGAAATTTTGAATTGCGTCTTCAATAGCCACAATATCCTGAGCCGATGGAGATGCAAGCGTGCTGTAACCAGGAATCACAGCGCCTATTTGCTCAAATCCATAGCGGTCAGCGAAATAGCCAAATACCATATGATCAGTGACCAACTTACGGTTCTCGGGTGGAATCTGATCAACCTGATTGCGAATCCAGGTATCCAGTTCTTTTAATTCTGTCAGGTAATGGGCAGCATTTGCTTGATAAGTATTAGCGTTCGTTGGATCAATCTGATTTAAGCTGCTGCGAATGTTCTCGACCCAAATCATCACATTATTCGGGTCAACCCAGGTGTGAGGATCGCCGTTCTCATGTTCGTCAGCGTTTGCGCCAAAGTCTTTAAGTTCAATCCCTTCCGAGACTTTCACTAATCGGTCTGTTGCGCCGGCATTCTCTATCAAGTTCTGTAAAAATTCCTCCAATCCAGCGCCGTTGGCGAAAACTAGAGTCGCTTCTGAAATTTTCGCCACATCTTGAGGTGCGGGCTGGTAACTATGAGGGTCACTGCCGGTCGGCAGTAGTACAGTAACACTGACCAGATTGCCACCGACTTGCCTGACGACATCACCGACAATCGAAGTGGTTGCCACCACGCTTATGGGTGTATTCTGTTCACGGGAACTAGCTGGGACGGTGGCTGGCATGCAGGCTGCCAGAATAAGTACCCCTATTAGAAGGCCAATAACGAACCATTTTCCATTCATAGTCTCTGTTTCCTCTCGACAATAAAATGATAATCGTTTTCATTAATTTAACAAAAAAAGAATTACTGCCTGCTTTGCGAAGTGCAACGAGGGCAGAGACCAAACAACTGTAACCAGTGATCCTGAATATGGTAACCAGTCGTGTCCTCAACTCTTTGTGTCAGTTTACTTAAATCATCGCCCTCAAACATCTCAACTTGACCACAACATGTACATAACAACAGGTGTTGGTGTCCCTGTGTAGCACGCAAATAGCGGTGGCAACCATCCGGCATGTGAACGCGCTGAATCAGTCCAAGTTCGTCAAGTCGTTCCAGCGTTCGGTACACAGTGACCAAACCAAGCGCGGGATATTCCTTGCGCCCAAGATCGTAAATTTCTATTGGACTCAGCGCATGGGTGGAGGAAACCAGTAATTCAACAATCGTCTGCCGCGCGGCAGTTACCCGGTAGCCGCAAGTCTGCAATTGTTTGATCCATTCGTAAGTTGTTGAGGAGTCTGTTTTCATAGAAATAAGTATACCATAATGAAAATCATTTTCATTATGAGGCTCGGTTGATCCACATTAAATATTTGCATTGGTTGTCCAATTGTTCCGGTTTTAGAGAGTGTTATAGTTTTCAACGAAAAGTTGCTCCCTTGCTGTCAGTTCATTGAACATTGTGTCAGGATTTTGTCGGTTTAAGATTTGGTTGCAGAAACGGGAGTGCAATAAACTCAAATCAAACCTCTGGGATTTGTCCTGGACGTATTAGCATAATAGGACAAAATGTGGCAGCCGATAAAACGGTCGGATAAATCAATTGAAATTCATTACAACATAGACGATATGGCGAGACGATATGGTGCTGTTAATTGATTCCTCGCAAGCGGGGGAAAACCTTGTTACGGTTTTGCGCACTTGGGGATATGATGTACAGAGGGTTACAGATTGGAACACACTTACCCATTCCGCCTTTCCCAAGATTCGACCGCAAATGATCCTGGCGCGCTGGAGTGCAGGTCAATTTGACTTTCTAACATCATTGGAGAATTGTTTTCCCGGTACACCTTTGGTATTGGCGGTGCAAGCGGAAGATGCGCTGCAAGCGGCGGCTTTATTGGGCAATACCATTGTGCGCTATGTTCTCTATCCATATCAGGAGAATGAGATATTTGTAGCGATTAAGGCGATTTGTTCGGAGCAAAAGCAAATTTCTTTTTTTGACCCCCGTTTTTTGCGTGAGCTGGATGAAGCAGAAGAGATTGAAGAATTATATGGCACGATTATAAGTTGGGCAAGAGAAATTTTTCTTGCCGATGGTGTCGCACTCTTTCCATATGATGCTGAGCAAAAGTGTCTGGATCTGGATGGTGTTTTGACAGATGGGTTGGGGCAGGACTGTCTCGTTTATCGTCGCAAGCAGCCTGGACTGCGCAGTGTACCGGCTATGGTTTTGCAGCAACGTCTGGTGACGATCAGCGATGTCGAGAATCCTCCAGAGGGAATTAAAATTGGGCAACGCGCCAGGCAACAGTTTCACACAGCTGGTATACGTGCGTTTATTGCCAGTATATTGACAAATAATGATCAGCCCGTTGCTTTTTTATACCTCAATTTTTCATGTCCCCATTCATTGTCCCCTCATCAGGAATATACACTACAACGTTTTGTAGAGCTGTCTTCGGAAGCCATTCGCCGTGTATCTCTATTGGAAGAGCGCGATCGGCGCTTACGGCGTCTGACACATTATCAGGATTTACTCAGGAGGATTTCTTTAGAACTCCCGACTTTCCCGCCGGATAAGAACAGATTTCTTGAGGACATCCTGCGGCTTGCAACGCGAACGACAAATGCCCAGGCAGGAGTAATTTATCTATCGCAAACGGATAACCAGGTATTTAAGCTGGCTCAAAGGGTGGGTATTCCACGCCGCTTGACGCCAGATGTGATCACTTTGGATCAGGAAAAGCTGATTCAGACGGCACGAGAAGTTGTATCGGATGGTGACTCTGCTTTTCATCAACAACAATTAGGTGAATTGATCAGGATCTTTCTCCCCAATTGCCATTCTCGCCTGAGTTGCCTGATTACAAATGCTCAATCCCAACCATTGGGTTTTATCGAGCTAGAGGATTTTCGCATAAAAGTTTTTGACAAAGAGCACAGAAAATTAATTCAGGCTTTAGCGCATTATATTGCGACTGTATTGGAATACGACAGACTATATCAAAGTGAACAGAGCCGGAAAGCCGAGATGCAGCGTTTGCTTGAGGCGGTAAAAGCAATGGCAGCATTGCGTCCAGCCCTTCAGGTGTTACAAACAATCGTTGAAAGCCTGCAACAACTCTTTAAGTTTGATGTTGTGACTCTTCATCCTTATCGCTTTGGAGAACGTACTTTTGAGACCCCGGTTGTGGCCGGCAGATTGCATTATCCGAGACATGTAAAAAACTTACCTTCAAACGATCAACTATTACAACGGGCATTGATGCTTAAGGAACGCTACTTTACCAGTGACTCACCAAATGATCCTGTGTTGTCTGGCAGTTTCACGCGCCGCGAGCGAATTAGGGCTTCGGGTTGCATACCATTACGGGTAGGGGATGAGACTGTTGGCATACTTTTCGTTAACTATCGAAAACCACATCACTTCAGCGATACCGAAAAGCACACCATCAGTCTGTTTGCCACTCAGGCATCAGTTGCTATCTATAATGCCCGTAACTTTGAGTCATTGCGGGAACAGGTGGCAATTTTGGAGCAGGCAGTCTGGGCGAGTCAGGGAGTGGAGGGATGGAAACCGTTGCATATCGCAATTCGTGAGCTTCTTGAAAAGGCGTTGCGTAAGGCAAAACTAGACATGTTGACGCTTCATCTATACGATCCAAATACGCAACGTTTTGACCGTCCATGGTTAATGGGTAACTTTCGTGACTATGCAATGGCTTCTGCATTGCCAACGCTGGAGTCCAGTATATTGAGTAGGTTTATCCCGGATGGTGTGAATGAACACTATTGTTCAGATGCACAACAGGATGAGTTATTAAAGGGCGCCTTTGTCAGGCGCGAAGGAGTTCGTACCGCAGCAGTTCTTAGACTGGCGTATTGTGCTCCAGAAACAGGTCTTGACCGGAACCAGCGAGTTTATGGCGTGTTATTTGCTAATCGGCGTAGCGAACGTCCCTTCAATGAAAACGACAAAGCGATTTTACGCAATGTAGCTAGACAATTGGCAGAATTATTACATCAAAACTGGCTCTTTCGTCAGAGCAGAGAACGGCTTGAGCTAATAGTCAGTACCGGTAAGGCGGTAAGTCAATCAATTGAACTGGATAAGTTGCTAGAAACGCTGTATGAGAAATTAAGGGGCATTTTCGGTCAGGATGTATATCCTGGTGTTTTGCTATACAACGAAAACAAGCAGATGCTCGAATTCAAGACATCAGCGCGTTTTGGACAACGAATTGATATTCCGGAGGAGATGGGAAGGGATGGAGTGCGGCTTGGTGAAGGAGTTTGCGGTTGGGTGGCAGAAAACCGGCAACCTTTGAATGTGTCAGACGTCACCCAAGAGCAGCGTTACTTGCGCCTGATGCAAGCTACCCGTTCTGAGGTTGCAGTCCCAATTTTGCTAGAAGATCGTTTGTTTGGCGTGCTGGATATAGAAAGCAGTACACCTGACAAATTCAAGAGTGATGATGTGCTGTTGCTGCAATTGATTGCTAAACAAGTGGCGCTTGCTCTCAATAACGCACGCATTTTCCAACAGTCAGAGGAAGTCAAAAAGCAGTTATTAGCATTGATGGAATCTGCTCGACTACTTTCGGCACCATTAGATCGTAAACAAAACTTGCAGTCGATATTGAGGGAAGCTTGCCGGCTTACGGGTGCGTACTGTGCAGTATATTTTGTCAAAAGCGATCAGAATTTGATAGTAGATCAGGTTTATCCACCGGAAAAGCGAACAAGCGTTATCCGAAATATCCGCAATAGATCTGGTCAAGATATGCTACCGTTAGATTCCTCTTGTATTGCGGCAGAAGCAGCCCGCAGTGGTAAACCCAAAGTGGTAGTAAATGCCCGCGAAACGACGGCTGCTTTGGATGACGATATTGTTGATCGCGCTTGCTCCGAATTGGCTATCCCCGTATTGGAGGGGAGAGAAGTAAAAGGGGTGCTGAGGTTGGAACACAGCGAGATTGGCGGATTGAATCAAAGTCATCTGGATATTATGAGAGCACTGGCTGGTTTCCTTCAAAACACCGAGCGTATCCTTGATTTAGCGGAACAGCGTCAACGCGCCGAAAAACATCGTATCCTTCAATTAAACTCGAGGCTGCGTCTGGCTGCTTTGGAAGAAATAAGCAGTCTGGTTGGTGATATTGATGGGCGGCTGGATAACTTGCGGCGCGCTCTTCGGATGAGAAAAACTGAGCAGGTTGAATTGCAACTTAATAAAGCCCAAAACCAGGCAAATAAATTGTGCCGGGTTGTTAATCAATTGCTCAGCGCAGATCAGGAAGAAGAGGTTAAGCTTTTACCCCTAGAAGGTCTTCTTGAGGAGCTGTTGCTTTCCTGGCGATCCCTTTACCCAAGGGTGAACATTCAATTGAGTTCACCCGTGCCCAATTGCAGCATTCAAGTGCGTTCTTCGGAAATTCGCCTGGCGTTGGATTTTCTGGTCAAAAATGCTATCAACGCGGTTGAAAGACTCAAGAATCATTCTGGACAGGTTTCAATAACATGCCGGTCAGTGGGAAGAAACTGTGAAATCGCTGTTTGCGATAACGGCTCTGGTATCCCGGCAAATATTTTGAAGTGTCTGGGGAAAAAAGAAATCTCGAAGAGTCCAAGTGAGCGTGGCAACGGATTGGGTTGTCTGGTCGTTAGTTTGTTGGCTGAAGGAATGAATGGGAAAGTGCACTGGGAAAACCTACCTTCGGGTGGTGCAAAAGCGACACTATCTCTGCCAATTGCAAAACTGGAGGAGTAATGTTCGGGAATGCGAACATGCACAATGATCCCGGTTCTGATCAAAAGCATCCTCATCTGGTTGTAATCAGCCGAGATCGGGTTTGGAAGCATACCCTGTCAAGTCTAATGGGTTATCGAATAGCAGAAACCAACGATCAAAACGTAATAGATTTTGTGACAAAATTAAGTAAAATAAATAATGACATTGACCTGATATTGGTTGATGCCAGCAGTATTTCCGAAAGCCTGGCATGGGTGCGTTTGTTGGCGGACACCTGGCCAAATTTGCGAGTGGCGGTTGCCACGCTAAACCTCGAATGGGAGAAGGCACGAGAGTATTTCAGGGAAGGGGCAATTGACTACTTTTTTAAAACTAACGAGACGCAGGAACTGGAACATGTTATTGAGGCGGCTCTAAAACGGCCGCCATTGGGAAGGGAGGAAATATTCATGCGGGAAGCGCGCATTTTTTATTATGATAACCGCGAAGACGATTTGGATCGTTTGCGGGACACGTTAGCATTGGAAGATTACGAGATAGAAACATTCCTGGTGCGCAATGTTGAAGATATTAAGAAATTAAAAAAGCAACTGGATGAGGGCTGGTGGCATCTGGTCATTGCTGATATTGCTCTCTTGGATGAACGTCCGGATGGCGATGCAATTGGGTTGGAGATCGCATCACAAATTGATGTATCAATTCCTACAATTATTTGGACGGCTTATCCAGATGTGGAACGCGTACAGCGCGCCTTGACTCAGGGGGATGAACCCAACCAGCGCAGGGCATTTGCCTTTGTCAGCAAACGCGAGTCCTCCAGCAACACAAAATTGCTTAAGGCAATTCGCCGGGCTTTGCAAACTGGGGAACATGCCATTAACCTTGATTTACAAGTTGATTGTCAGGGTGGTTTTTCTTTTGTCTCGCTGGCAGGGCGATTTATTCCCGAGAAGGAAAATCCAAGTGTTACTCGTGTGGATATGGCTCAAAGTGAATTGCGTGATGTTTATCGCAAATTATTCCTCGACAATAAAAAAATATACCTTGGACAACTTCCACACCCTCGGCCAGAAACAGCCCTGACATGTGTATGGCCAGAAGGCGAGGGGGTTACACAAGTGTCTCTAGTGGTGGAATGTGGCACGCGTTCCGTAATCCGTTCCATTCGTTATAACTGGGAAAAATTTATTCAACCTTATCTTCAGGGATTGGCAGCTCATTTTGAACGAAGTGCTGAGACACGGCATTTTGCAGGCATCGTTTATCGTCTGGGTGAGCCGGTTGAAACTTTTCAAAGTTTTCGCGAATTTTACCGTTCCATGCCAGTTGAACGTGTGATCGAGGTAATACGAGGTTTTTTTGAAGTTTGCTGCGCACGTTGGTATCAAACCACTCCTCATGTGTTTACTCAATCACTGGATCAGGTTTACCTGCGTGAATTAGGGCTTGCAGGCCGAGAGGAAGAACTGGAAGCACTGTTGCGTAATCGTCTCTGGCGGCACCCGCTAAGCTTGAACAGGCGTCCACAGGGTCCATACCGACTCGGTTGGACGAAGGGAAAAGCCATTGAATTATGTCATCCTTTGGAGGTAATTCGAGAACCGCCACGATGGTTAAGTCTTCAAGCTGAACACCATTCTGCGATCACGCACGGTAACCTGAATGGTGATACTTTGCTAATCTCTCAACAAGGGCGTTTTTGGTTATTAGGTGACCCGGCTACCGGCTATGGCTACATCTTGCGAGACCTTGCCAGTTTGGAGGCAACAATCATGTTAGAGTTGACCCAGGGTGTTAAACCAGATGAAACCATGCTAGCGTTTCGTGTCTGGCTTTCGCCACAGTCCTTTGAAGAGCCTTTTCAAATGGCAGGCTTGACCGATGAATATCGTAAGGCTTTAACGGTGGTAGGCGAATTGCGGAAACAGGCAGCCAGCCTTAACTCGCCGCAGATTGGTTACTATTATTTTGCTTTGATGATGCATGTGGCGGCTTTGCTGTTACAAAATACTCGTGTGGACAATCAGGCATGGGTGCTGGCATGGGCATTGCTGGCGGACCGGGTGCAAAAATTTCCCGAATGGGAACCTGCATTAGCCGGCGGGACCAGTTCTTTACGGTTGGATGAAAATCGTCATGCCGTGTTTGTGCCCTGGAGTGGCCGCTGGGAGGATCTCACAATAAAGGAGTTTGACCTGCTGGCATTGTTATTGCGTTATCCGGGTGTGCTGGTTACCTGGGAGCAGGTTAATGAAGTCGTATGGGGCAAGGGAGCACAGGTCAGCCCTGATATGCGCGATCAGTTGGTGCGCCGTTTGCGCGAAAAGGTGGAACAGGATCCGCGCCAGCCGCGCTATCTGATTACTCGCAAAGGGATCGGACTGGTTTTTGACCCGTCTGGGGGAGAAGTGTAAGCCGATAGAATGGCGATAATCGAATCGCCAAACCAACATAAATCTGATCTGACCAAGTGTCATTTTGTCATTGGTGCGGATTACTGCTGATTTATCAGGGGCAGCGATCGGTTTGTTGTCAGACAATTTAGCCTGCCAGTTCTTATTATGAGAGTGAAACCAGAACGAAAGGAGGCAGGCTGACATGAGAAGACTGATGATTTTTGTGGTGCTTGTAATAGTTTCATGGTGCTGCCTTAGCTCCTTGATCCCTTCTATACAGACCCCTGCCGCAGATCTGGAAGTTCCGCAGGGTCAAGGAGAATTACAGAGTCCTGCTCCCCAGCCGCCGGATGACACTCAAGAAGACACCCTGGCATTGGCAGTGAATTTTACGGAGAAGATTAAAGCCGCGCTGGCTGCCTTGCACGATCTAATGGTTGGTGTGGTCAACGATACGGATCAGGCGGTTCCGGAAACCCAGCAATGGGTTTGCGGTGGAGCGTGGCTGGTGATACTCGTGCTGATCGTGGCGGGTGCAATCACCCTGAGAGTCATTGCGTTCATCGGTCAGGTTCTGAATCTGTAGCGGATTACAGCCCCGAGACACTGGTCTTGGGGCTGTTGGCGTTTCAGGATAGTTTTCTAATAGCGGGTGTTGAAGCTTGATGACTGTTTTTGTGCTTAAAGGTTCTGTTTGCTTCAGGTGGGGCTGGTTAAACTTACTGGGATGGCTGAGTTATGGTGAGAGACAAATTGCGTGTACCGACAAAAAATTCGCTCAGTCGTCAAGCTCATAAACCGCATACGGCGTTTCGCAGGGACACCCCCAGGCAAGATGTAACCTGCGTTCGGTCAAATCTATTACCAGCGAAGCCACAGTCTTTTCTCGCTCGACTGGACCTCCATCCACGGCGTGGTTACAGATCGAATCCGGCATATTCAAGTGGTCGCGCAGAATTGCTTTCAAGCTGTCTATCGTATGCGCAGAGCCCAGTTTTAATAAACGCAAGGCGCGGTGATAGCGCACATGTGCCCGGACCAACTCGGCGGGGTTACGTTCAAAGGGGCGCATGTAATTATCCAGATAGTGGTTGGTATGCACAGCGTAGCCGTCCGATCCGCCCAATATGGCGAAATGTTGAGCAGAAATCTCAACACAGTATAACTCCCCGCTTTCATGGGCAATTAGATGATTGTATCCTGCTGCACGGTGTGGCAGTAATAGTTTTGCTATTGCCTGACCTGGTGAACGCGCTCCCAACACCGACCGCGCCAGTATAACCGGTGGGATACCCGCGCGGACATCTCCTGGGTATGCTGTTTGACAGCAAGAAGCAAGCCCACAGGCATTGAAACCGGTAATTGGTAATGTACCGCCATACCCCATTGCTAGAAAAGCCGGCTCATTTACCGGGTGTGCCCGCACCAGATAAAAATCTTCCTCATCTTCCGGCGTCCAGTCTTCATTGTGTGCCACCAATACATGACCGTCTGCGCTGCGTTCCGGACTCACCGCCATGCTGGTGCAGTGCATGAGCTGCGGCGGATACTCCATCAGAGTATCCAGCATGTTTAGTACTGCAACGTCCTCGAAGGCACATTCACCGCCATCGGCAATACCCTGAATTTCTTCGACATATTGAGGATAGTGGGCACGGGCAAAAGCAATATGCTCAAGCGCGAGAATGCAAGCCATTTCCCAGCTCAATTTGAGCTGTTCGAAGGCTTCAGCCAGCAGGTTGTGCGCAGTGTCCACACTGTGCTGTACCTGCTGGCGAGCGGCTTCTCCAATTTGACATCCGATCTGGTAATGTGAACCATACACCTCATATAACGGCATGGGTCTGTCCATGTCGCTATGATCCCCCTGATGATGGTGTGCCAATACTGCCGGTCTCATTTTCTATACGTTCAAAAACCCATCTTACTTCCCTACTTACTGTTTTATAGAAACGACCTTCCTTTGGCAAGCGCTGCCACTCTTCGATAGTGTAAACAATCACATCCGCTGGTATTGGTAATGCGCCTGTATCCCACTCGCTGGAGCGCTGTTCAAAAGGTTGTTCAGAATGCGACACAAGTATCAGTATATCTACATCGCTTCCAACACCCCAATCGCCGCGGGCATAAGAACCGATGTAGCCAATCTTTAGGATCTGCGAATGACTCTTGCCGAGTGTGAAAGCCCAAACACGAATAGCCTGATCCACAAGCTGGGCATCAGGCCATTTTAGAACGGACGAACTCAAGGATCTCACTGGCATATCGAACTGCCTGTTCGCTTTGCAAGGTTATGTTGTATATGAAGAAGGATACTTGCAGGGTAACTATTGGGCTGTTGAGTAAGATTATACAATAAATGTTGCTTAAGACATACGGTTCGGTTCAAAGAAAAAAACTCTTCGGAAGATGGCCTTAAACAACCACCCGGCGATCAACTCACCGGGCTGTTGTGCATCAGTCTGCAGGGGATTTCAGACTGCATGCCTGTTATTTGCCTTTGCCGTCCTGATTACCGCCTGAACCGTTCCCGTCGCCGTGATTACCGGCATCATTGCCGCAACATCCATTCTGGGGCATTCCGGCTGGGGTGTTTTGGGGCTGTGGGGTGCAGGTTTGTTGACGCAGTTGGTCGCGTTGTTGATCTTGTTGCTGCAGACGATCCCGCTCCTGTTGTTGCAACTGATCTTGCTGCTGCAATTGATCCCGATCCTGTTGCTGAAGTTGGTCTTGCTGTTGCAATTGATCTTGCTGCTGCGATTGATCCTGATCCTGTTGGTGCAACCGGTCTTGCTGTTGCAGTTGTTGGCGCAATGCATCCGGATTCTGGATGCCTCCCTCTACCAACCGCAAACGTGTTTGCAACATCTGGCGCGTGCGGGTTAAGAGTGCTTCGGTTTGCGGGTCGCGGCTATGTAACTGCTCCATTACTTGCAGTTGGGTCATCAACTGCTGACGAATTCGAGGCAATTCTTCAGCCATTTGAGTTGTTTGTAACTTAGCTGCCAGTTGCAATGCATGGTTTACCTGATTTTCCAGCCGCAGGGCGACTGTATCGGGTAAAGGCTGCCCTTTGCTAATCAGCTCAGCCAGCTCCTCTACACGCCGTTCGGCAAACTGTAGTTGAAGTTCAATTTGGGTACTTGGATTTCCCGCCAGATCGCTGCGCACATCTTCGCTCCATATCTTCACAGGATAGAGCCAATCGCCCGGCAGGCTGGATTGAGAAGCATACACAGTCGTTGCACCTCCGCCACCAAGCAAAGCCGATAAAATCAAAATCACACTGAGTAATTGGGTTAACATTGGCAAACGCTCCTTCCGTTGAATGAAATTCGATCGGATTTTTTCGATCCATCCACTATGACGCTGTTTGCCTTGCTGAGATACGGCTTGTGCGGAGATTTCTTCAACCTGTGTCAGAAAACGTGCCCGGCCCTCCAGTGCTGCATGTGGATTTCGTTGCGGCATATCTCTTAGCACTTGGAGACGCTGTTTGATTTCTGCTTCGGAGATCGGGTTAAGTTCGTTCATAGTCTTTGCTCTTTTCCTCTATCCTCTAATAAACGGGCTAATGCCGTCAACGCGCGGTGTTGTAAGGACTTGACTGCACCCAGTGGTTTGCCGAGTGCGCGCGCCGTTTGCTCAATGCTCAACTCCTCCAAAAAACGCAGAACAATGACCTGACGCTGATCAGCGGTCAGGCAGCGTAGCGCAGAACGAACGCGTTCTCGTTCAAGGCGTGTCTCGGCGGCATTTTCGGGATTTGTGCTTGCATCCATCGCTACATTTTCTGAAAGTTCAACTATTTGAGGGGGCTGTCGGCGATAAAGATCGGTGATCCAGTTATGTGCTATTCGATACAGATAAGCTTTGAGGTAGCCGTCTGGACCTCCGCCAGCGCGTAGGGCAAGCAGAAACCTCTGGAAAGTATCTGCCACACACTCCTCTGCCAGTTCAGGGTTGCCCAACAGTCGCATGGCATAGGTGTACAACACTGGGCTGTAGCGATCATAAATTTCTGCCAGTGCTTGCCGGTCAAACCGTCTTGCCGCGCGAAGCAACTCATCTTCAGATGGGATACCCATTGTTCTACCTGTTAAGACGCTGATTCACACTAAAAGATATGTGTTGCACGAAAATATATCATCATTTGGGCAATAACAGTGTTTTCTAGTTCAAATCTTCACAATCTTTCCAAGCTTTCTTTAAAATTGCTTCACAATTTGTTTTTATTATTCTAGAGAAAGCATGCATCGGACTCTGCAAGGCACTTTTATGCCGTTTGTATTTCTGTCAGAAGGAGAAAAAATATGGGTCAAACAATTTCACTATCGAAAACTACACAGCGCAATTGGGGGATTAACTTGTTGCTGTTTATCAGCGGACTGGTAGCTTCTCTTACAGGTGTTTACTTTCTGTTTCTACCGGTAGGGGGCTATCAGGGTGGAAGAAATCCTTTGTACGGTGTGACCATCTTGTTTGATCGGCGAACATGGGATTTGTTACATACTTGGGGCGGGATCGCTATGATCGTCATCGCTGCCGTTCATTTTGTAGTTCATTGGCGATGGGTGGTCAACACCGTGCGGCGTTTACTGAAAGGGCTGACCGATCCCTGTTGTACGCCGCTTAATCCATGGGCGCGCTTCAATATCGTCATCAATGCAATGACGATCATCAGCTTTCTGCTAACGGCAATCTCGGGTGTGTATTTTCTGTTTTTCCCTTCCGGGCGCTACGGCGTTCCCGACCCGGGATTGTTATTCAGCCGTACATCATGGGATATCCTGCATACTTGGTCCGGCATCGTTTTGATTTCCGCCGCGATTATCCATTTTGCTATTCACTGGCAATGGGTGGTTAAGGTTTCCGGACGTCTCCTGAATTCCGCATCTGTAAATAGGGGTAACGAGCTGAAAACCTCTTTGACAACCTTTAAAGTGAGCGAAAGGGCATAAACAATGATTAAGAATGTTGGACTTTTTGCCTTTGTTGTGGCTGTTATCGCGATTCTCGTCATTGGCGGAATTAACCGCACCAATGTTATTCTGGGGAGAGGCGAGACTCAATTTGGCATGCACACATACAGCGGGCAGCCACGGCAACTCACCGCCGATCGTAATAGCACCAGCGTTTTTCGGGGACAACGCGGTCAAGCTGCCGGCCGCCAACAGGGTGGACAAGCCGAAAGCTTCAGAAAAGAACAACCCTGGGCTGCCGAATGGCTGACGCTCGAAGGCACTGCAAAA
The DNA here is from genome assembly GCA_020725865.1 of Anaerolinea sp. Taxonomy (GTDB): domain Bacteria; phylum Chloroflexota; class Anaerolineae; order Anaerolineales; family Anaerolineaceae; genus DYEC01. The sequence goes on along the minus strand of DYEC01000009.1, from coordinate 106,333 downwards.
TCTGTTGATGACAACACCTTGATTGTAGCAACCACTTCCGGTGAGACCGTTTCTGTCCAAAACCGTGCCTGGTGGTATGCACAAGAGCAAGGGGGTCGGGTTGCCGTTGGCGATTCATTGCGCCTGAGCGGTTTTTTCGATAGCCTCAACGGGGAGTTTGAAACTGCCCGAATTGAGAACCTGACCAGTGGTCAGATTATCAGACTGCGTGATGAAAACGGCAGACCGCTCTGGTCAGGGCGCGGGCGCGGCGGATAACAATAGGTATAGGGCAGCTACAATGCCAGAGGAGGGGTCATGATGGCCCCTCCTTTGTTTTTTAGCTCTGGCGGGTTAAGAGTCAGACATGGTCTATTGGGCTTCGCATTGCCTTTGACCCGCGATGAAAAAGGCTGGCGCAACTCAATTGTACAAACAACTCCCAGAGAATAACCCTTTCCCAGTTTCAACATAGCGTGGCTTTTCCATCTTGCTCTGCCGCTTCGGATATAATTTGCTTGATTAAAATTTTTCTCCTAATGCAGCTGAGAAGATGGGCAAATGTGCATTATGATTTATGCTGCAGAACTTTTTTACTTACAAGATCAGCAAGATGTCCCTTTTCAAAGAGCTGTTCTGGTTACAGCAAAAACTGTGGCGCAGTGGTGTACACACTTTCAGGCAAAATTGCTTTCCCATTCCAAAGCATACAAAGGTTTGACTGAGAAACAAGGGGTGTTACCTGCTGAGCCATTAGAAAAGCAAGTATTTGTTACTGAGTTAATACAGTGGATTTTCGCTTATTCAGAGGTTCAAGATTTGTTTTTCTTACTTCTTGATAACGAACCCATGCCTCGTATAGGAAGGGTGGCTAAATTTGACCATCACGATGATACATGTTGCTGGTTTCTAAATCTTGACCTTAAAGAGTTTACTGTTCTACAAGAAGTTTGGGGTAGAAACAACTTGCCTTTGAATTTGTTCTATCCCCAAGAGGAAACAATCTGTGTGCCTTACCCTGGCAACAATCTGAAATCGAAAGTGTTGCGCCTTTTAGGCGTACAGAGATGTTATACGCCTATGCAATGGCAAAATCTGCGCAATGAGAAGAATTGCCGAAAGGGAAATGGCGGGCTAACGTTTTTGAGCACTGAATGATATTTTCTCTCCCGCTAAAAACGGTTTAACCCGCTCGCCGAATACGGTATACAGGGCAAACTGCGCTTTGTATCCCGTGCAGTGATTCAGGCGATAGGATTGAATCTCAGGGAATTCATCCTGCAATGCCTGAATTGTGCGTTTCAGACGCTCTTTGCTAGCTGGAGCAAGATGACTACCGCCCATGATTGTCAGAATCGGGCAGTTGAACAGCCGCCGCGCCTCGCGCAATGTGTTGATCAATCCGGAATGTCCGCAACCCAGCAGTACTACCAATCCTTCGGACGTTTGAACAATCAAGGCTCGATCATCATCAAAGGGATCGACCCGCAGTTCGCTGCCCTGCCGACGCAGGAAATGTGGCGCAGGCGTTTCAAAGTCCACCGTACGCGGGATGTGGCCAGTTACTGTGATACCTGATACGATTTCCATTGGTTCATCGGATAAAGTAACTTTCGCCTTTGTGCGCACTTCTTCTTCTTTCAGTGGGATACCGATCGAGCGCGGCGGTTTACCGCGTTGAACGGCATATTTTGACTCAAACACCTGCGGCGCTGCAATCAGGTGCAACTCGCGATTCATCGCTAGCAAATAAGATAAACCACCTGTGTGATCGTAATGCCCGTGACTGAGTATGACATGGCTCAATCGCTTGAGCGGCTTTTTCAATACCTTCAGATTATGCATCAAGACCTCCGCGCTGCTGCCCGTGTCAAAGATGATTTGAGTTTGCGGAGTTTCTATCAGCCACGATAAACCGTGCTCTCCCCAAACCGATGGTCCGAATAGCACTTCATTGTTTACCAAACAGGTGATGGTTATTTTCTCGACCATGCCAGCCTCCATGGAATGATTATAGCCATTCTCTTAACCGTGGTTCAATATTTACGATCCAGTTCCTGAGACAAATGTCTTGGGGCTATTGTTAGTGGGTGAATCAGGGCTGTACAAGGTTAATGTGTTGTTTTCTCCAGGACATCATCTGCTTCAAAAGGGGGCAAAAGTTTTTATTATTCGTATAGCCTTCAAAACATTGCCAATTCAAAGTAACAGTTGCATAAACATTGCCGTTTTGCAACCTTACAAATTTGTAAGGCTGCGCCAGTTTGCAACGTGTCATCTAACGAATCCGTTAACGTCGCCAGGGCAGGCTGTTTCTATAATCAGGTTGGATTGGAACAGGGATGTCAGTCCGGTGTCAGTAAAAACTCAGAGGAGGTTCTGTCTTTTGAAAGCATTACCCATGATTAAGTACCTTTACGTTTGTGCAGCATTTCTTGTCCTGGTGGGATTGGCTTGCAATTTACCGGTGTCAGCCAGTTCCGCTGACTTACCTGAATATAGCTCCACATTATTGGTTAGTAACCCGGAACAGGGATATTTGTCTGACCAAGCGGGGATGAACAAGGATGCATCTCGATCTGAAGATGGTTTCTTCCAAACTTCTCTCCAAGTGATTGATTCGAACAATCAGCCTCAAAACTTCACACAACCAACAGCATTTTTCACGCCGACTTCGCAGTATCCTTGGGACACGACCGTAATATTACAGGGCGGGGCAACGGCACAGCCGAATGGGACACCCTACGTGCTGGCGCTCGAGCCTACTTCTACCCCAGCAGTCATTGTCGCTTCTGAGAGTTCATTGCCTGCACAACAGGCAATCGTTGTGATACAGTCGTCTCCTACATTACAACCAACTGCTATGCCAACCACCCTGACGCCGCAGGCTACGGATGCAAAGACGTTATCTTCAGTCGATGGCAGCATCGGCTTGTTTTCTGCCCTTTCTCGCTGGTTTCCATGGAAAAAGAGGCCCAAGCCAACGCAGGTTGCACCGACCGCGACAGCCGCGTTACCAATTGCAGCTACGCTTCAGCCAACCATGTTTATTCCCTCAACTCAACCCACGAGCACTCCTGCTCCCTCAACTGAAGCTCCTAAACTTCCGCAGCCCACACAGCCACCGGCAACTGCAACACCATTAACACCCACACCAACACAGTTACCGGCAACCGCCACACCATTACCTCCTTCACCAACTCCTGTGCCTCCTACGGCAACAAGTCCAGCTTCTGCACCTGCAGGTGGCAGTTTCTATTGGTCCACTGGTTTTGAAACCGGTAACCTCAGCGAGCTTGAGGCGAACAGCTATGGTGGTTTTGTCAATCAGGGCAATGGCACGTACAAACTGATTAATTCGCCAGCGCACTCGGGTAAGTATGCTGCTGCATTGACCATCGATACCAGCCAGTCCTCTCCGACCGGTGCTCACGCTGCTTATATGTTCTTCTGGAAGGAATTGCCTGGGGAGGCTTACTATTATTCAGCTTGGTATTACATTCCATCTGGCACTTTACCTGCTGAGTGGTGGAACCTCTGGCAGTGGAAATCAACGTATGATGGCAATTCCGACAACAGCCAGCGAATCTTTTCTGTCGGCGCTCGGCCGTTAAATGGCGGTTTGGGGTTGTACATGGTGCAGCGGCTCCCAGACGGAAGTAAGGTTAACCACAATTCGACGCGCAATATCCCGCTTGACCAGTGGTTTCATATCGAAGGATATTACCGACAGGCATTTGACACAACCGGCCAGGTCATTGTCTGGCAGGATGGAGTTGAGGTTTTCAACATCACGAGCGCACAGACTGTGCTTAGCGACCTGACGGTGGACTGGAGTGTTAACAACTACTCCAATCAAATTTCGCCCAGCCCCTGCACGATTTATGTGGATGATATTGCAGTTAGCTCCAGCAGAATAGGACATTGACGTTTCGTGAGTCGTTGCTGAATACTATGCCAGTTGAGGGGCAGAAAGGTTCTCTCAACTGGTTTGTTTTTTTCTTAATATTGTGCGTTTGCATTACAAAATTGCAACACTTCATTTTGGGCTAATCGAATTAGGGCTAAATTGGTGTAGAATGGTATAAATCGTGTCACTTGAATTTTATTTCAGGGTGACATTAATGTAATGTTTGGGTTTTTTGCTAACGGAGAGGTGGGTTACGACCGGCTTTCTCTTTAGACACAGGATAACTTCCTATGAAAGAGAAGTTCTTGACAGAGTGGTCTCGCTGCGGGGCATTCTTAACGGTGTTTCTTCTTGTATTTGTTGTGACAGCATGTCAATCTATCGAACACACACCGGTCTTATCATCCCCCTCGCCTATAGTGACAGTTAAGGCAACACCGAATTATCTAGAGACTCGTACGCCAACCAGTGTGGCGGTGGCAACCATGTCTACCAAGATTCCTGTCGAACCCTCTGTTACCGTATTGTCGATACAAGATGGCTTTTACTGGTCAACCGGTTTTGAAACCGGTGATTTGAGCGAACTGCAGTTAAATGATTTTGGGGATTTTGTCCGCCAAGGAAACGGCACTTGGGGGTTGGTCAGTTCGCCGGCACATTCGGGAAATTATGCTGTTGCATTAACGATTGACACCAGCCAGTATTCACCCACCGGTGCACACGCGGCTTATTTGTTCTTCTGGAAAGAATTACCGGAAGAAGCTTACTATTATTCAGCCTGGTACTATATTCCCTCTAATGTTCGTCCGATCGGCTTCTGGAATCTCTGGCAGTGGAAATCTACCGAAGATGGCAACTCCGATAATAGCCAGCGTATTTTTTCGGTTGGTGCTCAGACACAAGGTAGCGGGTTGGGGTTATATATGGTGCAGAGATTGCCAAACGGGGAGAATTTCAATCACTATCAGACGCGTAGTATTCCACTTGATCAGTGGTTTCATCTTGAAGGATATTACCGGCAGGCATTTGACACAACTGGTCAGGTGATTATCTGGCAGGATGGCGATGAAGTGTTCAATATTGACAAAGCTCAAACTGTCTTGAGTGATTTGTCAGTAGACTGGAGTGTCAATAATTACTCGGATTTAATTATGCCCAATCCATGTACAATTTATATAGACGATATAGCCATCAGCAAGAAGCGCATTGTGAATTGACTGGTGAGAGAAAGGCATGAGCTTGCGGTTTCGTGATACACCTTACACACTGACACAATTCATCTTGAAAAGGACGATGGATTGTGTGGGAACAGTCTTGGGTATGGTGGTTATCCTGCCCTTGATGGGCATCGTTGCGCTGGCGATTCGACTGGACTCACCGGGGCCAATTTTCTTCAAGCAAAAGCGGGTTGGCTTGAATGGCACTCTCTTTGATATGTACAAGTTTCGCTCAATGTACCACAATGTAGATGAAACACTCCACCGACAGCATATTGCGGCTTATGTTTCAGGACAGCTCGATGTACAGTCTGGGGTAAAGCTCAAAGATGATCCGCGGGTTACACGTGTGGGGAAATTCATTCGCCGTCTGAGTATAGATGAGTTGCCACAGTTGTTCAATGTCCTCAGAGGAGAGATGAGTCTGGTTGGTCCGCGGCCGCTTCCGATTTATGAGGTGGAACAGTTTGATCTGTGGCATAGCGAACGGTTGAAATTCCTGCCCGGAATGACCGGGCTCTGGCAAGTTACTGCACGCAGCCAGGTCTCTTTTGATGACCAGTTGCGCCTGGATATCCGTTACATTCAGAATTATTCCATCTGGCTGGATATTAAAATTCTACTGCTGACGATCCCAGCGGTAATTTCCAAACGTGGGGCGGGCTGAAATTTGCCTATGTCCGACTCACTACTCTCCCGCTTCATTTCCGGTACATTTTTTATCAGCCTGGCTAAATTTGTAACGGTTTTTCTCGGATTTGCCAGCATGATCATTTACGCGCGCTGGATACCCGAGGCGGAATACGGTAGCTTTGTGCTTTTGCAGGTGATCATTGGTTTTGCAGTGAGCCTGAGCAATCTGGGTACCACTACTGCTGCCATCAAGTTTATCGCCGGCAGTGAGGATGAAAAGGAAAGACAAACTCTGATCAATTCTTTTCTCATGTTTGTTGCCGCGATGTTGATTGTTTCCAGTGCGCTGATACTGGTTTTTCGCAACTTGATTTTTCAAGCCTTGGGGTCAGCGCTGGATAGTCGTTTTCTGATCTATCTGCCATTGTTGTTGTTCATTGAGGGATTGCTGGCAGGTTATGGTTCTGTTGCCAGCGGGCTTTTCAGGTTCAAGCTCGTCAGCGGGGTTGAGCTGACCAGCAGTGTTTCGAGCATCATTATTACCATTGTGCTGGTTGTCTGGCTTGGACAGGGCATCATGGGCGTTGTCTGGGCGAGGGTGCTTTCCAGGCTTTTAGCGTTATTGTTAGGGGTTTGGGGGCTTGGGCTTCGTCCAGCCTTACAGGTCAGTTATCAAAAACTAAAAGCGTTGCTGAAATTCTCGTTTCCGCTGTTTCTTAACCGTATCCTCAATTTTCTTTTTTCCCGTGCCGATACGGTAATCATCGGGATTCTCTTGGGGCCAGCAGATATTGCATTTTATGAATATGCCCGCAAAATTCCCGAGAGTGTCAACATGATGTTTGAGTCTCTATTGGATGTTTATTATCCTTACCAATCTAAGCTATACGCGAGCGGCGAATATAAACGCGTTTCTTCACTGCTGAATCATACGAACAGGCTTGTAACCTTTCTGGGTGCTTTTGGAGCGCTGATTGCTTTTGGCTTTGGGACTGTAATTTATCGCACGCTGTTTTCTGAGCGTTATCTGCCCAGTGTTCCTATTTTCTGGGTGATGATGGTTGGTTTGATTTTCACCATGCTCGATTCGATGTTGGGCTATTCGTTGGTGGGATCAGGTGCTTCGGATAAACCCCCGATCATTAATGTGTTGCGAACAGCGATTAGCTTTGCAGCGTATTTTTTGCTTATTCCCAAAGTGGGAGCAATTGGTGCGGCGCTGGCAGGGTTGATCAGTACCATGGCTGTCAATCCCGTCAATGTTTTGTTCTTGTACAGGCGATATATCGTTGTGAGGGTACTGGACTATGTTAAGCCGCTGTTGATTTTGGGTGCTTGTGTGGCAGTGATGCGACTGCTGGATTCGTATGGCTACCCACTGTATATAGCGGTTATTGTGCTGTATTTTGTCATCAGCTATATCTTTTCTGTTTTCACTCGTAGTGATATTGAAATTGCTCTGCGTGAAACCGGTAATCTTTGGGCGCGCATGCGTGCCATATTGCAGCGTGGTAAAACTTCTTTATCAATGGATAATAGACCGGTGTTTGACTCGCGTGCAAACAATAATTCATCCCAAGGTCATTACTGGAAGAATGTTTTGTTTATTGCGCCCTATTTTCCATATCCTCCAACAGCGGGCAATCCGATCCGCAACTATAATCTGCTCAAGCGCATTGGGCGTTTGCATAACGTCTGGTTGTTGACTTTTGACGACCAGAATATTCGTGCAGAACATATTGAGCACTTGAAAACCTTTTGTCAGGATGTTATTCTGGTCAAACCGCCCCTTGTTTATGGAGTGCTGGATAGACCCTTAGAGTTTGTTACTTATCTGGCTTCAGGTATACCGCCTGATTTGCGTTTTTATTACTCCGAAGATATGGCAAATGCTATTCGAAGACTCTGCCGGCAGATTGGCTTTGATATTATTCAAATTGAAGATTCTTACATGGGGCTTTATCTCAATCAAATCCCGCAGGCTTTGCATCCACGAAGTATCCTGACCTTTCATGATATTGTTTTTGAGAAACAGGCACGCATGGCAAAAATTGAACACCGACTGCCCCGCAAACTTCGTCTGTGGTTTGATAGCTGGGCAATGCGTCGCTGGGAGCCGTTCTTTGCGGAGCGTTTTGGCTGTTGTGTAACGGTTTCGGAGCGTGATCGGGAAGTTCTCTGTTCATTGAATCCCGATCTCAGGGTGGTTACGATCCCCAATGGCACCGACACTCACCTGCTTCAGCCGCTTGCTGAGCCGTCCGGTCCGCCTGCTATTATTTTTGTTGGAAGCATGGGTTATGCACCTAATGCTGACGCGGCCGTTTATCTTTGCCGAGAAATTCTTCCAATCCTGCAACGCAGGGTAAGTGATTTGCAAACCTGGATTGTTGGCAACCGACCCGGATTAGAATTACTGAAATGGCAGAGTGATCAAATTCATGTTACCGGACTGGTTGAAGATGTTGTGCCGTACTACCAAAAGGCGCATGTTTGCGTGATTCCACTGCGCGCAGGCGGTGGTACTCGGCTGAAAATATTGGAGGCTATGGCACTTGGCAGACCGGTTGTCTCCACAAGCATTGGTTGCGAGGGGCTTGACGTCATAGATGGTCATCATCTGTTAATTGCAGACACCGCCGAAACGTTTGCAGAGGCTATTTTGCGGCTGTTACAAGATGATGCCTTACGTAGACAAATTGTTACCAACGCGCTTGAGCTGGTGCGCAATGTGTATGATTGGGATATCATTGCTGACCAGCTTATGAGACTCTATTTGGAGCTGGAGAATCTTCCTGAAGGGAACAAATCTCATCAAAAGGGTGGACTGTATGAACGAATCTAAAAAAAATCCCTTGAAAACGCCGCACATTTACTGGATTGTGTATGATGATTTCACTCAGAAACTTTCCAGTGCCTCGCGGCTGGAGATCACGCGCGAACTGCGCAAAATGGGCTGGAAAGTTACGCTGGTTTCGATTGGGGCGGATGGTTTACAAACGATAGAAGGGGTTGAGAATTATTGCATCAGCGCACCAGCAATTTATTTGCTTGGTCAAGTAATGTTTCATCTCAAAGCCATGCTCCACATGTGGCGTGTCCGACCAGCCCCAGATGTGGTCTTTTTTACGCAGGACTCGTTGCCTTACATGCTTCCATTGCGATTTTGGCGAAACCTGATTGGTAAACAGCGTCCAGTTTATGTCATGGATACCCGCACGCTGCACATGCCAGATGTTAAGAACGAGACACTGCGCGGCAGACTGCGCCGCCGGTTTCTAGAACTGATGAATGCAATTGCCAATTACTGGACGGATGGGCAAACGGCAATCACTACCCGTATGGCTGAAAGCCTCAAGATTCCCGAGCGGAAACTTTTGGGGGTGTGGACCTCAGGTGTTCACCTTGACCAGTTTGCTCCGGCGATTGCCGCCCGGCAATGGCCCAGCCGGGAGGAGGCAATTCACTTGCTTTATGTTGGGTCGTTCAGCCTGGAGCGGAATATTCACAGCTTGTGTCAGGCGGTCATTCAGGCTAACCGGGCAGGTTTGAAATTCATTTTTACGATGGTTGGTTCAGGCGAGGCTCAGAGCTATTTGGAGAAAATTGCCCGCGACTCCGATGGAAGCGTGGTTGTCAAAGCTCCTGTTCCACATCATGAGGTGCCGTCTGTGCTGGCTCAGGGACATCTTGGCGTATTGCCTTTCCCGGATGAGGAAAAATTTCGTGTCAGCAGTCCGATCAAGCTGTTTGAGTATATGGCTGCTGGGCTCCCGATTCTCGCCACACGCATCGTTTGTCATACGGATGTGGTTGGCAATGAGCCGTTTGTTTTTTGGGCGGAGCAGGCTGATCCGCAGGGTTTCTTGACCGCGTTGCGTAAAATCTGGGAAAGCATGGAAAGCCTTCCGAAGATGGGGCAGCAGGCAGCCGCCGCTGCTCAAAACTGGACCTGGCGTAATTCGGCGTTGCGATTGAAGACTGCCCTTGAAAAGGGTCTGGAACTCCGCACTTTATGATCTTTGGCTGAGGTTTTTTGATGCGAGTTTTAGTGATCACCAATCAACTACCTGTTCCTGGTCATCCGGCAACAACCACCTCGATTGCCCGCCAGATTGATTCATTGCGCTCGGCGGGAATATGGGTTGATGTTTTTGAAATTAGCGGCATAAATTTCTTCAAATATTTTCTGTCCTTACCGAAGATATGGCGCAGATTATCACAAGTTGATCTGGTACATGCCCATTATGGCTATTGCGGATGGGTGGCGCGCCTTCAGTTCAGGCGACCGGTTGTGGTGACTTTCATGGGATCAGATGTTCTAGGCGCCAGGGTGGAAAGTGGTCGGATGAAATTTTTTAGTTACATTGAAATATTTCTTAACAAGATTCTGGCGCGTCTGGTAGATGCGGTGATTGTCATGACTGAACAAATGGCACAGCAGCTTAAGCCTGTGCGTTCACATGTGATTTCTTATGGGATTGATGTAGAACGTTTTCATCCCATGGATAAGAGGCGGTGTCGAGAACAACTTGGCTGGGACCAGAATCGTCGGTATATTTTATTTCCAGCTAACCCAGACGATCCCAATAAAAATTTTCTCATGGCGCGAGAAGTTTTTGAACAGTTAAAGGGCCGCATGAATGAACCAATGGAAATGGTGGCACTAAAGGGTGTTTTGGCTGATCATGTGCCGCTTTACATGAATGCCTGCGATTTAATGTTGATGGTTTCCCATAGTGAAGGTTCGCCAAATGTAGTCAAAGAAGCTATGGCATGCAACCTGCCTATTGTGGGTGTGGCGGTAGGTGATACAGCAGAACTGTTGAATAGCGTGCCAGGTTATCGGGTGGTTGAGCGAAGTGTAAATGCTATTACGGATGCTGCCCATCAGCTCTTGATTGGTTCTGAGGAGGTTCAGGGAAGGCGGACTTTGTTGCAAAAAGGCCTTGATTTAGATCAAGTGGCTTCTAGGGTAATTGCAGTTTATAGGGAAGTATTGGAATGAGAAGCTACAATTACGAGATAAAAGGTTTTTCGGATAGCCCATTGAGTTTTGAGGTTATTGAATCCACTCTTATGGATGATCCTGCATGGGATGCATTTGTTGAAAACCATCCGCATGGTCAATTTACCCAAACGAGTCTGTGGGCACAGGTTAGGGCGGTGCAGGGTTGGCAGCCGGTTCGAATAATAATCAAAGAAACAGGCCATATTGTGGCTGGAGCGCAGATTCTAACCAAGTTGGTGCCCTTTGCCGGTAAAGTTGGCGTAATCTGGCGAGGACCCCTATATGATTTCCATCAGCCGGCGTTATGCGGGATGATTTTAGGAATAATATCGGATCTTTGTAAACGTCTTGGCGTTCGTTTTTTGGCACTTAGTTTACCCTCCGAAGATGCAAATCTTACTCAGGTAGTAGGAGATTTTGGATTTGTAAAGAATCTACTGGGCGATATTGATTCCCAGTGCGATATTGTTGTGGACCTATCTTCCGGCTTGGAACAAATCCTCGCCCGAATGTCTTCTAAGCGGCGCAAAGTTCTTAGGCGCGCCGATAACCGTGGTATAGTGATTCGCGAGGGCACAGCCCAGGAAGTTGATGTTTTCTATGACTTACACGTGATCAGTGCCAAACGGCAAGGTTTTACTCCTTATTCCAGAAAGTTCTATCAGAAGTTGTGGCATATTTTCGCACCAGGTCAGCGGGTCAAGCTGTTTATTGCAGAGTACGAGGGACGACCAGTTAGCGCGCAGATTGTTATTTTGTTCAAAGATATGGTAAGTGCTTATAAAATTGGCTGGAATAGACAACATGCCAACCTGTATCCAAATGACAAACTTGACTGGTACACAATATGTTGGGCAAAAGAACAGGGTTACCGTTGGTATAACTTTTTGGGTGTTGAAATACCGGTGGCTGAGGCTTTGCGAAGGGGGCAGTCCATTCCTCATGACCATAAATATACTTATAGTGACTATAAGCTTGGTTTTGGCGGTCAGCCTGTCTTTTATCCGCCCTCATATGAGAGAGTTTTTTTGCCCGGCGAGAAATATCTATATCGAGTAGTCTTTGCCAACTTAAAGAAAATTATCCCTATTCACAAACTTGTTCTTCGCTACTTACTCAAAAGAACTGCTGGCTGATTAGGACCACAAGGTAGATTTTATAAGACTAAAATTGGACAAATATGACGATCATTATTTTACATAAAGAGAGTTTCTGTGACTTTTTGTAGAAGTCATATCACAAAGGATAAATCTCGTGAGCTTTGACGTGTTATTTCAGATTTTTGAGGGCTTGGAAGATCCCGAGTGGGATGGTCTTGTCTGGGATGTTCCGGATGGGCATTATACACAAACAAGCTTGTGGGCACGGGTAAAGCTGGTTCAGGGCTGGCGGGTATTTCGCATTTTGCTAAAGAAGGCTGATGAGACTATTGCTGGAACACAGGTCTTTGTCCGACCGGTACCGCTTTTGGGCTCAATAGGATATATTTCAAAGGGCCCGATTTTCCGGGTGAGTGATCGAGAATTATATAGGCGCTGTCTTCAGGAAATTCAAAAACAACTGTGTGCACGCGGTGTCCAATATTTTGCCCTTCAACCTCCGGATCATGGTGAGGAGCTTGTCCCATTGCTCAAGGAAATGGGCTTTGAAAAGAGCTCACAAGGCGATATTGAGAAACCCGCTACAATCTTGATAGATATGAGTGCAGACCCTGAAACTATCCTCTCCACTCAGATTAAACATAAAAAGCGTAATGCAATTCGCCGTTCACAGAAAACCGGTCTTTCATATCGGCAAGGTACGAAAGCAGACCTGGAATTTTTTGCTCAACTGCATCAAAAGACTGGGGAGCGAAATCGGTTTGAGGTGCAATCAAAGAAGTTTTTTGAGTTTTTATGGGACGTCTTTGAGCCTCGTAACCAGTTGGCGTTGCTGATAGCTGAGTATGAGGGAGAACCGCTCGCAGCTAGTCTTGTTCTGGCTTATAAAGAGACTGCATACGGCTACCGGATTGGCTGGTCTGGTAAGCACAGCAACTTGCGTCCGAACGAAGGGGTGATCTGGTCGTCTATCCTCTGGGCAAAAGCTCAGGGGTACCGCTGGTTCGATTTTGGTGGTATTGATACTAGAGCGGCACAGGCGGTTTTGAGTGGACAGGAACTCCCCAACCATCTTCTCAATACTTACAGCGAGTATAAACTGCATTACACCGATCAGGTTGTGATGTATCCGGAGACATATGAGTATTTCTGCAATCCACTGCTTGGCTGGTTGTATCGGAGGGTATTTCGCTTTGTTAATCCTGTCCTGACATTTGGCTACAGACTTTATCGAAGAAGATAGAGTGGATTTCGTTTACGCATTCAAAATATCTAAGGTTAAGAAACTCCAACTGGGACAATTTTACCCAGAAGGCACTGAATGGACATTATATACAAACAAGTCAGATGGAAACAGGTGAAAACAGTGCAGGACGCAAAGAAGTTTCAGATTATTATCTCAAGATCAACGCTCGATCCTGAGTGGGATCAATTTGTTGAGCACGCATCCTATGGTCAGTATTCTCAAACCAGCTTGTGGGCGCAGGTCAAGTCAGTGCAGGGTTGGCAACCAGTACGGATACTCATTAAGGATACAGATCGAATTGTGGCTGGTGTTCAGATTCTCACTAAGATGCTCCCTTTTGGGGGTAGGATTGGGGCTATCTGGCGTGGTCCGCTAATCGAAACGAGCAATTCAGAGCTTGATAGCGTGCTGTGGCAGACGTTAGTGCGCCTCTGTTGGCGATCTCGCATATATTATCTTGCCCTTGACTTGCCAGCGGATGACGATTCTCTCATTCACTCTGCGCGGATTTATGGCTTTCGCGAAGCTTTACTTGGCGACATTGACACTCGGGCGGAGGTAGTGCTTGATTTATCACCTGAACTCGACGAAATTTTTCATCACATTTCTAAGAATCGCCGTAAACTGATTCACCGTGGCGAAGCGCGCGGCGTTTGTGTCCGGGAGGGAGACGAGCGAGATGTTGTCCTCTTTCATCAGCTTCATGCACATAGCGCCAAAAGGCTTGGTTTTGTGCCGTATCAACTGGAATTTTTTGAAAAGCTCTGGCAGCTTTTTGCACCATCGCAACATATTAAGTTGTTTATTGCCGAGTATCAAGGGCAACCGCTTAGCGCACAGATCAATCTTCTCTTTCGGGATACGATGACAGCTTATAAAATTGGCTGGAGCGGAGAACATCCCGATCTGTATCCAAACGATGAAATCCACTGGCATGCGATTCAGTGGGCAAAACTGCATGGTTTCAGGTGGTTTAACTTGATGGGGATTGAAACCCCAGTTGCTGAGGCGTTGCGACATGGTCACCCGATTCCGGACGAATATTTACATACCTACAACAGTTACAAGCTTAGCTTCAGCAGTCAGCTGGTATTTTACCCGCCAACGTATGAAAGAGTTTTCTTGCCGGGTGTAAGCTGGTTATATTGGAAGTTTTTCCCGCGTTTTAAGGAAGTTGCTCTGGTGAAGCGGGCGATTAAGAGCCTAAGAGGCGTTTCAGCGGCCGAGTAACAGATGGAACCGGCTGGTTTACAATCAAGTAGAGGACATTGACATGTTTCAAATTTTGACACTTGACGACCCGCGCTGGATAGATTTTATTGATTCTAGGCGAGAGGCGCATATTTTTCATCATCCTCGCTGGATCAAAAATCTGGAAGAGGCGTACGGATACCACGGGTTTTTTCTGGCTCTATTAGACAAAAAAGGACAAATCAGAGCTGGCTTACCAATAATGGAAGTGAACAGCCCTTTAACGGGCAGGCGTTGGGTTTCTGTGCCTTTTTCTGATCACTGTGCCCCTTTGTATGAAAATGAAGCGGCACTGGAAGAATTAACCACTGGACTGGTGACTCTTTCGGCGCAAAAAGAAATACCTCGAATGGAATTACGCTGGTCATACCCGCCGCGAGAAGAGATTTATTGTGAAGTGCAACATGTATGGCATACACGCCAACTGGATGCCAGTGCTGATCCAGACGTGCTTTTTGAAGGATTACCGAAAAAGATTCGCAAGTACGTCCGTTCCTCAATCAATCGGGGCGTTCGGGTTGAAATCGGTTCATCTGATGCGGATATGCGCCGCTTCTACAAGCTGATGGTACAGACGCGACAGCAGCACGGTGTCCCGGTACAGCCATGGAGGTATTTCGCCGGGTTGCAGAAAAATTTGCTAGCACAAGGATTGGGATTTATTTTGCTGGCTTATCATCAAGAAATCTGTCTTTCAGGTATTGTTGCTTTGCACTGGCAAAAAACGTTGACGTTAAAATATGGAGCCTCTCTCAAGCAAAGCGAGGAAGACTTGCGAGAACTGCGCCCGGGTTATCTTTTGGAATGGGAAGCAATTCGCTGGGCTTGCGAAAATGGGTATACAATTGTGGATGTGGGGAGAAGCGGATTGCAGGATGAAGGTTTGCGCGACTATAAAAATCGCTGGGGTTATCAAGAGCAACCGCTGGCATACTGCAGTATTGGCGGCAAATTATCTTACACAGCACCCGGAAAGCTGATGCGTCTTATGAATAGTGTGGTACGGCACTCTCCGGCAATTGTCTGCCGGGCAGCGGGTGAAATTCTTTACAGGCATTTCGGATGAGCAAGAATCTCTGGTCGGCTAATCATCCTGCCGCTTTCTGGCGCTGTTTGTCTCCGATTTCTGAACAGGAATGGAAAGAGGCGATTCGCGGTGCTGCGCCTGTGCTCGGGGTATCGTCCCAGATTGAAGATATCAATGCTTTACTGGAGTGGACATTGGGAGAGGGACAATTTGGCGTGGGCCGCTGGAAATTGAGTCCTGCCAAACGTCTATATTATTTGCTTAAGCCGCTGTTACCGCGTCGGTTGACACGCGTCATGCGCCGCTTTTACGGCGGAAGTAAAAAGCGCAGTTTTCCCCTTAGTTGGCCAATTGAGGACCGCTATGCCCGTTTTCAATGGACGGTCATGCGCCGCCTTATCGAAGGACGCGGTGGTTCTGAAATATCGTTTCTTCACTTTTGGCCGGATGGACATCGTCTGGCGCTGGTGCTGACTCATGATATTGAGACTGCGGAAGGGCAACAATTTGCCTTGCGCGTAGCCGAACTAGAGCGGCAATTAGGCTATCGCTCTTCATTCAACGTTGTGCCTGAACGGTATAAACTGGATAGAGCAATCGTAAAGGAGCTGCAAGCGCAAGGTTTTGAGATCGGGATACATGGTCTCAAGCATGACGGTCATCTCTTTTCTTCCTACGCGGAATTCTCCCGCCGAGCGCGAAAAATCAATCAGTATCTAGAGGAGTTTCATGCCGTCGGCTTTCGAGCACCGTTGACACATCGGCAACCCGAATGGATGCAGATGCTTGAGATCGAGTATGATCTTTCTTTTTTTGACACCGACCCTTACGAACCAATACCTGGTGGAGTAATGAGTATCTGGCCCTTCATGATTGGACACTTCGTGGAATTGCCTTATACGCTGCCCCAGGATTACACTATGACAAATATCTTGAATGAAAAAACACCTGATACATGGTTGAACAAGGTGGACTTTCTGGAAAAGTATTATGGTATGGCGTTGGTCAATACCCACCCGGATTATCTTATCCGTCCTGAAAATTGGGACGTGTATGCCCGTTTTTTGGAGGTGATGCAGGAACGATCAGATTACTGGCACGCGTTGCCTCGAGAGGTAGCTTCCTGGTGGCGAAGTAGAATGAAGGCGCAGTCGATAGCTGATTTGCCACGAGCCGTTGAGGGAACTTTGCATCTGATGGACGGAAGCTTGATCGTTCGCATTGTTTGAGGGGAAAAGGCATATGGTTGCAAAAAAACCATTTCGAGTGTGTATGCTGGTACATCAAAATTATTATTTAGACGCAAGAGTGATTCAGTATGTGGAAGGACTTGTGCTTTCGGGTATTTCTGTAGATGTGGTTTGTGTGCCAGAGAAAGGCGCTCCACATCCGCAGTCGAACGAACGAATTCGCGTGTATCCTGTTCCGATCAAGCGCATGCATGGCGGTCTGATCTCTTTGCTGGTTGAATATTTCCTCTCCCTTTTCTTTTACAGTTTTTGGTTGATAGTTCTATACCTGAAAAACCAATACAAGGTGATCCATGTGCATAACATGCCGGATTTTTTGGTTTTTTCGGCGCTTATCCCGCGCTTGCTTGGAGCGCGACTGATTCTGGATATTCACGATCCGATGCCAGAGTTTTACCAATCGAAATATCGTGCAAGAGAAGAGCATATCCTGATCCCCTTGTTGAAGCTTCAAGAGCGTCTGTCTACTGCGTTAGCACACCATGTGGTTACTGCCAATCCCCATTTCAAGGGAAATCTTGTCTCAAGAGGTATTCCGGCGGAGAAGGTGACAGTGATTACAAATCAACCTGATCCGCGTGTGTTTGATCGAGCGGCGTGTCTGGCAGAGCGTCAGAAAGTGCATGATCACTTTACGCTCATCTACCCGGGGACGATTGCACCGCGTTATGGTCTGGATGTGGCGATTCGTGCTATCCCGGCGATGGTAAAACATATTCCTCAACTTCGTCTGGTGATCTTTGGTCCACTTTCGGACCATGCGATTGAGTTGATTCAACTGGCGGATACATTGGGTGTATCAGATTGTGTTGAGTTTCGTCATCCTATCCCTCTGGAAGAAGTACCGCATCAGATGGCGCTGGCGGACGTAGGGATATATCCTGCATTGCCTGATCCTCACATGTCCATTGCCATTCCTGGTAAGGTGCTGGAATATGCGGTAATGGGGCTTCCAATTATTGCTTCACGTCTTCAGATATTAGAGGAATTATTTCCTGACGAATCCGTTTTGTTTTTTGAACCAGGAAATGTTGAACAGTTTGCCGCTTGTGTTCTTAAGCTATACCGAGAGCCTGCCTTGAGATCTGAGCTGGTCGCTCGTGCAGATCGTGTGCTGTCGGAAAGTCAGAGCTGGGAACGTGAGCGTGAACGCTATCTGGCACTTATACATCAACTGGTTAAATGACCGAAGTATGAAATGCAGGAAGAGAGGAGAATCAATTATGGCTAATCCATCTTATTATGTACATCCAACAGCGCTGGTCGAAACAACACAAATTGGAAAAGACACCCGTATCTGGGCATTCACACATGTTATGAATGGCGTTTACATTGGCGAGAACTGCAATATTGGCGACCATTGCTTTATCGAAAAAGGTGCCATCATTGGTAATTGCGTGACCATCAAAAACGGTAATATGTTATTTGAAGGTGTTACCCTTGAGGATGGTGTTTTTGTTGGTCCACATGTATTTTTCACCAATGATTTGTATCCGCGTTCTCCACGTTTGCCTGAAGCGCATGGGCGCTATGAGACTCATGATTGGTTCAAGCCGACACTGGTTAAGTATGGTGCCACGTTAGGCGCTGGCGCTGTCATCCTGGCAGGTGTTACCATTGGCGAATTTTGCACAGTTGGGGCTGGCGCCGTCGTGACGCACGATACTTTGCCTTATTCCTTGGTCACTGGCAATCCAGCACTGCAACGTGGCTGGGTTTGCAAATGCGGCTTAAAGCTGCGTCTGACAGAAAGTCAGGCTGTATGCACATCCTGTGGACAAAAATATCGGTTAAGCGATGGTCGTCTCTCGCCTGTTTAACGGATTGCTTTATCAAACAGGGGCTGTCCGTTATTTAGGAGACAGCCCCTGTTGATTTTATTATTGCCAGAATTTAGCTTCGACGCCCGCCTCTAGCAGTTTGGATGGCTGCCAGTATCAGGATGATCAAACCTATACCGAGCAGTCCGTAGAGGACGTAGGTGGTTACCCCCCCTCCAGCTTTTGGCTGAGATGTTGGGACATAAGGCTCAACTGGAGAGACACTTGTGGCGGCTTGGGTTGCCTGCACGGTTTCCAGAGGCATCTGAGTTCCTGTGACAGCTCCTCCTACGCGTTCAAGAGCAATATTCAGGACAAAGGAGCGATAAGCACGGACAGTAGTTTCTCCGACAAATACAACATCGCCGAAGAAATCCCCCAGAAAGTCAGAACGCGTTGCTTTATCCACTGCCCATTGATAGCCCTGCTCCGATGTGCCGGAAACCAAAGTAACACCTGCGAGCTTATTCCAGGGAGCTGAAAGCACTTCCACCACACCAATATTTGCACTTGCTGGCAGCCGGTAAACCGCGCCGTTAACTTCCTGTTTCAGTGAATCTTCACCTTCAACGAAGGGTTGAGGCAGTGCGTCGTTCAAACGAGCTATTTGCGGATTTGTGCTTGGTCTTCCAAAGATCACTACATTCATATCGCTGCGGTCGCGGAAGTCAAAGTTTGGGTCTTGGGTAACTTTGAAATTGAAATATGGCGCTCCAATCTGACCCAGTAATCGGCTCAGATTTGCCAGCGCCCGTAAATCCAGATCGGTCGGTTTGGGCGGCATAGAGAACAAAACATCAGGCTGAAATGCCAGATAGTAAAGAGGATGAGAGAGCGGCTGAATGGCATCCGGCTCAGTCACAATGGTGTGGGGCAGGTTGAGCCAACTTGTATCGCGAACACTGACCCAGAACGATCTTGGACGGTAGTGACAGATGAGATTAGAGGCGCTGATGATCTCGATTCTCAAGAAGTTAGCACTGCCTACGATCAAGTCTTGTTTGTTAATAGGAAATATAACCTGTTTGTCTCCTCGTCTGGTATCAATCACGGTTGAACTAATTGGGCGACCATTGAGGTAAAGTGCGATACTTGAGGTTGCCTGATCGAGATTATCTGAATTAGCAAAATTCATGACAAATTGCTGACCGTCCTGCATTTCCCAGTTGCGCGGAATGTAAAATGCAAAGGTCAAAGTTCGATCACCGATGCCGTAAATCGGGCGTTCCACGTAGCCCAGATCTTTGAGGGTGACAACATCAGAAAGAGGCTTGGGTTTTGGAGGCAAACTGCCCTCCTTGATAATGGATAGGAAACCCTCCTGTCCAATGGTCTGACTACCCAGGCTTTGTGCTGCCAGCAAGACGGCTTCGTCAGTGCTTCCGGTAATGGCTAAAACACTGTTATACGGGTTGAAAGGCGAAGCTGCAATTTGCAGAATGCCATCTCCCGCAGGTATAGGTTGTAAGGTGCTGTTGTTGATAATATTTCCGCCCCCATAGCTGGTTGAAAAGATGTTCGCTTTATAAAGGGATTGCAAGAAAGTATTTTTATCCGGTCTGCCAACCACGATGAAACTCGAATTTGATAACAGATTGCGGGTAGCTTGTGAGGCGCGAATGAGTTCCAATCTTAGATTGGCGCCGGCATTCTTGCCGAACAAACCGGAGACGATAGCCGCGGTGCTCAAGTCATTGTCAGTTGGGTTATCAGGCACAATAACGTAAAGTGTTTCAGGTAGAAATGAATTCTGAACAAGCGGTGCCGGGAAGAAACCCAAATCCAGTGCAGGAACAACCGGCGAGAAATTTAATTTGATGTTTGAATCATCTTTAATAGTGAGAATACCATTGTAAAGACAATAGGGATCACGATCATTGACATATTCGAGGCGAATAAAATATTCGTTAGTAGGATTGGTGCGCAGTGCAGAAGCCGCGCTGGGAATGGGAAACGTATAATAGTTGTCGTTACCTGAAATCGGTGAGAAGGAGGCCGCGTAAAGCTCGTTTACATAAATTACTAATGAAGCCCTGTAGCCTGCATACAACTCCGGCGATAAATAGGAGCGGTTTTGCGGAACACCGGTTGCCGAGCCCGGAGGACTGCTGTAATCATCTACCAGGTCATAGTGCAAAGTGATATAGTTCTCACCTTTCAATTCCCATTGTGCAGGTAGGCGAAAGTAAATCTCGGTGATCGAGGGATAGGTCATGACAAATGTTGGCTGTTCAATATCACTAAAGGTGAACTGTGCCGTATTGCTAAATTTGTTAACTTCCGGCAAAGGCGTGACCGTTGCTAGTGAGGAAATGCCCGCGGGCTGAACCGGCACGGCAGTTGCCACCTGCTGATTGCTTGGGGTGGGGGTTGGAGTGACAGGCTGGCTACCCTGTGGCTGTGGCCCAGCCAATGTAGAAGCCGCTTGCCCCAAAGTGATATTTGCAATGAAAATCAGCATCAAGGCTATACCACTGATTTTGATGATTGAGAAAATTGTCTGTTTCATAATTGTTACCTCTCCATTCTTCATAACTAAGCAAGGCAGCGTGCTTCTTATTTTGGCTGCAAGGATTGTTTTTTAATTTGACTGCTAATTTCCCGTTCCGTTTGCATTTCTGTTTTCACAGTGGGGGACAGTTCACCTTCCGCTTTGTTTAACACAGCCCGGAACGTTAGAGCATCTTGTGGGAATGAGGCTATGCCATAGGTGAAGGAAATCCCTAGTTCGCGGATAGCCCTTTCCTGAAGACGGTTGGCAAGCATTCTGGCATTTTCTGGTGACGTTTCAGGAAAGAGTACTAATACCTTTGAGCCTTTGTCTAGCCTGACAATCATATCTGACTGGCGGATTTGCTCGCTTATAGACTTGGTCAATCGTGCAGAGAGATATTTTGTCTTGATACGCTGAGCAATGTCTTCAATGACTCGGTTGGGGCTTGCGTTGATTTGTCCAATAAGGTCTACCTTCGAATCAATAACTAAAGCCGAAATTGGGTAATTGTATCGCCGGCCGCGATTGAATTCACCCTCGACCATATCGGAAACCTGATTCAAGTCAAATATCTGACGCTTGCTTTGTCCCAATATCGAAATATTGATCAAGTCCTCGAGCTCGGATAGATATTGTGTAAATCGGTGTGTCAGGAAGATGCCAAGATTTAGTAATGCCAGCTCAATGATCATTCCGTAGAGCTGGTCGCTTTCATTTGGGGAAACGGTATTCTGTCTGATGATGAGTCTCAAGGCAATATATACGATACTGAAGGTCGCCATCAGTAGCAATTGTGGCATCTGACGCAGAGAGGAAATGATCAGACAAAGGACCACAACAGCACCCGTGAAGAAGTAAACCAGGGGATGTAGTTCAAGCCAAGTCTGACCATTGAACCCGATCTGATCCAGATTAAGGGCAATTGCCAGGTATAGCAACATCCACAAGAGTAGCCTGGTGACCTTACTCATGTTTGACCTCTCGCGTGGTTGGAATGACGCAGGATGATCACTTCGCTGGTTCCAATGACAAATGTCAATACTGGGATCCAGTACAGGGACATGGTAATTGCATGGGCATTCGCGCCAATGACAATTGCCAGAATCGATAAAGCACTTCCCAATACCATACCCCGCAGAGATACATCTGCAATGGACCGCCACGACCGCAATCCGTGCCATACAAATCCCAGAAGGAACCAGAGATAGAAGAAAAAGCCTACCAAACCGGTTTTCATTGCTACCCAGAGATGGCTGTTGTGAACAAAATGTCGTCCATCAGACCAATAGCCATCTACATTCATTAATAGAGGACGATAATTAGCGCCCAGCCCAAGCCCCATAATCGGGTGAGACCAGACCTGGGGGAGGCCGTATTCATACTCAAAGTTGCGCCAGAGCAACGTACTGGTGTTAGGGTCGCGGTATAAATCACTGGCGGTTACCGAAAAGAGGCGTCCCCCGAAAGCGCGCAGGAAAGTCGCCGGTCCGGATTCGGGCAAAAGGATCAGTATTGCACTGATCAAGAATACGCCCAGTAAGATAACTGCCAGGGACCAGTAGAGCAGTTTTTGCCGCTCCTGTTTCCCGACCAGAAGAGCTGTCATGCCAATTACAAAAAACGCCATCAGCCAGTGTGTACGGTTGAAAGTCATCAAAAAACCGGTGCCAATGATGCCCCACTGGATCAAATCAGCCATCTTGCGAATGCGTAATCGGTCAATGAATAGCATGACCGATTTGAGCATGAATGCCATTGTGATTAAACCCTCACCAGAAGTGTCAGTGATACGGGTGACTTCTTGATAAATACGCCCCTGTTCCGATGTGACCAATACCTCAACGCGTCCAGCTAAAATTGGGGAAGTGTAGCCCAGGAAATACTGAACAATCATCACCACGCCAACCAGAGTTGCCAGAATGAAAAACCAGCGCAATAGGAAGCGCAGACTGCCCGGGGTACGTAATAGATTGGTGAACAGGAAAAACGAAATGTAATACTCCGCCATTCGCAGCTCTGGGATCATGCGATAACGGGGGACATCATTCATCCAATACCCGTATAGTGCTGTTACGGCTGCCCAAACACAAAATGCCAGGAAGGGTATATCCAGCGGGGTGCGTATCAATGGATAGTTTCGATCCACCAGCCAGCGGAGAATGATCAAAAACAAGAAAATGACGATCAGGATATCTGTGATGTAGAGGTTGAACGCGATCAAATTGATGCGAGGAAAAACTGTGTCTGGAAACAGACTTGATATGATGACCAGTAAACCCAGCAGTGCTAATTCGGGCTTTTTGATTGCCAATACAGCCAGAAAAGCCACACCAGTCAGCAGGGCAACCGTCAGCGGCGGCAGGAACAGGAACATCACCCCCAGGATTGCCCCTAAGATACCAGCAATAATAAGCTGAGTGGTTTTATCGGATAGCCTGGACTGTTGCCATGGCGCCTGCATATAATCATTCTCCTCGCTAACTAAAAGAACATCTCAATAAACCGTGATTAACGAAGTCTTAACAAGCGCGTACGCGCTCCAAGGTCGGTACGGTTGGATACAATACCGATAATGTTTCCGTTTACTGCGGTCAGGTGTCGGATAGTTGCTTGTAACGCTTCCCGTCGTACCCAATTATGCCGGACGACTAACAGCACACCATCCACCATTGGTGTCAGCACAGTTGGATCAGTTACTGAAATGGATGCCGGAGAGTCAACCAGTACTACATCGTATTGTTTTGCCGCTTGGGAGATAATTTCAGCCATTCGTTCTGAATCGAGCACTTCTACGGGGTTTTGAATGGCCACGCCACTGGTGATGACCCAGATCTTTGGATAACTGGTCGCCTGGACCGCGGATGAAAAGTCAATCTCGTTAGAGAGAACATTTGTTAAGCCCATTTCGTTCGACACTGCAAAATATTTATGGATGGCTGGAGCGCGCAGATTGGCGTCAATAATCAACACAGAGCGCCCGGTTTGTGAAATGCTGACTGCCAGATTGGCGACAATCGCTGACTTGCCATCCTTTGGAACAGCACTGGTCACTAACAGGCTTTTGAGGTTTTTGTTGTGAGCAGGAGCGAAAATGTTGGTACGCAGGCGGCGAAAAGCCTCGGCATGAATTGTGCGCTTGAAGAGCTGATCGGGAGTTGGTTGATCTTCTTCTGGGATGTTGCCAATGACCTGAAAGCCAGTGTGTAGCTCAATTTGTTTGTCTGTGTATAGGCGGGTGTCTAATCCTTCAAACAAGAATGCAAGCCCCAGACCGCCTAAGGCGCCGACCACCAACCCGATTACCAGTATCAGATAGGGGCTGGGACTGGAAGGCTTGACCGGGAGAGAGGCAGGCTCGGCAATGTAAACATTTACCAGAAGCGCCTGGTCGCTTAATATACTTTTGCCCTGTTCGATGAGAATTTCTGCGACCTTATTGGCGACAAACTGTGCCAGGGCCGGGTCTGGATCTTCTACACTGATCTCAAAAAGCTCAGTATTTACAAGCGCCGTTGCCTTAATCGACGGATAGCCCGAGCTTCCAGCGGCCGGGATAGTGCGATTTACGTACTTGCTCAATTCCTGTCTTACACTATTGCTATTTGCCAGTTCAACGTATGTTCCCTTGATTCGTTCACCCAGTTCGATATTGTATTCAACAAATTCCGCACTGCCGGAGCGAGGGTTCGTTACGCGGACAACCGTTTTGGCGGTGTACAGAGTGGGTGTATTGAGGATATAAATTACAACGATGAGCAGGGCAAATAACAAGGTTGTTAAGATGACCCATTTCCGGCGGCTGATTACCATCAGGTAATCAACCAGTTCCATGCTTTCCTGCCCGGTGGTTTCCCGGTCGAGAGGGGGAGAGGTTGGCACTTCGCTTGAGGCTTTAACTGGCACAGGAGCAGGTGCTGTTTTCTGAGATTCAGAACTTGTAGCAAACGGTTCGGATTCTTGAGCCACGATTTGGTTGAAACCATACCAGCCGGTGAGCTTGCCGTTTTCATCCAGACGCGGGTTGATATTCATATATACCGAGCACCAAGCCCCCGCCGCATTTTGAAACTGCACCAGTATTCTACGCGCCATACCCTCGGCAAACACATCACGAAGTTCTGCAGTGCTTCTGGGTGCCAGTTTAAACGCCAGCAATGGCTGTCCGATGAAAGCGTGAGGTGGAAGGTTAAGGCATTCTTCTACCTCATCGGAGCATTTAAGATATACTCCGTTTTTATCGGTTTCCCAAGACCAACCGCGTGCAATAGGTGTCTGACCCTTCACCGGTGCCCCTTTTTCCCTTTCCGAAAAGGAAGATAGGCGGTCAACTAAATAATCAATATGTTCATCAAGGTTTTCTTTCGACATAATTCAATACCTCCTGCGCCAGCGCACGATATTGCAAGGACGCCCTGGATTTTTTTGCATGGACCAGGACCGGCTTGCCTAAAATTTGACTCTCTCGCACCTTGTTATCTACACCAATAACGGTTTCGAAAAGTTCCTCTCCCAACCTTTGGCGGAGTTTTTCCGTGATCTCAATATGAGAACGGTTTCTTTTGTCGTACATTGTAATCAAAATACGATAAATTAGATAGGGATTGTTATCAATTTTTGCGTGATTGACCCATTCCCGCATGTGCTGCATTCCGGCGATAGAGAGCATTTCCGGCAGAGTGGGGATGATCAACATATGAGCTGCCACGATCGCATTTAGCGTTACTGCACCGAGGAATGGGGGACAGTCGAGCAAGACGAAATCGTAAATCGGCTCCACTTCTCGTAAGATGCGGCGAAGCTGGTACTGATAGTTGCGATGGAGTGGCAGGTATTGTTCTGCCATGCTCAACTCATGACTAGAAGGAACAATGTCCAAACCAAGCACATCAGTGTGTCGAATAACCCGTCCAATTGAAGCCGAATCGTAAAACACCTGGGCGATAGACCATTGTGGATCAGGCATTCCCAGTCCAAGTAGTGGAGACATTCCTGCCTGTGGGTCGAGGTCGATTAATAACACCCGTTTCATGTGCTCGGTCAGCGCCGTGCCAAGAGAAATGACTGTTGTGGTCTTGGCGACCCCTCCCTTACCATGAGATAGCGCAATGACATACATAGACTCACTCGTCTTTCTTCACGTATGAAGCACTTTTATTTCTTCTACAACATATGCAATCATCTCGTCTGTCAGTTCAGGATACATCGGCAGTGAAAGGATATGATCTGCAGCCTGCTCAGTGACGGGAAAATCACCCTTGCGGTGTCCTAGATTGCGATAGGCTTCCTGCAAATGAATTGGAATAGGGTAATGAATGCCGGTGTAAACGCCCTTTTCCGTCAATTTTTGACGTAATTGGTCGCGTTCCTGCACCTGAACAACGTAAAGGTGCCAGATGGGCTCTGCGTAATCTGGGACGGCGGGAATTCCGATACCGCTATCAGCCAGCAACTGGCTGTATAGGGCAGCGTGTTCTCGTCGCGCCTGGTTCCATGCATCCAGATATTTGAGCTTAACCCGCAGTACAGCCGCTTGAAGAGTATCCAGGCGGTGGTTATAGCCAATTTCGGCGTGGATGTATTTCTCAGTCTGCCCGTATTCGCGCAACTTATGTAGTTTGTCAGCGATTTGCGGGTCATTGGTTGTGATTGCACCACCATCGCCATAACACCCAAGATTTTTTGCCGGATAAAAGCTGAAGGCGGCAGCCTCTCCCAGCGATCCGCACCGTTTTCCTTTATAGCGCGCGCCGTGTGCCTGACAGGCATCCTCAAATACCAGTAGAGAATGTTTGCGCCCGATCTCCAGGATCGCATCCATATCGGCAGGTTGTCCATAGAGGTGAACGGGCAGTAAAGCCTTTGTCTTAGGGGTGATGGCAGCTTCGATTTTTTCTACATCCATGTTGTAAGTGGTTGGATTTGCATCTACTAACACCGGCGTAGCCCCTGTAAAAGAGACAGCCAGTGCTGTGGCGATGAAAGTATTTGCCGGAATGATAACTTCATCACCTGCCCCAATTCCGTAGGCGCGCAGAATCAATTCCAGCGCTGAAGTGCCCGAATCTACGCCAACAGCGTATTTGGTGCCACAGTATTCGGCAAACTCTTCTTCAAACTTTTTTAAGTCTGGACCGGTGATAAAAGCAGTGCTTTTCAATACACCTGCAATTGCTGCGTCTACCTCTTCCTTGATTGTCTGATACTGTGCACCAAGGTCAACGAATGGTACTTTGGTTATCTTTTGTGTGGTGGTCATCTTGTCTCCGCAAAGGTTTGTTGTAAAGTAATCTCAGTTCTACCGTTAGTGTGCATTTGATATGGCGTCCAGTTTATTTTGACCGGTGCTCCTTGCAGTTTCATCGAGGCGTCAACAGCTTCCAGGATTTTGACAACTTGCAAACCACTCAGTCCATCACTAAGTGGATGATGACCATCCTGAATGCATTCCAAAAAATGCGTCACCTGGCTGCGAAGTGGCTCCTTGATATTCAGGCAGGGGCTAATGATGTCGCCATCGCGCAATGCGATTTGCTGATAATCTGCATAACTCAAATAAGGCAACGAGGAAGCTGCAATACCCTTTTTGTAAATAGTCACCTTTTGTTGTGGCACCGTGTCGTTAAAAACAACGCGCTGTTCGCTGCCAATAACTACTACCTCGCGCACCTTATGTGGGTCTGCCCAGCTAACATGAATATTGCCTAGCTTTCCGTCTGGATAACCCAGCACAATGAAACTTGCGTCTACTTTGCCTTCGCGCAGGAAGTTGGCACCAACGGCACTAACCCATTCCGGTACATTTCCCAATAAATGATTGAAAATAGCAATGTCATGAGGCGCTAGATCCCAGGCTGCGTTGACATCTTGACGCACAGGACCCAAGTTGGTGCGTCGGGCATACAGGTAGTAAATTTTTCCCAGTGTGCCGGAGTCAATATAGCTCTTAATTTCCTCTATGCCAGAGTTGAATAAGAAAATATGACCGACCATCAAGATCAAATTTCTGTTCTGTGCTAGTAGTACTAACTCATCCGCTTCGGCGGATGAGGTGGTAATAGGTTTCTCGACCAGAACGTGTTTATCCATCTCAAGCAGACGGCGGGTAATGCTATAATGGCTGCCTGGATTAGTTGCTACAATTGCAGCGTCAAAACTAGGAGCATGCGCAAAGAGCTCCTCAATCTCTCGGTATTTTTTGACTCCCGGGGCAAACTTACTGGCTTCTCGCAGGTGCTTTTGTGACTGGTCACAGATTGCAACCAGTTTACTCCCAGGCAGTTGGGCGAGCAATCGCACATAGTTTTTCCCCCAATATCCACATCCTATGACGGCCACCCTGATTGTTTTTTTCATCATTTCCCTTCCTGTTTTTGATGTGCAATGTGATTTTGTTCCTCATTTATTAGAAGCATTTTTATAAAATATATAGTACAAATATACTCCAAGAAAACCCAAAAATCAATCAGCTACACCAAAAATACGGCAATTTTAGCCCAATAGTTGCAAATTGCAACATTTAACATTCGCAATTTAGGTGGTTGTTCTAGAATTTTTACTGCGTGGTGTCCACACATTTCTGCCCCCAGGAGAAAGGGAGAAGATCATTTCTGATCAGTTCAGCCGCTATGTTCCGGACTTTCACTGAAACATAGACAGCTCCCAAAACAAAACCACAAAAGTAACTCTGTATTAATAGTATACAAACAAAAAAGTCTGATTTGCGTTGCAATTTCGTTACAGATTTTCATCTAGCACTCTTGCTTTCTAATACAATAGGTTCGCCTTAGCGGGCGAACCTATTAGAGCAATATCGGGATAGCTGTGTTGCAAGATGAGCCTTTACATAGTTTTCAAAAGAACAGATACTCCAACGTGTCTTAGAATCAGTAATATGACCTCTGGTACCAGTCCTGGTTTTCCACTATCCAGCCCTCAGTATCATCATACAATTTTATTTTCCACCAGCGGTAGCCATCTGCATTCACAGGCCCATCTATGATGGTCAGATAAGTTTCCACCATATCCAGTTTTTTGACCACCGCCGCGTTTTTGGATGGAGATTTTCGCAGGTTAAGTGGTGGGTTGGCACCAGCTTCTGTCAGTATATAAACATCGCCAATACGGAACGCTAACACGTCCATTGCTTTCCCGCCGCTGAAGGCGAACCGGTTGTTCCAGTCCGGTCGCGGCGGGTTGATTGCCAGAAGTTGTTGCCATTGCTCATCGGTCAAACGGTTGTTTCGTGGTTGAGTGAATTCATAGTAAGAAAAGATGCTGCCCTGAGCAATCTGTGGTTGTCCCTCGATGGGCACAATTGCATACAGACGGTCCAGGTAGCCGACACCAGCCTGTAAGATCTCACCTTCTCCGGCTCCGGAAACAGCCGCAATCACCGGAATCGGATCAAAATTAGCTTCCATACCATAAGCACGGAACTGTGCCACGGCGCATTCTACCGGACCCAGACATCCAAGGATGAGATCGTAATCCTCCTGGCTAAGTTGTTCGCCGAGCAGTTCGCGTCCGGCGATGTCCCCCAGCGCTTCCAGTTTCTCAGCCATGCGCTCCATTCCGATCAAAAGGTCATAGAGTGAAAGCTGCCTGCTTTCGGCACCTTCAAAAGCAGGCGGTTCTGGGGCAATGCCGCGTTCCTTCAAGCCATTCACCAGGCTGCGACTGGCATACGCCAGCCGGTAAAAAACATCCGGGTTGGGTTCGACGTAAGCCGGTGCAGAGGGCGAAACCGGCGGTCCGCCACCACCCATTGGTTCAGGCATCTTGGTATACAGAGCCGTGTCGTGTTTGAGCTCAGCCCAACTGCCCAACGCGCTGTTCAATTCTTTATATCCCCAGGCTGTGGTGCGCATATAGGGGGGGTATGCAGCTTCTTTTGGTAATACCTGTGGCACAAAGGCATATAGCCAGGTGGAATAAAAGCGTAGCAGCCACTCTTCCTCTGGTTGCGCCTGGACAGCGGTCTGCATTTTTTGCATCTGACTCTCGTAGTTCTGGTAGGCTGTCTCTCCGCTTTCTTTCAGTTCCTGCTGAGCAGTTGCTGACCCTAAAACTGCCATCACATCCATCCCGCTGGGTTTCAGACGCGGGTTTTGCTGAGTGCCTACCTTATCAAAAACGAGGTTTTGCAGGATGAAAGCATCCAGAGTGAACCGCTGGCCAAGGAAACGCCAGCTTCGGGTTGTTTCCATCTCAACACTTGAGGATACAAACGTGGAATTAATTTGTGGGGCTGGCAGGTCGGCGGTATGTTTCAGAAATTCCTGCCAGAGCGCTTCATCAGCCAAATCCGTGATAGTAACGGAAGTCCCATATATACGTCCCATTAACAGAGAGAGTTCCAGAGGTCCAGGATCATCGGTAGGACCGAACAAAAAAGTCAATATTTCGTGCACGCGCCCCCATACTTCGCTTGCTGGTGTTGTTCCTACCTGTGCCTTTTGCAATGCCAGGGTGATCATCAGGGGAGCGCGTGAGGGCAGGGGCTCTTTCTGCTGGAAAGCAAAGTTCACCCGTCCCAGCCACGTCATGCCCTGAAAGTATGCTTCCAGCGTGGGGTCGCCTGCGTAATGCCCAACGGGTTTGTAGGCTCCATAGTCATCCTGAAAACCCGGGATTAATGCGGAAAGCTGAATGCCATCTTGAGCGGCGATTTGTTCCAGCTGCGGTTTCACTAGAGCCTCGAGCCGGGGATCAACCACCGTTTCAGGCGCCATCAGCTTAAGACCGACGGTCAGATAAGCTGCCGCGAGGCGAACATCCTGCTCAAGGGGGGTGTTTTGCACCTGATCCAGATTTCGTAGCACTTCGGCAAGGGTGGCATTGAGCAGGTCAACCATGGTGGGCTGCAGATAGTCGCGTTCCAGTGCTTTGAGGGTTTCGTTAAAACTTTGGTGCATTGCGTGATATACCGCATCGGTGGTCAAGTAGTAAGGTTGCCCATAGACTTTGCCAATCCGTTCGCGTGTGTCGTAGAATTGCTCATCACCAGTAATCACAACCACAAAGCCGTTTTTTGTGAGAAACTCTTTCTGTTCTTCTGTCAACTGTGCGATCACCTGCGGGTTAAGGGCGTTATTGGGATCAAAGGGCAATATGACCCCGGTTTGCTGAGCGGTGGTTGCCTCCCAATGAGAGAGTCCAGGACCCTGTGCAAAGGGCTTTCCTAGATCAACGTTAAATATATTTCTGCCAGTACCTTGAACAGGTTTTACGGTTGGCACAGTGACTGATGTGGATGTTTCTTCGCCAGATGGTTTTACCGGTTTAGTACTGCTGACCGCAGACAGACTACAAGACATCATGATGATTAAAACGATCATCATCCACAGATAATTTTGTTTTTTAAGCATGGAATCTCCTTTTATGGTGAACAAGAACGGTCACTTATCCGTTTTTTATCTTCAGCCCCGCACAAGTTTTGTCATTTTAGGGGCAAACAGAAAATAAAGCTGTGCCACGCGCCAGAAAGCCACCGCTGCCATGCCGTGTGCCAAAACCGCAAATATTGGTGGTGTTTCCAGAGTGTAATATATCCAGCACTGGCGTGTGGTTCCCCAGCGTTCCAGAAAATACCCCAATCCACTGCCGGCTAGGAATATCAGCAACATAGCACGCTTGTCGGTGGGGGTGAGGATAAGGAAGGCGCATAACAGTAATGCCATGACCGTCAGGGATTTGTTTAGAGTTGGCGTAACGAAAAGCAACATAAGCAAATAAAATGCAGGAAAAATGAGCCAATAAAAAGTTGCAAACATTTGATCGGGCAAACTTTGTGTCCAGCGTCGTATAAGGCGGTACAGGCGGTCAATGGACAGGCTGGCAATGGGCCAGGCGGGGATGATCCACAACGGAGGGCGCTCATAGGTATAATAGCTCCATAACCATGTTTGTGTTCCCCAGCTCTCAATCACCAAACCGCCAAAGAAACCCACTACGGTGA
Source organism: Anaerolinea sp. (assembly GCA_020725865.1). Classification (GTDB taxonomy): domain Bacteria; phylum Chloroflexota; class Anaerolineae; order Anaerolineales; family Anaerolineaceae; genus DYEC01. The sequence continues at coordinate 74,438 of DYEC01000009.1, read as the reverse complement.
TTAACCAATCTGTTTTGATGCTGGCATTTGCCATGATAAGCAGGGTCATTACTAGCCAGATGCCCAAAAGTAGCCAGTCCACCTGAACCCAAAGGGGAAGTGTTGGATTGTAGGTCGCCAGATAAGCCTCCAGTAGGGGCCACCAGACATACCCAATTAAAAACAACAAAGCCAGGAAACTGCTGAACAGGATGTAGCTGGTCCGGTTCCACCCCAATAATTTCGGCAGAGTTTTCGAAGTCAGTGGCATCTTCCCGTTCCTTCGTCTCGAAAATCTCCTGCAACCGGGATAAACTCCCAACGATAGTGATCGCTGTAAAGCAACAGCTTTAGTACACCAAATGAGCCGGCATAGCGTACTTCACTGGCAGGATGAATTTCACCGAAGCCAAGTAAATTAACCCCGCCCGTGCCAACCACAAACTCACGGATGCCGTTGTTCTCATCCACCTGCCCATTTTCGTCCATTGGTGCAAAGCGCTCGTAGTGGTGTTCATGCCCATTGATAACCACATCCACGCCGTGCTGATAAGCAGTGCGCCATATTGGAGCAATCAGCCCATCGTTGCCGGCAAAGCCCGAACTCCAGCGCGGGTGATGCCAGTATGCCAGCATACAGCGGGCTGGGTGAGCTTCCAGATCAGACTTTAGCCAGGCAACTTGCTCTGAGTTTGGACCGCAGCCGACATACGCACAGTTGCTGTTCAGAGAGATAATATGCCATTCTCCCCAATCATAACTGTAATATCCCTTGCCGGGTTCGCCCGCCATTTCGCCGAAGTACTCAAAATAGGCGCTGTTGTCACCCTCGTTGTAATCATGGTTTCCCGGGCTGGGGCGGAGACGATTTAAAAAACGTCCCCATGAGGGTCCGAAGCAGTTTTGATATTGTTCCAGCAGACCGTCTTCGTTTGAGTTATCACCGGCAGTGAAAACTATCCCGGGAATTTGTTCCAACAAGGCGGCGGTTTGGTCATCGCCTTTTTGCCCGCAGATAGCAATGTCACCTGCCCCGGCCAGCACAGCAGGCTCTGGCGTAGGGGAAGTGGTGGGGGTGGGGGAGGGCGATGGTGACGGGGTGGAAGTTGGTGTTTGGGGGAGAGGCTGGAAGGGTGTCCGGGTGATTGTGATCGATAGGAGAGGCGCTAGCGTTTCCGGGCTGGTAATTGGTGACAGCCTTCCGCAACCCGTTAAAAACAGAAACAGTATAAAAACAACGGATGCAATCAGTTTTTCGGCCATTGCCTTCGCTTGAATTTTATAAAACTCTAGTTGGAAGGCGCAGCGGTTCGCCTTTTTGAGTATCTAATATCAGGGAGAGTGCCCCTTGCGGACAATGTGAAACACAGACGCCGCAACCCATGCAAAGCTCTGTATTGATCTGCGTATGACCATTGATTAATTCCAATGCTCCAAACTGGCAGTATTCGTTGCATGTGCCGCAGCCAATGCATAGCTCTTCGTTGACCCGACTCACATAGCCGGATGCAGCCAGCATGGGCGTTCCGTTCTGATGCGCCTGGATGGCACCGCAACAGCACGAACAACAGTTACAAATTGCATAGAAACGCCCTAAAACAGCCTGCTTGAAGAAAGCATGATGGACATGACCGCGTTCTTCTTCGGCTTCGAGGATGTTCAAGGCTTCCTCTTGACTGATCCAACGTGAGCGCTTGGGGTGGTGTTCGATCACCATGCTGGCGAACGGCTCACCGATAATCAGACACACATCCAGCGGCAGGCAGGGGTGCTCTCGGGATGCCCGGCAGGGACAATCCAGAACCACGATGTGATCAGGCTGCTGCAGAATCAAGTCGCGCGCCAGTGTGTAAGGTATCACCCGTTCAGGATAGGAAACGCGAATTTCCTCGCGGATAGTAACCAGTTGACGCGCTGTTTCGAGAGGGATCACCTTGCCGTGATAGGTATCCGCGAAGCTCGGGCTGCCCGGTTTGGGTGGAAACAGCCGCGTGACGATGGCAGCCACGAAACGGAACAACGGAGACAGCGGGTGCTCGCCAGTACCGATGCCAATATATAAATAGGGAAAGCGCATATAAATATAGCCATGCAGTCGCTCGAACAACGGATAATTTGGAATACGGCTGGCTTCTTTGAGGAAAGATTTGAGAGAGGGGCGTAGCAGGAACATAGTATCAGTTTAACATTATTTTGCTTAAATGGGTAAAATCGCTCCAATTCCGAAACTGATCAGATTGCGTAGCAGACTCAATAACATGGCTTCGCGGATTCTTAATCGGTTGCGGGAAACAGCTATAAAACACAGCCCTTCAATGAACCAAATCAACACCTCTGCGCTGATTAAGATGGGGAGGTAAGAACCGGGCAAAAAGCTCAGTAATAGCCAAAGCCCCATCTGTGTCCAGAGATTTGCCCATAAGCCGGTAATCAAAATGCTGATAACGGGTTTGCTTTTGATCCGGCAGAAGAGCAAGTCAACAACGGCTTCGACTGCAACCGTGATCAGTAGCGTTTTGATCACGATTTCTTTTTAGAACGACGAACAATCATGATGATGAGGGTGATGATCAGAATAACTGTAATACAGGCAAACCCCAGACAGAACCATGGCAGGGCCATGATGTCAAACGGGTTGAACTGTTCGACAACCAGCAAATCCTGCTCACGGATTGTCACTTTATATTTGCTGTTGAATTGACCTTTTGGGAAGATATTGCTTTTTCGGGTTATTCCATCCGAGAAAGTGATTTCCAACTGGTTGTAGTCACTGAAACCATAAGCCAGCGCGCTGCATTGCATGGCTTCGCAGGTAAATCGCTGCGGACCTCGCTCAGGCAAAGGTTTGGCATCGCGGCAGTCTGCTTCCTCACATTGTAGTAGCACACCGGAGGTAATTTGTAGCGGCTCGCCCTTAAAACCCTGCACAAAGGTAAACTCCATGCTGGGCTTGGGACCCACATCCGCCGAGACCGGATCGGCAGATAGTGCAAATGTAAAAAGAAACACAATAAGGGTAATCCATCGGGTAATGTATCGCATGGCGGTCTCCAATCTCCGTGACTAAAATTACTTATCGAAAGTGTTAAGTTGCAAAAAGCGCTTGTCAATATAATATATATAATTAAAAATTACGGAAGCGATCACCCTCTCTGTGCAATTTGGGCGCCGTGCACGAAAGAGTAAACAGTGGCGCAACCGGCTGGAATTTCTGATCATTTTATTGGAGGTGTAGAGTTGCGTCGCGGGATTGCGCTGTTTGCCGGTTTTTTATTTCTTTTTTTCATTGTTTCTCCTATTCAAGCACATTCAACTTTCCCTGATTTCCCCCCACGCCCCTTGCAAGTCGCTTCTGCGGCGGTTTCATTAAATGTTCCTAGCATTGCGCCGTTGGGGGAAAATGTTTCGTTTCAGGTTTCGTTTGATAATGCAGGCAATACACCTGGTTATGGCCCTATCATTGATCTGATTATTGATACTACAGGAGCGGATGGGGTGTATCCAGGCTCACCTGCACCGGGTAATGTGTACGATGGTCTTGGCACGACAACAATTAATGTTTCTTTTGCTACTTTCCCTATTCCTCCTGGTGATATTGTTATTTTACCTTTTGATAGCGATGGTTGTGTGGATCATCCTTTTATTGTGAACAGCAGCAATCAGCCGGTTCAAGTTTGTGGTACGCCGGGGGACACATTAGTAGCTGTGCGTCTGCCTTTTGGTTCGTTTACTCCGGATCAGCCTGCGGCAATACTGGATGTCACCGTCAATATGAGCAATTGGGCAGATATAGGTATGCCGCTCAGCGTGCAGGCACGCGGCGGTTTTCAATTCGGACAAGATCCGCTTCATAATCCTATTGTGGATGATCCTTCAATTACATTGACCTCATGGACTGAGCGTACAGTTACACCGGAAATAGTTACTCTGAGTAAATCTTACAACGGTCCGGAAGATGAGACAGCCACAGGGCCAAATTATCCACGCCAGTACACTGTTACTGCGACTATTGCTGGCGGGCAAACACTGACCAACTTCCATCTTGTTGACTCTTTGCCCAATAATCTGGCTTATATTGGCAATCTCACCTGTTCACCAACGGGGTATGCTGTTAATAGTGAACCGGTATCAAATGTTCCCAGCAACCCGCCCTCCAATGTTCTGGATGTATCTTGGGCAAGCGTTAGCGGTACAGTATCTTGTACGTTTGCGTTCTTCGTTCCGCGTCTGGATGCAGATGGTGATGTGGTGATTGACCAGAACAGCGGCGATGATGTCGCTTCTTGTAATGAGTCTTCCGCTACGGGCTCATGGGTGCCATCCGATCCGCGCGATACCGGCCAGACATTCAATCTCACTCCTACGGGTTGTGAGCATATCTTAATGGATAAATCCATTGCTATTCAAAAAGAAGTTGCGCTTGTGGTGGATAATCATGCCTCGGGTGTTTCTCCCGGCGATGTGCTGGAATACACACTTAGACTGCAGGCTTCAGATTTCTTTGCTTTCAATTCTGCGTTAATTACCGATGTCATTTCTGATGGGCAGCATTTTGACCCATCGTTTATGCCGAGATTGCAGGTGAATGGAAACGGTTATGTTTTGCCAACGAACCCTTTTGATCTCAATAATTATTCGGTGGTCTGTAATTACAGTGGGGGGCCTGGCAGCGAGTGCACTTCAGATAACCCTGCGAGTAATGATGGGACAACAACTATTCTGCTGAATCTTTCAGATGAGATCATTCGACGCGGGCAAAATGGTCGTCTGGTTGGGGGTTGTATTGACCCAGCGAATGGTAGCAGCCCACCGGATTGCAGTATATATAACGATGGAGCCACAACCGCGGTTATCACTTTTCGCACCGTTATTCAGCCCGATTTTACAGACACTTATCCTTCAGGGGATGCCAGTGTTGATCAGGGCGACGCGTTGGACAATTGGGTAACGGTGCAGGGAAATGTGTTGAATACGGCGAATTTTTTGCCGACGGGTCAGAGTGAGGCAGATACCAGCCAGTCCGAAATTTCGATTGTATATGGGGATATTGCTAAAAGTATTTATGCGATAAACGGGAGCACTTCCTTCTCAACCCCTGTCCGGATTACTCCAGGAGATACAGTTACTTATCGGATTCGCTACACACTTCCAACCAGCCGTTTTGAAGACCTTGTTTTGACCGATTATCTGCCTTTGCCGGTCTTTCATGTCAGCGAGTTCACCGGGTTTTCCAATACCATCTGCGGCGTTCCAATGGCAGGCGCGGCCTGTCTTGGACCTGACGATAATTATCACGCGCTGACCAATGCCAATGTCCCAGTGGTCACCGTTTCAACAACCAACAATTCGATTTCTGGCAATTGGGGTGATTACGATATTACACCGCCGGTCAGCAGTGTGATTGATATTCTGTTTACATTTACTGTTTCCACCGATCCGTTTGCGGATGGCCTATACTTAACTAATTTGGTGACCTCGCAGGAAGGCTCTACGCAAGGTGCCAGTTCTACAGCTGACGGTGCTGTTCAGATTCAACTCCAAGAACCACAACTCAACATTCGTAAAGGCGTTGTATGGACAGATAATCCTAATGGTGTCTTTGATCCCGTTACAGTTGGCCCTGTTTCTTTCGATGGAAACGCTGGGACATGTTCTGGACGAATGAGCGGAACGGTCACCTCCAGCGGGCTTTTGGCACAGCCGGTGAACAGTAATTTGAGCAACGTAGATGCTGGTGATAAAGTTATGATGGCTATCGTTATTGAGAACACCGGACGTAGTGGCGCGTTTGATATCAGAGTCAAGGATAACTTGCCTTCAGGTATGAGCTATGTCCCCAATTCTCTTTGTGTCACGGATGGTACAGGAGCGGATTTTGTAATCACTGATCTGGGAGGTGGCCTTTTTGGTAGTGGCATTGAGCTGGTTGATCCTGGCCCCACTGCTAATCCACCGAGCGCTGTGGATCCAGGGAAAGCTGCCGACGGTTCTGTAATCGACACCGGTCGCAATATTGCTGTTATCACCTATCTGGTTACACTGGATGGTGCTGTCCAGGTAGGACAGCTTTTATCTAACCGAACCACGCTTTCCGCCTACGCCGGTGCAGAGGGGGGTCCAAATCACATTCCAGATGGATTACATGATGATGCTGGTGTATTGGTGCGTTATGCGGGGCTAGGCAAGGTGTTTACCACCGAGATCGTCAGCGCTGCCAATGGTGTTACGCAAGCGGTTATTGGTGAGCTGGTGACTTATACTGTTTCTGTGATTGTCCCTGAAGGGCAACTGGTCAATGTGGTCGTGGGGGACTATCTTCCAGCGGGTCTTGCCTTTGTGGATTGCTTGAATGTAACGCCATCTTCATCGGATATAGCCACAGACTTGCCCGGCGGTTTTTCGTCTGCCTGTAATGATCCAATCAATCCGACTGTCGCTTTCGGAGGACAGAGCTTTACTTTTACTCTCGGCACGATCACCAATGCAAATCGGGATAATAGCGTTGAGGAGAGAGTAGATATTCAGTTCAGCGCAGTGGTACTGAACGTTTCTTCCAATCAGGCTGGCACAAGCTTGCGGAATGAGGCGCGCATGGTGATTGATGGCGGTGCAGGCGGTACAGCGCAAGTTTTTTCTTCGGCGTTGACGGTTATTGAGCCAACGGTCAACATTACGAAAACCGCCGCTAAAGTGGTGCCAGCGCCGCCTCCCGCGACATTCGATGCTGGGGATACGGTTGAGTTTGTCATCACAGTATCCAATCCTGGCAGTGTAGATGCTTTTGATGTGACCATCACCGACTCATTCTCCGTGTTGTTTAATCCAACAACACTGGTTGTATTCAGCGTAACCGACAGTGCTGGAGTATTGACACCATCCGATTTTTCCACTGCCGGTTACACGCTGACCACGCTCAATTCATTTGATTTGCCCGCCAATGGTGCGCGTACGGTCAGTGTAGTAGTGCGGGGAAATGTCATCGGCAATTTGCCGATCACCAACCCGGCTCAAACGATTCCGAATACAGCGCAGGTTCGCTGGACTAGTCTGGATGGAAATATTCAGGACCGCTCTACGTATAACCCTGATTCTGATGAACGCACCGGCAGTGATGGCCCAAATGGAGCACTGAATGACTATGCGGCAAATGGCTCTAGCGTTGCATTGAGCGCTGCTATGCCAACGGTGCAGAAGTTGCTCGTAGCAACTTCTGAAAGCCATACACCCGATGCACCTTTGCCAGCGCGTTATGCGATTGGCGAAATTGTCCGCTATCGGTTGGCGGTTGTCGTGCCAGAGGGGCAAATGACCAACTTTCAATTGCGTGATAACTTGCCCACTGGTTTGACTTATCTCAATGATGGAACAGCGCGCGTTGCATTAGTTTCCAACGGCACTGGAATCACTTCTTCGCCTATTGGTATCGTGCCAGCCATCTCTTCTGCTTGTACGGTGACGGGGAATAGTCTGACAGTTTTGCCTTCGCCTTTGCCATGTGTTTTGCAGAATGGGAATGTGGGCAGTACAAACTCCACAAGTGTTGATACGGATAATTATTTGAGTGGCATGGACCCCTATTTCAAGTTAGGGACTTTGTTAAACCAAGATAATGACAATGACACCGAATATGTAGTTGTAGAATTCAACGCTCTTGTGGATAACACGCTGAGCGGCGATAATGATCGCGGTGAGTCTCGTAACAACAACTTCAATCTATATATCAACAATGTCCTCTTCTATTCATCAAATACAATCTCGGGGCGGATTGTTGAGCCGGTCATTACAGACTTGACCAAGAACGCTTTTCCCAATACGGGGGATGCGGGCGATATCATCACCTACACTGTAACGTTCAGCAACAGCGTAGGCGGCTTAACAACGGATGTCAGCACAGCGTTTGATTTGCTTTTCAGAGATACCTTGCCCTCGCCGCAAATGGACACGGTAACGATGGGTAGCATTTCATACACACCTGCCGCTTGTGGTGTGCTGGCGGCGAATAATTCGGCGGGGAATACTATCTCTTTGTTATTTTCTTCGATTACCCCGGGTTGTCAGGTAACAATCACCTATACGGCTCGGCTAACGCTCTCGGTTGCGCCTAGCGAAGTCGTGTTAAACTCTGCGCGGGTTGAATATACAAGTCTGCCTGGCGCCAATGGTACGATTCCCAATCCAACTGATTCAACCACGCCCGGCGTTTCTGGCGATCCGAATGGTGAAAGGAATGGGAATGGTACAGGGAAAAATTCCTATTTTGATACTGCTTCTGCTCCGGTGACGGTTAATGCAGTTTCTCCAGCCAAGTCCATTGTCCAGACTTCGGAAGCACATACCGGTGTGGTTGCGGGGTATCCGCGTCTGGTGGTGGGCGAGATTGTGCGGTATCGTCTGGAGATGGCATGGCCTGAAAGTACTAGTATCACAGCGCAATTCTGGGATCAGTTGCCAGACGGTCTTCTCTTCCTGAATGATAACAGCGCAAAAGTGGCTTTTGTTTGTAACGGGCCCGGGCAGGATGGCAACCCAGCCACGAATGATTGTATGGTGGCGCCGCCGCCATTTGGCAGCGACCCGGTGGTCATTGGCAATGAGACCATGCTTTCTAGTATTACACCAATATACGTGCTTCCAGATGGAGCAGTGTCCTCCAATCCAAGTGCCAATGAAGATAATTACAGTAGTGGAACGGATGTTTACTTCACCGGCTCTATCGTGAATTATGATGATGATGCAGATCGGGAATTTATCGTGCTAGAGTTCAATGCGCTGGTGCTCAATGAGATAATTAATCAGAGCGGCGCGCAACGGGATAATTCCGTCCAAGTCATTATCAATGGAACACCTGGCGGGATTTCTGCTCCAGCCCGTTTGGTGATTGCGGAGCCTCAGCTTTCTTTGTCGAAATCTGTTATCACAGCCCCGCTGGATGCGGGCGATACAATGGTTTATTCTTTGGTGATACAAAACACCGATACCGGCGCAAGCGGCGCTACCGCTTTTGACCTGGTCTTGAGTGATGTCTTCGATTCCTATTTGAACGGCCTTGTGGTGACCAGTGTCAATACCACGCAGGGAGCAACTTGTAATGGGGGGACGAACTTTGCTCACAACGGCGGTTCATTTGCTGGCAATACACTCACATTTACGGCTTCCTGTCTTGATCCTGGCCAATCTATTACGGTTGAGGTCAGCGGGACAGTTGGGGTTGGAACGCCGGCTGGTTATTCCATTCCCAACACAGCCGACTTGACTTACACTTCATTGCCCGGGACAGGCAGTTCGCCAAATCAGACAGGTTCTACCACGCCGGGCGGCAGCGGCAGTTCCAATGGTGAACGAAATGGCAGCGGCACAACCCCAAATGATTACTTTGCCTCTGCGAGCGCCAATGTTCCCTTAACGGCGATTCCTGGAATTGTCAAACAATCCCCCGTATCGGGTGGTTACCCCATAGGCGCAACAGTGACGTATCCGATACGAATCACTTTGCCTGAGGGCGTGACTCGCGCCGTTCGAGTCACAGATATTGTTCCTGCTGGAATGCAATATGTCAGTTACAGCGTGGATACCAGCGGCTTCAATGGCGCAGTGACCACCACGCCTAGCGTGAGCGGCGGCATAGGGGACGGTGACGATATCGTCTTTGATTTTGGCGATATTACAACAGCAGGTGATAACAATCTCAATAACAACGCTTTTACACTTTTCGTTGTCCTGCGCGTGTTGGATGTGCCGGATAACGAAATTGGCGACACGCTTATCAATGGCGCTGGGCTGACATATAGACCCGGCACAGGCAATACGGATGTCAATTTGGATGGCGGCACACAGGTGATTGCTGTTCAAGAACCTAGCGTTGAAACCAGCAAATCGGTTGTTCCTGCTTCTAACGTGCAAGCAGGAGACATTATCACTTACACGGTGCGCTTTACCAACACGGGTACTTCCACCGCTTATGATGTGACTGCGATGGATACCCTGGCACAAGGTGTGATTTATAACAACGATGCTGTATGTATATTCTTTGATGGGGGAACAATTACTCCGATAGGTATTACTGTAAATGGCACCACGACTTTGAGTTTTGATGGAAATCCAGTTGGTTCGTGGGATATTCCGGTTACGACGCCTCATGCTTATATTGAGTGTACGTATACCGTCACGGCGCAGAGCAGTCTGTATCTTGACGGCAGTCATACCAATACCGTTGATGCTGACTGGTCCTCGTTAAATGGTGACAATCTCAATGAGCGTGTGTATGACGACACCGTCAGTCGAACAGTGGATGGCACGCAGGATACTGCCTCGGCGAGTTTCACCAGCTCTGCACCAGCTTTTGACAAGAGCGATAATGCCACAACTTTGCCTGTTGGCGGTGTTTACCACGTCACTCTGGCGATTACCTCACCGCTTGGTACGTTGCGGGATCTTACCATAAGCGATGTCTTTCCGGCGGGATTGATTTACAAGATTGGTTCACAAAGTGTCAGCAACGGTATCAGCCCATTGCCCACTTTCAATGTTTCCCCGCCCAATGACGGCTCTAGTTCCGTTACCTTGACCTGGACGTTTGGGGATGCGGTTGTCTCCTCCAGCCCGGTGACAATCGAGTATGATGTCATCGTTGCGAATGCAATTGGCAATCAAGACGGTGTCACACTTACCAATAACGCTACGTTATCCTATACGGATGCGCTTGGTTCGCTTAAGAGCATTTCTGATAGCGATAATATTACAATTGCTGAACCAGTTCTAACACTAGATAAGTCTATCATTTCCCTGCCCTCTCCCCTGGATGCTGGTGGTGTGGTTACGTATCAGGTTATTATCCAGCATGATGCTTTCAGCACCATCACAGCCTATGACGTGAATTTCATAGATACATTGCCGGCAGAACTTGCGCTTGATCTTAGCTCGGTGAATGTCTCGCTGGCGGGCGGCGCTTCAGGCGTGAGCGACAATTCTGCTGGCAACCAAGTGGATTTGGTGATTGCTCAAATACCGCTTGGAGGCTCAGCTACCATTACCTACAATGTCACTATTAACGGCGGTGTAACACCTGGACAGACCATTCTGAACACAGGTTATCTTGCCTGGACTTCAACCGCCGGGGGCAACGCCAACGAGCGCACGGGTAGTGATGGCCCGGGGGGTGGTCTAAATGACTACGCTGCTATCGATACAACGTCATTCCAAGCTGTGGGCGCTTCCTACAACAAGACTCTTGAAGGCACATCCGCGGTGCATAGCGGGGGTAATCAGCTTGCCATAGGGGAAGTAGCTACCTTTGGGCTTTACGTTACTCTGCCCGAAGGGACGACTCCTGCGTTGACCATTGTAGATGACCTGCCAGTGGGTATGGCGTATGTTAGTGGTTCACTACAGGTTGTTACAACGACTGGCGGTGTTTGTGGTAGCGGCTTAACAGCCAGTTTCAACGGGAGTGTTCCGCTGCCCACAATTACTGCGCCTGGCGGTAGTGGTAGCGACGTGACTATTCAATTTGGCGCTATTTCGGTTGTTGGGGATAACGATCCGAATAACGACACCTTTGTTATCTGTCTGCAGGCTGTCTTGCTCAATGAGGCTGGCAATCAGAACGGAGGAACGTTGACCAACAGTGCCGCCTTCCAGATTGGCAGCGGAGCACAGACGACGGATAGCGTTAGCGTTAATGTCATCGAGCCTGAGCTGGATATTGCAAAAACGGTCAATGATCCTATCCCTGGAGTTGGACAGACTTTCACTTATACGCTGACCATTAGCCATCTGCCGGCCAGTTCGGCCGATGCTTTCGATTTAAGCGTTAGCGATATATTGCCTGATAGTGTTAGTGTCGCTGGTTCCCCAGTTGTCTCCGCTTCTCCACTTGGCTGTGCTGGTACGATCACGGACTCAAGCGCGGGTAATCATATTAGCTTGACAATAGCCTCTCTGCCTTTGGGTTGTGTCCTAACTGTTCAGTATTCGGCTGTTGTTGTTTCCCCGCCTGTCAATCCTGGCGATGTGATTTCCAACACAGTCAACATGCTTTGGTCTTCCTTGACTGGTGTGGATCCGAACGAACGCAACGGTGGTGATGGTGCTGGGGGATTGAATGATTATGCCGATTCTTCTAGACAGGATGTAACGTTTACGGCGGTTGACCTGCGTGTTGTCAAGGATGATGGAAATATAACGAGCTCAGCCGGTGGTGTGATTGTGTACACTTTGTCCTATACCAATGCCGGCAATAGAAATGCCAGCGGTGTTGTGATCACCGAGATCGTCCCGCCCAACACCATTTTCAATGCTGGGGTAAGCACTGCTGGCTGGTCCTGCCCGGACGGCAGTCCTGCAGGTACGACCTGTACGTTTACTGTCGGTGCACTTAACTCGGGTGCTAGCGGATCAATCAACTTTGCTGTCACTGTGAGCAATCCCCTGCCAACTGGCGTTATCCAGATTGATAACAGCGTTTCCATCGCTGATGATGGCGCAAACGGCGGCGATGTTAACCTATCTGATAATCGCGATGATGAAGATACGCCGGTCGTTGCTGTGCCCGATTTGCAAATCACAAAAGATGATGGTGTCACGGTTGTCTCGCCCGGACAAGTTCTGACTTATACTTTGACCATCCGCAACACTGGTACGCAGGATTCTACCGGCGTGGTGGTGACGGATACTATTCCAGATAATACGACTTTCGTTTCTGCAAGTGATGGCGGGACGTATGACTCAGTCACCCGTCAGGTGACTTGGCCGGTGTTTGACCTTGCCGCTGGTGCGTCTGCCGTTACTCGAACCATCACGATTCAGATTGACGATCCTTTTTCCGGTGATTCTATTCTCAACCGAGCTCATGTAAAAGATGACGGCAGTAATGGGGATGACTCCAATCCTAGTGATAACGACGCTGAGGACACAGATAGTGTTATCACTTTGCCCAATAGTGACCTGAACAAGACACTGGTTGCGACGAACCAGACTTTCACTCCTCTCCCGACCGTTGCTATTGGCGAGATTCTTACCTATGAAGTTGTTTTTACCGTCCCGGCAGGCGGCACGATGCCCGGTCTTGTCTTGACCGATACGCTGGAGCGCGGTCTGGCATTTGTGAATTGCGAGCGCATCACGTCTTCTTCGATAGATGTTGCCACAAGCCTGCCAGGCGGTTTTAATGCTGTATGTAATGCGCCGACCAATCCAACTGTAACGACTGAGCCGGCGGGCAGTGCCAATCTGGCGGACGCTGGACGATTGGTCACGTTCAATCTGGGAGATGTTAGTAATAGCGGTGCAGACAATGGAACAGTCATAGTGCGTTACCGAGTTGTTGTTTTGAATAACCTGGAGAACCGGCGTGGTGTTATGCTGAACAATGCTGTTAGATTGAAGTGGGACAGCGGTAACCTTTCCGCTTCAGCGGCGGACGTGCGCATTGTCGAGCCGGATCTAGAGTTGCGCAAGACGGTTGACCGTTCGGTGGTGACGCCTGGTTCGGTGGTAACTTTTACATTGACGCTTCGCCACACAAGCCGCAGTGATGTGGATGCTTTTAATGTGTTACTTACTGACCGTTTGCCTTCTGGTCTGACTTACATTCCTGGCTCGTTAACGGTCGTCAGCGGTCCTGCTGGCGGGGTAACAGATGAGAGTGCTGCGCCGCTTTTGCGCGTCCGCTGGGATGAATTCCCATTGCTGACAGGGGGTAACCGTACGGAGGCGATCGTGCAGTTCCGGGCTCGCGTGGGTAATCTATCGGCAGGGTCTTCGGTTACCAATACTGCTGCGCTGGAATGGAGCAGTTTGCCTGGGGATGTTAGCAATCCGCAGTCTGCCTATAATTCTCTCTCTACTGAACGATATTATGATCCGGGTAGCAATATCAATGTCTATGGTGTGCAGGCTAATGTTGTATTGACAGTTCCTGGATTGCCAGAGACGGGCTTCGCTCCGGGACGGGTGAGCGCGTTGCCTGAACAACCTGCCGAGAAGGTGTATTTTGGCACTGGCGAGCTATGGGTGGAGATACCCAGATTGAACGCCAAGTTACCCGTTATTGGTGTCCCCTTGTCTGGAAATGACTGGGATGTGCGCTGGCTTTGGGATCAGGCTGGTTGGCTGGAAGGCACGGCTTTTCCGAGCTGGACGGGCAATTCTGTGATCACTGGGCATGTCTATTTACCGAACGGTAAGCCTGGTCCTTTTGTTAACCTCAATACCATGTACTGGGGCGACCCAATCATTTTGTGGGCTTATGGCCAGCGATATGTTTATGAAGTGCGTGAGGTGTTGGTATTGGATCCCAATGACTTGCGTGCCCTGAAGCATGAGGAATATCCATGGTTGACTTTATTAACTTGCCAAGGATACGATGAGACTCAAAATCGTTATCACTGGCGCGTGGCGGTGCGGGCGGTGCTAGTCAAGGTCGAATAGGAACGCCGACCAGATGTTAAGGGGGGTTATATTCCTTCTATCGTTCCCAGCAATGGGTAACGGCGGATAGTTGCGCCGGCTATCCCCGTTGTTTTGTCTGTTCTCTCGGCAGCCCAGATCATTGTCAGGTTGTCAATCCACATTTCCCAGTTGTAACCTTCAAATGCCAGTGTCTGCATGACCGTGCCGATATTAAGTGGTGTGACATCATCGTATGCCAGTGTGATATGCGGCATCCAGTAATTGGGATGGTAGTACGGACTGGGTTCAACAGCGATTTGAGCCAATCGTTCCCAAATCTGGCGGTGCAGTTCGGTCAGTTGAGGATCCTTGACCACTGCAATATAAATCACTGGTGTTACACTCCCGAAAATGCCCAATCCGGCGGTACGCACTCGAAACGGGGATATCCGCTTGCTCAACTCGCTGACGGCAATTTCAAATAGTTTGTCTGGATAACTATGGGCGATTTGCCAGGAGAAATGCGGGTAAGGAGTTTCTCGGATGCTCGTCAGTCCGCAGCAGTTTTCTAACTTGTCCCAAATGCGTTCAACTTGCGTGTAATAAGGCTCGGGGAGTATAGAAGCCAGCCCGTACATGTGTTTATTTGATAATTAAGTATGCCCCGATCAGCAGGATGATCATTCCAACCAGACGGGTCCAATCCATCGGGCGCACCACAGATACCAGCCATCCGAAGTGATCTAACACAGCGCTGGTAATCAACTGGGCAACGATGGTTAGCATGATCGTGCCAAAAATTCCAATGCGCGGGATGGCATAGACGATAGCGCCAATAATGGGAATGCCGATCACCCCTGCACCAAGTGCATACCACGGCACACTGCGCCAAGCAGCAATGTTACCCGGGAACAGCGCCAGTAATATTGTCGAAGCGATCATACCTCCCAGATGAACAATGAAAACGCTGCCGATTACGCCAGTGCGCAGACTGATCATGGCGTTCAAGGGGTCCTGGATACTGATGGAGGTACCAGCGATAATGCCAGCCAGGATGGCGGGGAGTTTGTTTTGCATAGCGGACTCCTTTTTTGCTCTAATCTTACCTGAAGATGCTGAAATTTGGAAACAATTCGACTATAACTCTATTCATTCAGGACAGGAGGACTGTATGGCGGTAATAAGGTGGTCCAGTTGGTCTGACCGAAATTTTGGTTACGCAAGGATTCAAGCTGGTCAATCCCCAAGGCTGGTATGGAGTGGCTTCGGCCTTCAACATTATTGTTTTTATCATTCTGGCAATAATCACATTGATTACCAACCGCGTCACGCGCGCAACAGAGCCGTATTATGCGTGAATAGGAGGTGAATGTGACGATTCAATCGGTGGTCATTCAACCAGCGAGACATACCAGGGATGTGCTGGCGACTGGCTGGGTATATTTGGTTTTTGTTCTCTCCGTGCTGTCATTCCTGTATGGGTTATTTGCTCTTTCTACCGGCGTCATGCTGAGCGATGCCGTGCAGCGCGCTCCACGAATGGCATTGGCAATCGCCTTGATTGTAGCGGGGATGGTTGTTTTCCGTCGTTACCGGCGCGTGCTTGTTGAATTAAGGCGCAATCGTAACCTGCGGCTTGCGCGCGAAACCATGCGCATTGATTTATGGCAGCTAGTATTGCTGGTAGTGCTGGCAATCGTTCTTTTTCCTGTATTGTGGATTGTTTCCATGTCGCTTGACCCGCGTGACTTCTCTCGTCCACAGGGATTGACAATTGTCCCGCCCGGTGCCACGCTGGCGGCGTACGCCAAAGTTCTGACACGGCCTTCGCCTAATCCGGTTACCTTTCTGCAATTGTTGCGGAACAGTTTGCTGGTGGCAGGTGGTACAGCGTTAGGCACTGTGCTGGTGGGTACAAGCGCAGCTTATGCTTTTTCTCGTTTGAAGTTCCCTGGCCGGCAATTGGGGATGCTTGGCTTTGTGTTGGTGCTGATGATCCCTCCAGGCGGCACGTTGGCACCTCTCTTCGTTTTGCTTAATTCGATCGGATTGCGCAATACACTGCTCGGACTTGCAATTGCTTTCACCTCTTCGGCGCTGCCATTTGCCATCTGGAATATGAAAGGCTTTATCGACTCCTTGCCTTATGATCTTGAGGAAGCAGCACAAATTGATGGTTGCACGCGTGCTCAGGGATTTGTACGCGTGATTTTGCCGTTGGCGTTGCCGGGTATTGCGGTTACAGCGCTGTGGGGCTTTCTAACGGGCTGGAGTGAGTTTATTCTGTCCTGGACGTTTCTAACCGAGCCCTCTACCTTTACACTGCCGATGGTGTTGCGAGGCATGGTTGGACAATACGCTGCTGGTACACCCTGGTCGCAGTTTTCCGCTATGGCAATACTGGTCTCCATCCCGCCAGTTTTGATCTTTTTTTTCCTGCAACGCTATCTGGTGAGCGGTCTGGCAGTGGGCGGTGTGAAAGGATAGTAGGCTACCCGCTTCAAAAAACAGTTCAAGCAACGGGCTTTACACAGTACAGTTTTGTGAGCTTGCAGGGTTAGACGGGGGTCTTGCCCTGCAAGTTTTATTTGTTCTCATTGGTATTTCAGGATTTCTTGTCCTCGCCCTGTGTATAGGCGTGGTGCAGACCAAGATCCTCACTGGAGAGCATTGCCTGTTGCATTTCTGGCGCCATTGCCACGCCATGGCGGTACTGAAAGGGCCACATCGAACGCAGGTGGAAGAAAGCAACACGATCGCCATCTTGCAGAAGATGATCGAGGTCTGGTTGTAGACCGGGCATGGCACTCAAGTCACCGTTAATGAAAGTAATGCCGCGTTCTTCACTGCGCATGTTCAATGCCGCTAGCAGATCGCGCAGGCGGCTACCAGCAGGCAGGGTGACCTGCGGGTTGGCAAAGGCACTGCCCGGCGCTGCGCCGCCAAAGCGAGCCAGCTCACCATATAGCCAGACGTCAATGTGAATTTCAGACATGAGAACCGCCTCCTACGGGTGGAAAGATGCCAACATCGTCGCCCTCATTAAGAACATACTCGGGCGGTTGGATGCGGGAATTAACAAAGCATACTTTGATCTGCTCGACGGGGAGTTGCAAATGCTGCATCAGGTCGTGTAGTGTAGCGCCCAGCGGCAGTTCCAGCTCGAACGGTGTGCCTGGAAGCCCGCCCTGTGGGCTGAAGCTCCCCAGCGAAGCGAAAAGTTTAACGCGCACTTTCATCAGAGTTCCTTAAGGACATCGAATAATGTCCTGTGCCCATAGACAATCGGCACAGGAAGGATTCCAACCCCAGCAGCCTTCGTTACGCCCGCGCAAATCGCAGGTCTCGCGCAAATCGCAATCGGGGCAGGATGGAAAATGGAACGAACGCACCTCACTGCGGAAGCGCACATATTCTTCCGAAGTCCAGATTTCCGCTAGTTTGGCTTCATGCACGTTACCAAGTAGATACCGCGTTACCTCTTTGAGCCTGCCATCAATAACGTAGTAACTGTAATTGTGCGAAAGCGCATAACATGGTGAAACACCACCGTCCCAGCCAACCACAATGGCGCGATCCTGCACAAAGCGGCAACGTCTTTCTGCTCCCCAGTGCATACGCGGAAATTCCACAGTTCCCCACATCACCCACGCGTCTGCTCGCACTGGGAAACCGCCTGCCTTGAAGGGCATCTGCGGTTCGTAACCATATAACACCTGGTCGCGCATATCGGCTGTATAAGGCAGGACATTACTGACCAAAACGCGTGAAGCATTCAAGCGCATTGCCAGCCCTGTCAATTCAGGCAGTTCGTGCAGATTGCTTTTCAGGACAACAAATTCAATCCCCAGTGCCGGGGTCAGCGAATTGAAACGGCGCTTGGCTTCGTTCAAATGGCGGATGTTATCCAGCACCTGCGCCAGCGCTGCGCCGCGAACCTGCTCGTAGGTTTCTGGCTTGACGCCGTCCACTGAAACGACCAGACGATCCACGCCCAGCCGAATCAGTTCTTCGGCGATTTTCGGGGTGAGCAGCAAGCCGTTCGAGCCAACCGTCACTGCCAGATTGAACTGACGTACCTTTTCAATCATCTCCAGGATACGCGGGTGGGTGAGCGGTTCACCGAAACTGGTGAAGATGACACGCTGAAGCTGGGGCAGGGCAGGGATGGAATCGAGGATGCACTGGAAGGTCTCGTCTTTCATGATAGCCTGCGGGTCACTCCAGACATTGCGGATGCAGGTGGCACATTGCAGGTTGCAGGCGGTAGTCGCCTCAATATAAAGCTTGCGAATATCGGGCAGGCAGGGGTGCAGTATCAAGTCGCCCTCGCGCTCATCCAGCCAGTAGTCTGCGTTGGCAGGCATATGTCTGCGCTGCAAGAAATCTTCAGGCAGAATTAGCCTGCCCCATTCGTCGGAAGTGATTTTAGGCAATCCGGCCTCCGCTCAGGAATAAGAGGGTTCTTGCGGTTTATTGAGCCGCAAGAACCCATTCTTATCAAGCCTTGATGTACTTACAGTTCACCATACACAGAGTCGAGTGCAGCGTCTGGTACATCAAAGGTTTGGTTGTGAGGCGGTAACGGCTCAAGCTTCATGAATTCGGGAACGCGGTCGGCTTCTTTGGGAATACCCGCAGCCTCGTTGAAAGCTCGCTCAGTCTTGAGGACTTCGCTGCCAAACTTGAGGATGTCATCCGCCGTCCAGTTAGTGCCCAAAACACCGTTGACCTCATCAATCATGCCCTGATAGCCGCTGGCGATATCCAGAATGGCAAAGGCAATGAATAGACAGTGACCGCTGGAGTCGATGAAGGCGGTGGTTGCCTGGAAGGCACGGCTAAGAGCCGCTTTGCCTTCTGGGCTGAGCGGATCCTGCTTGCCCATCACGCCGAGGATTTCAGGAGCAATAGTATAGCCAGCGGTATGGTCGGCGCCCATCGTGCTGGTGGCGTAAGTGATGCCAATGCCCTTGACCGCGCGTGGCTCATAGGCAGGCATACCCTGACCCTTGACGGCTGGTACACGGGTCACACCCAGCACCTTGCCAGCAGCTCCTGTGCCGCTGCCAAGGATGCGTCCTATTGGGGTGCCTTTGCCCATTTCGTGGATCAGGTTGATGGCGCCCTTGGCATCACCGAAGGGGATGACTCCGGCCTCCATAGCGACACCAATGGTTACACCGGTCTCGATGGTGTCCAACCCGTAAGCGTTGCAGAGTTGCACCATTTCTCCCACTGCATCCAGGTCATCAATTCCGCAGTTGGCGCCCAGTGCCCAGTCGGATTCATATTCAATGCAGGAGGTTTTTTCTGTTCCATCTTCGTTGTGCCAAGTGTTGGAGCACTGGATGATGCACCCGGGGCTGCAAGCGTGGTTGAACAGTTCCTTACCCAAGCGTGCCTTGTTGCCTTCAAAAATCGCTTCGCCGGCGATCTTGGGAGCGCCTTCAAAGCGCCCGCTGGAGAAATTGCGGGTGGGCAATCCGCCGGCTTCGTTCAGAATATTGATCAATACAGCGGTGCCATAGGTGTTCAAGCCGCCCTTTGGCTTGGTGATATCGTGAGTGCGCAGGGCATCAATCATTTTCTTGCGTCCCTCTTCAAAGAGTGCCTTATCGGCAATCTCGACACCCGGAGCACCCTTAGCATTCAGTACGATGAATTTCAAGCGCTTGCTCCCCAGCACAGAACCAAGTCCACCGCGGCCGGCGTAACGGCTGGGACGTTTTGCCATGTCATCGAATACTACCCCTGCGTTGGCATAGCCATACTCGCCAGCCACACCACAACCGGCAATAGCCACTTTTTCGCCAAATTTTTCATATACTTTGGGGTAAACATCATAAAGGTTCTGTCCGGTATAGGGTGTAGCATCGAAGAATTCCACTTTTGGCTTCCCGGCGTCAGCATCCCATGTGACATACACACCCCAGAATTTGTCCTTTTCTTTTGGCTGTCCTTCAACGATCAATGCTTTGACGCGCATATCTGCCAGCATCGGTGCCCAGGGGCTGCCGGCATTGGCTTCCTTGATGCCGCCGGTCAGCGGAGACTTGCCGCCGACGGAGACACGCGCTGAGGTTGGGGCGGATGTTCCAGTGACGAAACCGGGCGAGAAGACCACCTTGTTGTTCGGACCCAAGGGATGTGCCAGCGGGGGAACCTCTTTTGCCACCAGCGTGGAAGTCAAGCCGCGCCCCGCCAGATATTTATACTCGGCAGGTGCCTCTTCGACCTTGTAGGTCTGATCGGTCATGTTAATTCGTATAAACCACATGTTTTGCTCTCCTTTCTGTTTGAATACTATGGGTGAGAAATATCAGGTATGGGAAGCGTAGATGATATACCGTGACTTGTGTCTAAAAACCTCCTTGTTATGAAAGTTTTTCAACCGGAAGATAGCATCTATTAGGTTGTTTTCAACCTTGATGATGCAACATGGCAAACAAAAATGCGCTAAAAGAAGCGTCCACCGATAAAATACCGGCTAAAAGCCTCCTTTGCGCACTGGCGGGCGACGGAGATTACTCCCCGTGCCTTATCGTTCACCTATCCACGTGGGAGTCGGTGAATCGGAGGATGTAAAAAGAAGTATTTCCAAAGTTCATTATAGAATAAAAATTAGTGTTGTCAATAATTTTTGGCGGTTCTGATTACCGGATTGTATAGACGTCCCCATATTGCCTGTGCTTTACTCATGGCCTGTTATGCTGGATAAGCTCGCTGGTTATCGGGTAGAATATTAACAACAGGTGATGTGATTGAGATGAAAAAACCCATGGAGAACAGGTGTTTAAAACTGGTTGATGTAAAGGGCACTTTCCGAGAGATGGGTCGGCAGATTGGCGAGGCTTGCGCCGAGCAGGTCAAACATAGTATCGAGAGCGCTCACCGTCTGCTCGAAGATGCCTATGATGAGCTGCAATTGAACTGGGACGGTGCCATTATTCAGGCGCGTAAGTATATTCCCTTTGCCGAGGAACGCTATCCGCAGTATGTAGAGGAAATGAAAGGCATTGCAGAAGGAGCGGGAGTTTCCTTTGATGATGTTGCGGTAGTCAACGCAATGGAAGCAGTAACAATGGATGCTCTGCATCTGACAAAATGCACCAGCATGGCGGTCAGCCAGGAGCGCACCGCTAACAGCCATGTGCTGGTAGCGCACAACGAGGATTGGGTGCCGGAAGATGAAATGGATGTGTTTATTGTCCGTGCCCGCCCCAAAGATGAGCCGCCTTATCTGGCTATGACGTATGGTTCTTTGTTGCCGAACATTGGTTTCAATGCTTACGGCATTGCGCAATGCTGTGACTCGGTGCATCCAACCGACTGCCGCATTGGCATTCCGCGTATTGTTGTTTCGCGGGCGGTGCTAGCGGCGCGTACACCAGGTGAGGCAATACGCCACATGCTGGCGCCGCACCGTGCTGCGGGATACAATCATTTGCTGGTACATGAGAGCGGGGAAATGTATAACGTGGAGGTTTCTGCTCGCCGCTTTGCAGTGCTGGGCGCCGAAGATGGAATGATCGTGCATACCAATCATTATCTGGATTATGAGATGCAGCAAATTGAGGAAGAACCGGATGAACTGATCAGCACACGGGTCAGGTATTTTCGCGCCCTGCGTTTGCTGCGACAGACCCAGCGTCATACAGTGCTGACGCTGCAAACAATTCAGAAGGACCACATCAATTATCCCGATTCGATATGCAATCACGCAACCGAAGGCAACCCGCTGGATC
Source organism: Anaerolinea sp. (assembly GCA_020725865.1). Taxonomy (GTDB): domain Bacteria; phylum Chloroflexota; class Anaerolineae; order Anaerolineales; family Anaerolineaceae; genus DYEC01. The sequence goes on along the minus strand of DYEC01000009.1, from coordinate 52,323 downwards.
GTGAAAAGACCATCGTGGCACTGGTGATGGACTTGACCAACCGCCAGATGCATGCCACCTGGGGTAATCCGTGCAGCGGGGTGTACGTGACATTCCAGTTGGAGTAGTTGATTTTCCCTCTTGAAATATTAGTGGAAATCGTTATACTGATAAATGGCAGGTGGTTTTACCACGAAAAATTTCTACTTGTTTGAACATTTGGTCTTAAAAGATGGTTTCATTTGAGCCGCTCAAAGTACAAAGCTTAAAAGAGAGTTGTGTACGACGATTAGAGGGGTTGATACTCTCCGGTGAACTTAAGATTGGTGAGCGGCTGCCTTCAGAGCGGGAGTTGGCGTCGCGCCTCAATATCAGCCGTCCAGTATTACACGAGGCACTGGTGGACCTGAACGCCAAGGGGCTGGTGCGTATCCTCCCCAGGCGTGGGGTTTTCATCAACGACTATCGCCGTGAAGGTTCACTGACATTGCTTTCCTCATTGCTAAATTTTCAAAACGGACAGCTTGATCCGCTCTTTCAGCAGAGTTTGATGGATATGCGTCTGACGCTGGAGTGCGAGACTGCGCGTCTAGCGGCGTTGAACCGCACCCCTGAGCAAATTGAGGAATTTCATGCCTTGCTGAAGCAGGAGGCAGCAGCAGACCATTGTGATGCTGCCCGCCTGACCGAGCTGGACTTTACGTTTCATCATTTGGTTGCCATTGCCTCCGGCAATGTGCTATACCCATTAGTCATTAATTCATTTCGCGGGGTTTATACCAGCCTAACCAGCGCTTTTTTCCGTCATTACTGTGGCACTCCGGTGGTGAACGAAGTGCTGGACTATCATTGCAAGCTGCTCGCGGCAATTGAGGCGAGAGATAGCCAGTTGGCTGGGGCTGTGATGGCGGAGATGCTTAAGCATGGCGAACATTACTTGAAGGCTGTAACGCCAATTTCGTAAGCCTGAAGAAGGAGGATAGGAAATGACTGCGACAACAGTTGAGAAACCGCGGTATCAGATCAAGGCACCGAAAAACCTCTCACCGCGTATTCAGTGGCTGCGCGATTATTATTTCCGCGGTGTTCAGCGCGCTTGGAATAATGAGTATACTGCCTGGACAACTGGAACCCCTTGGGATTTTCAGTATAACGAACTGAATTTTTATATTGTTCCAGAGACATACACCTTTTTCCAGACTTTTCGTTCCTCGTATTGCCAGATGGCGCACCCGGTAGCATTGCACCCGGATTTCTGGCGTTGGAGTCTCCCGGAACGGCGTGCTTGGTTTAACCGCGAGGTCATGGTGCGTTACTTGCCCAAAGAAATCCTGCCGGGCGATTTACTGGCTGGAGCGCGCTTCAATGTTCAGACTTCAGCATGTTTGAATAAGCGTGAAGCAAAAGAACGGGATCGCATGGTAATGGGGCGTGGGGGTGTTCGTGAGGCGGTGTTTTGGTTTCACAACCACGGTTACGGTAATGCTGGTGCAACGGGCGGACATCTGATTCCCGACTATGCGCGCGTTATCCGCGAAGGCTGGAAGGGAATCTACGAGGAGCTTCAACGCATCTATGAACGCTTGAGTGCGCAAGAGAAGCGCGGCAGGAAAGGGGCTCAGTTACGCGCGATGATGATTGCAGCAACCATGCCGCGCGATCTAGCAGCGGAGTACAGCAGAGAATGTGAACGTCTGGCACAAGAGGAGTCTGACCCCACCCGCCGCTGGGAATTGTTGCAGATGGCGAAGAACCTGCAGCGCGTACCCTGGGAACCGGCGCAGACGTTTTGGCAAGCAGTACAGGCTTTGTGGCTGACGCATATGCTGGTTATGGCAGATGAGAATTATCCAGGTCCAGGGGATTCTTTTGGACGGGTTGACCAGTATCTGTTTCCGCTTTGGGAGAGGTCTCTTTCTGAAGGAATGGACCGCGAATTTGGCAAAGAAATCCTCAAGTGCTTCTGGGTGCATTGCAATACAGCTTATGACGGTATGATCCGAACGGGGGGGAATCAAGGCATTACAGCAGGTTTTGGGCAGTTGATCACCCTTTCGGGGATGGGTCCCGGCGGGCAGGATATGACCAATGACCTGACCTATGCCATTCTGGAAGTGATTGACGAGATGACCCCCATTCTGGAGCCGAAGCCGAACGTGCGTTTACACCGCGGCACACCGGAAGCCCTGTTGGATAAAGTCGTGGATATGATCGCTTCCAGCCAGGGAGCGCCGTTTCTGTTGAACTTTGATGAGCGCTCAATGGCTGGGCTGATATTGCAGGCAAAGAAGTCCGGCGTGGAGCATCTGATCAACGAAAGTAATGTTTTTGATTATGCACCGGTGGGCTGTCTGGAGAATACGATGGTCGGTAATGACCGCTCAGGGACGGTGGATGCCAACTTGAACTTGCTCAAAGCGGTTGAGCTGGCGCTGACCGGTGGATATGATCTGATACCTTTTACCGATCCGATGACCGGTAAAACCGAGAAACCCAAACGTTGGGGAGAAGATACCGGCGACGCGCGGCGTTTTCAGACTTTTGAGGAATTTTGGGAAGCCTATGCAACGCAGACACGCCACATTGTCAAACGCATTGTTGACCTATATGAACGCTCGGAAGAGGTGCGCGCTCGTTTTGCACCCACTCCCTATCTCTCCTGTCTGGTTAAAGGTTGCACAGAGAAGGGATTAGATATCACGCAAGGCGGCGCTGAACTGGGGTATGTGACTATTGAAGCCGTTACTTTTGCAACCACTGTGGATTCGTTGCTGGCAATTAAATATCTTGTATTTGACAAGAAAATTTGTACGATGGAACAGCTAATTCAAGCACTGCGCGATAACTGGGTGGGACATGAGGTTTTACAGGCACAGGCAATCCATAAAGCGCCAAAGTACGGGCGCGATGATGACGAAGCTGATGAGATGGGCTTGCGGGTGATGAAACTCTGGACGGAGGAAACCTGGAAATATAAAACCCGTTGCACTGGCCGCCAGTTTCGCCCTGGTATGTTGAGCTGGAATTACTGGGTGTCGGATGGTTTTATTTTGCCAGCCAGCCCGGACGGTCGCCCGAAGGGACGTTTTCTTTCCAATGCACTTTGTCCCTCGAATGGTGCGGATATTAAGGGCCCAACGGCGAATGTCAATTCGGTGGGCAAAGTGTTGGGTGGTAAAGCGGCCGAGGGCAAAGGCGACTGGGCAGAGTATTTTAACTTGTTGCCCAACGGCGGCAGTCATACGATGACTTTCAGCCCGTCGTTGTTGCGTGACCCGGAACACCGCGCCAAGTTCAAGGCATTCCTGCGTGGTTATGTTGAGAATGGCGGAACAGCGTTACAGATTAACCTGATTGATGCGGATATGCTGCGCGATGCCCAGCGGCATCCGGAGAATTATCGTCATTTGCTGGTGCGTGTGACAGGCTACAATGCATATTTCACTAGTATTGGCAAGGAATTGCAGGATGAAATTATTGCACGTGAGGCGCATCGCATATAACGTTGAGAGTGAACCATGATGACTCCTTCAAAGCGAGGACGGATTCTTCACCTGCAGCGTCTTTCCACTGAAGATGGTCCCGGCATTCGGACAACCGTCTTTTTCAAGGGTTGTCCGTTGCGTTGTGTCTGGTGTCACAATCCGGAGAGCATCTCACCGCGGGTCGAGATTCAGTGGTACGCTGTGCGCTGCCTAAACTGCCGTACCTGCATCCGCGTTTGCCCGCAACAGGGGTTGGAAATGACTGCTGACGGGTTGAGAATTGACCGGAAGCGCTGCCGCGGGTGCGGCACTTGTGCTGAAGCCTGTCCGTCAAATGCTGTTGAGGTACTGGGGCGGGATGTGACGGTGGAAGAAGTGCTGGAAGAATTGCTCAAAGACCGCGTTTACTATGAGACATCCGGCGGCGGGGTCACGCTTTCCGGTGGTGAACCGACCATGCAAGCAGATTTTGCGCTGGGGTTGATGCGGGCGTTACAAGAAGCAAATATCCACACGGCGCTGGATACCTGCGGGTTGTGTCTGGATGCCACACTGGAGATTCTTTTGCCTTTCACTGATTTGGTGCTTTATGACTTGAAGTTAATAGATGATGAAGCTCATCAATACTTTACCGGCCAATCCAACCGGCGCATTCTTGAGAATCTGATCCACTTGCGCAACTGGATAGATACGCATTCTCATGCACCAAAATTGTGGATACGTACCCCATTAATCCCAAACGCAACTGCAACCGATGAAAATGTGTATTCCATCGGGAATTTTCTTGCGCGGAATCTCAATGGCTATGTAACACGTTGGGAGCTGTGTGCGTTCAACAATTTGTGCCGCGACAAATACACCCGGCTAAACCGGGACTGGCAGTACGCAGAACAACCGCTGCTCTCTTCGGATGAATTGGCGCATCTGGAGGATGTTGCCAAAAGTTCGGGCGTGGATGCAACGATTGTCCAGACCAGCGGGGCGACACGTTTACAGGAGGAAACATGGTCAAGATGACTTATACGGCGTTTTCTGACGAAGATATTATCGCCATGCAGCCGGCGATGAAGATAGGATTACTGGCGACGGTTAACCCGCAAGTGTTGCCGCATCTGACGCTGATTACAACGCTGATGGCTTGCGCGCCGAACCAGCTTTCTTGGGGACAATTTACGGAAGGGCTTTCCAAGCAGTTTATTCTGCAAAACCCCAGGACGGGCTTTCTGGTGATGAGTTTGGATAAACAGTTGTGGTATGGCAAAGCCAATTTCACGCACACGGCTCGTCAGGGTAAGGAATATGATTTTTACAATAATACGCCGATGTTCCGCTATAACGCCTACTTTGGTGTGCATACGGTATATTACATGGACCTGGTGGCACATAGCGGCAGACAAGCTCTACCCATGGGGAAAGTCATCTGGGCGGCGATGCTGACCATGCTGGCGCGAGCGCTGGGCAAGAAAGACGACAGGGAACAGGTCATGAACGGCTGGACGCAGCGACTGCTCAACAAAATGGACAACCTGAAGTTTCTCGCTTATGTGGATAAGGACGGCTATCCGGTCATTCTGCCGGTGATTCAGGCGCAGTGCCTGAATGCTCATCAGATGATATTTTCTACAGCGGCTTATCGTGAGGAATTGGAAAGCATTCCATCCGGCTGTTCGATGGCTTTGTTCGGCATGTCGTTGACGATGGAAGATGTGCTTGTTCGGGGTACATATCTCGGTTTGCGGCGGCGGGCAGGGGTGCAGATTGGCAGTTTGGCAGTGGACTGGGTCTATAACGCCATGCCGCCGGTTCCAGGGCAGGTGTATCCGCCGTTGCCGTTGGAAGCGGTCAGGCAGTTCTAGTTTGGTGTTAGGCGGCTGAGCGCGGTTCAGCCGTTGGTTTGATTGTTTCAATCAGTTCCATTTGGAGGGGATACTATGTCGGATTATGATGTCATTGTCATTGGAGCTGGTCTAGGGGGACTTTCTGCCGGTGCATTGCTTGCCAGGCAGGGGCGCAAGGTTTTGGTGCTGGAGCAGGCAGAACGGATTGGGGGATGCTGCTCAACGTTTGAGCGCGATGGGTACCACTTTGACGTTGGCGCTTCAATCGTTGAGATCATCCAGCCCATCGAATTGGCTTTCAAGCTGTTGGGCACTACACTGCAAGAGGAAATTGATCTTATTCCCTGCGACCCGATTATGACGTTTATCTTCAAAGACGGCAGTCGGGTCACTTATCCAGTTTCCATTGAGCGGACGGGGGAGATTATCGCCTCCATTTCGCCGGAGGACGGGCGGCGCTGGAAGGATTTTGTTGCCTTCATGCATGAGCTGATGGAGGTAACGCTCAATACCTTCTTTATCGAGCCGGTCAACACCTTTGGCGACATGCTCAAACTGGTCAAGAAGGATCCCCGCTTCCTTAAGTTTTTGCCTGTCTTTTTGAGCAGTTATCAGGACATGCTGCAGCGGTTCTTCAAGAACGAAAAAGTGCTGAGGACAATGGCGTATCAGTCGCTTTATTTCGGCTTTCCGCCCGCGATTGTGCCGGGACCTTATGCGATGGTGCCTTATTCCGAGCACGTTGGCATCTACTACCCGCGCGGCGGGATGATTAAGATACCGCAGGCTTTTCAGCGCGTCGGGGAGCGCTATGGGATGGAACTGCGGCTGAATACGCTGGTCACCAAAGTACTGGTCAGCAACGGGCGTGTACAGGGTGTGCGTCTGGCAGACGGCAGTGAGATTACCAGCCGCATCGTCGTTTCAAATATCAACGCTCGCACACTTTACCTGAAGCTGATCGGCGAAGAGCACCTGCCGCCGCTGGCAGCCAGCGGGATTAAGAGCTACCGCTACTCCAAAGGCGTGCCGATGGTTTATGTTGGGCTGGATGCTGCGCCGCAGCTTGAGGCGCATCACAGCGTGATTGCCGTGTCGCCCGAAGAGGTAAATCGCTATTGGTGGGACAACGTGGAACGCGGCCGTTTGCCAGAAGAGACGTTTGGCTTGATTTGCTGGCCGACCCATTCTGACCCAAGCTTAGCACCCAAAGGCTGTCATGTACTGAATCTCATTCCAGAAGCGTTCTATCGTCTGAGCGGCAGTGACTGGGACATCGAAAAGCCGCGCTTTATTGAGAAAACGCTGAACGACCTTTCAAAGACGGCGATCCCCGGTCTCAAGGAGCATGTCAAGGTAATTGAATGCGCCACGCCGCTGGACTTTGAGCGGCGGTTGCTTTTGCCTGAGGGCGCCATCTACGCCTTGCAACAGGATTTGCCGGCGATGGCAGTGTTCCGACCGTCGGCGAAATCCAAAGTCATTCAGGGGCTGTACTTGAGCGGGTCAACCACACATCCGGGCGGGGGTGTGCCGACAACCATCGCTTCGGGCATTATTGCCTCGCGTCTGATTGAACGATATGAGCAATAGGAGGGAGCAATGTTCCGGAAATCCCGTTTGTTGAGTTTCTTATTGGCGCTGATTTTGCTGGCGTTGGGCGGTTGGTTATGGTATTCGCAATTGGATGAAGCGCGTAAGCGCTTTGTTCAGAATCTGGTGCGCCAGATACCTGACCTGCCGGGGCGCTATTTGATTTGATCCGACGAGGTGCTGCGTATAGCCGTAAAGTTTGCTTCGCCAAAGCGGCAGAGACTTCTATGCTCCTGCAAGTCACTTGACTTGTGGGAGCATTGCTTAAGCGGGTAGTAAAATAAGAGCAGGGTCAACTTTTTGTGTTAGAGGTGACTTGGCTGCGTGAATGACCGGTTAACACCGCTTCTATGGATGGTTCTTTCATTTTTGCTCGGTTCAATTCCATGGTCGGTTTGGCTGGGCAGGCTCTTTTTACAAAGAGATGTACGCCAATACGGGGATGGCAACCCGGGAACGACCAATGTATTTCGCGCCGGCAGTAAATTGCTGGGATTGCTGGTGTTGCTGCTGGACATCAGCAAGGCAGCTGCGCCGGTGGGGTTTGCTTATCACAACTTGGGGATTCGCGGCTTGACAATGGTTTTGATTGCCTTGATGCCGGTGCTGGGACATGCGTTTTCGCCGTTTCTGGCTTTCAAAGGCGGCAAGGCAGTCGCATCCGCGTTTGGGGTGTGGATCGGATTGACGATCTGGAAAGCTTCGCTGCCGGCGGTGGTCTTTGCGCTGATTGGGCTGGGCGTTTTTCGGGTTGCCGGCTGGGCGGTCATGCTGGCTTTGGCGGGTATTCTGGTTACGTTGCTGCTCTGGCTGCCAGAGCCGCTATTCCTGTTTGTTTTGTTGGGGGAGACGGTGATACTGGGCTGGACACATCGCGCCGATTTGCGTCAGCCGCCGCGTTTGCGTCCCGCAGTGAAACAATTTCTTCAACGAAGTGGACACTTGAGATGCGATGATTGACTATCTGACGATAGACCTTCCATGTCATACCCTGCTCTTTGAAGTGATTATTTTATTGATTATTTTGAGCAACATCTGGATTCTGCGGTGCACCGGCAGACATACCGCGCCGTCAGGCTTCCCGAAGGTCTCCATTCTTGTGCCGGCGCGTAACGAAGAGCGGAATATCGCCGCGTGTGTGCATTCGCTGTTGGCGCAGGAATATTCCAATTTCGAGGTGCTTGTCCTCGATGACCAGTCTAGCGATTCGACCGCCGCGATTCTGAAAGAAATAGCGGTGGCAAATCCCAAACTGCGGCTGTTGAACGGCGACCCGCCGCCAGAAGGCTGGGTGGGCAAAAACTGGGCTTGTGCACAGCTTGCGGACTCGGCGCAGGGCGATTTTTTCTATTTTACGGATGCCGATACGGTTCATCAGCCGTGGGCAGTGCGCACGGCGGCTACGATGCTGTTGAGCGAACGGGCTGATTTATTGACCGGGTTTCCAGCCCAACGGATGGACAGCTGGGGAGAACGGTTGATTGTCCCGTTTTTCTTGTGGGCGTTCTTTTCATTCACGCCGTTGGCGCTGGCATACCGGCTGCGTTTGCCGTGGCTGTCGAATGCAGTGGGGCAGTTCATGGTCTTTCGCCGCGAGGCATATGTTGCGATTGGCGGTCACCGCAAGACCGCTGACAGTATCACAGAGGATTTGCGGCTGGCGCAACGGACGAAAGCACATGGCTTGCGCTGGCGGGTGATCAACGCCGCAGAGCTACTTTCCTGCCGAATGTATGCGGGCTTTGCCGAAGCCTGGGAGGGATTTTCCAAGAACCTGTTTGCCGCCTTCGGTTTTCGTTTACTGCCTTACCTGTTCGTTTTTGTATGGCTGGCAGTGTTGTTCTATTTGCCGCCGGGTCTGCTTTTAGGGTATGCGGCTGGCGCAGTTTCTCAAGGTTCCCCCCTGGTGTGGCTGCTTTGCATTGCGCTGGCGCTGTTGATCTGGCTACTGCCGTATCGGCAACTGCGTCTTCCTCTGTATCTGGCTTTTCTATATCCCCTTACGCTGTTCGTCAATGAATTGGTTGCTTTGCGCTCTTTGTGGGCGAGTCTGCGGGGAACATTATCCTGGAAAGGGCGGCAGTTTGCGCCTCAGCGTTGGCGCTGGGTTTAAGCTGATTCTTGAATAATTTTCACCAAAGAAGAACGCTCACTGCTTTCTGTGATTTGTAGAGATGGTTCTTTTATTCTGGTGCGCAGGAAATGCTCGATCTCATCCGCCACCAGCGCCGCCCCGCGGTTGTTCAGGTGGACGCCGTCATTGAGGATCAGAAAGCCCTTGCTGGCAGAAAATTCATCGTAGTCCTGTCCGACAATCAGCCGGCGGAAGACGAATTCCGCCTCGATGACCAGCGAACCGCGGTAGCGGCGGATGCGTCCGGGCCGGTCGGCAGCTTTTAGATAAGCCTCCATGCGCTCAAACACGGGAAGGTATGCCACTTGCTGGCGTTCGGCGATGCGCTTGAGCATTCCATTATAAGCGCATACACGGGCAACGCTCTGGGAGTTCAGGTCTTCCCCCAGCGGGGGGATCGAGGCGACACCGAGGACGGCGTGCGTGCGGTTTTTCAGTTCGGTGAGCATGGCGTGCATGTTCTGGCGTGCCCAGCCAAGCGATGGGCGGCGCGGCAGTCGCTTGATCAGCATGTAGAACAGCGAGCGGTGCCAGGCGGAAGAACCGATCAGGTCGTTTGTGCCTGCTAGGATGGTGACAAAGTCCGGCTGGAGCTGGATGACGCGATCCAGACGCCGCAGCAGGTTATAGGTCAGATCATTGTTGACGCCGGCATTAACGAAACGGAAGCCGTCGGGAGCCATCCGTTTTTCAAGCAGTTCCACATAATTGGCGCTGACCATGCCGCGGGTGATGCTGTCGCCCATGCAAACGACCGTTTTTGTCATTGTTTCTCCTTGTATGGGGCGTGGTTACCCCCTGACGGATTTGTTGCTTGATTCTAACAGGAATTTCGGCAAACTACTTGACAGAGTATGTGAAAATTTTCTATAATACACGTGTAGACAACTCGTGTCGAAAATCGCCATTGGCGGGAGGGGAAGTTGGTAGTTACTCGGGACGATGTAGCCCGAAAAGCGGGGGTGTCGCCTTCGACGGTCTCGTATGTGATCAATGGGGGACCGAGACCTGTTTCTGAAGCCACGCGGGAAAAAGTCTTACGGGCGATTGCCGAACTGGGTTACCGTCCAAACGCCGTGGCGCGCAGTCTGCGCCGTCAGCGTACTTCGATTCTTGGCTTGATTATCCCGGATATTATCAATCCCTATTTTGCTCAAGTGGCTCAGGGAATTGAGGCGGCAGCGTTTGAGCGCGATTTTACGGTGGTTTTCTGTCATACGAACTATAATTTGCATCAGGAATTGACCTACATTGACCATCTGTTTGTCGAGCGTGCCGCAGGGGTCATCTGGATCCCGGCGACTGGCGACCCGGCGCCGGCTCAGAAATTGATGCAATACGGCATTCCTACTGTTGTGGTGGATCGTGAAATTGAGAAGGTTTCATTCCCTTCGGTCGTTGCGGATAATTTCCGCGGTGGATACCTCGCAACGCAGTACCTGATTTCGCTGGGGCATGAGCGCATCGCTTGCATCGTCCGACCGGTCCGCTTGAGCCACAGTCAGGATCGGCTGCAGGGCTATCTGAAGGCGTTAGAGGATAACCATTTGCCGGTGGATGAACGATTGATCGCCTCAGGCGGCTATCGTCTGGAGAATGGTTATCAGTCCATGCAGGAGCTGTTGAGCGTTGATCCGCCGCCGACGGCAGTATTTACCTATAATGACATTATGGCAATCGGCGCCTTGCGCGCCCTAAAGGAGAAAGGCGTTAGGGTGCCGCAGGATTTTTCGGTAGTCGGCTTTGATGATATTCCGGAAGCGGCTTATTCCTGTCCTGCGCTGACCACCGTGCGGCAGGAGAAATATGAGATGGGAGCGCAAAGTGTGGCGCTTTTGCAGCGCTTAATTAACGGCGAAACGTTTGACGAAGTGCCCAAAGTTGCGGTTGGCGTGGAGTTGGTTATTCGAGAATCCACGCGCCCAAGGCCATAGGATGTTGCGGAAATGAAGATCGCGGTTGGATCAGATCATGTTGGGTATTCTTTGAAACAGGTTTTGGTTGCTTACCTGCAGTATAAGGGATATAAGGTCGTAGATACGGGACCTTCAACCGACAGTCAGCCGGTTGACTATCCGGATTATGCGCGCGAGGTGGCGGTGCTGGTGGCTTCGGGAGCTTGCTGGCGCGGGGTGGTGGTATGCGGCACGGGGGTGGGCGTCTCGATTGCGGCGAACAAAGTGCCGGGCGCGCGTGCTGTGTTGTGTGATAACCTGTATATTGCCCAACAAAGCCGCCTGCATAATGATGCGAACATTATCGCTTTTGGCGCGCATGTTGTGACCCCGGAGATTGCAAAACAGTGTTTGGACGTCTGGCTTGCGACCCCCTTTGAGGGAGAACGTCACATTCCAAGAGTGGCAAAGCTGGACATTGCCTTTCAGGAAGGCTGGGAAGGCTTGATGCGGGATTTGGCGGCTTTGGGTGAAAAAGACTTTAAGATTGGGATTGCGCTTTCCCCTCGCAAGACGATGTTTGCGCCGCTGGTGTTTGCTGGCGAACTGGAAAAGGGGATTGAGGCGGCGGTGCAGGCAGGGTTTGACGGTGTCGAGCTCAGTTTGCGCGCTGTTGAGGATTTGCCAGTTGCTGATTTTCGGCAATTCATGGAACGTCATGGTCTAAAGCTGGCTGCGATTGCCACGGGGCAGTCCTGCTTGCAGGATGGTCTTTGTTTAACCACAACCGACGATAGTGCGCATAGCCAATTAATGCAACGCCTCAAAGCACTGATAAACCTTGCCGCAGAGTTCGGTTCACTAGTCCTCATCGGTGGCGTGCGCGGGCAATTGCGGGGGAGTGAGTTGGAACAACGGTTGCAGCGCCAGAGGGCAATTACCTCAATCCGTGAACTGGCCGAGTACGCTCGTTTGAAAGGGGTGTCTCTAGTTCTGGAACCGATCAATCGATATGAGACCAATCTGATCAATACGGTGGAAGAGGCGTTGCTGTTTCTTGAAGAGGTTGGCGCGGATAATTTGCGTTTGTTGCTGGATACTTTTCATCTTAATATTGAGGAAAAAGATATTGCCTATTCTATCCTTAAAGCTGGCGAAAAGATCGGTTACGTGCATTTTGCCGATAGCAATCGCCTTGCCCCCGGGCAGGGGCATATCCATTACGCTCAGGTGTTAAAGGCCCTGATTGCCGCGGGTTATCGGGGTTATATCACAGCCGAGATTCTGCCATTGCCGGATGATCGGACAGCCCTGCAGCAAGCTGCCGGTTTCCTGCGCAGTTTACTGGGACGATCGTGAAAGCAACCACACAAGCGGAGGGAACGTGACTCAAAAACCAGAAAGGTTACCGCCGTCTATTTTGGGAGGGGATCCCTTCAACATGTTTCGTTTCCTTTATCGTTGGGATCTTCTCTGGAAGTTGTTTGATGAAGAGTATTGTTACAGCGTGATGAGAGCCTGTTATGAGGCGGGGGGCATTGCTTATGACCTGTCGTTCATGGAGAATGTGCGCCTCTTTCGCAGGCTAAAAGAAGATACAGGTGATGAGCTAATTGGCTTTGGCAACCCCACCTGGGAACAGGGCGTGTTTCTGAACGGGCGTTTTTTGCAACACAGCCGCGATCGGATTATCCGAACGCTGGTGGACAGGCTCTGGCCACGCGATGTTGCAAAAATAGTCGAGGAAAAGTTATCCCATGAGGCGGTTCTGGTTTTTGGTTATGACAGGAATGCTTTACCCATCACCGAACAGGAAATCGAGAGCATTTATCTGGATGAGGAAGCGTTTTTACGCCGACTTTCGATCTTTGAAGATTGTCAGTATATCCTGATGGGCGGAGCGGATGCCGATTATCTGGTATCGCTTGGGCGGATGGACATCGTCGCCAGAATGGCAGAAGTTGTACGGCAGGCCGGTTATCTTCCCTTTTTGTTGAGTCAGTATCCTTCGCTGGTTCTGCCGCGTGCGGAGGAAGCAGGCTTAAGAGTGGATGGGTATGCAGTACCTCTCAATCGTGAATGGTCGTGGTTCACCAGAGATGCCTGTTTGGAGGCAGTTCGTGCAACCCGTAAGCCGGTGATCGCATTTATGCCGCTTGCCAGTGGACAGCTCAAGAAAGATGTGCGCGGTGCGCTTGAGTGGCTGTATGCCGAAGCGGGCGTTGAATCAATCCTTTATGGTACGGCTACTGCAGAACATGCCAGGGAGACTACCCGCATCGCGCGCGAAGCCCGGGAAGCTGCCGATTCAATTCGCAAGCAGAGGAGTAACGGTTGATATGGCGATTATTGAACTGCGAGATGTGAGTTTTGCTTATAAAGATTCTACGGTGCTTGCTTTGTCCCATGTTAATTTTTCGGTTGAGAGAGGTGAGTTTGTTGGTGTAATTGGCCCGACAGGTGCCGGTAAATCCACATTATGCTGGACAATTGTTGGCGTGGTGCCTCAGATTTTGCGTGGTGAGTTTAGCGGTGCAGTTTTTGTCAATGGACTTGCTGCAAATGAGACACCCGTGGCGCGGCTTGCTCAGATTGTTGGGCTTGTTCAACAAGATGCCGAAGCTCAGCTTCTGATGACGGATATTGAAAAGGAAATCACATTTCCTCTTGAAAATCTATGTTTGCCGCGTGAAGAAATTGACAAGCGGCTGAATTATGTGTTGGATTTGGTGGGCTTGCGAGAAAACCGTTTGAGACATCCGTTTTATCTTTCGGGTGGGCAAAAACAGCGCGTGGCAGTGGCTGCTGTACTGGCGATGGAGCCTGAGATTTTAATATTGGATGAGGCGACTTCAGAACTGGACCCGGTTGGCGCTGAGGAGATTCACGACCTTGCAGGAAGCCTGAAAAAGCAGGGTAAGACGATCATCATGGTAGAACATAACATTGATGAGTTAGCCCGCCATGCTGATCGAATCGTGGTTATAGATCATGGTGAGATTCTCAGGGATGGTCCGACGCGCGAAGTGCTTTCGGATGTGGATTTTCTATGCGGCTTGGGTATATATCCACCACAGGTAACACAGGTGGCTTATCATTTATCCCGGCAGTATGGGGTTCAATTTGAACAATTCCCCTTGAATGTTGAGGAAGGGGAGGAATTATTTGGCAAAATGTTGAGGGCATGATGAGCGTTGATGATATTGTGTTGAAAACTGAAGAATTGTATTATCGCTACCCCACGCGTAGTGATTATGCGTTGATCAATGTCAACCTCGACATTCGCAAAGGAGAATTTGTTGCGATTATTGGACAGAATGGCTCTGGCAAGACGACGCTCATCAAGCACTTTAACGGATTGCTCAAGCCAACCAGAGGGCGTGTGATTGTGGATGGGAAAGATACACGAGGACTGCCTACTTCCGAGCTGGCACGGTCGGTTGGTTACGTCTTCCAAAACCCAGACCATCAAATTTTTGCCGAGACGGTCAAGGATGAAATTGATTTCGGTCCAAAGAATCTTGGTTTTCCCCCTGAACGGATTGAGCAAGCCCGTCAGCGGGTTTTAGCGGAAATGGGGCTACAAGGTCTTGAGGAGGAGATGCCTTTCCAGCTCAGCCGCGGACAGCGGCAGCGTCTGGCGGTTGCTTCTGTTCTGGCAATGGAACCGGTTATTTTGATTGTTGATGAACCTACGACAGGGCAAGACTGGCGCGAGTCCATTTCTCTGATGGAGCTAATCTATCAGTTGAATAAGAAGGGACACACCTGTGTTGTTACTACCCACAACATGAATCTGGTCTCTCTCTTTGCCAGACGCGTCATTGTAATGTGGAGGTCTGAGGTTTATCTGGATGGTACCACACAGGAGGTCTTCGCCCAGGTAGATCAAATTCTGAGAGCAGGTATCAAGCCACCAGAAGTTTATGAGCTTGCACGGCGGCTGTTGCCAGATGTTCGTCTGGATCGTCCTATTATCCCTGAAGACCTTGCGGAACTTCTGGTGAAGGAAAGAGAAAAGATACATCGTTAGCAGGAGGAGACAGGATGGCTTTCGTTTTACAGATGCTGGAGTTGGGAAAATTAAGGTCGCCAATTCATTCTTTGGACCCGCGCGCCAAATTGCTCTGGTGGATTTGCTTAATCATTGTCCCTATCCTGGTAACGAACCCGTTTATCCTATTGGCGTTTACCATTTGGATTTGGATCATGGCGGTATTGGCAAAGATTTCCTACAAGATGTATCGCTTTCTGATCATTACTTATCCTGTAATGGTGGGTTTTATTGTTCTCACCTGGCCCTTTTTCTATCCTGCCACAGAGGATCAATTTTACTTTTTCAGGTTTGGCATTCTGCATTGGAGTCTAGAGGGAACAATTTACGCTCTGGCGATGGGGATGCGTATCGTTCTTGCGTTGACAGCCTGCACGTTTTTTGTGATGACAACCGACTTGATGGGATTGGCAAGCGCAGTTGGAGAGTTCATGCAGAACAAGCTTCGCATCTCTTACATGTATCCTCTTATGGTGATTAGCAGTTTCAAATTTTTACCGGAATTGAGTGGCGATTACATTACAATTACCGACTCATTTCGTTCTCGGGCCTGTGACATAGATGCTGGCTCCATTGTCCAGCGCTTCAGGAAAACAATACCAGTAGCCATTCCACTTATTGATAGTATGTTGCGACGCGCCATGCGTATCTCGATTGCGCTGGAGTTGAAAGCCTTTGATGTGGATATTAAAGATCGAACATTTTATGAAAAGTATGTTTTTACCTGGAAGGATGTTTTATTTGTCTTAACGGGCGTCCTGGCAATCCTGTTTAGTATTTTAGCGATCGTCCTTGGGATCGCTAAAGTTGAAATGTATTTGTAAGGATGGTTTGAAGACAATGCTTTAGGAAAGGAGGTGAGCGTTATAGAAATTAGCAAGGGTAGGTTCCGGCGACAGTTGATGACCCAACCTATATTTTTGAAATAAGAGAAAGGAGTGATGCGAGATGGACCGTTTAATACCTGAAAAGATTATTTGGAAGCAAAAATTCGGCACCCTGGAAATTGCGCTTACCATCATTGGGGCTGTCCTGTATGGTTTGGGCGCTTTTTCCACCATGAACTGGGCAATTGGCTTTATTACCCTGCGCCCATTCGCCTTTATTGCGGTGGTGTGGGGTGTATTCTTTGGACCTTGGGTGGGAGGCTTGGCTGCGCTAATCGGCAACACGTTCATCTCTGATATTCTAGCCGGTTGGTTCGGAATCGGTGGTGTTGGGGGAGCGATTGGCAACTTTATGATGGCATTCATTCCAGGCTTGCTTGTTCCCCATCCCAAGAACTGGAAAGCTGTAGCCCTGTGGGGTGGGATTGTCGGCACGCTGGTTGTTGCCTTCTTTGTGGGCGGTTGGATTGCGCTGATGGGATTTGCTCCCTTCTGGACGCTGTTTTCAACCGTCCTTATAGCTGACGTACCACCGAACCTGATTATCGCCCCAATCATTTGTGCCTGGTTGTTCAACCGCGTTCAGAAACGCGGGCTGTACTGGCGCGATCGGTTGGAAAACAAATAATCTAGACCGTTGCTTACAGGGTGGGGGGAGGTCTGTATCCCAGACCTCCCTTTATATCAACCCGGGGTGAAGGTACGGATGAACGAGGAAAAGTTTGTGGATCTATTAATAAAAGATGCTCATGTAATCACGATGGATCAGGCTGGAACGCGTTACCAGCATGCTGATCTAGCGATAAAAGAAGGCAAAATACTGGCTATTGAGCCAAATATCACCTTTTCGGCTCGTCATGTCATCAACGCAAACGGCAATGCAGTATTACCCGGTTTCATTAACTGTCATATGCACGAGACGCTGGAACGTGGTCTAGTGGAGGATTTGCCGCTGATGCGCTGGTTAGAAGAGGTGTGTTTTCCGATTGACCGCGCTTTTCAGCCCTATCATGAGCGTGCAGCAGCCTTGATGTCTCAGCTTGAGATGATTCGAGATGGAATTACTACATTTGTTGATATTTACCGTTATCCAGAAGAGGCGGCTTTGGTTGCTGAGCAGTCCGGACTGCGGGCGATTTTCTGCCCGCAAATTATTGATGAGCCCCAGGGAGCGGGCGAAACACTGGAAAGTAATCTTATGTTCATTGAACGATGGCATGACCGTGTGCCGGCGCGCATTTTCACATGGTTCGGCCCGCATGCTCCCTATTCAGTTCATCCCGAGACGTACCAGAAAATTAACGAACTGGCGAAGCACTATGGTGTTGGTGTCCATACCCATCTAGCAGAGACGCAAAATGAAGTAGATCAATTTGTGCAGAAATATGGAAAGACACCTGTGCAATATCTGGAAGATTTGGGAGTGCTTGGTGAAAACTGGCTGGTTGCTCATGCGGTCTGGCTGACGGATCAGGACATTGAATTGCTCGCCAGACGGAATGTTGCAGTGGTGCATAATCCTTCAAGTAACATGAAACTTGCTTCGGGAGTAGCCCCGGTTCCAAAACTGATTCAGTCTGGTATTCGGGTGGCTTTGGGAACAGACTCAAACCTCAGCAATAACAACCTGGATATGTTCGAAGAAATGCGCCTAGCGGCTATGCTTCAAAAACTGATTCTCGAGGATGCAAGCGCAATGCCAGTGGAGAAAGTGCTGCGTATGGTAACCAGCGATGCGGCGGCGTGTCTTGGGCTTGCTGATCGGATTGGTTCGTTAGAGGTGGGAAAGCAAGCGGACTTAATCATCGTAGATTTACACGCGCCCCATATGTGGCCCGTACTAGCCGAACCGAAAAGTAATGTACTGGAACAAATAGTTTACTCTGCCAACGCTGGTGATGTACTGACAACAATTGTGGATGGGAAAGTGCTGATGAAAGACCGGGTTGTTCAAACTTTGGACGTTGCTAAGGTTGAAGTATTGGTGCGCGAGGCAACTGAAGACTTAATCAAACGAGCAGGTGTTGCTTTATAAGAACTTATTGTTAATGATTGGGTAAGCATTGGTTTTTGGGGTAATCTGAACCAATTTGAGATTTTGGACAGGAAAGTACTTGACTTTTTATTGTGATTTTTTGTACAATGAAAGTGTTCAGAACACCTGAACTCTTGAACACTCGAGTGTGTTTTTTATTAAAATGGATTAACCGGAATGGCTACAAATAAAATCCAGCCCATCCACCGTCGGCAAATTACAACTGCAGTGATTGATCGAATTCTCTCGATGATTGCTGAAGGCTATTGGAAACCAGGAGAGGCATTGCCTGCCCAACGAGAGCTGGCAAAATCGCTGGGGGTTGGGATGTCCACATTGCGTGAAGCGCTCCAGGCTTTACAGACAATGGGGGTGCTTGAAATGCGCCACGGCGAGGGCACTTTTGTAGCGGATAGCTCCAATGGGATTTACGAGAGGCTCATTGATATTTCGCTTGCCTCTGGAGAGATGGACATGCAATCCCTCTTTGAAGCCAGGGAGATTTTGGAAACTGGGATTGCCTATCATGCCGCGCGGCGTGCTACTGAAGAACAAATACAGCGATTATTTGAAATTCTAGGGGTCGAACGCAAGCAGATTGAGAGTGGGCATGGCGAAAACTTGTTTGATCTGGATTTTGATTTTCATCGTTTGATCGCGGAAATGGCTCGAAATAAATTTTTAGAGCAGGTGGACAACACGCTGCGTAATGCACTGGCAGTATTATTGCGCAAACTTCCGCTGACCATGGAAGGTTGGAAGATGCATTACAAAGTTGCGGAGGGGATACGTGATCGCAAACCTTTTCAGGCACTTGAAGCCATGCGTACGCTCATTGAGGCGACAGCCGCACGTTATTTGCCCTATATGACAAAAATGACTAGGGAAGCGCCAAGTTTTGATCGTCGGAATGACTTTAGTGAAAATCAATAGCACTGCAAGGTCGAAGTGATCGAGAAAAGAATTTGTAGAAAGACCGTTTCATTGTAAGTTTTTAATCAAAAATGTCATCTGATTTTTGTGATAAGAGGAGAAAAAAGATGGAAAAGCTGTTGATTAAGCATGGTTTAGTAGTTACCCTGGATGCCCAGGACCGCATATTCCGAGATGGAACGATCTATGTTGAAGATGGTCGTATTGTGGAAATTGGTCCTGGGTCAAGTATTGCTGACAAGCCGGGGGTAAAGGTTATTGATGCAACAGGCAAGATTGTTATGCCAGGCATGATCAGTTGCCACAATCATCTCTATAGTGCAGTGGTTCGCAGTATACCGTATTCCGGTTTTGAATCGCCTGATTTTTCATTTGTTTCCTGGATGGACCGCTTTTGGCTGCCGCTTTTGGAAGATCGGGTGGATCAAAATATTATGTACGCAGGAACCCGTGCCAATGTTGTTGATCACATTCGCAGTGGAATCACCACAACGGCGGACACAGCTGAAGGCTCATATGCTTTACCCGGCGCGCTAGAAGCGGTTGATCGAGCCTGCATGGAAACAGGCATTCGAGCTGTATTATCGTTTGAAACCACCGGACGGATTAGTGAGGAAAATGCCGCTCTAGGACTTCAGGAGAATATCAATCAGGTCAAGCGCTGTCGTTCGCGCAGTTATGATCGCATTACCGCGCGTATTGGTGTTCATACAACCTACACCTGTCCAACTGAATTGTTGCAGGAAGTCAAGAAAACAGCAGATGAGTTGGGTGTTGGTTATATGATGCATCATCTAGACGACCGTTGGCATCATTTTGATACTTGCCGGCGGTTTGGCAAACGTCCCACCCGCTATCTGGCAGATATTGGATTCCTAAGTCCGAACCTGATTCTCTTTCATTGCAGTTATATTGATCAGTGGCAGGATCCTCCAATCTTCAAGCAATATGATGTCAAGGTTGCCCACAACGCAGAGTCAAATGCTATTTTTAGCTTTTGGCCCGATATGCTTCACTTAATCCGTGAAGGTGTAACTGTTGGTTTAGGTACAGACGGACAAACGTTTAACTACTTTGAGGTCATGCGCACGGCGCAGATGATCCATCGGATTAAATACGAAAACCCGGAGCTAATGAAGGATGATCAGGTATTGCGCATGGCAACAATTGATGCGGCACGCGTTCTGCAGATGGAAGATCAGATTGGTTCGCTTGAGGTTGGCAAGAAGGCCGATATTGTTTTTCTATCCGATCGCTCGACTGTACCGTTGTTTGAAGTCAATGTCAAAAACTATATTGTGGGAACGTGTGAAAGAACGGATGTTGATACAGTGATTATTGATGGGGAGATCATCCTCCTGGATGGTCAGTTTATCAAGTTTGATGAGAGGGAAATTCAGGCAAAGTCGAAGGAGGAAGCAGTCAGGTTATGGCAAAGAAATGAATGGCCGCTCCCATAAGAAAAGTGGAAAAACGATCCGGCCCATCTGGCGTTGTGGTCTGAAATTCAAGCGCTTGGCATTCCGGTATGCATTCAACTTACCTCGTCTTATTTTCCGCTTGTTCACTTTTTTTCTGAGCGCTTTTCGGCAGTCAGGATTGTGCTTGATCACTTGGGCAGACCCAAGCCGGGCAGTAAGTCCGAAGCACCGGAATTTGCTGCCCTCTTAAGCCTTGTTGATATACCAATGGTTTACGTAAAACTTTCAGGACCGTATTACTATTCACAAGAGGGTGCGCCGTATAAAGATACTTGGGAATTGTTCAGAACGGTTGTGAATACATTTTCGCCTCAACGCTGTCTTTGGGGTTCAGATTTTCCGTTTATCAATGCTCACTGGCATTATCGGGGTATGCTTGATATGGTGACGGGACTGTTCGAGGATTCTGAAGTGCTAGAATGGTTGCTGGGTAAGACGGCAGCAAACCTGTGGTTTTGAGAGAATTTTGGAGTTATAAAACATGACCAAAACGACGAAGAAAGTGATTATCAATGGTTTGGTCTGGTTTGATGGTCAATTGAGACCTGCTGACATCTTCATTACTGCTGAAGGTTTAATTGGCGCTATCAGTCAACCCGGAAAAATTGAAGTGCAGGAAGATGTTCAACAAATTGACGCAAAGGGTCATTGGATTTTGCCGGGTGCTATTGACTTGCACGCACATTTACAAGATGGCGCGGAAAGGTTTTTCCCTGGCTCTTGCGCCGCTGCTTCTGGCGGAGTGACAACTTTTGTGGACATGCCGCCGTTTCATGTTTGTTCTACTGTAGAAGGCGTTAGAGAACGTATTGATCTGGCAGAAACCGAGTCGGTCGTTGATTTCTGTCAGGGGGGCGGGATCGTTGTCTCCCTCTCTGACCTTGCAGGCATAGCATCCCTCAAGGAAATAGGATTGCCGTATTTCAAAGTCTTTATGCCTGCAGAACCGCCGGTGGGTGCGGGTTTGTTGTGGAAGTCTGTAAATGTTGCGGCTCGGTATGGTCTGCGTATGGCGATTCATGTTGAAGAACCGGGCTGTTTTAATGAATCTGTTGACTGGAACGATCCGCTAGGTTTCGCGAGGTCGAGGCCCGATGTTGCCGAAGTCAGCGCAACCGCTCAAGTGTTGGAAATGGCGAGGGCAGCCGGTGCACCTGTGCATATTTGTCATGTTTCGAGTGGTAGAACTGCAGACTTAATCGCCCGATATAAATCGCAAGGAGTGGATGTCACTGCTGAAACTTGCCCACATTTTCTGATTTTGGAGGAAAGCGCATTTCTAACTTATGGCTCCCGTGTAAAGACGACACCGCCTTTACGCAAAGCGCAGGATTGTCGGGTGCTTTGGCAGGCACTAAACGACGGGGTTATTGACGCGGTTGTCAGCGATCACTATCTGTCTGATAATCCTGATGGGTATTCAGAGCCTAGTCTGGAACAGAAAGAGGGCGGAATTGCCGGAATTGAACTGACATTCACTTTACTTTATCATACAGGTGTTCGTGAGGGAGATTTATCGCTGGACCGCTTTGTTCATGCACTTGCTATCGCTCCGGCTCGCGTGGCGGGTATCTATAATAGAAAAGGCAGTATATCACTGGATAAAGATGCTGATCTTGTGATTTTTGATCCCGAGCAGGAATGGGAAGCACAACCTTTGCATCGGCATTCTCGAATCGCTACAGTACCCTACCAAGGCTGGAAGTTGAGAGGGAAGGTTGTCTCCACTATTGTACGGGGGGAAACGGTGTGGGATGGACAAACTATTTGTGTAGCGAAAGGATTTGGCAAATGGATTGCTTGTCAAAATCGCAAATAAAAAACTTTTGGAGGTTTTCTTATGACAATTGATCTTTTGATTAAGAACGGCGCGGTTATTACAATGAACGACAAACGTGAAGTTATTGAACATGGTGATGTGGCAATTCAAAAGGGTGAAATTATTGCGGTTGGAAGAAATTTGGAGTATGAGGCGCTGAAAACAATTGATGCCGGTGGCAAAGTGGTTGCGCCCGGTTTTATCAATGGGCATTCGCACGTGTATCAGTCTCTGATTGAAGGAATAGGGTATGACATGCACTTTGACCCATGGAACTGGAGGTTTTTATTCCCCGTTGTTTCTAAAATCACGCCAGAAGATGCTCAGGCGAGCGCGGCGCTAGCTGCGCTCGAACTAATAAAAAACGGTGTAACAACTATCTCGGATCATTGGTATTTACATACTCACATGGAGAATATCTATCGTGTTACTGAGGTATTCGATCAGGCTGGTCTGCGGGCGCAGATGGTGTTTGGGTTGTTGGATCAGACCTTTGCGGGGGAGCGAATTGATTCAGAATATATGACCATGATTCAAAAGGAGGAAACGCTTGTTAATGAGGCGAGGCGTTATCACCAAGCGTGGCATAATTGCAACCGAACGACCATTGCACTCGGACCCGGTTCTACGGAGGATATCAGTGAAAGCCTAATGCGAAAGACAGTTGAGTTGGCTCGCGAGCTTGATGTGAATGTAAGCACTCACGTGGCTGGCTGGATTGAAATCAATTCTTATACGATGAAGCGTTTTGGCGAGCGGGATTTGGAACATTTTCATTCGCTGGGTTTGACGGGTCCAAAGGGGGTGATGTTCCATGCTGTCTGGCTTTCTGACCGTGAAATTGAGATCATGGCAAATACAGGTACGAAAGTGGTGCATTGCCCGGTTGCAAACGCTTATCTGGGCTATGGGATTGCGCCAATCAGTCATATGCTCAGCCGGGGGATAGCGGTCGGCTTGGGTACAGATGGTGCAGCAAGTTACACGTATGATATGCTGGAAGTGGGGCGTGCAGCAGCCATGCTGCAAAAAGCCAGCAAGCTGGATGCAGAAGCTGTAACTGCTGAGGAGGTTATGGAAATGTTGACTATTAATGGCGCAAAGGTGCTAGGGCTCGATCAACAGACAGGTTCGATTGAGATAGGGAAGAAAGCCGACTTGATTGTCTTGGACTTCAATGCTCCGCATCTGTTACCTGTTGGGCGTTGGTTGCCCAAGCTTATCTACAGTGCACGTGGCAGCGATGTTATCCATACAGTTGTTGAGGGTAAATTGTTGATGGAGGATCGGAAAGTACTCACACTGAGTGAGGAGGAGGTCATAGCACAGGCGCTGGCGAGCCGTGAAGGCTTAGTCGAGCGTGCTGGTCAGGAAACGCGCGATTTGCTGGCTATGCCTTGGCCAAAATCCGGTCCGGCATGGCGTTCGATTGTGTAGGTCAGGAGGTAATATGAGCCGAGACGATTTGTCCCTAACTGTGAACGGGGTCAGGCAAAAGGTTGATCCCGTGTATGCTGACTGGACACTGTTGCGATATTTGCGTGAAGTGCTGAGATTGACCGGGACAAAACAGGGTTGTGACAATGAGGGCACCTGTGGTCTCTGCCGAGTGATTGTCAATGGCAAAGCACGTAACAGCTGCACGGTGAAGGTGTCAGCCCTCAATGGTGCTGTGATTGAGACGATAGAGAGCTTTGGGGAGTACAAGGAAAAACCTCATCCACTTTTGCAGACGCTTGTGCAGGATGGAATTTTCCAGTGCGGTTTTTGTGCTCCGGGCGCGATTATGACAGCCAAAGCTTTGCTTGATCAAAAGCCTAATCCTGATGAAAAGGAGGTTCGCCAAGCTTTAAGTAGCGTCATTTGCCGCTGTGCTGGTTTGAACCGCATGGATCAATCGGTTTTACGTGCTGCAGCGATTTTGCGCGGCGAACAGGAAAGCTCATGGAAAGAAGAAGACACTGCCGATGAATATATGACATTGGACAAACTGACCGGGCGATTGAAGTACACAGATGATCTTTCGTTTCCAGATATGTTGTACGCAAGCGCCTTACGCGCGAATGTGCCGCATGCCAGGGTCAAGAAAATTGATGTCAGCGAGGCAGAAGCTGTGCCGGGTGTTGTACGGGTTTTGACCAGTAAAGATATCCCCGGCGAAAACATCTATGGTGTGATCGTGCCAGATCAGCCCATATTCTGTGATCAAACCCATGATGTCCTGTACGTGGGCGACGCGCTTGCGTTGGTCATTGGCGAGACCCCGGAACAGGTTCAGGAAGGCTTATCCAAGATTAAGGTCGAGCTTGAACCTTTGCCTGTGATTTCTTCTATAGAGGAAGCTATGGCTCCTGGCGCGCCGGTATTGCATAAGCGTTTGCTGGAAGAGCATCCTGATATGCCAAATGTATTGAAGCACTTTCATACCAGCAAGGGCGATATCAAAGCGGGTTTTGCTGAGGCTGACATCATTCTCGAGGATGATTATGAAGTGCCTTTTGTAGAACATGCCTACATGGAGCCAGAAGTCAGCGTTGCTGTTCCAGAGGGTGACGGAGTGGTGGTGTATGTAGGCAGTCAAGGCCCAACCGACGACCGTCATCAGATTGCAGTTGCGCTGGGCTTGCCTGAGGAAAAAGTGCGCATTGCCCATATGTACATTGGAGGTGGTTTTGGAGGAAAGGAAGACGTTTCAACCCAGATTCATGCGGCGCTGGCGGCTCACCTGACCGGCCGACCTGTCAAGGTGAAGTGGACCCGCCGTGAATCGTTGTGGGTCAGTTATAAGCGGCACGCTGCCAAACTGCACTATAAAATGGGTGCGAAGAAAGACGGCACATTGGTTGCTGCCGATATTCGGATTTATGGCGATACGGGTGCGTATGCGTCAGCCGGTGAGGCGGTTCTGTTTCGTATGTCAGCATTTGCTTGTGGTCCTTATGTGGTTCCAAATGTCAACGTGCATACATACGCGGTACATACTAATAATCCGCCCTGCGGTGCTTTTCGCGGCTATGGCAGCCCTCAAGTTGCATTTGCGGCTGAGTTGCATTTGCAAAAGATCATTGAAGCATTGGGGCTGGACTCTTTTGAGGTTCGCCTGAAAAATGGGCTGGATTTAGGCAAGGCAACGATCACTGGTGATGTACTGACGGAAGAGGTTGGTGTTGGATTGATTGCCTGTTTGCAGGCTGCAAAGCAGGAACTGGCGCAAACACCGTTCCCTGAATTACTGCCCGGCGAAAAACTGGGAATTGGCATTGCAGCTGCTTATAAGAACGTTGGCTTGGGTTCCAATATACCAGACCGCTCAGGGGCGCGAGTCTCTCTGGAAAAAGATGGCACATTTTTAGTGCGGCATGGGGCAGCGGATATGGGACAAGGATCCAATCAGATGGTTGCCACGGTTGCGGCGCGTGTGTTAGGAGTGCCTTTGCGTATGATCCATGTGCACACGGGCGATACACGTGACGATCCGGAAGGCGGTATGACCACAGCTTCACGCGCAACTTTCCTTTCTGGAAATGCTACCTTGAAAGCCAGCGAAGGCTTGCGGTCTATACTTTGGGATACTGTAGCTAGTGAGTTTAATGTTCCTGAAGATGAGATTGAGATTCGTAATGGTGTTTTTGTTCGTCGCAGTACAGGAGAAACGCTCATATCTTTGCAGGAGCTAGCAAAGGGAGATGCGACGTATTCCTTTGAGTATTTTTATGACGCCCCTAAAACACAGCCGCCGCCTGCGCATAGTGAGGCATATCCGAAAAAACCGCAGGCACCGTTGCATTTTGCTTATGACTTTGGGGTTCAGGTGGCAATGGTGGCAGTTAATCCACAAAATGGCAATGCACGTGTCCTCAAAATCATTGCTGCTCATGACGTTGGGTCGCCCTTAATACGGCGAAATGTTATTGGACAAATTGAAGGCGCTGTTGTTCAGGGGGTAGGATATGCGCTAAGCGAACAATTCGTCGTCAAGGATGGGATTCCGCAGACAGTTCGGATGAAGGATTTAGGGCTTCTGCGGCTGCGCGACTTGCCGGAAATCGTACCAATCGTTGTTGAAGATTATCATCCTAAGGGACCTTTTGGCGCTAAAGGGATGGGTGAATTAGCCATCTCGCCAACTGCTCCGGCAATTGTGAACGCAATCCACAATGCAGTTGGGGTGTGGGTCAATAGTTTGCCAGTTACAAAAGAAAAATTACAGCTTGCCTTGCAAGCGAAAAGTGAAGGAGGTGCATCATGAGACTGAAGGACAAAGTTGTGCTTGTGGTTGGTGCTGGTGAACATTTGGGACGCAGCGCGCCGCTTTTGTTTGCCCAAGAAGGTGCAAGGGTGGTCATCGCCGCGCGACGCCAGCATGTATTGGAGGAAACTGCTGATATGATTCGCAGTAAGGGGGGAGAAGTGGCAATATGCGTAGGCACTGCAGCTCAGCGGGAAGATGCAGAGCGGATGGTGCAGACTGCTGTCAGCCACTTTGGACGGCTGGATGTTCTTTATAACAACATTGGCGGCGGCTGGGTTGAACTGGACAAGAAACTGCACGAGATTTCTGAACAGGCATATCAGCAAATTGTTTCAAGCAACCTGACGGCCGTTTATAATGCCTGCTGTGCCGCCATTGTACAGTTTTTAAAACAAGGTAAGGGTGGGTGTATTATCAACGTGGTTGCTTCAGAACATGTTCGACGCATGGCGAATCCGCTGTATGCTTACACAAAAGCTGGGATCATTGAGATGTCAAAAAATATGGCAAATGACTATCTGGATGATGGTATTCGGGTGAACTGTCTTGCTCCAGGGCTTTTTGTGTACGAACCAGTCAAAAATCCTATAGTTAGTCCAATACCGGTCCCATTAATTCGCCGTCAGCCCAAGACTGCACGACAGGGTGACCCGGCAGACCTGGCTTATGCTGGTTTGTTCCTTGCCAGTGATGAAGCCAGCTTTATAACAGGGGTGTGTTTGACAGTGGATGGTGGTGATGATGTCAAGCTGACCGATCTGGTTCTGGATTGAAGGGGCTGAAATGTATCGTGTTGGGGTAGCAGGGTTAATTCACGAGACAAATACGTTTTCCTTAACTCCCACGCCTCTGGAACGCTTCATTGAGGTAGACGGCTTTTATCCGGAGATGCGCTCGGGGGAAGAAATCTTTCGTTTCAAACAAGGCCGCTATAACATCGCCGTAAGTGGGTTTCTGGCTACTGCTGATCGTTTGGGTTTTGAGATTGTGCCGTTGGTGTGGTGCGGGGCTGAGCCGTCGAAGCCTATTTCTCAAGAAGGGTTTGAGTATCTGATTGGTCTAATTCTAGATGCGCTTAAGCAGAGTTTGCCGGTGGATGGTCTTTTTCTGGACTTGCATGGTGCAATGGTATATGGCGATTTTCAGGATGGAGAGACCGAAATTCTGAGGCGCGTGCGCCAGATTGTTGGAGATCGTCCAGTCGTTGTCTCGCTGGATTTGCATGGCAACATTGCCCCAGAAAGCTTTGAGTTAGCGACCGCAATGGTAGGCTATCGCACTTACCCTCATGTGGATGGATTCGAGAATGGTGAGCGATGCGCCGTCTTGTTACATAAGATTTTGGAAGGCACCCCCATATACGGTGCCTTTCGCCAATTGCCTTTTCTGATGCCCAGTACGACTCAACCAACGACAAAGGAGCCAGCTTCATTGCTGTATGATTATTTGAAACAAATTGAAAAAAGTTTCGATTTGCTTTCAGCAACAATTATGGAAGGCTTCCCGCCTTCGGATATGCCGGATACTGGACCTTCGGTATTTACCTATGCCAGCGAACAGCGGGTAGCAGAGCAGGCTTTGGAACAGCTGTATGAGTTTATTTTATCCAAAGAACACTTGTTTACCTGTGAACTGCTTGGATGGGATGAGGCTGTACAACGGGCGATCCAACTGGCAAAGCAAAAACAAGGTCCAGTGATTCTGGTGGATGTGCAGGATAACCCGGGCGGAGGAAGCCCCTCCGACACAATCTGGTTGCTGGAGTCCTTGGTTCGGCATCGGGCGGAGAACGCTGCAGTAGGATTGATTTACGATCCTGAAGTAGCCGCTCTTGCGCATCAAGCAGGCGAGGGGGCATGGATAGAAGTGGATTTGGGCGGAAAGTCGCTTGAAGGACATTATCCGTTTCATGGTCAATTCCGGGTGGTTAAGCTGTGGGATGGCGACTTTTATGGAACAGGCCCAATGGTCAAAGGGCGATTACTGAATTTCGGCAAGATGGCGCAATTGCGGGTTGATGGTGTAAGTGTTGTGGTCAGTTCAGTACGGATGCAGGCGCTGGATCGTTCTTTCTTTCGGGTGGTTGGGGTGGAGCCGGAGAAGATGAGTATTCTAGCCGTGAAAAGCGCTAACCATTATCGTGCTGATTTTGGTCCAATAGCGAGTGAAATCATCAATGTTGAGGCGCCAAGTGCGATTGTTGAGGACCCCTGTAAAATTCCTTATACCCGTCTGCGCGAGGGTGTAAGGCTTAAGGGACTGGGTCCTGTCTTTCGAAAAGCACAGGGAAAAGAATTTTAGAACATCTGAATAAGAGAAAATGTCTGTTGGTGCAACGATCCCGGAAACCTATCTCGATTTATTTGAAAAGCGTGCTTTTGCCCATCTGGCAACCCTCATGTCGGATGGCAGCCCGCAGGTGACGCCGGTGTGGGTGGATTATGATGGTGAACATATTCTAATCAATACGGCACGCGGGCGTCAAAAAGAGCGAAACGTACGGAATGATAGTCGGGTGGCGTTGTGTATTTTGGATCCAGAAAATCCTTATCGCTATCTCGAAGTGCGCGGCCGGGTGGTTGAAATTACTACTGAGGGAGCAGATGCGCACATTGATCGTATGGCGCAGAAATACACTGGACAGGAACGCTTCCTTTGGCGTGTCCCCGGAGAGGCGCGCGTATTGTTGAAGATCAAACCGGAAAAAGTAATTGCGCATTAGAGGGAATGCTCAAACGTTTTGCTCATAGGCTTGTGAAAAATGCCCCCTCGGGGCATTTTTGTTGTGATCTGATTGGTCTAGTGA
The DNA here is from genome assembly GCA_020725865.1 of Anaerolinea sp. Classification (GTDB taxonomy): domain Bacteria; phylum Chloroflexota; class Anaerolineae; order Anaerolineales; family Anaerolineaceae; genus DYEC01. Next base: position 23,132 of record DYEC01000009.1, on the reverse strand, counting down.
AGCGGAGCTATACGGTCAATTGGATTTCATTGTGGAGAAATACACCGGGATTGCTCAGGACTCAAGATATTAACAAGATGAAAACCCAAATTTAATCCCATGTTCAATGGCACTTAAGACGCAACTGGTACATTAACAAACGGTGATCAAATTTATAAGGTGGAAAAGATATGGGACTTGCTGATTTACACATCCACACTGTTTACAGCTATGATGGTACTGCTTCAATCTCAGCAGTTTTGAAGTATGCTGCTGATTACGCTGCTCTGGATGTTATTGCGATTACAGATCATGACTCCATTGAAGGGGTTAACGAAGCGCTCGAACTGGCGCCTTCCTATGGTATTGAGGTGATCCCGGGTAGCGAGGTGTCTACGGCGGATGGGCATTTGTTAGCCCTGTTTATTGACCGGCCGATTCCTGCAGGACTTCCTTTGTATGAGACAGTTATGCGCATTGGCGAATTGGGCGGGATCTGCGTTGCGGCGCATCCGACCGCCCGTGGCACCAGTAGCTTGAGATTTGAGAAAATTCATGAAGTGTTGCAAAAACCGGAGATCAGAAAATTTCTGGTTGGTGTTGAGGCTTTTAACGGTGGTTTGGTTTACACGCGCAGTAACCCGCTGGTTGAATTGCAGGCGCGTTTGTTGCCTCTGGCACAAGTGGGTAACAGTGATGCCCATGTAATACAGGCAATCGGACAGGGGGCGACTGAATTTGCCGGTCGAACTGCCGCAGATTTGCGACTGGCTCTGGAAACTGGTGCAACTAAGGTACGTAAAGGGCATGGCTTGGATGGATGGGCTGTTTTGCGTCGCTATATTCCGTATTACTTGATGCGTAAGCTGGGCTGGGTGGTTTATAACCCACATCCGCGAGCCACCTTCACCTATGCGCGTTTGTCTCAGGTGCGAGGCTATCAGCAATCATTAGTGGCTTAATCCTAACCGCAGTGAACCCAGGGCTGGAGGGTTATGACAGCGAATATCCTGTTTATTTGCGGTTCGCTCAATCAGACAACTATCATGCATAAGATTGCCAGAGAGTTGTCTGAATTTAACGTTTTCTTCACACCTTTTTATGCGGATGGCCTAATTGGGCTGGCGGCAAAAGCCAAATTGGCGGAATTTTCGATACTTGGGGGACGTCATCGAAAAGCGACTGAAGCTTATCTGTCCAAAGAAAATTTGCCAGTTGATTTTGGTGGTAAAGCCCGTTCCTATGATGCAGTAGTTACTTGTACGGATTTGCTCATTCAGCAAAATATCCGGGGTAAGCGACTCATTCTGGTTCAAGAAGGCATGACGGAAGCGGAAGACTACCGCTATCATCTAGTACGGCGTTTAGGGTTACCGCGCTTTCTGGCAAATACTGCAGCGACTGGACTTTCTGATGCATATCATGTATTTTGTGTGGCTTCTTGGGGCTATCGTGATCTGTTTATTCGCAAAGGCGTCAAACCTGAGAAGATTGTGGTCACTGGCATCCCAAACTTTGACAACGCCGTCGAGTATCTCAATAACGATTTTCCTCTAAGGGGATATGTACTGGTTGCCACTTCCAGTATTCGTGAGACATTGAAGTTTGATAATCGCGAGCGTTTTCTACAAAATGTGAAGCGAATTGCTGATGGGCGGCAAGTAATCTTTAAGATCCATCCTAACGAAGATAGAAAGAGAGCGGTACGCGAAATTCGCAAGCATTTTCCAGATGCCCCTATCTACATGGATGGCAATGTTCATCACATGATTGCAAATTGTGATGTTCTGATTGCGCAAAACTCATCGGTTATCTATACCGCGCTGGCACTGGGAAAAAAAGTTCATTCCTATCTTCCTCTCGAAACTTTGAAAAAGTTGATACCCGTTCAGAATGGTGGACAGTCTGCCAAGCGGATTGCCGAGATATGCCGGCAGGTAGTCTATACGCCGTTGGCAGAGCTGAATCGCGGCAGATTCAAGATCAGATTGCGGAAAAAGTGGGAAACCTTGTCTTCATGAACGCAATCCCCAGTGTTTGTTGCGCTGTTCCTCTGAGAGGTCAAAACCCAATGTACCGCCGGGGTTGAGAATGTTTTCTGGGTCGAAGTAGTCTTTCAGGGTACGCAGGGCATTCATCTGTACATTGCCAAGATGCTCTTCCAGCCAGGGGGCGGTAGTTTTGCCAATGCCGTGGTGATGGCTGAGCGCAGCTCCGTTGCGCTGAAACACATCCAGAATACCATATTGAAGTTTCAGATATTCATCAGGATCGTCCATGCGGGCAATAAAAATAAAATACAGGTTGCCTCCCTGCGGATAGGCATGGGAGAGATGAGCCATGCAAACGGTGTTCGGGCGGCTTTTGACAAATTCCCGGACAGCCTTATGTACAGTTTCCATTTGCGACCAGCGGACGGCGCATTCGAGGGTATCAATGATGATGCCAAAATCCTGCAGGTCTTCGCGCAAATAGGGATCGCGGAAGCGTTCGCGCTCCCAGCGTTCGGTTACACCGAGAGGGGAAAGTGCCAGCGCTCCGTGCTGTTGGCAGGTAGCGTGTATGCTGCGCTGCAGGTTACGCGTATAGCCTGCGCCGCCGTTGCATGAACCAAGCAGTAAGCAGCGCTGCAGGGGATGATAGCCCAGTATTTGCAGGACACGATCGGCGGGTGTATTGGCAATGTGGTACATGTGCAAGGCAACGTCGGTTTCTTCGGGGTCGGAAAGACGGAAAATCGAGGGGTACCCCTCTTCGCTTTGCATGATTTGACGCGCTGCACTGAGTGCCTCCCGCCAAGTTTTGAAGAGATAACTGAAACGGCGGCAATTCTGAGGCTGGTACTGGAATACTTTCAGTGTCACCGATGTCAGAACGCCAAAGCATCCTTCTGAGCCAAGCATGATCTGATTGAGATCAGGTCCGGTTGCTTGACGTGGATAGGCAGGAGTGCGCAGAATGCCGCGCGGGGTGACATACTCCTGTGCCAGCACAATATCCTCGATTTTGCCATAATAAGTTGAGTTCTGCCCTGCGCCGCGCGTCACCACCCAGCCGCCCACACTGGAATACTCAAACGACTGCGGAAAATGTCCGCAGGTGTAGGCGCGTCGCGTTTTCAGCGTTTCGGGGGCGTGATTAAGGATGTATTCCAGTTCTGGACCGAACATTCCCGCCTGAACGGTGATGGTTTGGTCGGTCTCGTTGAAATCAATCACACGGTTCATGTGGACGCTCATATCCAGTGTAACACCGCCGCGGATTGCCTCCGTACCGCGCGTGACCGAGGAACCGCCGCCGCGCACGTAGAGCGGGATGCGCTGCTCATTGCAGTAACGAACGATTTGTTCAATATCCTCTGTATGGCGAGGGTCAAGAACAATGTCCGGTAAGTTTTCAACCTGATGATGACGCAGACGGATGAGGTCAAACATTGCTTTCCCGTACGAGGCGCGCAGACGTGAGTAAGTATCCAGATGGGCGTTTTCTTTACCGACAATAGATTGCAGGGCGGTGAGGTGGATTTCCGGCAGGCGCGGCGGTAACTCCAGATCGAGCGGCTCCATCCCATGCCGGTGTGGCTGTGTGAAGTCCGCATCACTCATCTGAAGGGCTTTTTTGAGGTAGGCGTAAAACCCGCGATTGGGGTGTTTAAATTGGGCGGGATTGCCCCATTTGAACAAAGATCGGTAAGAGGTGGGGGGTGGGGGAATTTCAATCCAGGCGGGTGAGAAAGATTGGCTCATTTTTCCTCGACATTGTATTGCGTATAGCCAATAGGACAAGGACTATAACTGTTACGCCAGATTTGCCGGTACACGGCAACTTCCTGTGCCCAACGGCTATCGCTCCAGCCCAGCTCTGGCTGGATGATAGAGCGTAACCGTTCCAGATGTGCCTCTGCGCCGTTTTCCAGCAACAACCCGATACGCACGCGGCGCAGCAGCAAATCATCCAGATGTTGAATGCCTTCCTGACGCGCCGCCCAACGGATTTCTGTCCACAGGTTGGGGGTGCCCGGAATAGGCTGCAGTTCATCCGGTGTAGCGGAGGTGAGGAAACTGGAGGTTTCGCTGCCGTAGCGCCCAAGCAGATAGAGCAATGTTTCTTGAGACAAAGGAACAGCAGACGGGAGTTCAGGGAGAGAGTCAAAAAACTTCTGCACCGCGAAGGCACTGGGCCGCAATCCCAGCCGACCGGCAACGGTTTGCAATGCCTCGGTAGCCATGATGCGAAAGGTGGTCAGCTTACCGCCGGTGACGGTCAACAATCCGTCTTCCAGCCAGACAACATGAGCGCGTGACTCTTTGGAGGGTTCGGTGGCTCGTTCGCTACGGATAACCGGGCGCAAACCGGCAAAAGTAGCGATCACATCATTGTGAGAAAGCCCTAAGCCGGGAAAACAAGTACCCACGGCTTCCATCAGGTAATCAATTTCACCTGGCGAAGCGCAGGGTTCACATTGTTGTTCTTCCAGTTCGCGGGGGTGGTCAAGGTCGGTGGTTCCCACAATGGTAACACTTTCCCATGGGATAACAAACATGGCGCGGCGGTCGCGCGGATGAAACAGAGTAACCGCTTCGCGGATGGGAAATTTTTCGAATGGGAATACCAGATGTGAGCCGCGCAGTTTGCGCAGGCGTGGCAATGCACCAAGCTGGGAGCGCAGGGCATCCGACCAGGGACCACTGGCGTTGATGACCAGCCGCGCCCGCACTTCCAGCGCGCTGCCGTTGGGCTGCGCCATATCGCGGACCAATGCCCCGCAGACCTGACGATTTGAATCGCGCAGTAGCCGTTCAACGCGAGCATAGTTAAGAGCAAGACCGCCCCGCCGTGCGCCTTCACGCAGGAGACGCAACACCAGCCGCGAGTCGTCAACGTGGGCATCCCAGTACTGGCAAGCGCCCTGCAATCCTGTCTGACGCAGGAAGGGATACTCCCGCAACAAATCTTCTTTTGTACAGCGGTGGTGGTCCCATTTAGGGGCGAGCAGGTCGTAAATGATTACACCGAGGTGTAATTGCCAGAGCGGGGCGTAATCATCATAGCCGGGGGCGAAAAAACTAAGCGGGGTGACCAAGTGCTTTGCTTCGCGTAGCAGCCACTCACGTTCACGTACTGCCTGGCGGGTAACAGAAAACTGTCGGTTACGCAGGTAACGAAAACCGCCATGCACCAGTTTGGAAGAGCGGCTGGACGTGCCAAAAGTAAAATCCTGGGCTTCGACCAGCGCCGTGCGCAGACCGGCGTTGACTGCCATGCGAAACAACCCTGCACCGGTAATGCCGCCGCCGATGATTAATATATCCCATGGTTGTTCAAGTTCAGACCAAGCGCGAGAGCGATATTCAGCATTCCACATAGCTTATCCCTGTGAAGCAGATTCGGAGAGCTGGGCAAGTTTGCGCCAGAAATCCAGACTTTCTACCATCACGCGGCGTGTGACGGCTTCGATGCGGTCATAGTCGCGGTTTTGGGCGCATTCAAGTAAAGTTTGATAAAAACGGCGGGAATGAGCGCGCGCCTCGGGTAATTGAAAATAACGCAATCCCATCATCTTATACAATTCTTTGAAGCCGTTGAGGATGAGGGTGAAGACTGGGTTTTCGGAGGCGATGGTGAGCTGACGGTGAAGCTGCCAGTCGGTATCAGCGAAGGCTTGCGGATCGTCAGGAATTTGCGTATAGCCATTAATACACATAATCATCTCCGCAGGATGTCTCTCAATCCCAAGCCTAGCATATGTCGGAGCAAGCAAAAGACGCACTGCCAGCAAATTGGAGACAAAATTGGGCGGTAAGCGCTGGCTATGGCGGGCAATGGCTGCCAGCACTGCCAGATTGCCTTCCTGCCAGTAATTGCGCACGCGGGTGGGTTTGCCGTGACGAATTTCCACCCAGCCGTCGCGCGCCATGCGCTGCAGCACTTCACGCAGGGTAGGGCGGGTAACGCCCAGCCGCACCGCCAGCGCCCGCTCGGCAGGCAAGTGAGTATCAATTGGAAATTCGCCATCCAGAATGGCGCCGATCAGTCGTTCTTCTGCCAGCTCAGTTGGACGGGTAAGGGGATCCCAGCTCATCATCACCTCCGGATTTGGGGCTAAACTGGTCAGTGGTCATACCAGTTTGTCTCAGTATAGCAAATACAAGAAGGGATTGCAAGAGGGGAAATGGTTTTTGATCGTTGCTGTGTATATTTAGACGAAAATCTGCGGGGCAACCTCTTGTTTTTTAGCCCTGAGTGTGTCAATGTCCTGATAAACTATACCGCCTGCTCTCTCGCAGGCGGTTTTTGTTTAGGCAGGCTGGGGTGGAATGAAACTGAAAAAGTTTTTCTGTCGAAGCGCCCATTGAGCCATTGCCAATCGCTTTCTGCTTTTTGTACCTAGTCAGGCGGGTTATCTTTGCTCATAAAGCACTTTTCCCTTATGATAAGTTTCCTGCGGGTCAGTTTTTTTCGCGTAAAACCATTTGGGATGAGAATGGATGGGAAATCGGTGTTTGCGAGCGGAAGCCGTCATTATGAGGCGGCAGTCGGCTTACGTAAACCCGCCAAGGGGGGGAGGGGTGAAAACAGGCGTGACCACACATCACTTTCTTTGGAAGGCACAATCAGGCGCACTGCCTGAGGACACACTTCAATCCTGACTGGCGTCTCGCCAATCCAGTCACCATCCGATTGGACAGGAAGTGGACGGCGCGTTTCAATCACAACCTCTCGATACGCTGGAATATGTTTCATTGGCAAAGCTCGACTGCGCCCGCCGAAAAGTAAGTTGAACCCCAGACCAATATATCCCCATAAGTTACGCGCCTTGACGACAAACACATCCACTCGTCCATCATCCGGTTGAATATTCAGGTCGGTAAAAGGAAGTTGAAACCCCAGCCAGCCGCCGCAGGCAATAAATACTTCTGAAGCGCGCATTCGGTATTTACGCCCATCCACTGTCAGGCGGAAAGAGTGCGGCTGAATACCGAACAGCGCCTTGACTGCCTCCCAGACATACGCCAGCATCCCATAACGACGCTTGACGGGACGCGGGGTGTTCAAAACAACCTTGGAGGTCACGCCAACGCCGGCATTCAAAACATGATACTGCCCGTTGATACGCAGAGCATCCAGCATACGATATTCGTGCTTACCGGCAATCAATCGGAAAGCAGAGGCGAAATCCTGCGGCAGCCCCAGCCCGCGAGCCAGGGCATTCCCCGTACCAACCGGCATGATGCCCATAGGGATGCCCGTATACGCGAGACAGGATGCAAGCTGAGAGATTGTTCCGTCGCCCCCGGCAGCAACAAAAATTTGATACCCATCCCGAATCGCTTGGTCAATGATCGGTTTCAGATCTTCACCCTCGCAGGTTTCGTGAACCTCATGCAGGCAGTGATAATATTTGCAAAAGCGTCTCAATCTGCGGCGGAATGCCGTCGCGTTGGTGAAACCCGCTACCGGGTTTAGAACGACAAAAATACGGAGCGGTTCACCTGTCTCCGTATCGTCAGCACGTATTTGCTCGACAAGTCTTTCAATCGCTTCCAGAAAGACAAAAGGATGTTTCTCAGCAACCATGTTTCACCACCAAATAACCTAACAGGATTATTCCTCCCCAGTTTTGAGCTACCACAAAAGCAACAAACCCAACCGGTTGGTACTTCACCCTTGCAGGCTCATCTGGTGTCTACAATTTTATTGTACCAGATTCCCGACCCTCTTTGCGATGATGTTTAGGTAAGAGCGGCTATTGAGATGAACAATGCGATATAGGTAAGCGGGATATACTTGCTTTGTAAAACCCAGCGGAACAAAACAACTTTCGCAGTCGTCTTACCGGCAGAATACCACAACAGACACCGAAGATTTCGGGTGGGAAGAGGAGGCGCTGTATGTCCCGTAAGCTGGCAATCGCCCTTGCTATCCTGGCAATCATCTTGATTACTGGTGTTAGTCTTGTCTTAGCAACGATTCATTACGCCAGACTGCCACAGCAGGTCAGCCCGCTGGAAACGATCGTGCTGGCGCAGGATCGTTTGATTCCCGGCAGTCCGGCGGCAATACGGGTTGCTGTTCGCGATCACCACACCGCCGAACCGCTGGAAGGAGCGCAAATCGTGGTGCAATTATTACCGGAAACGGGTCAAGCGCCCATCACCGTTTTTGAAGGCAAGAGCGACTCCGCCGGGACGGCGGATGTTAACTTTCGTGTGCCTGCTGAACTACAGGGTGAAGCGCGTCTGATTGTCCAGACCAGTAACAGGTTGGGGGAATACACGCTGGAGCGTGCCGTACGTCTGGAGCGCAATTACCGAATTTTATTGACCACTGACAAGCCGCTGTATCAGCCCGGTCAGGTGATCCACCTGCGCGCTCTGGCACTGAGCGCTTTTGATTTATTGCCTGCCAGCAACAGACCGCTGGAGTTAATCATCGCAGATGGCAAAGGGAATAAAGTATTTCGCAAAACGCTGACAACAACGGAATATGGGGTGGCTGCCGCCGATTTTCAGCTTGCTGGCGAAGTCAATACTGGTGATTACAAAATTACTGCTGTGCTTGGCAGTGTCAGCTCGGAGAAAACGGTGCGTGTCGAACATTATGTACTGCCCAAATTTGACGTGAAGCTGTCCACTGAACGCACATTTTATACCCCGGGGCAGCATGTCAAAGGCACATTGCAAAGCCAGTACTTTTTCGGCAAACCGGTTACCGGAGCAGCGGTTTCGATTGAGGGTTACACCTTTGACGTAGAGCGGACGACCACCTTCACCCTGCAAGGGACAACCAATGCAGAAGGCAGCTTTGAATTTGAATTTGATCTGCCTGCTTATATTGCCGGCAGTGAGCTGGAAGGCGGGCTGGGTCGCTATTACCTGCAAGCCAGTGTGACCGATCAGGCGCAACACACCGAGAGCGCCGATCTTTCTTTGCCTGTGGCTGCCAGTACAATCGTGATCAATGCTGTTCCAGAGGGCGGTTTCATCCGCCCGGGACTGGAAAACATCCTGTATGTATTGACCAGCCGGCCGGATGGAACGCCGGTTCAAAGCCGTTTAAGTCTGAACTTTATGAATTCAGCCAAGGTCATTGGGACTGAGACGGGTGAGTATGGGCTGGCAGAAGTACGTTTTACGCCGCAGAGTACGTGGGAAGCGCTTGAAATTACCGCCCAGGATTCAAGCGGTAACCGCGCCGTGCGTCAGTTTACCTTACAGGGTAACTGGCAGGAAGCGAGTGTCCTGCTGCGCCCGGATAAGCCGTTTTACCGCCTCGGCGAAACAATGAGCCTGACGATCTTGACCACTCAACCCAAGGGACGCGTTTATCTGGACATAGTCCGCACTGGTCAAACTATCAGCACGCGCAGTGTGGAAATCACCGGCGGGCGAGCAGACGTGGCAGTAGATATTACCCCAGACCTGTTTGGAACGCTGGAATTGCACGCTTATATGATCCCTCCTTCCGGCAGTATCATCCGCGATACGCGTCTAGTTGTAGTAGATAATGCTCAGGATCTGGCAGTAGATATTCGTCCCGGACAGGATACTTACCGTCCGGGTGAGCAAGGAGTGCTGGATATTCAGGTAGCGGGACGCGATGGCCAGGGCGCACAGGCTGTGCTGGGTCTGGCAATTGTGGACGAGGCGGTCTTTGCGCTGGCTGAGCAGGACCCCGGCTTTGCCAAATTGTACTTCTTGCTGGAGCAGGAAATTCTCAAGCCGCGTTATGACCTGCACGGTTTGAGTTTGCCGGAGCTGGTACGCGGCCTGCCTGAAGAGCAAAAACCGCTGGAAACAGCCGCTCAAGGTGCAGCGCAGGCTTCTCTGGCTGCTAGTCTGGCAGAACGGAGTGCCGCCTTCTTTCCTATTCAAGCCAACTCTTACCGGGAAGCACTTGAGAAAGCTCAACAGCAGCAGCGGACCTTTTTCTCCCGCTTGGGCAATGGAGCATTTGTGGTCTTTCTGTTGCTGCCAGTTGTTGGGGCCGTGTTGAGTGTTTGGACGTTAACGCGGCAGCGTTTGCTGGGCAAGAGTCTGATTCTTGCACTCGCGCTAATCCTGATAGTTACTCTCGTCATTCTAACCTTGCTGGCGGGCGAAGGACGTGCTTGGTCACCAAACCTCTTGGAAAAGCTGTTAGTTTTCATCCCGGAACTGTTTTATGAGGGTGGTCTGGGACTTTTTCTCTGGCTGGTTTTGATTAGCTTTATCGGGTTGATTGTGATCGCCATTCATTCTAAAGATACAACACTTGGCATTATGCTCGCTTTGCTGCTACTGGCGATTGGGGTCGCAGTTTTAGATTCATTCTTGTCATTCAATTGGAATATTGACCTCGATAGCCGGCTAACTGAATGGTTATGGCTGTTGGGATTGTTCCCGCTGGCGTTTCTCTTGCGGCTGGCTGGCTTTCTCTGGCAAAGACGATTCCTTGCCGTGCTTTTCATGTTGCCCCTCATGTTGTTATTGGTATTAATCGGCTCATCGGCGCTGGTGGTAAGCGGCCGGGGAGGAGTAACCTTCGGGGCTCAGGCACCGATGATAAGGGAGGAGGCTTTGCAGGACTTTGGTGCCATGCCGCTCGCCATGGCAACTCCAGCGCCGGTACCGGAGGCAGCGATGAAGCAAACCGATGAAGAAGCTTCTTCAGGTATTGCCCAGCCCCCGCGCCTGAGGCAATACTTCCCTGAAACCATGTTCTGGCTGCCAGATGCGGTGACCGACACAAAAGGTGAACTGCGACTGGAGGTGCCCATCGCTGACAGCATCACCACTTGGCGCATCACTGCGCTGGCTTCCACGCAGGATGGACGCTTGGGTGGGATTTCTGCACCCCTGCGAGTCTTTCAGGATTTCTTCATTGACCTTGATTTGCCTCTTTCGCTAACGGTTGGAGATGAGGTCTCTCTCCCGGTGGGCGTGTTTAACTACCTGCAAGAATCCCAAAGCGTGCGTCTTGAGCTTGAACAATCATCCTGGTTCGAGCTGTTAGATGAATCTGTCAAAACCATCGAGATCGCCGCCAATGACATCGAAGTGGTGTATTTCCGTGTCCGTGCCAGAGAATTTGGCTTACAGCCGTTTCAAGTAACTGCCTGGGGTTCTAAAATGTCTGACGCCGTTCGGAAGGAAGTGCGAGTCTATCCGGATGGAAAGCAGATTTTCTTCAGTCAATCCGATCGTTTGCAACCGGATCATGATGTGCGTGTACCTGTTGTGATTCCAAAGGATGCGATCTCCGGTACGCAGCGCCTGACGGTCAAAATTTATCCTGGCATGGTCAGTCAGGTGATCGAAGGGCTGGATAGCATCCTGCGTATGCCCTACGGATGCTTTGAACAGACCTCTTCAACTACATACCCAAATGTGCTGGTGCTGGATTATCTGCAAGCAACTAATCAAGCAGCGCCAGAAACGCAGATGAAAGCTGAAGAGTATATCAATCTAGGTTACCAACGCTTGACCACCTTTGAAGTAGCTGGCAGCGGCGGCTTTTCATTGTTTGGCGACGCACCCGCCGATCGCATGTTGACGGCTTATGGACTGCAGGAATTCAGCGATATGAGCCGTGTCCATTCAGTTGATCCGGCGCTGATTGAGCGTGCTGCCCGCTGGCTGCTCTCACAGCAGGAATCGGACGGATCATGGAAAAATGACCGCGGGCTGGTGCATGAAAACACCTGGGCTTCGTTGGGCGACGACCGCCTGCCAGTCACCGCCTATATCAGCTGGAGCTTGATTGTTGCAGGGTACGGCGATGAAACTGGAACCCGGCGCGGTGTTCAGTATGTGCGTGAATTTCAGGCAAATGCGAAGGATACGTATGTGCTGGCACTAGTTGCCAACGCACTAGTGGCAGATGATGCAGCAAAAAGCGGTTCAGGTGATCTAAAACTGGATGCTTCTACGGAGGCTGTACTGGAGCGGTTGGCAAAGATGGCAAAAGAAGATGGCAAAGGTGGCGTCTTCTGGCAAAGCGGTGTGGCGACCTTTATGGGCAGCGAAGGGCAAACCGGCAGTATTGAGACGACGGCTCTGGCTGCACTGGCTTTACTAGCTGCCGACCGTCACCCTGAACTGGTCAATGGCGCATTGACTTCGCTAATCCGTCAGAAAGATAGTTTTGGCACCTGGTACAGCACCCAGGCAACGGTTTTAACGCTCAAAGTACTGTTGCAAAGCGTGCGCATGGGGCTGGAAGATGTGAATGCAAAGGTCAGCGTATCGCTTAACGGCAGCCAGAGCAAAACCCTGACCATCAACCGTCAGAATTATGATGTGGTACAGCTTTTAACATTTGATGACGTGAATATTGGCCGTGAAAATATCGTGTCCATTCACTCCAGTGATGAGGGAAACTTGATGTACCAGATTTCGGGCAGTTACTATCTCCCCTGGCAAAAACTGTCCACTTACCCTGAACTTGTGCCGGCTGAGGAACCTGTGGCTATTGATGTTCAATATGACCGTACAGAACTGGCGGTAAATGATAGTGTGACTGTCAGTGTGCGCGTAGCCTTGAATCAAAAGGGCGAAAAAGCCGAGGCAGCGCTGATTGATCTGGGTGTGCCGCCCGGTTTCAGTGTGCAGACGGCCGATCTCGACGCGCTGGTCACGCGTTTCAATGATGTTCCAGACGATTATGACTTTGCAAAGATCGAACGCTATGAGCTGACTGGACGCCAGATTCTGGTGTATATCACCAATCTAAGCGAGGGCAAACCGCTGGAATTTAGTTACCGTCTGCGCGCCCGCTTTCCCCTATCCGTACGAACTCCCGCCAGCAATGTGTACGACTATTACAATCCGGATGTTGTGGGCGAGCTTGCGCCGCAGCAATTAGTGGTGACATTCTCAAAGGAATATTAGCAGAACTGTGGCAGCGCTGATACCAATGATGTTTGTTTGATATCAGCGGACTTATGGCTGATTGGAAATACTATCCCTCTCCGTCAATTTGCTCAGCCAACGTTTCAGCCACTCGATTCGCAATTCGTTTGTATCTAGGAGAAGTTGCATCATAAAAGACAATACTTCACAGCTTTTTGCATCCAACTTACCAGATTCAATGCAGTTGTGTAACTGGTTAACATCCTGAATCTTTTTTTCAAGTTGCTCAATCTCACGCTCGAGGTGGGCGCGAATCGTCTCTTCGCTCATCAACGCGGCAAATTGCATCTTCAACAGGAATGAGCGGAAATACATATCAGGTTCAATTGGTGCTTGCAGCCAGACTTGAAGGGCTTTCTCTCCCTGCGGCGTAATACGATAAGACTTTTTATCTGGTCGATTAGGGATAGGAGTTACTGTATAGGTCACCCAGCGGCGCTGGTATAATCGCTTCAGAATTGGGTAGATGTAAGCCAGCGAAACGGCAATGAAGTACCGGTTGGAGTTTTGAATGATGCGATTCAGTTCGTAACCGGAAACCTCGCCATACAATTTGATCAATCCAAGCAGAATATAATCAATTTCCATCGTCAGAAGAAGATATCCCTCCGCAAGTTTCTTTATTTATCTTCTTGGAAAAGAGAACACCAATCTCCATCCTCTTTTGGAATAAAAAACTTGGAAGGTTGATGAAGCCATCAACCTTCACTCAAGTCTTTCTTACTTTCCCTGCAATTCATTCAAGTGTCGCAGCATGCCTGCCGGCGATCATGCCAAAGACCATTGCTGGTCCAAGTGTGGAACCCGGTCCAGGATAGGTGCGCCCCATTACCGAGGCGGTTGTGTTTCCGGCAGCATACAAGCCCTCAATCGGTTCACCGTTTTCACGCAACACTCGAGCGTACTCATCAGTCAACAAACCACCTTTAGTACCTAAGTCACCCGGCCAAACCCGCACGGCGTAGAAAGGCGGCTGCTCAATCGCGCCAAGGTTCGGATTAGGCTTGACTTTCGGGTCGCTATATACCCGATCATATGCGCTATCACCGCGGTGAAAGTCCAAATCCTTTCCTGTAGCAGCAAATTGATTGAAACGCTTCGCTGTCTCCACCAAATTGTTCGGATCAATATTGCAAGCTTGTGCCAACTCCTCCAGAGAGTTAGCTTTGATCATCATCCCTGACTCAAACACCTCGTTGGGAGTCCTGCCCGGCAGCATCATGCCAAATGGATAATACTTCCGATGCCGTGAGTCCATGATGAGAAAAGCCGGAATCGCTGGTACCTGTTGATGGCGTTCATACTGCCAGTGTCCGCAATCCACATAGGAAGCTGATTCATTCATGAAACGCCGACCTGAACTATCAACGATAAAACCATAGGGCGCAGAGCGTTCCCAAAGCATAAACTGGGGTTTTCCCTTATGGTCAATAAACACTGGTCCCCACCAGGCATCGTCCATCAGAGCCGTTGCGGCGCCGATAGCTATACCTGCTTGAATGGGTACCCCTAAATCGCCAGGGTTAGCTACTGTCCAACTCGTCGTGATGGGATGCGGATGATACTTCTGGCGCATTTCGTTGTTGTGGGCAAAGCCTCCTGCTCCTAAAATCACGGCTTTGGCATATACAGCTTCTCGTTTGCCCTCTTTTTCAACAACCACACCTTTTACCTTACCGGATTCGTAGATCAGTTCAACCATTGGGCTATTCAGCCAAATTGGGATGGAGCGTTGTAAAGCAAGGTAGAGCAATTGACCAATCAGCGCACCTCCCAATCCTGTGAGAGCCTTTCCAATTAATCGGCTTCCAATGCTTCGAATCCCAATAACATACGCCGTGTGCAAGAAAGCAGAAAATAGCCGGAAAGAAAGCGAAATTTTAGAAGCATCCAAGGTATGCAGCGCAATGGGCAGCGCCCCGTTGATTTTGTTTTTATAAGTTCCTAATTTGTTGAGGTCGAAAAATTCGGGTTCTACACATCGTCCTTTGACGCTTCCCCCCGGTTGCTCTGGGTAATAATCGGCATAGCCGGGAGCATAATAAAAACGAAAACCCAATTTGGACAGCCACTCAACCATGCGCGGACCTTCGCGCAGGTAGGCTTCTCGCCGCTGAGGCGAACTCGCAGGGCCTACGTCGCCAATCACCGTATCCATGTATAAACGCGCTTGTTCGTACGAGTCGGGCACACCAGCTTTTAACATCAATGGGTTGTTAGGGATCCACATTCCCCCGCCTGACATCCCTGAAGACCCGCCGATTAAGTCCATACTTTCAACCACTATGGGGTCAAGTCCGGCATCTTTGGCAGCCAGAGCTGCGGTTAAGGCTGCTGCCCCTGATCCAACAACAACGACGGTTTTAAAGGTGTCTTTTCCCATGAGAGTAAACCTTTCTAAATTAGTGAGATTCAGAGAATATCATCAAGGTTTAGAAATGCTCAACGAATGATAAGGAATAAAAATTATATAACTACTTATATAATACAAAAAGAATAAAATACGGTCAAGGTGTTTACACCGGGAAATTCATTCTAAAATTGGGTTAACCGCCCCGGTAGTACCGCACAAGCCAATCTGAAACTATCCCGCACGGTTTGGATTGAATGACAGATTGTTACCTGATTGGAGCCGGCATAAAGCAAACCGATTGCCACCAGGCTACAGTATCGCGTAGAGTTTCTTCAAAAGGACGGGGTCTATATCCCAAAACCTGTTGTGCCAACGCCGAAGAAACCCGCAGAGGATCTCTTACCGTTTCCAGCGCATAGGGAGTTAGACGAGGGCGTAGGTGGAACCATTGTCCCAAAATAGTATTAAGGCGCGCTAGCCGTAGCGCCATCTTGAACGGCAGTAATATTACCTTAAAAGGTTTGCCACTTAATTGTCCCACCCGGTGCAACATTTCTTTTAAAGTCACCCATTCACCCGAAAGCAAATAGGTACTACCAGTCTGTCCATACTCACTGGCGAGGATAAGCCCTTTGGCGACATCGCGCACATCCACAAAATCAAATCCTCCCTCAATCGCCAAAATCACACGTTGGCGCATTGCCTGACGAATAAACAATCCCATTTCCGAACCAAGAAAATCATAGGGTCCAACAATCCCGGTGGGGCAAACAATAATTGCATTCAAACCCTCGGTGGCCGCCGCATGAACCAGAAGAGAGGCTTTTGCCTTCGAGCGGTCGTAAATTCCTGCCGGACTTTCCGGGTCAAAAGGTACCTGCTCGTCTACAACCTGCAATGTCTTTGGGCGCCTCAGGGCGTGAATTGAGCTGGTGTAAATCAATTGCTTTACTCCTGCCGCAAAGACAGCCTGGATGACATTACGCGTCCCCTCCACATTGACCTGCCACACCTTCTCATCCTTTCCCGGTCGGATCGCAATCAGACTTGCCAGGTGAAAAACCCGCTTCACACCTTGCATCGCGAAACGCAAAATTTCTTCATCCAAAATATCGCCTGACACAATCTCAATGGGTAACCCTTCTAGTGGAGCAAGACTTTCACCCCGCAATACCAATGCCCGCACTCGCTCCCCTTGTTCCACCAGATTCCGCACCAGGACATTCCCTAAATGTCCGGTTGCGCCTGTGACTAAAACTGTCATTTACCCGACCTCCACTTGATTAAATACCAATCGGTCGGTATAATTTTAGTCAATAATTTCACAAAGTCAAGGATATTCACGATGCGCAAACAAGAACGAGCAGAAGAAACACGACGGCGTATTCTCGAGGCTGCTCTGGAGGCATTTGCCGGTCAGGGTTATCAGGCTACGGGGGTTGCTGAAATTTGCCAGCGGGCGGGAGTGACCAAAGGAGCTTTCTTTTATCATTTTCCAACCAAGCAGGACCTTTTCTTGGCTTTATTGAATGAATGGCTCACCCAACTGGATCAATTCCTGCAATTCGAGTCCTCGCGCGGTCATACAATCGCTGAAAGTCTTTACAATATGGCTGATATGTTGCGCCTTGGGCTTACACAAGGACGAAATTATTTACCCATGTTTCTGGAATTCTGGCTTCAGGCTGCTCGAGATCCTGCCGTCTGGCACACAACAATAGAACCCTACCGGCGTTATCGGGCTTATTTTACCGATCTATACCGTCAAGGGCTGACTGAAAAGTCACTCCGTGGCTCTGATCCTGAGCTTATGGCGGTTGTTACAGTATCCTTAGCTTTGGGGCTTCTACTCCAGGGACTGATGGATCAAGAAAGCGTGACTTGGGAAGAGACAGCGCCGGCTGCCTTCCGCTGGATTCTGGGTCTAATGCAAAACCCTAAAACCAGCACAGATAATCCAATTTCGTGAATTAGAAATCAACTTCGCGAAGCCGTATAAGTTGATCGCGTCTTTTTTAGATGCTATATGAGCAATATATTTTATAAAGTTATCCCTTCTTGAAATTTCGCGACCTTCGAACAAAAGCCTGTGATTCTGCAACAACGTACTTGGCTGCAGCCGGCATGGATAGCACAGCCTCGGTCGCATTATCCAAAGCCTGCGCCAACTCCTGGGCTTTTTCTTCACTCACTAGCGCCATATAGTAACGCAATGCACGCCCTTCCTTCTGCTTCAGCTGTTTGGCAGCAGGCGGATTGGTTTCCAGCAAGCGTGAGTAAGAGAGCATGTAAGCTGCCTTGCGATGCAATGCAACTTTTTCCACCACTGGAACGGCTAGCCCCTGATGTTCTTCAAATTGTTTGGTATCCACAAAACGCACTGTGACACGATTGAGCGCTATTTGTAAGGTTTGATCATTTGGAGTCTGATACCGAACCCGTCCACTCACACTCAGGCGCGTTCCTGCTTTTTGACCAATCAACGTCAGCCGAAGCGGCACTTCCAGTTCCAGGTCAATTGGAATAGAGCCTACTAGAACACGTGCTGTATTCCCAACCTGCTCAACCGGATACGCCGAGGTCAGCGAAAGTAAAGTGGCTCTGGTGGGAAGATCAAGCTCTATAACCACCTGATGGGCGGCAACGCTGGCGGCATCGCCCAGCTCGCCGGTCAGATACGTCGGAATTTGAGCAGCATCCTGAAGATGATAAAAACGTCCTCCACCCTGATTGGCTACCTCAACCAACAACGCTTCGTTGTAGTCAAGTCCAACGCCTAAAGTGGAAACAACTATGCCAGCCCGTCGGGCTTTTAAAGCGCGTTGCCCGATCTTTTCCAGATCGGTCTCGCCGACATTCGCCCGCCCATCGCTGAGTAAAAGAACCAGGGTGGTGGATTGTTGTTTCTGAAGGGCACGCTCGATACCCATTTCAAGCCCGCCGTCCAAAGCAGTTGTCCCACCGGCTTGTATTTCCTTCAGCAAACTCACCACGCGAGTGTGCATACCCTCATCATAGACGGTCGGCTCAACAATACAATCCACCTCGCTAGAGAACGTTACCAGTGAGAACACATCACCCCTACGTAGACAGTGAAGTGCCTGGCGGAGGGCTTCTTTTGCCTGTTTTAGTTTCTCACCTGACATTGAACCAGACACGTCTAATACGGGGACAAAATGGATCGGTGGACGTTGCACACCTTTAATTGCGTATTGCTCCGGTACTTGTTGGGGTGTTCGTAACGTTACCAGCAGAAAACGGTCAATATTCCGACCTGCCGGTGCCTGTACCTGATCCAATTCCAGTTGGACACCCAAATACGAATCAGGAGTAATGGGAGAAACATCCTGTTCAAACACCAGTTCACCGCCACAACGCACGCACTCTTTAATGCCAGCCGGCTCATCCTGCAATAAACCGCAGTACAGACAACGCATTAGACGACTCATAATTTTCCTTCATCCTCCAACAAATTATAATTGTCAAGCGTGCAATTGATACGTGTTTGTAACATACATGGATGGTGAGTTTTCAAGCTCCACTTTAGGTAAATATTTTTAGGATAAATTGCGTTATCGCCTTATACTATTGGTGTTTTCATGCCGCCTATAAAGGAATTTATCCCGCTGCCTATGTTACAGTCACGGTTAGGCGGCGAGATAAACATTGTTCAAACATCAAAATTCAATGTTCAAACTATCTAGCACGGTTTGGATCGGATTGTAAATTGTTACCTGATCGGAACCGGCAAAAAGCAGACCAACTGCCAGCGGCGGGTCGCTGGCAGTAACCAGCAATGAGCCGGAGTCTCCGCCGCGCGACATGGCATTGGTGATAATCTGGTTATCGAACCGGGCAGTTCGTCCGCCACTGTAACCAACTGTTACAGTAGAATCCAGGATGGTTATCTGCCCGGTGGTCAGACCAGTTGTCCGTCCGGATTTGCGAACGGTCATGCCAAGTTCAGCCGCAGTCAGACCCCTGACACGACCAATGCCGAGAATTTCATCCAGAATATCACTGCCATTCAGGGGTAGGGCGACGGCAGCATCCACCAGATTGTTAACTGCTGCCGCCGGTTTTTGCAGAGAATCAACCAGACCTTTCAATCCGAGTGCTTGAGCCAGCCGCAGCAGCCAATTCAAAGGCAGACAAGAGGGTGGGGGTGATTCTCCCTCAAAGTGCAGGGGGACAAAACGCAACAGCGTGGCGATTTGATCCTGTGGGTTTTGCCCACGGTCGGCTGGACCGGGCTGCAAGATGGCGTCGCCAGCCTGAGCATTATTTTCATTAGCCAACACATGGTTATTGGAAAGGATGAGCCGCGCGCCGTTATTGCGATCATGTACCACACATCCAAACGTACCGGCAGTAATCAAATAATGACCGATACTGACCCCCGGCGGAGCAGGGCGCCAGCGGTCGGTGGGGCTTTGGAACGCCACCAGATCGCCGACTTCCAGTACGTCTGTAGGGATACCCTCCAGCATATACGGCACGCGGCTTTCAACCGCAAGCTCCGTGAGACGCACTTTGCGCCGTACCAGCGCCACCACGCAAATGTTCTTGGTCAATTGCCCAGCTGTGACTTTGAAGCCCGTGCCAATGCCAACTACATTCGGGCGTGAAAGAATGAGCTGTTTGTGGCGATTCTTAACGCTCTGAATTTCAGCAAACGTAGCCACTGTCTCCTCCAGATATCTTACACAGAACGCAGATACGGCTATTGTATATTATTTTGAAAAGTACAAGCCAAAATTTGCTTTATAATCGGGGGCGTACAAAGCGTCGAAACTAACTACATGAGGAGATAATGAACAACTTACGTGAGGCAGCATTGAATTACCATTGCAAGGGGGGAATACCGGGCAAAATCTGTGTGATGCCAACAAAACCTTTACAAACTCAGGAAGACCTTGCACTGGCTTATACACCGGGTGTAGCTCAACCTGTGTTGGAAATAGCCAAAAATCCTTTAGACGCCTATGAATACACAGCAAAGGGCAATCTGGTGGCAGTCGTATCAAACGGAACGGCTATTCTTGGATTGGGTGATCGTGGGGCGCTGGCTTCAAAGCCGGTTATGGAGGGTAAGGCAGTATTATTTAAGCGCTTTGCCGATGTGGATGTCTTTGATATTGAAGTGGATAGCCATGACCCTGATGAAGTCATCCGCGTGGTGCAATTGATCGCTCCGACCTTCGGTGGAATCAATCTGGAAGATATCAAAGCACCGGAGTGTTTTTACATAGAGGAAACCCTCAGACGCACAGTAGATATCCCTGTCTTTCATGATGATCAGCATGGCACGGCGATCATTGTCGGCGCAGCTTTGTTGAACGGGCTTGAACTGGTTGGTAAACGCATTGATGAGGTCAGGCTGGTTGTCTGCGGCGCAGGTGCAGCGGGTATTGCGTGTACCAAAATGGCAGTTCTGTTGGGTGTCAAAAAAGAAAATATCATTCTCGTTGATATCAAGGGGGTGGTATATAAAGGACGCATGGAAGAAATGGATCCATACAAAGAAGCGTTTGCGATCGAAACTGATGCGCGCACGTTGGCAGATGTAATTGGTGGCGCAGACGTTTTTTATGGGCTTTCGGCTGCCAATGTCTTAAGTGTGGACATGGTAAAGCGCATGGCAAAATCACCGTTAATCTTTGCTATGGCAAATCCCGACCCGGAAATTCGCTACGATCTGGCAAAGGAAGCGCGTCCAGATGCGATTATTGGCACAGGGCGTTCAGATTATCCCAATCAGATCAACAACGTACTGGGTTTTCCTTTCATCTTTCGTGGCGCGCTGGATGTGCGGGCGCGAACGATCAACGAAGAGATGAAAATTGCAGCAGCACATGCACTGGCGGCGCTGGCAAAAGAACCTGTAACTGAACAGGTGCTCCGGGCGTATGGACTGAAAGAGTTGAAATTCGGACCGGATTATATTGTGCCGAAGCCATTGGATGAACGCGTATTGCTATGGGAAGCACCGGCGGTCGCGCAGGCAGCCATGCAAAGCGGTGTGGCACGTCGCAGGATTGATTTGGATGAGTATCGTAAACAACTGGAACTGCGTCTGCAAAAATTGCATGCTTCAAGCTGACAAATATCCGATGTGCTCATAAAATTTCTTGAAGGCATCCGGGCTGTTTGACAATAACGGCTTGTTTGTCATTAGACGACAAATAAAAAGCAATTTTTGTTTAAAAATAACTTCTGATTATTTATACAAATCAGAAGTTATGTTATAATAATTGCATGTCCGATAAAATTTTTCTCACCCCCTCTGATAATCCTTCCTGGCAACCGTTGTTGCCCGGCGAACTAACAAAAGCTGCGGAGATTGCTAATCAGATTGCGGCACGCAGTCGCTTTGCCGACTATCAGGCGCGTCGCGCCGATGAGACGCTACGCCGTCAGCAGGCTGATCTAAATCTGTTTCAGGAGTTTCTGGCACAGCTCAATCTTCACCCCGGCAATCTGATGCATGACCCGCAAGCCTGGCTGGGGATGAGCTGGGGTTTGGTTGAAGCGTTCATCCAGTGGCAACTACGCGAAGGGTATGCCATTCCTTCTATCAATGTGCGCCTATCCACGATCAAGGCCTATGCTCGTCTGGCAATGCAGGCAAATGTTCTTTCGCCGCAGGATTACGCGCTGATTCGCGCGGTGAAGAGCTACAGTCAAAAAGAGAAGCACCGCCTTGATAGCCGCCGTCCGCGTCAGCGGATCGGCTTGAAGAAGGCAACCCCTGTACTGATAACGCCCGAACAGGCGGCCGCACTCAAAGCGCAGCCGGATACGCCGCAGGGCCGCCGCGACCGCGTAATGATGTGTCTGTTGCTCGATCACGGACTACGCGTCGGAGAGCTGGCGGCGCTGGTGGTAGAAGAGCTTGATCTAACTCAAGGACTGCTTCGTTTTTACCGTCCGAAGGTCGGCAAGGAACAAACTCACCGTCTGACGAAGGATACGCTGAGCGCACTTCAAGCTTATGCACAGGCAAGCGACTTGCCACCTGCGGGCTCCCTGCTCCGCCGCAGCCACAAAAACGGCAAACTGGGACGGCCAGGTATGAGTGAACGCGCTATAACGCAACGCGTCAAGGATTTGGGAAAAGCTTTGGGAATCGCTGGTCTTTCGGCGCACGACTGCCGTCATTACTGGGCAACTTCTGCGGCGCGGCATGGTACTGACCCATTCAGCCTGCAGCAAGCCGGCGGCTGGTCTTCTCTCTCAATGCCTAGGCGCTATGTGAGCGATAACGAAATTGCCAACGAGGGGGTGAAGCTGGAGTGAGCATTCCACCTGCCCTGCTTGTAGTCATCCGTCCAAAAAACTTCTGCAAGTTTGCGAAGCAACCTTACTTCCCCAAAAATTCAACACATTAAAGTTTTTGCTGACGCGAAGCGCCGTTCGGCACTTCGTTGCGTCCAAGACACATAACTTCAATCACCACTGAGCCGCAAAAGCAATATAAGTCGTCTTTGTCAGAGAAACTCCAGGCAAAGGGTATTGACTTTTTTATAAGGTACATCTCGTTGTGCATGCGTTAGAGCAGATGGCACAGTATGCATTTCAGTATCCTCAAACGGATCGAAGGGGGTGCAACATGGTCGTCATGCCATGGCGAGACGGCCGCATCCTTCTATTTCAGTATCCTCAAACGGATCGAAGGGGGTGCAACACGGAAGGTACAGCCGCCACGTATATCCGGCACTGGATTTCAGTATCCTCAAACGGATCGAAGGGGGTGCAACCGCGCCATCATCAAGCGTGCCGGAAAGGAGTAGACAATTTCAGTATCCTCAAACGGATCGAAGGGGGTGCAACACGGAACGAACGTGGACGAGCAAATTCTGGTCGGATATTTCAGTATCCTCAAACGGATCGAAGGGGGTGCAACC
>DYEC01000008.1 GCA_020725865.1 Anaerolinea sp. | reverse complement strand
TGCCGGGCAATCCGACGCAAATTCATCCCATCTACATACATCTGCAAGGCTTTGCGGCGCATTTCCTCGGGATAAGCCCAGGGCTTTGGATTGGGCGTGTATTTCACTCGACAAAACGCACAGCGATAACATTGGCTAAAAGCAAGGGGGCGGAGCCCCCTTGCTGGGGGTGTGGCGCGAAGCGGAGCGTTTGCGAACGAGTAGCGGAGCGTCAAACGAGTGAGCGCGAAGCTTCGCAAGGGGGAGGGGTAAGAGGTTAGGGGTGCGGGGTTTCCCCGCTGGGGGTTCGGGGGCAAAGCCCCCGTTTCAATGCTTTTTGCGGCGTAGCGCTTTGTGTTTTCACGGAATAACACCCCTGCTATTGGGCGGTTGGTTTGCTTTGCGTTCTCGTGCCAATATGCGGGGGTGGCGTTTTATTTTACCCCCGTATTTGGCGGTGTCAATGTATAATTTTTGATATGGTGGTTATTCTTCGTTGGAGGGGCATTGTTGGATGCGCGTTCAATTCGGTTGTCGCCTAGACAGAGACAGGTTCTTTGGTTGCTTTCGAGGGGGTATAGTTGTAAGCAGATTGCAGTGTTTTTGCATATTGGATACCCCACGGTTGTTAGGCATGTTAAGGCTCTGAAGAATAAGTTTTTGGTTGGGACGCAAGCGGGGCTTGTTGCCAAGGCGTTTGCTTTGGGATTTTTTGAGGATTTGATAGGAGTTTAGGATGAGCGAGTATAAACCTGAGTTGTTTACATTTTTGCAGGAGTTGCGGGAGATGGCGGATGACCAGGGGATTGTCCTTTTGGATGTGGATTGTTTTCTTTACGATATCGCGAAGGCTTTTGGGGTTTCCCCGCAGGTGGTTTTTATGTTTTTTTATTCAGGGGATAGTACGGTGGATGATGCTTTGCGGCGTTTGAGGAAGGTTGAGGGGTAGGGTTATGGATTTGTAGGGATTTGCGCAGTTTGGGGGGTGTGTTTCTTCAGTTTTGGATATTTTTTTGTAGGGATTTGCGAAGTTTGGGGTGGTCTTTCTTCAGCTTTGCATGTTTTTTTTTGTAGGGATTTGCGAAGATGGCTGGTAAGGCTTGGTATCGGGTGTCTTGCCGCGATTTTGCGGTTTTGTCTTTGTTGGCGGCTGGGTTTTCGGTTTCTGATGTTGCCGCGTTTTTGGGGGTTTCGCGCAGGACGGTTGAGTATCGTTTGTATCGGTTACGGTTTAGGTTTGCGGTGAAGTCGAATCTTTCTTTGATGGCGTTTTGCGCCATGTATGTTCTGGATGGCGATTTGTTTTGGCTCACGCTGGATGAGTTGCTGGATAGGGTGAATGCACGGGTTTTACGGGGTTAGTTTTCACCTGCCGGCCGGCGCCAACTTGGTCGGCTTATTTGCGGCGTGGTTCTTTGTGTAATTCTTTTTTGAATGTTGACCCCCGATTTTGGCGTAAGCCAAAAGCGGGGGCTGGGTTATCCCAGCAAGACCCCCCTAGTTCCCCCTAGTTCCCCCCGCAGTAGATGATACCGCTTTGGGGGGTTCAGGGGGTGCTGGGGGGTGCGGGGGGAAGGGGGAAGGGGGGGCTTGGGTTCATTGTTTACGGGGGTGCAGGGGGTCGGAGACCCCCGCAGTTTCGCCCACTGGACATCATCACCCCGCAGTTTCACCACTGGACTATCATCACCCCGCAGTAGATGATACCGCACCCCGCAGTTTCCCACGGGGGTATATAGGGGGCGTAGCCCCCTATTGTCCGATTTACCGCTATGGGCGGGGGGCGGGGGAGGCAGGGTTGGCTATGATTTGTTTTTGGTTTTGCTTTGTGTGTTGCGGGGCTTGGTTTGCAAGGCTTGGTTGTGTTTCTCCTGTGGTATACGCGACTGTGTGAGGTGGTTGTTAATCTGATTGTTGTTCAATTAAGCGTAATCAGTGACAAAACGCACAGCGATAACATTGGCTGCCACTGTTTGTTTTTCCAGCCCGATGTTGACGTTCCGTTCTGTGACATTGGGGGCATTCTATCATGCTTCTCTTTTATCCCAGTCTTTAGCCACTCCCAACTCAACAAGCGATGCTGATTCGCCCCCAACTCACGTTATAATAACTCATCCACTGAAGGTTTTGGAGGTCTTGTGATTCAAGGTATTAAACAAGTTGCTTTTTTTGTTGTATTAACTGTATTAGCAGCGTGCACACCATCTACTCCAACCCCGGCACCAACCCCGGATTTGAACCTGCTGGTGCAGCTGGTGGCGCAGCGCGCAGTTGAAACTGTACAGGCGCAGATGACCCAGGATGCCCTGGCACATCCTTCTCCCACGTCAATGCCAACAGAGACGCCTCAGCCAACAGAGACACCGATACCTCCCACTTCTGTCGTGCCGACTGCAACCGCACAGCCTGTCGGTGACCGTGCGGAGTTTCTTTATGCTGTTACATACCCTGAAAATCGCACTGTTTTTATTCCCAATGAAGCCATCAATATCGCTTGGGGTTTGAAAAATGTTGGTACAGTAACCTGGTCACCAGATTATGTGCTCAAGTATGTGGGCGGTGAGGCGTTTACCGCACGCTATGAGATACCACTTGGCAAAGTTGTACCGCCGGGTGAAAAAGCAGAGTTTAACTTTGGAGCGTTTGGTTCAGAAGAACTTGGGAAGCATACCACCTACTGGCAGTTGTATAATCCGTATGGAGCGCCGGTTCCAGGTGGGTATGTAAGCTTTACTTATGTTTCGCAATAGCTCTGTTCAAAGCCTCTGGCTTTAAGAGGTTGATTTCACATGATTTTTTGTAGAGAGGCATATGACGTGTTTTGGAGATTTGACCTTTGAGGAAATTCGAGAATGTGCACAAAACGCTTGGCTGGTGGTTGTTCCTACTGGCTGTACCGAACAGCACGGACCGCATCTGCCTGTGGATTTTGACACCTGGTTTGCTGAGGCGATCTGTCTTGCGGCGGCTTCTCGCGCCACAGAACTTTATGGTGTGCATGCGTTAGTTTTATCCCCGCTGCCTTTTGGTCCAACGCCTGAACATCGAACATTTGGCTACGGATTTATTGATCTGCCTGTGGAATTGCATCACGAGGTGTTGCTGGCGGTAATGAATTCCCTAGCTGATCAGGGCTTTAAGAAGTTAATTTTGTGGCGAGGTTGCGGTCAGCATGTATTGATGCCAGTTGTCAAAAGGTTCAATGAACTGCGGAATGGTCAGGCGCAGGCTTTTTACCTGCCCCCGCCGTATTATCAAATATGGATGCAAATTGGTAACTCTCAAAATCCGGGTGGACACGCGGATGCTTTTGAGACTTCTATGGCATTGTATATGCGCCCAGAAGCAGTGCGCCTGGAGCGAATCATTAATCCGTGTAATGAGCCGTTGGATTGGGATACGCCTTATCTTGATTTGACCCAATACACTCAAACCGGGGTGATTGGTGATCCGACCGAGGCCAGTGCAGAGCTGGGGGCGCGCTTATGGGAAGCAGTTGTAGAGGAAATGGCAAGAGGCTTTAAACAGGTTGCAGAAAGTGATCTGGCTTGATCATCAGCTATTGACGTCGTTGCATGTTAGTCGAAATTGGCGCAATTTTTTGTAAAAATAGTCAAATTACACCAACTTAAATCGTGACGAATATCACTAGTGATTTATGAGGTGGTCTCTTATAATTCTCATGGACTGGAAATATTCTGTTTTAAATCCACTTTGTTTGTTTTTATCGGCAGAACCTCTAACAGTGTTCTGACTTTTCTTTAGGAAAGGGAATGGTATGGTTAACCTAACGATTGATGGCAAACAGATCCAGGCTGAGCCAGGTACAACTGTTCTGCGAGCGGCGCAGGCAGCTGGCATTGAAATACCCACCCTATGCGATCATGCGCATCTGACTCCCTTTGGCGGGTGCCGTCTGTGTCTGGTGGAGGTAGAGGGAATCCGCACTCTACAGCCTTCTTGCACACTGCCTGTCAGTGAGGGGATGGTAGTGCGCACCAACACAGAAAGAATACAATCTGCACGCCGCTTTGTCTTAACGCTCATTTTTTCTGAGCGCAACCACTTTTGCCCTTATTGCCAGGTGTCCGGCGGGGATTGTGAACTGCAGAACAATGCCCTGGCGTTGGGGATGACCCATTGGCCCTTGCCGCCCAACTGGCAGCCTTATGCAGTAGATGCCACGCATCCTTATTTTGTTCTTGATCATAATCGTTGTATTCTTTGTCGGCGGTGCGTGCGCGCTTGCGGCGAGCTGGTTGGCAATTTTACGCTTGGCTTTGAGGAACGCGGCACGAACAGTTTTCTTATCGCAGATGTCGGCGTGCCGTTGGGTGCTAGCTCATGCATTTCATGCGGCACCTGTATTCAGGTATGTCCAACTGGTGCTTTGATTGAACGAACCAGCGCGTATCAGGGACATCTAATGGAAGCTGAACGGGTGCATTCAGTGTGCTTGGGTTGTAGTCTGGGTTGTGGGATTGAAGCATTCGTGCGCGATAATCGTATCCTGCGCATTAATGGTGATTGGAACAGCCCAGTGATTAGTGGGGTGATCTGCAAACAAGGCAGATTTGTCCCAATGGAGGAAAGCCGAGAACGTATTACAACACCGATGATTCGCCGGGATGGAATGCTTAAGCCGACTTCTTGGGAAGAGGCTTTGTTTGAAGTCGCGAATCATCTTAAACCGTTAGCCGGACGGAATGGCAATGGGATTGCTGCTCTGGCTTCCACTCGTCTGCCTGCAGAGGCGTTAGCACTCTTCAAGCATATTTTTGTTGATGAGTTAAAAGCGGACATGGTGACCAGTATAGAAGAGGGCCGTCCAACCGCTGCGATTGGAGCGCTGGCACAAGAGCTGGGTAAGCCTTTTGAAACTACTCTGGATGCACTCTGGCAGGCGGATTGCGTGGTGGTGATCGGTACTGATCTCGTTAAAGAGCATGAAGTTGCCGGTTTTATTGTCAAGCGATTGGTTGCCGAACGATCCAGCGAGCTGATTCTGATTAACACAGAAGAAGATGGATTGGCTGATCGAGCAAGCGTGGTATTAAAACCAAGCAGTTCATACCTCGACGCAATCCAAGAGATGTCGCTTGCGCTCAAACAAGGTGGTGTGCCATACTTACAAGAAGCGGTAGCACATCTGTCCAAGGCTCAAAAACCGTTCTTCATCTACGGGAAGACACTGGTTTCAGAGGGTGGTGTGACAGCACTCAAAGCATTGGTCTTGTTAGCTAAGCAGACAGGCGGTTTTGTTTTGGGGCTTAAAGGACAGGCAAACAGTTTGACAGCACTGCAATACGGTTTGGATAAAGCGTTTGAGCTCAAAGGTCAACAGGCAGTCTATCTTGCATTGGGCGATGCAAATCCATCTCAACGGTTAATTCAGCAACTGGAGAAAGTTTCCTTCCTGGTGGTGCAGGCTAGTCATGTTTCCAAGTTAACTGCAATGGCCCATGTAGTGCTGCCTGTTGAAATGTGGGCTGAGGTTGAGGGCCATTATGTCAGCATGGACGGTCGCTTGCAGAAGACGACACCTGTCTTGAAAATGTCTGGTCAGGTTCGTTCAAGTGTAGATGTGCTACAAGCATTAGCAAGAATGCTTGGCGTTTCAGATACGGTGGATTGGCGCGCGTCCCTTTCCGAACGCGTGTCGCCTATTGTGATTCGAGAAACTTGATGATTATCAGGTAGTAATGAAAGAGAGGGATGATGGCTAAACCGAAGATTGCGACAGATTGGATGTGCGGCTGTGCAGGTTGCCACATGTCCTTGTTGGACATGGATGAGCGAATTATTCAGGTCGCCGAGCTGGCTGATATTCGTGCCACGCCGATTACCGACTTGAAAGAACCGGATGAAAGCGGTGTGGACGTGGGAGTGCTCGAAGGCGGTATTAATAACACTGCAAACGAAGAAGTGGCAATCCGTATGCGGAAACGCTGCAAGATTTTGGTCGCTTTAGGCGATTGTGCGGTGTTTGGCGGAGTGCCAGCCATGCGCAATTTCTTCAAGATCGAGGATGCATTACGTCGGGCTTATGTAGAAACAGAAAGCACGGATAGCGAAGGGAAAATCCCAGATGATCCCGAGCTATGCCGTCAAATCCGTGTGCGTTCTGTTCAAGAAGTGGTACCGGTGGATATTTTTGTGCCTGGCTGTCCGCCGGATGCCGATACCATTTTCTATGTACTGGCTGAGCTGGCGCAGGGTCGTAAACCTGAACTTAAGGGCGAATTGCTGCACTGGGATTAATGGTAAGGAGAAAGAACCATGGTTGCACAAAAAATAACTATCGAACCGGTAACCCGCATTGAAGGTCATGCGAAAATCACCGTTCATCTGAACGATCAGGGTAAAGTGGAGCGTGCTTATCTGCATGTTAACGAGTTTCGCGGGTTTGAGAAATTCTGTGAGGGACGACTTGTACAGGAAATGCCAGCCATTACGCCGCGTATTTGTGGTATTTGCCCTGTCAGCCATCATCTGGCATCGGCGAAGGCTGGCGATGAGGTGTACGGTTCTCCAGCGCCGCGCCCTGCACATCTCTTGCGCGAGTTAATGCATATGGGCCAGATTATCCAAAGCCATGGAATGCATTTCTTTGAACTGGCAGGACCGGATCTGTTATTGGGTTTTGATGCTGACCCGGCTGTTCGTAATGTGGTTGGACTGATTGGTGCCGATCCTGCATTAACCGTAAGGGCGGTGAACTTACGCAAATTTGGACAGGAGATTATCCGAATCTTGGGCGGTCGTCGGGTACATCCTAATTTTGCCGTCCCTGGTGGGGTGAACAAAGTTTTAAAGGTGGAGGAACGCGATACCATCCTGGCGGGTTTAGATGAGGCAATTACTACCATTCAGCTTGGAATTCAAATCATGAAGGACTGGGCTGAGAAGCACCGCGAAGATATTGAAAAATTTGCGGTTTTCCAGACTGGCTATCTGGGGCTGGTGACACCGGAGAATGGGCTGGAGTTGTATGATGGCGATATCCGCCTGGTTGACCGAGACGGGGTGCAGCTTGAAAAGTTCAATGATCAGACATATCTGGATTACATTGCCGAGCATGTTGAAAGCTGGTCATATCTGAAATTCCCCTACTATAAGAAAATGGGCTGGCCAGCAGGTGTCTATCGCGTTGGTCCACTTGGGCGTCTCAACACAATTGACAAGATTGATACCCCTCTGGCGCAAGCAGAATTCCTCAATTGGCGCAAGCTGAATAATGGGAAGCCGGTTGAAAACACTTTGTATTTTCACTATGCCCGCCTGATCGAGTGCTTGTTTGCGGCAGAGAGGGTGCGCGTATTGTTAAACGATCCGGATATTCTCAGTTCGGATATTCAGAACACCCACCGTGAATTTCGTGGTGAGGGTGTTGGGGTCATTGAGGCGCCGCGCGGTACTTTGATCCATCACTACTGGGCAAATGAGAACGGACAGCTTAAGCGTGTCAACCTCATTGTAGCCACTGGACATAACAACTGGGCGATGGATCATGCTGTGGATAGCGTTGCGAAGACGTATATTACCGGTCCTGAAATTACTGAAGGATTGCTCAACCGCATTGAAGCCGCTGTTCGGGCTCATGATCCATGCTTGTCCTGTTCGACACATGCGGTCGGACAGATGCCTATGGTTGTTGAAATGTACGATGCGCATGGAGAACTGGTGCAGCGTGCCACGCGTGGCTGAATGAACTCGCCAGAAAACGGCGTTTTTTGTCTGATACAATTTGATTATTCTGTTATCATCATACGCGAAGGCTACTGGAACCTTCGCGTATGAGGTTTTTATAACGAAAGGATAACTCCAAAGAAATATTGAGGTCTCACAAGAGTGAAAAAGACACTACTTCTCGGCTGGGGTAACGTGGATCGTCAGGATGATGGAGTGGCTTGGCATGTGCTGACAGCAGTTGCTGTTCGGCTGGGCTTGCCCGTGCCTTCAGATGCCGACGTTGATTTTCCGCCAAATGACGGACAACCAGATTTCTTGTTTGTCCTGCAAATTGTTCCTGAACTCGCTGAAGTTATTGCACAATATGAGCGGGTGTGTTTTATCGATGCGCACACAGGGAATATAGCCGATGAAGTTGCTGTTCAACCCGTTGTAGCCAGTTATCAGCGCTCACCCTTAACTCATCACATGACCGCAGCAACATTAATGGCGTTGACCACTGTGCTTTGCAATTGTACACCAGAGGCGGTTCTGGTCTCCATTCGCGGTTACGAGTTTGGTTTCTCTTGCTCGCTCTCCGAACACACGGCTTTGTTAGTTCCAAAGGCTGTAGAGCGTATTCTGCAATGGCTCAATTGAAAATCACACGGTTGTCACGCTTTAGATTATTTTTCTTCCTGATGCTTCTGGCATATGGTATTTTTATGCCTTATCAGGGACTATATTTAACCCGGCGGGGGTTGAGGGGTGCCGAGTTAGCTGTGTTGTTAGGGGTTATGCCGTTGGTCAAGATTATCGCTCAGCCGTTGTGGGGAATGATTGCGGATATTTATCGCGCCCGGCGGTTAGTTCTTTGTTTGACCTTGATCGGCATGGGGGTATCCGCACTCTTGTTTCTATTTGCGCAAAACTTTTGGGTCTGGTTTATTCTGGTTATCTTGTTCTCAATATTTGAGTCGCCTTCCATGCCTCTAGCGACTGCTATTACGATTGACTACCTTGAAAACCGTCAGCAGGTAGAACGTTTCGGCGAATTACGTATGTGGGGGTCGCTGAGTTTTGTCATCGCGTCTGTAATCATGGGATACTTATTCCTTGATCGCTTGATTATTCATATTCCGCTGGTTTTTGCAGTGGTTGAGGTTATCGCCGGCATACTGGTATTATTGCTCCCTCGCCCTGTTTCTTCTTACCTGCGGCTGGGTTGGAGCGAAAGTATGTCGGTATTGAGAAAAGACCCCATGCTGGTGCTGTTTTTGCTGGGAATTGTGCTGATTGGGATGACCATGGGGGTTTCTTATCAATATGTGTCCATCTATCTTGGCTCACTGGGTGCGGCAGGCATATTGATTGGCGTGTCCGTAGCGCTTTCTGCAGTGCCAGAGATTCCCTTAATGGCAAACGCTGCCCGTATTCTGAATCGTGTTCGTTTGGAAACAGTGTTACTGATTGGTCTTTCGGCGTTGCCGCTGCGCTGGCTTTTATATGCGCTAGTGCATGATCCCCTCTGGTTGTTACCTGTGCATCTGCTACACGGTTTTGCAATCATGGGGATTGTGGTTGCTGGGGCGACATATGTTGCGCAGCGTTTGCCTGGCGAGTTGCGTGCTACTGGTCAAGGGCTATATACAGTTGCTTTCAGCGGCATTGGTCCAACGCTTGGGTTGTTTGGTGCAGGGTTCTTATCTGACTTACCCAATGGAATGCAGTATATCTGGTTGTCTTGTGTGGTTGTAGCGGTGATGGGAATATTTGTAGTAGGGGTCTCACTTCGCAATCATCGAATAGCCAATGAGCAGCGCTTACTCGAGGTAGAAACAACCCAGACGGGGTGAAAGGCAAAATTCAACCTTTCCCCCGTCCTTTAAGGCACTTTCTAGCCTGTCATACGTGGCATGTCGCGACTGGCAAGAATGTCTATCCCTTCTCCTAGAGCGTCTGCGAGCACGACTTCACCCATCTTCACCGGCGCCTTGATTTCAATTTTACGCAGTTCAGCAAGTAACTCTTGTATGCGCGGTTTTGGAAAAGGTGCAGAGGTGTACACTGGTAGCAGGGGATGAGTCCCTCCCCGAACACGCACTGTGCTGGCAACCATACGACGCGGGTCTTTCAACTCACGCTCGACGTAGTCTTTACCGCGCTTACAACCCGACCCTTCCACTTTGAGAACTGTCTGACCGTCGTGTGTTACCTCCAGAGTGCATCCTTTTGGGCAGGTAATGCAAATCATTTTTTCAGTCGTTTCCATAGCTGTACCTCTTACCGCTCTACAATGCTGACCGTGAGACTGGTAGCGCGCTCCACCTCTTCATAATGACGCGGTGTCAACACAATGGTTACCATCTCGCCTGGGCGCACATAGCGTTCGGACTTTCGTGTAATCAGGTTATTTTCACTGTGGACTTCAACCCAAACGGGTTCTTCGACAGGCTGTTTGACGCGGAATTGAAGACGCACTTCTTCTTCCATCAAGGTTTGTTTATCCAATTCATGCGGCACGACATAGCGCACATTATGCCCTGCCAGCAGGGGAATGTGTCGTATCTCGCGCCGCCGTTCAGCTAAAGCAAAACGCGCCGCACTCTTTCCGGCTGCCAGCCCAGCTTCAGTCACCCAGTCTACCAGGTCGTACACGTGGACAACATTGCCGGCCGCAAAAATACCGGGCACGCTGGTTTCAAAGTTGTTATCCACAACCGGTCCGCCAGTAAGTGCGTCAAGTTGAACTCCAGCTTTCTTTGAGAGTTCATTTTCGGGGATCAAACCCACAGAAAGCAACAGGGTATCACAGGGAATAATTTCCTCTGTGCCCGGAATGGGTTCCCATTTTTCATTCACCCGCACTGCTTCGATAGCTTCTACGCGCTGGTGACCGAGAATACGCTTAACGGTGTGCTGAAGTTGCAGGGGAATATCATAGTCCAGCAAACACTGGACGTAATTGCGGGTCAGTCCAGTTAGATAAGGCATTACCTCGAGCACACGCTCGACTTTTGCGCCCTCGAATGTCAAACGGCGCGCCATAATCATCCCAATGTCTCCAGAACCGAGAATCACAAACCGCTTACCCGGCATATATCCTTCCACGTTGACCCAGCGTTGAGCAGTGCCAGCAGTGTAAACGCCTGCGGGGCGTGTACCAGGCAAACGCACCTGGGCGCGGGTGCGTTCACGGCATCCCATTGCCAGAACAATCGCTCGCGCTTGAATATCCACAAAGCCGTTTATTTTACTGCTGGCAAAGATACGGCGCTGAGGTGTGATATCCAGCACCATGGTATCCAGCAGAGCTTCTACCTTCAGCAACATGGCTTCGTTGATAAACCGTTGCGCATAGCTGGGTCCCGGCAGATCCTCTTTGAAAATTTCAACACCAAAGCCGTTGTGAATACATTGCAGCAAGATACCACCTAACTCGACGTCACGTTCGATGATCAGCACATCTTCGGCGCCGTATTTCTTGGCAGAAATGGCGGCCGCCAGTCCGCCCGGACCGCTGCCAATGATAACCACATCGTATTTGTCTTTGAGAGCCATGTTTATCCCTCCACCTGCTTCGTTGGCCGCACCAAAAATTCAGACCCAGGACCTTTTTTAGTGATTGCCAGCGGCGACACACCCAGCTCCTGCGCCAGGATATCTACTACACGGGGCATATCGAATGAACCAAGACAACGCCCGGTACCCAGCCAGGTGCGGCGCTTAATCGCGTCGTAGGTGCGAGCAGGGATTGGGGCGTGAATTTCAGCTACAATTTCCCCTTCGGTGACCATTTCACAGCGGCAAACAATGCGTCCGTAGCGTGGATCAAGCGCAATCAGTCGCTTTTGTTCCTCATGCGGCAGGTCGCGAAAACGCGGCCGCGGCGGGCGGATGGGTTGCCAGTCGGGTTTTTCCTCCAGCTTTTCCCCTGCCTCTTTAAGTAATTCGATAACACGTAGCGCAATGGCGGGTGCTGAGGTCAATCCGGGCGATTCAATGCCGCCCAGATTGACTAGCCCTTGCACTTCCCGTGGAATTTCAATGATGAAATCATGGTTGTAATCTACGCCGGGCGTTTCGCAAGGAGCGTTACCGCTTGCTCGCAAACCAGCGAAAACTGCGATCACATGGCGAGGGCTGAGCGAAGGCACCAGCTTGTGTGCTCC
The DNA here is from genome assembly GCA_020725865.1 of Anaerolinea sp. Lineage (GTDB taxonomy): Bacteria > Chloroflexota > Anaerolineae > Anaerolineales > Anaerolineaceae > DYEC01. The sequence goes on along the minus strand of DYEC01000008.1, from coordinate 14,490 downwards.
ATCCCATAGTTCTCCTAATCCATCATAAGTGACCGCTCGATCTTCTTTATCCTCAATATCCTGAGCATTGGGACCCACAATGGTATTTCCATGCAGTGTTGCTGTTACCAGAATACCTTTGCTGATATCGGATGGAACAGGAAAGAGAACGTTATTAACTGTGATTTCGGCGCGATCAAGAATGCAATATTCACCGCGTCGTGGGGTAATTTTGAATTCTGGTCGCACACCGGCTTTGTGCATGACAACGTCTGCATACAATCCTGCTGCGTTTACTGCCCAGCGGCAGCCAAAGTCACCTCGGTTGGTCTTTATTCCTACAATGCGTTTGCCGTCCATGATGAAATCCTCAAAGGCAGTCTCCAGCAGGATGCGAACGCCATTTTGGACAGCATTTTCAGCCGCGGCGATGGAAATGGCGAATGGGTCGCAAATACCCCCGGTTGGTGCCCAAAGCGCGCCACTGACATCCGGGTTGATATTTGGTTCACGGTGACGCATCTCTTCTGCAGAGATGATGTGCATTCCAGGAACGCCATTTCTTCGTCCCTGCTCGAGCAGCAATTCTAGCTTGGGCAGTTCCTTCGGTCCAATAGCAACCACATAGTCACCGCGTCGCTCAAATGGAATGTTCAACTCACCAGCCAGTGTGTCCCACATCAAATTGGCAGCTACGTTCATTTTAGCTTTCAGCGTTCCCGGAAGGGGATCATATCCCGCGTGAATGATGGCCGAATTTGCCGAGCTGGCACCCATGCCAATATCCGCTTCCTTTTCAATGAGTAGAATGCTTAACCGGTAGCGCGATAGAAAACGCGCCACCATGCAACCCACGGCTCCGCCGCCAATCACGATAACATCATATGTTTCAGGCAAAGCTCCCTCCATTTTTGGTCAAGTTTGATTCGTCAAAAAGCAGGCTGATAACTTGCCTGCTTTTTGGTCCCTCGCGCGGCATTATGGTTTTCTAACCACATAGTTGTCAAACGCAACAATAATGTTACCGGTTTCAAATGTTCCAGCCAAAAGCCCCACCCAACCTGATTGAAAGGTATCATCGCGGACTTCTGCTAGCAGTAAATTGTTCACCGCCAGAGCCAATTTGTTGCCAGTACAGGTGGCAGTAATAGTCATAGAGGTGTTCTCGGGAATGGAACCCGAGTAGGTCCAATCTTTCAGGAAAACGCTTTGTCCATTGACCATTTTCCAGATAGCAAAGTAACGATCTTCGCTGACTTCAAGTGCATAGAAATTGTTGCCATCTTGCAAGCGGCATATTATGCCAAAATCGCCGCTTCCGGTTGGGGATTCAACTCGTGCATCCACGCTGATCACAGCGTTCGTAAAAGTGTTGCCGTTCCAGCTACTCCAAAAATAATATTGCATTGGGATAATGTGGAACCACAATTCACCGTTTTTAAAACGCACTTCGCCATTTTGAGAACCGCCTATGTCCCATAAGCTGTTATCTTTGTTGAAATCATCAGACATTAGCACTGCACCAGTAGATTCTTGAATTTGCTCTCCGTGAGTACCAGCGATGATATTTTGTTCGCCGCGTTTGGCGGCTTCAATTAAGGGCATTGCCAGTTTGATAGGTCGTAAGGCATTGATAAAACCGCCCGTTGGTATACAGGAGTCGAGAGTATTAATTAAGCCATCGCCATTGGTGTCTGCAAGAGCGCGGCAGTCCACAATATCACCTTCACCGCCATAGCCAACCTGTGTTGGAACTCCTATCAGCTCGTTATGGCTGTTCGTTGCCATCCCACCGCTATTACCGCCGGCGATAGTCGCTGATGTTTTGATGAAGCTGCGATTTCCGTAAACTCGGTCCCCTGTAAAGCCACTGACCTCGCCCCGCGTCAAAGTGATGGTTTCTCCGCCAATGCCAGGATAACCAAGAATCGTTATCGGATCACCTAACTGCAATTGATCCGAGTTGCCCAGCGGAACAGCTGGTAAATTGAGGCTGGAGGGGACAACCGGATTGTTATTTAAGTCTTTTGTGATACGTAATACTGCCAGGTCAAGAGCAGCATCTGCCTGAATAATCTCTGCAAGGTAGGCAGCTTGGGCTGGGGCGTCCTGCGCGACGGTAAGAGCGATGACAAGATGATCAACCGTGTAATAAGCGTCAGATAATACAACATGCGCATTGGTCAGGATAAGTCCATCAGAGGAAATGATCGAGCCTGATCCGGTCCAGCCGGGCTGAATATCGCCGTCCAGGTTGACCATGGCAATAATTTGAACCACTGCTTCATAGGGGATGTGGTTCGGTGGGGCAGTTGTAAGATTGGTTTGCAAGGACGGCTGGGTAGATAAACTGATTGGTGCTGCAGTTGGCAGAATGGTATTGGCTTGAGGTGATTCTTTTGTTGTTCCCTCCAGCGCAAACCAACCTACTAAGACGGCGACGCTGCCAAGACAAACAACCGCTAAAGCTATAATGCCGCAACCCAACCATGTGTTGTTTTTTCGTTTGGGGGCTGGATTTTCGTAATATTGTGGGTTGAAGTTTGGTTGGGAAGACATACTTTGTCTCTAGATTGTCCTCAAGGATAAGTTAAGGGCACTACCGTAAAGAATCATGGGGACTCGCCATAATCATAAATCATATATCACATTTTACGAAAGGGCAAATTGCCCAAGGATTCAAGATGAGCGAGCAGTTGCGCAAAGGACGACAATAAGAAAAATTGATGTGAGCAGTTCTTACAGCAAGGCAATGCCTATTCAGGAATCAAAGCTTTTGCTTTTCAATGTCGCTTGGTGAAGAAACAGTGCGATTTCGATAATAACTAGTGGTAGCAGTGGAGTGCTGAAACGTGGGGAATATCCCGTCGGTTTGACCGGAATGTAGGCGGAGAGGAGGCCAAGCAGGACAATGCTCCAACGTATGTCCACTTGTTTGATCACTCCACGCCGCCACAAAAGCGTCAATATCCCCAGCAGAGTTCCGGAGACAAGGATAGCGGTGATGATCACAGCGTCCAGCGGATTTTGCAGAAAGCGCTCGCTGAGTTCTGACGGACTTCCGCCGATGATGATTCTTAACAATCCTTCCAGAATGGTGTACATAGAATATTGCACTGTATCGCGAGCATTCAATACATAGTTCGGATAAACCCTGTGATAAAAAAGGATGGCAGTTAGGGGAAGTGCTGTCAGCGCTAGGCTGTACAATAGCCCCTGTTTCCATTTCACCGTTACAAATCGAGAAACGGATTGCCAGACCTTTCTGAACGAGCCTGTCAGAGGGTCTGTGGCCAGAATCAGCGCTGCGAAAATACCACCGAGATAATCCAGTCGGAACAGTACGGTCGGAATGCCTGTGAGCAAAGCCGGGATGAACCTGGAAGCGGACAAATAATAAATTACCATCACAAGGCCCAATGTTGCTACTGGCTCAATCAACCCGAAGCGGAAAAAGAAAACAAGGAAAGAGGGCTGTGTGAGTACAAATAGAAGAATCAAACCGGCGTTGAAGGAAAGAATCCAGGGTAGTTTATTTCTTTCAAGCACTATGACGATCAAATAAGCAATAAGAAACCCACACCAAGCATTGAAAAAGAATAAAGACGCGGACGATTGTCCAAAGATAATATGCAGAATGCCAACCAGATAGGGAAATAGGAGTTTATAGGCATGGGGCGGGATGCGCGAATGGGTTAGTAAAAAGTCACCTTCAACAAAAATGTAACGAGCCATGATTTGATAGGATAAGCTGTCCTGGCCCTGAGGAAAGATAAAGATTTCCTGCAATTCATGAATATCCAGGAAAAGAAACAGTGTTAATGCTGCTACACCGATAGAAAGCAGAAATGGCCTGGTAGGTGTTTTTAGCCGTCTTGTTCCAGATGTGATCCAGGAGACTGCCAGCCTGAGAAAACCGAAGCACAGAATTCCATAAGGGATGATTCGTTCCAAATCCGGTTTATCGAGAAGTCTCAGAAAAGCACTACCGAAAACACTTGACGCAGCCAGATAAAGGTCAATTGGCTGAATGACTTGCTGCCGATGGAGCAGTCGCAAACCGTGCAGAATGCCAGAGAGAACGGTCGCGAGCAGTGCAATACCGGTCAGATTTTGAAAAAATTGGATGAGGTGGAATTGCGTTGTCAAAAGTTCAACCCCTTGTAACTGACACCAGAGTTTTCCCCGCTCAAAGGCGTTATGTATGTTGCCGTCGTCGGATAGAACAGCCGGGTGGAACTGGTAAGGTTGTGCCCCTCTAAAAATCAACGTGCCTTGAATGCGAAAACGCTGAAATGGAGGCGCTTCTGGTGGATGGTTCCAATCCACAGGGTGTGCACCAGTCACCAGAGGAGCTGGAACAGTCTGTCCTGTTTCAAGATCAGTTAATTCGATTTCGCCGCGCTCCATACCCTGCGTAATAAAAATCAATCTTTCACCCTTTGCCAATTGCGCATAGCTGTCCAGGCGTAGTGTAAAACCGACTTGTTCAATATGAATATTTTTGTCGTTAATCCACTCAACCGGAAAATTGCGTATGTGTTTATAAGGGGCTGTCATCCGAGAAGACATGGTGGGATGCAGAATTGTGTCGTAGGTGGGTATCCAGTGATCGCTTTCAGCCGGGTTTTCATTTTGGGAAACCCAGACCGAAATGCCGGAAAGTGGGGCGACAAAACTTAACAGGATGCGGGCGGCGAGAATCGCCAGAGCAATTCCCAAAACCTGACGTTTTGAAAAATAACGCCAGTCGATCAATACTGCAAAGGGTATGAATAGTGCGGCGGTGATGAACTCTACGGGTGTATTCAGGGGTGTACCGTCGAACAGGGCAGGAATCCCGATAGGCACCAGAAGGGAGGCGTAGATCAGCGCAATTGTGATCAACGCGTAGAGCTTGCGGGATATAGCATTAAACCCATGAAGGGCAACTTGATATTCTTCGCGGGTATCGTTTGATAGCAATGTAGAGAGCGCAGTGTATTCGATTCCAATCAACCAGAAGCTGAGCAATGAGGGTGCCAGGCGAATGAATGCGGCATTGGAAGGATTGACATAGAGAATGCTTAATCCCATTGCTCCTGCCAAGACGGCAGGAATGATTGGTATCCACGGCTTGCTGTTAAAGAAACATTGAAGGCGAGAGCAGAGCTTTCGTCTTTTTAATGTGACAGTCCCCAGAACACCCATAACGACCGCAGCGCCAAGCAGAAACGTCACCAACGCAAGCCGGGTTTTTGAAAAGCCGAAAAGAAACGCGTTTTTTGTGTCTGTTTCGATAACTAGGCTTAGAGCTGCTGCGAGCAATAATTCAAGGCTGGCTATCCAGAAAAAGCCTGCCAGTAGCTTACAGCTTTGTATGCGATTAGACGCAATTTTCACTATACAACACCCAGATGAAGAAGCAGTATGCCCGAATTATACTCTTTTCAGAATTTAAGGATTTTTTAGGGTTGTACCAACAAGTTGGTTGTTATATACTTATTGCACGCCGAGTGATAGTCTCTGCAGACTCGGTAACCCCGGACTTTGTGAGGAGTATGTTCTATGCGTATTGGACTAGTCGGCAGCGGTGGACGTGAACATGCGCTGGCGAAGGCGCTGGCGGCAAATCGTGAGCGAGATTCTTTGATTGTTTTTGCGAATTCGATCAATCCCGGGATTCAGCGTTTGGCGCATCGGATGTCGTTGGGTTCACTTTCGGACAGTAAGGCGATTGCGAATGCCCTAACCTCTGAGGGGGTGGAGCTGGTAGTTATTGGACCGGAGGCGCCGCTGATAGCTGGGACGGTAGATGAATTGCGGGGGCGCGGTATCCTTGCTGTTGGTCCAACCCGTCTTCAGGCGCGTCTGGAGAGCGACAAATCCTTTATGCGTGATCTATTGAAACGGCGGGTTGGATGGGGGTCGCCGCAATGGTGTTTGGCGCGCGGCCGTGCCGAAGCGCAGGATTTTATTCACCAAATAGGTGAAGTTGCAGTCAAGCCGTTGGGCTTAACCGGCGGCAAGGGGGTGAAGGTAATGGGAACGCAGCTCGCTGGTGAGGATGAGGCGGTGGATTACGCTGCCGAGTGGATTGCCAGAGATGGTATGGTGCTGCTTGAGGAGCGGCTGGTGGGCGAGGAGTTCTCACGGATGGTGTTTGCCAGCGACAATGGTTTTGTACCGATGCCGGTAGCGCAGGATTTCAAGTATGCTTTTGACAGCGACAGCGGCTCGATGACTGGGGGAATGGGTTCCTATACGATGGCAGATGGCACTTTGCCTTTCCTGAATGATGAGGACTTGAGACAGGCTGATCAACTGATCGGTGCGACCTTGCAGGCAATTGCAGAAGACACGGGCACTCCCTATCGCGGGGTGCTGTACGGGCAGTTTATGGTAACGGCGAAAGGCATTCGTCTGGTCGAGTTCAATGCCCGCTTTGGCGATCCGGAAGCAATTAACATGATGTCGCTGTTGCAGAGCGATGCGCCTCATTTGTTTATGGAAGTTGCCTCAGGACGAGTGGACAAAGCGATAGTTGATTTTGCGCAAAAGGCTTCGGTGGTGCGATACTTGGTTCCGCAGGTTTACCCGGAAGCGTTAGCCGGGCCTTTAATCTTTGACTTCAACGAAAAAGAAGCTGAAGCGGCTGGATTGGATGTTATTTTTGCTTCAGTCGCGCCGGCGGACGGAGGACGTTTGCAGGCATTGGGTTCGCGTACGCTGGCATTGGTTGGGTTGGATAGTCATCCCGATGTCGTTGCCCGTCGTATGGATTCATTTCTCGCGGCTCATCTGCCGGATGGTTTACGTTACCGCCGAGATATTGGCGCCGCTCAAATCATACAACAAAAGATAGAGCGAATGCGGATATTGCGCTTGGAAGGAGGAGTGTGAACACAGAATTAGACCTCGATCTGTTGGGTGAGCTTGTCAGTGTTCCCGGCTTACCCGGGCGCGAGCAACAGATCGCCGAACGAATTGCTACGTTTTTACCTTCAGGCTGGCACGTTCATAGCGATGTTATCGGCAACTTGATTGCCAGTCCGGCGGATAGAGCTAACTGCAAAATGTTGTTTCTTGCGCATATGGACGAGGTGGGTCTGCTCGTTCGCCGGATTACCCCGCAAGGCTTTTTACAGGTGGAGCGGTTGGGGGGGATGGGAGTACGCGGTCTGCCCGGTGCCCGTTTGACTTTGTGGACTGCGTCAGGTGAAGCGCTGCCGGCACAGGTGGGGGTGTTACCGCACCATCTGGACGATGGCAAGTCCACCGACTTGAGCGTTCTTTATCTGGATATTGGCGCAACGTCTTTGGAGGAAGCGCTCGCGATGGGAGTTCGTGTTGGGGATGGCTTAACTTGGGATGCTCCGTTGAAGCGCTTGGGTAAACACTTTGTAAGTGGCAAGGCTTTGGATGATCGTTTGGGTTGTTTTGTATTAATCCATCTGGCACGACGTTTGAGTGAGTCGCAAATGAACACTGATGTCGGTCTGGCTTTTGTCGTGCGCGAGGAAATCATGTTCAACGGCGGACTGCCGGTTCTCCAAAGAATGCAGCCGCAGGTTGTATTGGGCGTGGATGCCACGCTGGCGTTTGATACTCCAGATCTAGAACGCGCCCAGAGCGAGATTCACCTGGGAAGCGGCCCGGCGCTGAAATGGTTCGACACAGTGCGGGGAAAAGCTGCCTTTGTGCCGGATTGGAAGCTCGCCCAGCGCATCCGCGAGCTTGCTCAACAACATGGTGTTGCTCTCCAGGATGAGGTGGTTACCGGTATTTCAACCATTGTAAGTCCACTGCCTTTTGCACTGATGGGTGTGCAGACAGCTGCGTTATCTGTTCCGCTGCGTTATCATCATTCTCCGATTGAAACGGCGCATCTTGGCGATGTCGAACAATTGATTGACCTCTTGTTTTTACTTTGCACAGATTTATCCGAGAGCTAATGCTGGAACATAGAAGGGTGATTGTTTGAAAGTACCACATAGCCGAAAAAAATGTCTCTTTACACAATCTTTATAATTGCTTTATCGGTTCTTTAACAGTGTTTGGTATCTTTGTAGTGCATGCTTTGAAGCTTGCAAAATATTGTGTAGAGAGGTAAGAAGATGAGAAAAGGGCTGAAAATTGCTTTAATCATCATTGGGGTTCTGATAATCGCCGGAGGGCTGTTGGCAGCCGGTTTTGTGGTCGGTCAGGCAAGCAACTGGTTCAAACAGTGGCGCGCACAAGCGGCTGTTCCTGACTGGCAAGGTCGCCAAGATGGTTTTGGCTGGCGCGTTCCGCAGCAGGTGAGACCGGGCTATGGAATGGATGGACGCTCGTTTGGCATGGGGCCCGGGAGAATGTGGAACCGGCGAAATGAAGCCCGCCCGTATAACCGGCAACCGCGGCAACTGCCCAACGACGACAATTTCTTCCCGGGATTTGGCTGTGGCCCAGGCGGGATGATGGGCGGTTTTGCACAAACGTGTCCTTACTTCAGTGAAACGGCCACCAGCAACACGCGGCCGTTGACAGTGGAAGAAGCGAAAACTGCTGTTGAAGATTACCTGAAGAAACTGGGCAGTGATGATTTGACCATCGGCGAAGTTATGGTGTTCGATAACCATGCATACGTTCGGGTTGTGGAAGAAAACACCGGTACCGGTGCAATGGAATTACTGGTTGATCCCGTCAGCAAAGCAGTTTATCCCGAATTTGGGCCCAATAGAATGTGGAATCTAAAATATGGCGGACGCGGAAGGATGATGGGACGCTTTTGGTTGCCGCAAAACGTTGATGGTTCTGATATGACGGTGAGCGCGGAAGAAGCGGTAAAAGCTGCTCAGGAATATCTGGATAACTGTAATACCGGTGCGACAGCGGGCGAGGCGGAACCTTTCTATGGATACTACACACTGGATGTGCTGAAGGTTGGTCAGCCGGTGGGAATGCTCAGTGTCAACGGTTATACGGGACAGGTGTTTTATCATCACTGGCACGGCAAATTCGTGACCATGAGCGAAGAATCTTGATAGAGCGATGTGACCTGAGCAAAAAACCGGACCTTCGCGTCCGGTTTTTTTCCTGTACAATCGGGGTGTAAGTAAGTGGTCTGTTGTCAGGCTGAAGAGGCAGAAAATGGGAGCGGCAAAAATTCTGGTGATTGATGATGAGCCAAGTATCCTAAACTTGGTGACAGCTTACCTGAAGCCGGAAGGTTATGAGGTTTATACGGCGACAGACGGCCCGGGTGGCTTGAAAGCAGCGCGTGCCTATAAACCCGACCTTGTCGTGCTGGATATCAATCTTCCTGGGCTGGACGGAATCTCACTTCTGGCACAATTGCGCCGCGAGTCGGATGTATATGTCATTATGCTGACCGCTCGTAGCGAGGAAACCGATAAGATTGTGGGGTTGTCAGTAGGGGCGGATGATTATGTAACCAAGCCATTTAGCCCACGTGAGCTGGTAGCGCGCATTAAGGCGGCTTTGCGGCGGCGAGCGGCGGGCAGCGGCTTATCGGATACTGCGGTTTTTGCCTTCCGGCATGTGCGCTTGGATGCGGGAGCGCGTCAGGTTTGGGTGGATGAGCGTCCTGTTGAACTGACAGCTGTGGAATTTGATATTCTGAAGGCACTAGTAGAACATCGCGGACGGGTATTGAGCCGCGAGCAACTGCTGGAAAAGGTATGGGGCTATGAATATTACGGCGACCTGCGTGTGGTGGATGTCCATATTGGTCATATCCGTCAGAAGCTGGGTGATGATCGTTTTATTGTGACCGTACGCGGAGTAGGCTATCGTTTTGAGGATGAGGTGGTGTAAGATGCTGCGCTGGATACGCACGACTCTGTGGGCAAAGCTGTTTCTCTCTTATTTGATCGTTATTCTGGTTAGCGTTTTGGTATTACTTGTGGCAGCCGGGCTTGCTCTGCCAGGGGCATTCAACCGGCATTTGCTGGGAATGGATGAGATGATGGGCAAGATGATGCCCGGTATGATGCAGGGCATGGGTTTGCGCTATGGGGAACGGCTGGGCTTGTTAGGAGGAAGGACGCCCCTATTTCTAAGTTTTCGCGGTGCTTTTTTAGATGCGCTGGGGCTATCGTTACTGGCGTCTTTTGCGGTTGCGCTGGCTGCCAGTTTGTTGATCAGCCGCCGGCTGACTGCACCGTTGCATGCGCTGAGGCAGGTGAGTCAGCGCATCGCTGCCGGGCATTATAGTGAACGTGTCAAATTGCCCAGTAACTTGTCGGAGCCGGAAAATTTGGATGAATTGGGATTGCTGGCGGTTAACTTTAATCAGATGGCAGAACAGCTTGAACAGACAGAGGCGATGCGGCGGCAATTGATTGGGGATGTGGCGCATGAATTGCGCACCCCATTGACGGCAATTAAGGGTTCTATGGAAGGGCTGATTGATGGGGTATTGCCTGCCGAGCCGGAGACTTTTCAGCAAATTTACCGCGAGGCTGACCGCCTGCAGCGCCTGGTATTAGACTTGGAGGAATTGAGTCGGGTTGAAGGTGGAGCTTACTCGTTGAAGCGGAAGCTGATTTCAATGGAAGCTCTCATCAATTCGGTTGTTCAACGGTTGAAGTGGCAGTTTGAAGAGAAAGGGGTACGACTGACTGTCAATGCAACAGAGAATTTGCCCCTTGCGAAGGCGGATGAAGACCGCATTGGTCAGGTGTTGATCAATTTGTTAGGGAATGCATTACAATACACGCCGGAGGGCGGCGAAGTGCGCATAGCCGTAACAAAACAATACAAAGAGATTCAAGTGATGGTGCAAGATACGGGCATCGGCATTCCACCCGAGCATCTGGACAAGATTTTTACCCGGTTTTACCGGGTGGATAAATCCCGCTCGCGCGCTCATGGAGGCAGTGGGATCGGGCTGACAATTGCCAAACACTGGGTTGAAGCACATGGCGGACGCATCTGGGCGCAGAGTGAAGGGGAAGGGAAAGGCAGCGTCTTTACATTTACGTTGCCGTTGTATTAGTTTCAGCGCATTGTGGGATGGTAAGCAATCTAGAATTTATCCAAACCGAAACTTGCCTTGAGTGCGCCCTTTGCACAGACATTAACGCATTCGAGACATAGGATGCACTCTGTCGAGAGAACGCGTTGACCTCGATGTATATAGGCGGGAATGTCAATATCCATTGGGCACATTTTGGTGCAGGCGCCGCAGTCTGTGCATTTGTTGAGATCGCCAGAGATCTTGAGCAGAGCAAATCGCGCCGGGATTTTTTGCAGGGTAGGAATAGGACAGACATACTTACAAAAGGCACGGTTGTCTTTCAGTGCGTAGGCCAAGCCTATGCCAATGGCGTAGTAAAGAACATTTCCGCCGATAAGCCAGTACAGCTCCGTGATGCTCTGCTCTTCTACCCGGTACCCCAATCCCCACCATGAGAGTGACACAAGCGCCAAACTCAAACCGAAGTGAAAATACCGTATCCTCCAGAATGGTACTGCTAGTGGCGCTTGGCGACGACGTTTAAAAGGCAAAAGGTCAAGGATCATAGCTGTCCAGCAAGACCAGCCGCACCAGCCGCGGTTGAACAGAAAAACGCCCAAGACTTTTGCTACAAGATAATGGATTACAGCTCCATAGAACAGACCTGCCAGCAAATAGAAGAAAAAGCCTTCGATTTGCATATTTTCGCGAGCAAATAAACCCAAGAAGAAGAGCATGTAAGAACCAATAAAAAATTGAGCTAGTCTTCTCCCGACCGGCTTTTTGCGCGTTGGCAGCAGGAAATATGCGCCCATGCCTATAGCCAGAGCCGTTCCGATGTAACCAAAATTGGCAAGATAAAACGGATTCCCAGTTGTTTGCCACAGAGTAACTGCCAGAATCCAAAAGGCAATCAGCAACGTGAGCGGAACTGTCAAATTGGCGAGTTTGAGAGGAGTTTTTTTCATCATGGGTGAGATGCCACTCCGAGGTACAAATCAAATCATGGTAAGCTGAAAAGGATGGCGTTAATTTTTACTCCATTGGGATGAGGCTCTCATAATCTGTCAAAGTTCCACCATCCAGACAGCATTCTATAATTTTTCGTCCCAATGGGTTCAGATCATCTTCCAAAAATGCACCTAGCTGGTTGCGGAAGAACCCGTAGAGAAGTTCTGCGCCCTGATCATAAGCCGCATCACCCACTTCAGGTTGAGTATTCACTTGTAGGAACCAGCGCGCAATCAGGCTACCTTCGACGTGAAGCTGATGCAATGTGTAACCCAAGAGCGGACAGCGCGACTGGCGCAGTTGATCACTTTTGAAGCGAGCACTGCCCCGCCTTGCCAGATACTCGCGTGCAATCCATTCTGGCATAAAACCGACCTTCCATGCGCCAATATACTGGTTGGGTATCAAAATATGCCGCGTGCGTTTGTATTTCACAAATTGTTCTAGGAGCAGGTTTGCCTGCGTTACGCGACGTCCTGTTGCAAATGGCCAGTACGATCCTACTCCTTCGCTGCTTAAGCTATCGGTGTCAACAATGCTTGGATTGTCGTGGCCGCGCGGTGCAACAAGCCGCCATAACCAGGCTAAAGCAGGGGGAAGAATGTGAAACAAACCGATGATACCGTAGCTGGGCTGTTCTTTGGTGCATGGCGGCGTGCGGACACCAAAGCTACGTATATCTACTTCTACAGGGTCGTTAACAATATTTGGAATGATTCGCCTCGGAACTACAACGCGGGGGTTAGGGCAAGGTTTTCCCGGTGCGTCCTGTGTATGCTCCCAAATTAAGGCACGGCTGTTGGGAACAGCGTCAATGTTGAGGAACAAAAGCGGCTCAGCGGGTTGAGCGGTCAATTTCTCAAGATATGGATCGGTTCCATAACTTGTGATGTGATTGACGCGTACAAACCACGCGTTTTCTGCATCCATAACGGTTAATTTCCCATTGCCATTTTGAATGGTAGGGTGACAGAGTGCCATGTCATCTACGACGGGATGGAGTTCGCATGTGCGCGGCAATACAAGATGGCGGACCTCACCGGTAACGATATTTTCTCCAAGGCGCAGCCGCCCGTCGGGTTCGCGATGAGGCTGTTCAAGCATTTCGCTTTTTCCGCCGCCGCTTGCTCCCTCGTGCATGATGGTGACCACATTATCGTAAGGGGTGATCACTTGAACCGTCGAGCAATGCGCTGTCACCCAGTTTTCGCGCTCGCCAAGGTCAATGAGCATACCATATACACCTTTCTTGGCGCTTGGACCAGGATAGAGGTTAAAGGAAAACATTTCGTAACATTCAGGGAGCCGGTTATGGACTACTACCTGTTTTCCATGAAAGTGTGTATGCCGGAAAATCGGCGCTGTATAGATAACTGCTTTAGGATTGAAATTATTTTGGACCTCTTCCAGCGGTAAAATGTCTTGTAAATATGCCAAGCCCAAGGCAAAAAATCCTGCGTTTGCTGGCGCAATGACCAGCGTGTCCAAGCCGTTTTCCGGATGTCCAGCCCGAAAGGCGAAAATTGCCAGCTCTTGTGTTTTTAGCCAATCAAAAGTCTCCTGGCGGATGATTGAGAAATCCATGCCGAAACGATCGCTAAAACGTTCTTTGTCTGTTGGCAGGTCATCACCAATTACCAGACAATCTGGATCGCGACGACGCATGTATGGTTCCGTGTAGTTCACTGAGATACCATTGCGTACCCGGGCAACAGTAGCTTCCACTACGCGGCCTTTGCCTGGAACATTGTAGGCAACTTCATACATACTGTTATTGCGTCCGCCACAAGCAAGATCAAGTAATTCTTCTGTTGAGCTGGCAATAATGACGCGAGGGGATTGGGCGAGAACTTCGGCTGCCGAAGGGGGAGGGTTAAAAATGTGCCAGTCCATGGTTTCCTCCAAGGTATAAAAATAAAGCCCCGCTTGTGCGGGGCTAAGTGTGAATAAGATTGCAAGTAATTAGCTAAATAAGCAACAGGACCGCCCCGCGAGCCGTACACCTCGGAGACCATTCTTGGTAGTATTATTGCAGGTTGGTCGTTGCTGCAAGAACATGCTAAAAATATACACGCTGTTTTGATGCTTGTCAATGGTTTTAATGACTGAAGTCTACCCACTTTAAGGGGGAGCGTAACGCAAGACCTCCAACGGGTTTTGAATTGTTATCACACGAATCCAAACCGAAGGAGGCCTGCGATGAGAGGATATCTTGAAATCGAGCAAATTGCCAAGCGCTGGGGGATACACATGCGGGCGACCCGTCTGCGTAATCTGACCTTGTTGGTCTATGGCATTCTACACAGCTGCTGTTTGCGGCAGTACCTCGCAAGAAACGCACCCTGCCGCTGGCTGATGGGGTCTATCCCCCCCTGCGGCTGCGCAAAAGTCAAAACCAACTCGAGCGGGGCATGCTCACGCTGGCGGCCAGCTTGCTGCCCCAAAGCGCCCGCCTGGTTGTGCTGGCGGATGCCGGCTTTGGGCAAACCGAGCTGATCCGCTGGCTGCAGGAGCATAACATCGACTATGTCATTCGCCTGCGAGCCGAGACCCTGGTG
>DYEC01000007.1 GCA_020725865.1 Anaerolinea sp. | reverse complement strand
ACAGTGGCAGCCAACGCTATCGCTGTGCGTTTTGTCGAGTGAAATACACGCCCAATCCCAAGCCCTGGGCTTATCCCGAGGAAGTGCGCCGCAAAGCCTTGCAGATGTATGTAGATGGGATGAATTTGCGTCGGATTGCCCGCCATCTGGGTGTTCATCATCGCACGGTTTCCTTATGGGTCAAAGCCCAAGCTGCTCAACTACCCGATCCACCGACACCCGAACAAGTCAAAGAAGCCGAGATGGACGAGCTGTTCACCTTTATTGGGGAGAAAAAAACCCAATCTACATCCTCACGATTGTAGATCGTCTCACCCGCTGCTATCTGGGCTTTCAGGTAGTCTGGCAGCGAACGCAAGACACGCTGCAGGAACTGGTGGATGCAGCGCCTAAGGCCAAGCGCTATTACAGCGATGCTTTTGATGTCTATGACCGCCTGTGGTATCACGGAGGCATGTATGCAGTCTCGCAGGGTAAAACCGATACCTATTCGGTCGAAGCGGACAACGCCGAACTGCGCCATTACCTGGCCCGCTTGGGACGCCGCTCGCGCTGCTTTTCGCGTTGTCCTGAAGCACTGAAAGCAGCCTTGAAGCTCTTTATGTACTGTTACAACCTGCGTCAATTGCATAAACAGCGCTTTCCAAATTACTCGGCTTATGTCCACCAATTCATCTAAGCCCAAGGTTTATCCACTCGCCCCGTATTTTAACAGTTTTAAAATTAAGAAGTAAATTGCCAAGGCAACAATTAGACAAATTATTTCTTCCAAGCCTCCGTCAAGGGTAATTCCCAAAAACCTTAGAAAAAAGCCTGTTATCAAATAGCCTAAGTATATAGCAAGCATTGCCAAAATCCTGCGAAACAAACGCATGCTAACCTCCCGTTACTTTTTGGCGAGTTTTCGATAGATCCAAACAAAAAGAGAAAATAAACCACCAAAATATAAAATTCGATATCGCGCTAATGGTCAAATTGCCAATTAACTCAATGGGTGCATAACGAGCGATTAAACCAATAGCCGCAAAAACTGTAACACTGCAACAATTTTTGCCCCTATAGCCCAAACCGATTTTTCCTTTGCTTGCCTTTGTCTATCCATTAGATTTTCCCCTTTTGCATTAGTTGTGCGGAACGTGTCGCCCAACTAATAATTATCCCCAATCCAAATACACTGCCTATTTTTTCGTATCACTGACCGGAAAAGCGTATTATGCTGGGATTGTGTTCAATTAGATCAAATTCCCTCCTCTGCGAACAAATTCTTCCTTTAGTATAATATTCCAAGCGCGCAAAGTCAAGCTGTTTTTATGCCCGACCATAAGGAAATTGTGATTATCATAATCTGGATTTTCTTATTTATCAGGAAGGTCTCCTGTTTGTCCACCGTGTTTCTGAGCTTGAACTGCTGGCAAGATGTGATGTTATTCGATTTGCCGGAGATTGTTGGATAAGCATTTCATCCTGCTTTCCCATGCCGTTTGTGATTGTTCCAGCCAATTCAAAAATTCCTGCCAGGCGGCCAGTTTAATGCGTCGTCCACATTTAGAAAGTACTTTACATTTCCCCAGCCCCGTTTGAGTGCAACCGTTTCGGCAAAGATGGGGTCACTGCCTTTTTATAAACAACAAGATTTCAGTAAAACTACTTGACTTTCGCAAGATTATCATTATAATATAGTATACTAGAACAAAAATTCTATACCGCCGGCAATCCTGCGTATCAAAAAGCCGGAAAAATAAGGGTTGCAGATATGAACTATCCTCCAAAAGTACCGCCGGATTCAGGGGTGCTTCAACTCGCCGCCGTCTGTTACGGCACTCAGGCGCTCGGTCCAGGTCTGCGCGCGGCCGTCTGGGTGCAGGGATGTCCGTTCCGCTGTCCCGGCTGTATTGCCCCGCAGTGGCTTTCTTTTGACCACCCGGCGAGACGGGTGAAACCGGAAGTGCTGGCAGAGGAACTGCTTGCCGATCCGCAAATCGGCGGTTTGACCTTCTCCGGCGGCGAGCCGTTTATGCAAGCCCGCGGGCTGGCACGGCTGGCAAAACTGGCGCGGCAGAAACGCGACCTCAACATCATCTGCTTTACCGGCTACCAGCTTGAACAGCTCATCCGCAAACCGCCCGAGAGCAGTGTCTTTGACCTGCTGGATGAAATTGATGTGCTGATTGACGGACCGTATATTGCCGAGCGCAACGACGGGCGCGGTCTGCGCGGCAGTGACAATCAGCGCATCATCTACCTGACCAGCCGGCTGGCGGGGTATGATTTTCACGCCCTGCCCCGCCGGGTGGAACTGCAGGTGTTGAACGGACAGATGATGGTTGTCGGCATTCCGCCCGTAGATGTATTACAGGTGTTGGATGCAACACTGCCGCAAGGGGTTCACCTGCAGGCTGGGTTGTTTTTTAAGCGGTTGGTTGTGAATGATGAGCGGGCATAAGCGGACGACCATCACCATCAGCGAAGCTGAATACCGGCGTTTATGCGAAGCCGATAGACAATCCCGTCTATTTCAGGAAAAACTCCCCGAACTGCTGGAAAAAAACCGGCAGGAAGTGCGCGAATCGCTCTTATCCGAAACCGACCGAAGCCGTGAACGCCAGCAGAGTTTCTTTGAACTCTTGAAGGTTTTTGATGAAGACCTGCAACAGGCAGAAAACCGGCAAACCCGCCTGCTGATGGAGGCGCAGGAAGCTCTGCTCGATCGGCTTCAAACCGCCCGCTCCGCCGTAGAAGAAGAGATCAATTCTCTTCAGGATGGTCTCGCCCGCCAAATCGAAGACCTGCTGGAAGTTCAGCACGAAACCAGCCGGCGTATCTGCGAACAACAACAGCGTATTGACCTGCTGGAGCAGACCGGCGGCTGGATGCTCGCCGATGAAGAACGCAAAGCGCAGATTGCCCTGCGCTGGCTGCAGCATGCCGAAGCCCTCTGCCGGTTTATCCGGAACAATTACGATGTTGAGCGGTTTATCCCCGGCGAGTTGGATGCAACCGCCGAACGCCTGCATCAGGCGTATCTCAATCTGGAAGACGGCTTTTCAGATGCCGTACTGCTGGAGGGACAGCAGTTATACCGGCACTTATCTCATTTGCGGCTCTCGCTGGAGCTGAAGCAGACCGAATGGCTGACCCTGCGCGCCGCGCTCTTGAACGGCTATCGGCTTCTGCTGGAACTGGCAGAAGAACAACAAGTTGTCCCGGCGATAGATATGGATGGCAACCCTCTGCCGGAAAGCGTCGAGGTGGATGTCTGGACGTCCGGAGCTTTATCCCGGTTTATCCAGCAAATCAGTCAAACTTTAAGGGCGGTCGAGGTTGACCATCCCGATTTAGATATGGAAACCCTGCGCCGGCTGGCACAAGAAGACCTGCCCGCGCGTGAAAAAGAGCTGTTCGAGATCGTTTTTCAAGCCCGGCTGGAACTGCTCAACTCGCAGTTGCGCGTCAACATTGCCGATCTGACCGTGCAGGCATTACAGGAACAGGGGTTTGTACCGGTGCAGACCCGTTTTCAGGCAAATGACATGCGCTGGGGGTATCAGGTGCGGCTGGTCAATCTGGAAGGGGCGGAAGTGCTGGTCAAAATTGACCCCGACCCGCGGGAATTCGGCAGGAATGAGTTACACCTGGTTTCACGGGATCGCCCCCTGCGCACCGAACATGAGCTGTGGCAGAGGGCGAAGATCATCCGGCAAAGCCTGCAAGCCTACGGGCTGGCGATAGGGGAGATGGCGGTAGAATACGAGAAGGAAGATGTTCGCAGGGTTTCATACCCTGCTCTACAGCCGGCAACCCGCTCTCTTTCAAACAAATCAATCCAGTCTTCAAGGCGGCATGATGAACATCGAACGGCTTGAAAGGGCGCTTGATGTATCTTCCGGTTACCGCTTTTTTATCCTCTACGGCAGCGGGATTGAAGACATTTTTATTTCCCCGCAGGGTGAGGCACAAACCATTGAACAGGCTTTGCTGGATTATCTAAAACGGCATGGGTATCATCGGGTGGCATTTATCGCCCCGCATAAACCGGTATATTTCCTCGATGGTGAATCGGAAGAGCTGGCAAGCCCTGTGCGGACCGCCCGGCTTCCCCGGCAGGTGCGCGAACCGCAGATAGAAATGATGTATTTGAGTGACGGTCCGCTGGCGAACCGCATGGTGCTGAAACCGCGCGGCGCAGACCAGCCCATGCCCCAGCCGCGCACCGGCATGGGAGATGTCTTTGCCATCCGCATGCTGGATGCGATGATGCGCGATACACAAACCTGCCCCTCAGCCGTAGTGTTTACACAGGCGGAAACCTATCTGCAGTATACCGATGATCCGCGCACGCTGGCGGGTGTCATTGGTGAGTGGACGCGCTTGCCGGCAGATAATCCGAATATTTGTCTGTTTCTCTTTTCGGCAGATGCCTATGAGGATTTAGCAGAGCTGGCTCAGCGCATTCACGTCCCGGAACTGCGCAGTTTTATCCTGAGCCGGCGCAATGAACCCTCACGCACCATGAATCTGGCCGAAATCGGCGATCCTGATGATGCGGAAATTGAGCGGCTCATGAACTATCTGGAAAAAAAACAGGGTATGCTGATTCCGGCCGGCGAGCGGCAAAAATTGGCAGAATGGATTGCCGGCGAAGGCGGCAGGGCGCGGGTGTGGATGAACCGCCTGAGCCGGTATCAGCATTTTAACCTGCAAAAAGCCCGCCAGAGCGGCTGGTTTTCCGCTGTGCGTGAAAAAAGCATCCCAATCGAAGAGCGGCTCAATTCGCTGGTGGGGCTGGAGAATGTTAAACAGCGCATTTTTGAACTCGCCGCCTGGCTGGCGCTCAAAAAAAAACGCCATCAACTGAAGGAAGGCGATTTTCCTTTACTGCACCTGATGTTCACCGGCAGTCCCGGCACAGGAAAGACCACCACCGCCCGCCTGATCGGCGAAATTTATCACGACATCGGCATCCTCAAGCGCGGTCATCTGGTCGAAGCGCGGGCAAGCGATCTGGTAGCGGATTATGTCGGCGGAACGGGGATCAAGACCAGCCGGCTGGTGAATCAGGCGCTGGACGGCGTGCTGTTCCTGGACGAAGCCTATATGCTCACCGAAGAGGGGCGGGGCGGGTTTGGTCAGGAAGCACTGGACACACTCCTGACCCGCATGGAAGACGACCGCCACCGGCTGGTGGTCATTTTCGCAGGGTATCCGGAAAAGATGGAGCGTTTTCGCCAGTCAAACCCCGGGCTGGCTCGGCGCATCCCGGCGGAAAATGTCATCTATTTTGAAGATTATTCCCCCGAACAGCTCTGGCAGATTTTGCAGGGAATGCTGGCAGGGCGTCAGCTTGTGCTTTCGGAAGAAGCCGAACCCGCGCTGAAAGAGATAATCACCGGGATGTATTCCGGCCGGGATGAGACCTTCGGCAATGCGGGCGAGATGCGCAATCTGGCAGAGGCAATTGACCGCCGTCGTGCGGCGCGGGTGTTTCAACAGCATCTGCCGCCGGAAACACCGGTTTCGCTTGAAGATATTCCCGAAAGTTACCGCGCTTATCTGCCGCCGCCAGAGCTGAAGCTGGAGGAGGTCTTTAACGAACTGGATGAGCTGGTCGGACTGACCGCGCTCAAGAAGAACTTGCGGCGCATGGCGCGCAGAGTGCAATTTGAACAGGCGCGGCGCAGGCTGGAAAAAGACCTGCCCCCGGCAGACCTGCTGACGCATATGGTTTTCCGCGGCAATCCGGGGACGGGGAAAACCACGGTTGCCCGGCTGGTCGGCAGGATTTACCGCTCGCTGGGCATCCTTCGGCGCGGGCATGTGGTGGAGGTTTCCCGCGCCGATCTGGTGGCGGGGTATGTGGGGCAATCCGCCCTGCGCACCATGGCGGCAGTCAGGAAAGCCCTGGACGGTGTACTGTTTATTGATGAGGCTTATGCACTGGAACGCGGCAGTGAACAGGATTTCGGGCGCGAGGTGATTGATACGCTGGTCAAGGCGATGGAAGATTATCGTGACAGGCTGGTCGTGATTGCCGCCGGTTATCCCCAGCCGATGCTCAAGTTCCTTGAGAGCAACCCCGGTCTGCGCTCTCGGTTTTCATTGAAACTGGATTTTCCGGATTTCACCCGTGAAGAACTGGGACAAATCCTGTGCCGCATGGCGGAAAAGGAAAGGTTCATTTTGAATGCGGAAGTGGTCGAACGGGCGCTGGATTACCTGATGGCACAAAAACAGCGTGATGGAAAATCCTTCGGCAATGCGCGCAGTGTGCGCACCTGCTTTGAGCAGATGAAAAATCATCTGGCAGAACGGCTTTTTGAAAAAGCAGACATACAAACACAATCGCCGGACACCGAAACGATGATCACTTTTTTACCGGAGGATGTGCCGGTTTTACCCTCCTAATCATCGGAGATAACAATATAATTTGAGCCGCATCCGGGGCAAATAGCCGAACAAAAGATGGAAAAGCGGAAACGAAGGACAACCTCCGCTTTTTTCATTTCTTCCTCCGCATTTTCTCTGCATAACAAGGATCAAATTCCCAAAAAAGCCTTACGAAATTGTAAATTTATTCTCAATTCAATACGCTATAATCTAAATGCCTGCGAAAATGGGTAATAATGGTAAAAAAAATTAATGAACGATAAACTTAAAATACTGCTTGTTGAGGATAATGAGAGCAATCAGATTCTCATGCTGAGAATTCTTGAACGCTTCGGCTTTTCGGCAGTTCTGGCAAAAAACGGTCGTGAAGCGGTTGAGAAACTCGCGCGTGAGGCATTTGATGTGATCTTGATGGATATTCACATGCCCGAGCTGGACGGCGTCACCGCTGTTAAGCTTATCCGCCAGCAGACTCAGAACAGCCGCCCGCCTTATATTATCGCCATTACTGCGGAAACTTCCTTTATGGAAAGTGAAAAATATCTCCGGGCAGGAATGGACGAATTAATAATCAAACCGTTTTCAATTGCTCAATTGATTGCCGCCCTGCGGAAGGTGCAGGAAGCCATCGAAACCGGCAAAATGCTTGCCCCAAAGGGTACTCGTGAGCCTTTACCCGCCGCAGAAAGACAGGTGTCAGAAGTCAATAGGAATACCGGCCATACCAAACCACCGGCAATTGACTCCCAAATCCTTGAAGATTTTCGCGCCATGATGGGCGAAGAAGGCGATCAGGCGGTTAAAACGCTGGTGACACTTTTTCTGCGGGATACGCCCAAACTGTGGAAGGAAATGGTCGAGAGCACACAGCAGAAAGCGTTTGAGGACTTACACCGTGCCGCCCATACCCTGAAAGGCAATGCCAATCAGGTCGGCGCAACGAGACTGGCGCAGTACTGCAAGCAATTGCAGGAAGCCGCCCAGAAGCAGGATCAGGCGGAAGCCGTGAATCTGCTGAAAATCATCCGAGAAGAGCTTGCGGAGGTCAAGAATTTTCTGGATAATTATCTATAAAGAATTAGTTTCTCCGGTTGACCAGATAAAGAAGCGGAGACAACGGGCGTGGATGAGAAAAAACACATTCTGATCGTTGAGGATAACGAGGTAACGCTCTATAAAATCAAAGCCATCCTGATCCGGCTGGGGTATGCGGTCACGGCATTTGACCGCCCGGTGGAAGCACTGCAATGGCTGAAAACCACCAAAACCCTGCCGGATTTGGTCATCTCGGATGTGGTCATGCCCGATATGAACGGGTATGAATTCATCCGGCAGGTGCGCGGCAATCCGCCCACCCAAAAGACCCCCATCATCCTGCTCTCATCACAAGCAGAACTCAAAGACCGGCTGACGGGTCTGGAAGCCGGAGCAGATGATTATCTGCCCAAAACCATCAGCCCGGATGAACTGGAACTGCGCGTCAGGGCTTTGCTGATGCGGGCGAAAGAAGGACCTGTATCCATCACGCAGGCACTTGCCAAAACCTTTGCCGTGTTCAGCCTGCGCGGCGGGGTGGGGACGACATGTCTCGCCATCAATCTGGCGGTGGCGATTTCACAGCTCTGGGGCATCGAGACCTGTCTTTGGGATATGGCGCTTTCAAACGGTCAGTGTGCGCTGATGCTGAACCTGAAACCCAAGCTGACCCTGACCGCACTGCACGGCTGGAACGAGCAGTCCCTGGATGAAAGTTTACTGCGCTCCATGCTGCTCCAGCATGAAACCGGCATCAAACTACTGCCCGCACCGGAGTCCTTTGAAGAAGCGGAGCTGATCACGCCGGCGGTGATTGATCTGGTCTGGTCTCCATTACAAACCATTGCACCGTATCTGATCGTTGATGCCGGCAACCATTTTTCAGAGCCGGTCATTCCGGTTTTGGAACGTTCGGATGCCGTCCTGCTGATGCTCTCGCCGGAGCTGGCATCGGTGAATGCGGCGTATCAGGCACTGCGCATCTTTTCGGAGCTGGGTTTTGACAGCGGCAAAATTCATCTGGTGCTGAACCATATCTTCCCTGCCAGCACGCTTCTGCCGCAGAAGATTTCAAGCGGTCTGAAGAAAGAAATTTTTGCCGAACTGGAATACGACAGTCAGAATTTTGTACGCTCAATCAATCAGGGCAAGCCGTATTTGATGATTGCGCCGAAATCTCCCGTCAGTCTCTCGATTGCCAAGCTGGCGTACAAATTGACAGTCACGGAAGAAAAGAGATAATTTTGGAGGTGGAACGATGCCTGTCAAGAAAATAGAAGGACTACCAGACCTTGAAGCGGTCGAAAAACAGGTAACTCAGGAACAGCTCCAAGAAAAGCCGAAAAAGCCCGGCAGACTGCGGGCGGTGCTGATTGTGCTGGGTGTTTTTGTAGTGGTTCTGCTGGGGATCAATCTTGCCCAGCCTGCCGGGACAACCCTGATCGGCGGGGCGGGCAGTATCAGCGGGAATGTGGTCAATTTGCAGTTGACCCCGGTGCCGGCGGAAGTCTACATCTTAAATGCGGATATTTCCGCAACGACCGACGCCGGCGGAAACTTTTTCCTCGAAAATGTGCCGGCAGGAGAAACCCGGCTGATTGTGGCGTATGACGGCATGGGCAGGGAAATCCCCGTGCAGGTCATCGCCGGGCAGACGGTCAATGTGGGACAGGTGCGGGTCGAAGAAACCGCCCTGCCTTGAAAGGGAGATAAGCCATGAAGGAAGAAAGAAAAATCTGCTGTGCCGCCCAAGGTGCAATTGAGTACATTCTTCTGCTTCTTCTGCTTGCCGCGGCCGCATTTCTGGCGCTTCGGATTAGCGGCTTGTCGGTAGAAGAGGCTTACCACAAGGCAGTAAGCGGCTTCCGCTCTACCGCCACTCCCACACCGGGACAAACATCCGCAACTCCCACTCAGACCGCGACGGTAACGCCGACTGTTTCTATGTTGGAAACGGTGACCGTTACACCAACGGGAATCGTGCCAAAACCGGTTGAAACAGAACCAAAACCAATCCAGACACAGCCGCCAGAGCAAAAAGTTTATGTTTACGATGACTTTCAAGATTTGAGTCAGTGGGTGTCCATCTACGGCAAAAACGACTGGAAAATTGAGGGCGGCTGGCTGGTTGCAGACAGCCGCGGCGACCAGCGGCTGATGAACACTGCCAAACTGCCCGACGACTATACCGTAACGGTCAATCAGGTACAGCTCATTGACGGCAACGGCTTTGGGATCATGTTCCGCCTCAACCCAAACGGCAACAGTTATGCCGGCTACGCGTTTCAGGTTGACCCGGGTTACGGGTACAAACTGCTTTTCCGCCGTTTCGATAAAAACGGCACCGAGCTGGGTAAACCGCTTGTTACCGGGAATGCGCCGGCGGCATTCGGCTGGAATACCCCGCATAAAATCAGCGTCTCGGTCAAAGGAGATACGTTCAAAGCGTATATAGACGACAGTTTGGTGCTAACGGCTAAAGACGGCACCTATACCAGCGGGGGCGCCGGACTGCGCACATGGGACAGCGCAAAAGTGAAATTCGATGGGTTCTACGTTACACCGCCGATGGATTAAACATCGATGAATCCAACCGCCCCAAAAGACCAAACCCAATCTCCACCGCGTTTTTTGTGGATTGCTCTCGGCGCCGTGCTGGGAGCGGTTCTGGTTTGCGCCTGTGCGCTGGCGGCGGGTCTGCTGTTGTGGCGGTTCTCCGTGCAGGACGCCGCACAGGCGGCAGTCTCTGCTCCGCCGGATGCGCGCGTCCGCATCTGGCTGGAAGAGGACGGCTGTCACGTCCGGCGCAGTGAGGTTGAGGGGAAAGACGCCGTGCGGCTGTTGACCTGGGTGGTGCGGGACGCGGACGGTTACACCGTGCTGGAACGCGCCGCCGATGGGGAATATACCTACGGGTATTTCCGCGGCGGACAGTACCGCATTCATCTCAAAGCGTGGCATCAGGGACGGTACTGGCAGGTCAGTGACGAGGTGGTGGTCAATTGCCCGTGAGCCGACCTGCGCCGCGCCGGCTCGAAATACGGCGGATGAAACACGGCAATCACCGGTATAATTACTCCCTGAAGATTCTCTCCATCATTGATGACCATGACCCCACCCGCTGTATTCCGTTCTCGTCTTGCTATCCCCGGCTGGCTGTTTGATCTGCTGTTAATCCTTCTCCTGCTCATCGGCATTGGCTACCGCTTTGCATGGGTCAACTGGAATCAGGATGCTCAACTGCACCCCGATGAATACGGATTGACCAACACACTCACCGCCCTGCAGATGCCGCAGAGTCTTTCCGATTACTTCAACACGCGCATTTCCCCGCTCAGTCCCTATCACAAATACAATCCCGACGGCAGTCTGCTCGTCCATGGACCCGACAACCGCATGCGCTGGGGACAACTGCCGATGATCCTGATCCGCGCCGCCGCGGAGGCAAGCGGGAACACCGGTTACAACGAACTGCGCTTGCTGGGCAGGCGGCTTTCGGCGCTGGCGGATACGCTGGCAGTGTTCCTGCTCTATCTCATCGGAAAGCGGTTGTATGGACAACGCATCGGACTGCTGGCGGCGGCGCTTTCGGCGCTGGCGGTGATGCAGATCCAGCAAGCGCATTTCATGACGGTGGATAACTTCGGCACGTTTTTCACCATGCTGGCGCTTTACGCCGCCGTGCGCATCGCTCTCCAGCCCTCGCTGGAGCGTCATCCGCTCACTGAACAGTACTCCCTGAAGCCCGAAATGGCGGGCTGGTATGTTCTGTTTGGAACGGCGGCGGGAATGGCGCTGGCGTGCAAAATCAATTTACTGCCGCTGACCGGCATGGTCGTGGTAGCGGCTTTTATCAGCATTGCCGATCTCAAACTGCGCCGGCGCAGTGACCTGCGGCGCATCTTTGACCGTGTCGTTTTACTGCTCCTCCTCTCCGCGCTGGCGGCGGTGCTTGCCTTCCGGTTGACCCAGCCGATGTCCTTCCGTGCCCCGCAGGGGGATACCACCCTGCTGACCCTGCATTTCAACCCGGACTGGCTGGACAGCATGAAAGTCGCCCAGATGGAATCCAGCGGCATCGGCGGCGGACCGCCGGGCGAGCAATGGGCAGCGCGCCCGGCTATCCTGTTCCCGTTGATGAATATGGTGGTCTGGGGGATGGGTCTGCCTTTGGGTTTGACCGCCTGGGCGGGGTTTGCGCTGGCAGGCTGGCAGGTACTGCGCGGCAGAACAAGCTGGCGTGTTCACCTCTTGCCGCTGGTCTGGACGGGCGGTTATTTCCTGTTTATGGGGACGCGCTGGGTCAAATCGGTGCGCTATTTCCTGCCCGTTTATCCCCTGCTGGCACTGCTGGCGGCGTGGTTCCTGCTGACGGTGTGGCAGGCGGCGCAGGGGCGCGGGCGGCGCAGAGCCGGCGCGGCACTACTGCTCTGCGGTGTGCTGGGCGGGACGCTGGTCTGGGCGGATGCTTTTGTCGGCGCGGTGTACCGCCAGCCGCATACCCGTCTGCGCGCCAGCGACTGGATGATCCAGAATATCCCTGCGCCGGTGCATCTGAAGCTGGAAACAACGGACGGCGGCCGCTTTCAGCCGGTGGCTGTGCCGGACGGCTTCACGCTTGCGCCGGGCGAGGAGCGCACCTTGAGCTTTACCGCCCGCGAAAGCGGCATACTGCGCTCGGTCACCCTGCCGCGCCTGTTCAATCCGGCCGGCCAGCCGGCTGAGCTGACTTTGACCCTGCGGCAGGAGGCGGCAGTCAATCCCCCGCTGGAGCAGGTTGCGCTCACCGTGCCGCCCGCCGGCGCGGCGCGGCGCGGCAGGACGGTTCAGGCACAGCTTCACGGCGCGCAGTTGCAAGCCGGCAGTCTGATCCTGCTCACCCTGCGCAACGAGTCATCCGTCCCGCTGACCATTTACCGCCTGACTCTTGCTAACGAATCCTGGGATGAGGGACTGCCCGTCCCCCGTCCGCCCTACGATCCCTTTGGCGAGTTCTACCGCGGGGTGACGCTGGAAGTGCGCTGGTACGATGACGAAAACAAACGTCAGATGTTTTATGACGTGCTTTCGGAGGCAGATTATGTGATTCTTCCCAGCCAGCGCGCTATCTGGAGCGTTGCCCGCCTGCAGTTGACCTACCCGATGACCATCGAGTATTACCGGGCGCTTTTTGATGGACGGCTGGGGTTTCAGCAGACAGCGCACTTTCAAGCGCCATGGCGGATTGGCAGTCTGTATATCTCGGATGTCGGCGGCGCAGTACGCTGGGGTTCACCGCCGCGTCTGCCGTTGTTCAATTTCAACTTTTTCGCCGCCGAAGAAGCCTTCAGCGTTTACGATCACCCGCCGGTGTGGGTTTTTGCGAAAGGGGAGAATTTCAATCTCGCACAGGTCCGGCGGGTTTTGGGCAGTTTTGACCTCACTCAGGTGGTGGTGCAGTCCCCGCGCGAGGCGCGTCCCAAGCCGATTGAGTGAGGCGGAGGAAATAAAGCCGAAAGGCTACGTCCACCGCAGACGTAGCCTTAAGGAGAAGGAGGAGAAGACGTAAGTCCTGTTAGCGAATCGCCCCTGCTTTCGCTAGCGCGAAATTTGCAAGCCCTCATTGCGTACAAAGCGCTCAACCAGCGGGCTGGCTGGCACACTGATCATGCGCGGTGCTTCCAGCAGAGAACGCCGCAGGATAAAGTGATACACCCACGGACCATGTTCATCCCAGCGCGGGCGGAGATACACCGGTTCTTCAATCCGCCATCCGCTGTCCAGTGCGGACAGCAAAAGCTGAAAACGGGAGTCCATGCCCCCCGCCGGGCGGTCAGGTTGCTGAAGCACCTGCCAGTTATCCTCGCGTAAATCGCTGTCTGTTGATGGCACAAGCCCTTCCTTTTTTGCCGAAGCCGCTTCTAACAGGGGTGCGGGCATGATCGCAGATTGCAACGATGATGAGGTGTTCGTTATGACCCCGGTTGACCGGGGTTACTGAGTTTATCTTTTGGCATCATACCATGCCAAAGTTATCGCCGGATAAAGGGATTGTTAAGAAACGAGATGCGGTTTTGTAAACAAACGGTTAACCTGCGGACGGCTGAAAATAAACGTCTCCCGCAAGCGCTTACACTGCGGGAGAATGTCCATACAACAAACAGCTCCTCGACCTGGACTCGAACCAGGAACCTAGCGGTTAACAGCCGCCCGCTCTGCCGATTGAGCTATCGAGGAAGGCAATGTAAATTATATGCGGCTGGGCGTGATGTGTCAAGGTGAACCCGAACTGCAACGGTGCATCCCGCCGGGTTTTGCCGGTATCCGGCGCGGTGCGGCATAACGGCAGTCCGGAAATCACAGTTTCGCTATTCAAATCTGCCCTCAGCCTTGCTATAATTGACACAAAGAAACGCCATGCGAATCGTTGACCTTAATTCTGAAGAGCGTCTTTTGCACGAAGCGGCTGTCCTGTTACGCGAGGGTTTCAGCCACATGCGCCAATCCCCGTGGAGTGACCCGCAGGCGGCACTGGCGGAGGCGCGCGCTTCACTGCGCCCGGACGGCATCAGCCGGGTGGCGCTGGATGAAGATGGTCACGTCATCGGCTGGATTGCCGCCGCGCCGCTTTACAACGGCTATGTCTGGGAAATTCACCCGCTGGTCGTTGCCGGTGACCGGCGCGGGAAAGGCATCGGCAGAAAGCTGGTGCAGGATGTGGAACAACTCGCCGCGGCACGCGGCGGGGTGACGCTTTGGGTGGGAACGGATGACGAGGATGAACGCACCTCGCTGGGCGGGGTTGATTTGTATCCCGACCCGCTGGCGCATCTCGCCCATATCCGCAACCTGAAGCACCACCCCTATACGTTTTATCAGCGGCTGGGATTTGTGCTGGCGGGTGTCCTGCCGGATGCCAATGGCTTTGGCAAGCCGGATATTTTCCTTGCCCGGCGCATTTCGCCCGCTACAGAAGATACTTTATCCCCATAGAAGGGAGCAGGAGAAGAATAAACAATGTCACAAAAGTTGAGTGCCAGCGCAAAAAGAGTACAGCAAGCTCTCGCAGAGCTGGGGCTGGATTTACAGGTGGTGGAACTGCCCGCTTCCACCCGCACCGCGCAGGAAGCCGCCGCCGCCATCGGTTGTCAGGTGGGGCAAATCGTAAAATCCCTTGTCTTTCGCGGCAAACATACCGAACGCCCCTTCCTGGTGGTTGCCAGCGGCAGCAACCGCGTGAACGAAAAACGCCTGGCGATGTATCTCGGCGAGCCGGTGGAAAAAGCCGATGCCGAATTTGTGCGCGCTCACACCGGTTACGCCATTGGCGGGGTGCCGCCGGTTGGTCATGACTGCGAACTGTTGACCTTTGTGGATGAAGATTTGTTTCAGTACGAAGAAATCTGGGCGGCAGCCGGCACGCCGCATGCCGTATTCCGCCTGACCCCTGCCGATCTGGAGCAGATGACCGCCGGGCAGATCGTGGATATCACATAGCCTGCAATAGACGTGCAATCTCCACAGGAGGTAGCCGCGATGACGAGCAGTTTTACCATCCGAAAAGCAACGCTGGAAGATGCCGGCGCCATCGCCGAGGTATTGCGCTCGGTCGAGTATTTCACTAATCTGAGCGAATTACCTTTCCCAGAATGTTGTCAGCGGGTCACCCAGCACCTGCAGGATTGTCTGGCGGATGACAGCCACTCGGTATATGTGGCGCTGGATGAGCATCAGCGCGTGGTGGGATATATCTCGGTTCACTGGCTGCCCTATCTGTTCCTGCCCGGACCGGAAGGGTATATCTCCGAGCTGTTCGTCCACGCCTGGGCGCGCGGACAGGGCGCCGGCAGTCAGCTTTTGAGCGCGGTGAAACGCGAGGCAGAAGCGCGCGGTTGTCACCGCCTGTCGTTGATCAACATCCGCAAACGTGAGTCGTATCGGCGCGGCTTCTACCGCAAGGACGGCTGGATCGAGCGCGAAGACGCCGCCAATTTCGTTTACACCTTTGAACGTGACTGACTGAATGACATCCACCCGTTTTCATCAAATCCTCTGGCTCTCGGCTGCGGAAGCAGCCGCGAGTTTTGTATGGCTGGGCGTAAATCTCGTCCTTTTTGGTCTTTCCGCCGGTCGGTTGATCCTGGCTGGTGTTGCGTTGCTGTTGACGCTGGGGCTGGGCGTGCTGGCGCGGCACGTACAGCGCGGTAAAAATTGGGCAAACGATCTGCGCTTTTGGCTGGATGCCCGCCTAAAGCAGGGCGGACAATTGATTGCCGCCGCAGTTTTCTTATGCAGTGTGTTTGCTTTGGCTCTGGGTATCATGGTCTTGTTTGCCACGCCGCTTTCCTACCGTCTGCAGGACTGGCTGTTTCCGTATCCGCTTTTCTGGACGCGGCTGGTGGATATTGGGCGGGCACTGTTTCAGCGCGTTTATCCGCTGGTCGGCTGGGCGGGGCTGACTGCGTTGCAAGCATTCATTGGGTTGTGTCTCGCTTATCCAGAGCAATTTGCGCAAAGCCTGCGGGATGGTACGGTCTATCGGGCACTGCTGGCGGTTCTGGCGGGCGCGCTGGCGCTCTTTCACTGGGTTGTGCTGGTGTTTCAACTTAAGGTTTTTCTGGTCATCCGCGCCTGGAAGTGGTACTTCACCGAAAAACCGCTGGCAGAAGGCGCGTTTGCGGTATTGGCGGGGCTTGCGGCGGCGCTGTTTCTGGTCACCGTGCTGATTGTGCGTGCGCCGCGTCCGTTCTGGCGCAGTCTGGTCCTGTTGGCGGCGCTGGGTTACGTCTTGCAGGTGGGCTTTGTCGGTTTTGTCGAAGGCGGCGGGTTTGAGAATATCCGCTTGAAGTACGCCGATTCGATCTTTAATGGGTATGCCCTCGCCGCCGCCGAACAGCCCCCCATGCTTGCCGCCCTGCGCGAATACGAAGTGCGTTACGGTGCAGACCGCTATCTGGGCACCAAGCCGCCCGGCATCCTTGTTCCCTACCTCTTGACCCAGCGGCTGGCAGATGTTCTCCATCCGCAAGCCACAGCGGAGGGGCGCTTTGCCGCCCAAACTGCCCTGGCGGCTCGTCTTTTTCCGCTGATTGCCTTTTTACTGCCTGCGGCACTGTTCTTTCTGGCGCGGCGGCTTGTCCAACCGGCGGAAGATGCCCTTCTGCCGGGGCTGGTGTATGTTGCAGTGCCCAGTGTCGTCCTGATTCCCCTCTTCCTCGATCAGGTGCTGTATCCGCTG
This sequence comes from Anaerolinea sp., assembly GCA_020725865.1. GTDB lineage: Bacteria > Chloroflexota > Anaerolineae > Anaerolineales > Anaerolineaceae > DYEC01. Next base: position 64,433 of record DYEC01000007.1, on the reverse strand, counting down.
TTGTTTGTATTGGTTTTATTGCTGGTTCAGCAGTCGCTGTCCCAGCCTTCCTTCGGCTGGGGATTTGTCAGCGGCGCGGCGATGGTTCTGGCTTGGTATTTCTCGTTTTCACTACTGCCGTTACTGCCGCTGGCGGTATTGTGGATTGTTCTTGAAGGCTGGCGGCGGGGGGAGAGATGGTTCCTCTCGCGCCAAAGGCGTTGGACGCTGGCAGGGCTGGCGGCGGGTATTCTGGCGCTGACGCTGGTGCTGGGGGTGCTGTTGAACTACAATCCGGTTCTGCGTTTCACCCGTGCCATTGCCAACCATCAGACCACCCATACCTTCAATACACCGCTGGAACGGGCGCTGAATGCTCTGGAGTTGAACAGCGCCGAACAGGCAGTCTATGGCGGTTTTCCGCTTGTCCTGCTGGTGCTTTCCCGCATGGGACGGGCAGGCTTGGCTTTTTTGCGCCGCCGCCCGGCGGCGCTGGACGCGCTGGCGCTGACAACGCTGGTGACGTATCTGCTGATGAATCTGTTTGGCTCAACGAATGGTGAGACACAGCGCCTGTTTCTCTTTTTGATGCCGTTGTTTGCTCTGTTTGCCGCCGAAGAAGCCAAAACGCTTTTCCGCAGAAAAGAAGCCGGTTTTTATTATCTTCTGGCACTGCAATTAGCCACTGCCGTACTGCTCTATCACTATCAGGATTTTTACGGATAGTTTTATGGACATGATGACCGCCATGATCGTCTTTTCGCTGGCGCTGGCTGTGCTGGGCGCTTTCGGACCACTGCTGATTGCTTTCTTCCCCTGGGTTGGTGTTCAAACATTGTACCGCCCGCAGCGCTGGCGGCCTTTGTTTGCCCTGTTCGCAGTATTGTGGTCGTTCACGCCGCTGGCGGCACAGCCGGGTTTTGGCACGGCGCTGGTCTTTGTCCTCTGTCTGACGCTGGCGGTTTTGCAGTTTTTTCTTAAGCCCAATCTGTTACTGCGTGCGCTGGATCAGCCGAGACATGTTCCGGCTTCTGCCGCTTTTCTCCCTGAAAATGAGCCGGTTGCGGGGGTAGCGGCTGGAGACACCGCCATCGCCTATCCGCTCAGTTTGCTGATGGATCATCCCGTCATCAACGACACTGCCGGCAAAACACCCCTGCTGATTGGCTGGTGCGCCGTTTGCGATAGCGTTCTTGCCTATCAGGCAGTCGCCAAAGGACAAACGCTGACTTTTGAAGCCGCCGGCTTTTGGCGGCGCAATCTGGTATTGCGCGACCGGCAGACGCAAACCCTCTGGCAGCATGCCGGCGGCGAGACGTTAATCGGTGTCCTGCATGTCGCCGGGCTGGAAGCGTTGGACACTGTGCTTTGCACATGGGGAAGCTGGCGGAAAGAACATCCGCATACGCTTTTGGCGGTTGCGCCTGAGAATGTCCGCCGGGGTTCTCTTTCGGGTGAGCGTCTGCGGCGTTTTGCGCGGCGCGTTCGGCTGGGTGGACTTTCACCGCTGGACCGCCGGCTGGATGGGCGTGCCGAAGTGGCCGGCTTGATTGCGCTGGGCGAGATTCGCGCTTATCCAATGGAAGTTTTGCGGGAGCGGCATCTGATTTACGACGAGCTGAACGAGAAACCGGTGGTGCTGATGTATGACGCCGGCGAAAACCGGGTACGCGCCTTTGCACTGCCGCAAGCGATGCGGCTGGAATGGAGGGAGGATCAGCTTATCGCCGGCGCACAACGCTGGAATTTGCAGGGTGAGCCGCTGAGCGAAAACACACCGCCCCTGCGGCCGCTGGCGGTGCGGCGGCAGGTGTGGCAATGCTGGAGCGAATTCCAACCCCGCAGCAGTCTTTACCAGCCCTCAGAAGGCTCCTCTGCCAGCCTGCCCAGATAGCGCTCGGCGATTTCCAGAATCACCACATCCGCCTGCTCTTGCTCGATGATGTCCATCTCCACCAGATGGGGGATTGCCAGATAGGAAGAAATATACACGGCACGGCTGAAATGCGGCGAAAGAAACGGGATGAGATTGTTAGCGAAAGAATCGCGGAAGACCACCGCGCGCGGCAACGCCGAGTTGCTAATCTCGCTCACCACCCAGCCATCCGGTTGACCGGGCAGAAACTGCGCCGGGTAAGGCTGGCGCGGATGCCAGGTTTCGGCGGTTTCGGTCAGCGGCGGGTCAATTAACAACAGGTGCGAAAGGTCGCCGCGGATTGTTTCCTGTTGCAGGGTAAACTGCTCTGCCTGCCAGGACTGCAGAGCAGGGTGATGTTCAGCCAGCCGCTCCAGCATGGCATGATACACCAGAAACGCGCCGCGCTCGTTCCAGTGTGTATCGGTGCGGTAATAGACCTGATGGGCGGCTTTTGCGTTCAACAGGACCGGGCGCGGGTCAAGGACGGCTACCGGGCTGTCCTGCATTGCCTGCATGACCTGATCGAAACGGCAGGGACGGTCGCTCCGGCGGATGAACGGCGGCAGATGCTCCGGATAGATGCGCTCTTTGTTCGGTGCGATGACCACCAGCAAAGAACGCCCCTGCACCTGCAGGCGGTCGTTCAGGCGTTCCAGATTGGCGCGCAGGTGCGCCAGCTCAGCCGGTTGAAATGGACGAACGCACTGATAATCATCCAAATTGCCCTCGCCGGTATAGTACAGCCAGCCGTCCAGCCCGACCAGCACCTGCGGAAACACCCGCACCCCCAGTGCGTCGTAAAGAAAGTCATAGTACAGGGTGAGCAGGCGCGGGCGCTGCCAGAACTGTCCGCTGAATTGTTTTTCGTAGGCAGAGGGAAACTCCAGCGCTGTTTTGAGCCACTGCCGGGCATTGGCAAAATCGGAAAGCGGGCTTTGCGGCGCGGGCAGACCGCCGCCAGCCAGCGGCGTAGCCAGCAGTGTCAGAAAAAGCAGGACGAAGAGAGCAGATTTCCGGCTTGGCATCAGAACTTCCCGTAAATATACGGCTGATAGGCAGCTGCCGAAAGGACAAAGACGCTGACCGCAAACAACCCCAGCAAGGCAATATCACGAACGATGCCGCCGGTCAGCACCAGAAGCGGGTGTGCCGGTGCAAGTCTGCCCCATTGTTTTTCCAGCCAGGGAATAACCGGCAGGGAGAAAATCACCCCGGCAATCAGTGCCAGCATTAGCGGCGCTTCTAGCGGCGGCAGGATGGAGAACGGCAGGATGTTCGCCTCTGCCAGCCCGAGCATGGATTTGAAAAACCCCAGCGCATAAGCGGGCGTGCTGGAGCGGAAAAACACCCAGCCAATCATGATGACCAGCAAGGCGTAAACGTGTTGCAGTGCGGCAGGCAGACGCCTCAGGCTTTTCCCGAATCTGCCTGCTTCCAGTGCAATGGCTGTGCCGTGCAGTCCACCCCAGAGGATAAAATTGGGCGTCACGCCGTGCCAGAGACCGGTCAGCACGAAGACAATGAGAATATTGAACGGCTGGCGCATGCCGCCTCTGCCGTGCCGCCGCCGCTCCAGCGGGTAAAAGACATATTCGCGAAACCATGCCGAAAGGGTGATGTGCCAGCGCCGCCAAAATTCACTCAGACTTCTGGTGATATAGGGGTAGTTGAAGTTCTCCGGAAAGCTGAAGCCCGCCATGCGTCCCAGCCCGATTGCCATATCCGTGTAGCCGCTGAAGTCGTAATAGATTTGCAGGGTGTATGCCAGCAAAACCAGCCACGCACTCCCCGCCGGCAGATTGGGGACGGAGAGGGCAAATACGCCGTAATCGGTCAGCGGGCGGAGCATATCGGCGATGAGCGTTTTCTTTGCCAGCCCGATAATAAAACGCCGTATGCCGTCTGCCATGCCCTGAGCGGTTACGGCACGGTCAGCAATCTGTCCGGCGGTTTCGCGGTAGCGCATGATCGGACCGGCAATCAGCTTTGGAAACAACAGCAGATAAAGCGCATAAGGGAAAAAGCGTTCCACACGTTCGCCGTGTCCCCGGTAAGCATCCGCCAGCGAAGCCGCCGCCTGAAAGGTGAGAAACGACAACCCCAGCGGGAAGGTCAGGTACTGTTGGAGATACAGCGGTACAGCCGCCGGCAGGTCAAATCCAGCCAGCAGTACCGCCCAGTACCGCACAATGACTTTGAAGAGTGCCAGTGTCCCGATGTTGAAAGCGATGCCCAGCCAGAAAGCGCGCCGGGCAGCCTTTGGGCGTGTTGCTTTTTGCCCTGCCAGACGCGCAAGCCGGAAGTTCACCAGCAGAAACAGGACCAGCAAAGGAAAATACAGCGGCGCTGCCCAGAGATAGAAAATCAGGCTGGCAATCAACAGCCAGCCGTTGCGCAGTCGCCTGCCTGCCAGCAGGTAAAAGAGGAGAAAAACGGGCAGAAAAACAAACAGGAACAGCGGGGCGTTAAAGCTCACAGCCCTGATTATACCCGAACGATATTATTTCAAGACGAGATGACCAGCCGGTAACCTCCGTCCGGTTCGCTCAGCAGAAAAGCAGGCTGTTGAGGATCGGGTTCGATTTTCTGGCGCAGCAGGTTGATAATGGCTGTGACCATGCGCGCCGAACCTTCCCCCTTGCTTGTGCCCAGAATTTCCTGCAATTGTTCGTTGGATACGGCTTGATTCGGATGTTCTGCAAGCCGCTGCAGGATTTCATATTCGGGACGGCTCAATGCCAGCTCACAGCCGTCCAAGATCACGGCACGGCGGTTGGGATCGATGGTGAGCCGACCAAAGCGGTAGACCGGTTGCCCTCCTGTCCGGACGGCGTGGCGCATTGCCAGCCGTATACGCGCCAGCAGTTCTCCCACCCCAAAGGGCTTGGTCAGGTAGTCATCTGCTCCGGCATCCAGCGCGTTGATTTTGTCGCTCTCATCCTGATTGGAAGAAAGGATGATGATCGGCACTTCTGTCCAGCCGCGTAGTTTGCGGGTGATTTCGATGCCGTCCGTATCCGGCAGCATCAGGTCAAGGATAATGAGCTGGGGGCGGTAGGAACGTGCGGCTTGCAAAGCTTCCTGTCCGCTGGCGACTTCCATGCTTTGATAGCCTGCGCTTGCCAGCGCGGCGCGTAAATAGCGCCGTATTGTGCGGTCGTCATCAACGACCAAGACGCGTATCTCGCCGCTTTGCATGACAATAGTTTCCCGCTATAAATATATTATACTAAAAACAGGTGAAACGATTATCACAAAACTATGTGCGTTCGGCGGTCTTTCCAGCATGGAAGTGTACCGGCTTCTCCCAATCAATTGCCCCATTCACGCAAAACTCTCGCACAAATTCCTGCGTAAATCAGTTGACGATCCGCGCATATTCGGCTTGAAAAGCCTCATGATGTTCTCCGGCGCGATGTCCAGGGGACGGTGGCATTGGCCGGACATCACCTGCCGTAATTACCCTTCCTGTACACGGAACAATACCCCGTTTTGGGAGGGATCACGCAGGAATAGCCCGTCTTCCCGGCGTTCGTGAGGAACGCCGGCGTGCTCCAGGCGCACGGCGATTTCGTTCAGCGCTGTCTGTTCGGGCAGGTCAAAAGCGATGTAAAGCAAGCCAAGCGCATCCGGCGGCGGGGGAGGCGCACCCTCCCCCTGCCAGGTGTTATAACCGATATGATGGTGATAGCCGCCCGCGGATACAGTACCCATCCGAAACCGGCGCGCCGTCCCCATGTCATCAAAGCCCAGCAGGTCGTGATAGAAACGCCGCGTTTCCTCTAGGCTGGAAACGTAGAGGTGAAAATGACCGATGCGTGTCTCCGGCGGCACAGGATCATGGAGACGGTCATCTTGGTTCAGGTGGGCAAACAATGCCTCGAGATCGAGCGGTTCACGCCCATCGCTGGGTGTTCCATCGGCGCGGCGGGCAAAGAGTTCGCCATCCCGAAAGGTGAAAATACCATCCTCCGGCGATTCGCAGTACAGCTCGATGTTGTTGCCTTCCGGGTCGTCCAGATAGGTGGTCTTGGTCATGATGTGGTCGGTTGGATAGTTTGGATAGCGCAGGGCAAACAGACGCGCCACCGCCCGCGCCAGTTCACGCCGGCCGGGGAAGAGAATGGCAAAGTGATAGAGACCGGTCACCCCGCGAACACGTTTCCCATTGCTGATTTGAGTCAGGCGTACCAGATCACGCCCGGCAACCCCCAGCCCGGCGCTGACCTCGCTTTGCCAGTTCAATTCCAGTCCGATGACCTGTTGGTAAAAAAGCCGTTGTTTCTCAAGGCTGGCAACCTTGAGGTGGACAAACCCCGGTCTGGTTTCCGGGCGGATGCGGTGGGGCGAGATGGCGGCGGGCTGCGGTTGCTCAATGGATTTCATCAGAACCCCAGGTTTTCTTTGACAAGAATCATGGTAGCGCGCCCCGGCGTGGCTTCGCGGCGGATGATGAGCAGTTTGGCTATGCCGCTGTGCACGCCGTAGACTTTCAGCGCACGCTGATCCTCCAGCGGCAGAGTGTACTCATCCAATCGTTTCAAGGCTTCTTCAAAAGTGGGGACAATTTTCTGCGTCCCGGCGATCCAGATCACCTTCGCCGCGGATGCCGCATAAGGGGCGAGCTGACTGCCCGTCGCCGAGGCAACCAGCACATGCCCGGCTTCGGTCACCGCGTGGACACTGCCAAGGATGTACTCCGGCGTTGCGCCGAGTTTTTGCATCTCGCGGTTCTGCGTCTTTGGATCGAGCTTGCTTAACCGGACGCGCACCGAGTGATACCGTCCGTCCGGGCGGTCAATTTCATCGGTCAAACCGAGCTGTGACAGCGTGGCGGATGAAGAGGTAAACACTTCTGCACCGGCGGGGAGAAGTTCGTACAGCTTCGCCTTGGCTTCTTCACCGTTTGCCGCAACAATTGCCCGTATCCCGTTCGCTTCCAGCGCTCTGACCGTGCGCTCAATCTGCTCGTCGCTTGCCAGTCTGCTGTAAGCTTCATTGGGGGAACGTGTGGTATCTGCAGGGTTATAAAAATTCAGGTTGGATAGTGTCATCGCATTCCTCCGTTGTTCGTAGTCTGGTCTTGCTTTTTCAGCATAATCATGTTACATTATCTACAACTGTTGTATAAGCAACAAGTGTTGAGATTTATACTGTATAAGGTTTGCAGGTGTCAACCGTCAAAGTGTCTGCTTTGTTGAAAAAACAACATGGGAACGAAAATGTCGAAGAAAACCGCTTCCGAAGAAAAGCTTGACCCGCGCGTCAAACGAACCCGCGCCCTGATTGAGCAGGCGTTCATGGCACTGCTTGCGGAAAAGGGTTTTTCCTCGATTACGGTGCAGGACATCACGCAAAGGGCAGAGGTCAACCGCGCTACGTTTTACGCCCATTTCGCCGATAAATACGCCCTGCTGGAAGCCGCCATCCAGCATGCTTTTCGGCTTGCGTTGGAAAAGCGCACGCTCAATGCCTGTCATTTTAGCGAGGCAAATCTGCGCGCGCTGGTGGTCACCGTCTGTGAATTTATTTCGCAGTCAGATGCCCACTGCAAGACTTGCGACAGCCAGTTTGAGACGCTGGTCGAAAAGGAAGTCAGAAGGCAAATTCAAGAATTGGTGGAGCTGTGGCTGGAACAGATAGGCTCGGAAATTGACTTGAAAACAGCCGCCACAGCCGCAAGCTGGACAATTTATGGCTTGGCACTGCAATGGAGCCGGGAAAAAGGCAAGCCCCGCCCTAAAGCTGAACAATTTGCCGAGCAAATCCTGCCGCTGGTTGCGGTGTATTTTAAGCCCCGTGAGGTTTCCAAAACCGCACAAGGCTGATACAATGCCTGCTATGGAAAAGCATATCCTTATTATCGGCGCGGGGATTGCCGGGCTGGCGGCAGGCTGTTACGCCCGCATGAACGGTTACCGCGCCACAATTTTTGAAATGCACGATTTACCCGGCGGGCTTTGCACTGCCTGGGAGCGCAAAGGGTACGTGTTTGATGGCTGTATCCATTACCTTTTCGGCTCCGGTGAGGGACAACCGTTTCACCAGATGTGGCGCGAACTGGGCGCTGTGCAAGACCGTCCGATGCTCAACCACGACGAGTATCAGCGCATCACCGATGGCAATCATACATTGATTGTCTATGCCGACCCGGACAAGCTCGAAGCGCACATGTGCGAGCTTTCCCCCGCCGACGCGCCGCTGATCCGCCGGTTCTGTGACGGCGTGCGGCAGTTCACCCGCTTTGACATGTCTGCCATGTATCATAAACCCCGCGGGCTGATGAATGCGCAGGACTGGCGCGCTTTTGGAATGGCAATGCTCCCCTATCTACTGCCGATGCTGCGCTGGGCGACGGTTTCGGCAGGCGAGTTTGCGGCGCGTTTCAAGCACCCATTCTTAAGACGCGCAGTGGCACAGATGTTTTCATGGGATGAGGCGCCGGTGATGATGGGGATGTCACTGCTGGCGTATATGCACACCGGCAATGCCGGTTTCCCGGCGGGCGGGTCGCTGGCGTTTGCGCGCGCCATCGAGAGGCGTTTTCTGGAACTGGGCGGCGAGATACGCTACAAGGCGCAGGTGGAGAAAATTCTGGTGGAAAACCGCCGCGCGGTGGGGGTGCGCCTGTACAACGATGAGGTTCACCGCGGGGATGTGGTCATTTCCGCCTGCGACGGGCGCGGCACAATTTTCGACATGCTCGGCGGGGCGTTTACCGACCGGCGCATCCGCCGCATGTACGATGGGCATCTGCCCATGCACAGCATGATGCAGGTTTCTCTGGGTGTTCGGCGGGATTTATCGGCATATCCGCATTGGGTGACCTATCTGCTGGATGAGCCGGTGCTGGTTGCCGGCGAGCCGCGTGGTGAGATCGGCATTAAGCACTATTGCTTCGACCCGTCGCTGGCGCCGGCGGGCAGATCGGTGGTTGAGGTCATTATCCGCACCCATTACGCCTACTGGCAGAGAATCTACGGACGGCGTCCCTATGATGAAGAACAGCGTCAGGTTTCAGACATTTTGTGCGGGTTTCTTGAAAGCTGGCATCCCGGTATCCATGCCGATGTGGAAGTGGTGGACGAAGCCACACCGTTGAGCTATGAGCGCTATACCGGCAACTGGATGGGGTCAACCTGCGGCTGGCTGTTGACCAAAGAGACCATGCCAATGTTAATCCGGAGCCTGCCCAAGACTCTGCCGGGTCTGGGTAGCTTCTACATGGCGGGGCAATGGGTGGAACCGGGCGGCAGTGTGCCGCTGGCGGCGGCTTCGGGCAGGAACGTTATTCAACTCATTTGCGCCGCAGACAAAAAGCAATTTGTTGTCAGCGAGCCATAGCCATAAACCGGGAGGTGCGCGGATGGAGCTTTTATATCACATTGCCGAATCGGATGCCTGGCAGGAGGCACAGCAAAAGGGAGAATACCTTCCGGCGGGTTTTTCGGCCGAAGGTTTTATTCATTGTTCTTTTCGGGAGCAGATTATCCCCGTCGCCGATCGTTTTTATTACGGCCGCGCGGGGCTGGTCTTGCTGGAAATTGATCCGTCAATGCTCAAGGCTGAAGTGCGGCTGGAAAATCTGGAAGGCGGCGCGGAACTCTTCCCGCATATTTACGGCGCTTTGAATCTGGAAGCGGTGCGGCGGGCGATGGATTTCTCTGCAAGACCGGATGGCAGTTTTGCGTTTCCTGCAGAAAAATAATCAACAGCCTTCAGATACCTTCCCCCCAGCGCTTGACCATTTGCCGCTGGGCGGCGGTTTCGGGTGAGGTGCGGTAATCGTTCAGCCCGCGCCGTAATTCTTGAATCTTTTTCAGTACGGCTTCGCCGCGGGCGATGCCGTGCCGCGCCAGATAACAGCCCACCACCGTGCCGGTGCGCCCGATGCCGCCCAAGCAGTGCACATAGACCGTTTCACCCTGTTCGATGGCGCGGTCAATTGCATCCAGAATGCGGCGCATTTCCTCGTCCGAGGGGATGTCGAAATCGCGGATCGGCATTTGCCGCCAGTGAATACGTTTGCCGCGCTGCCACGCCAGTTCGCGCAGACGGTCTTGGTAGGGAATGGAAAACCGCCCAAAGAGGTCGGTCTCATCCGCTTCCATCAGGCTGATGACCATCGTCACGCCGCAATCCAGCAGGGCATTCAGCTTGGCATCCATCACCTGCGGGTCGGCATCGCCCGGGTAGTAGCCTGCCAGCAGTTTGCCCGGCACCACCCAGTAGGAGTGGTTGGGGAAGGGAACTTTAAGTGGCTCGGGCGGCGATTTGCTTTCAGGCGTTGACATGGTTTATTCGCCTTGTACACTTTCATCTATCCAGCGCAGATACGCCTCCAGCCCGTCCGTAAGCGGCAGGGCGATGATCTCCGGCACCTGATACGGGTGAACGGCTCTGACCGCCGCCTGAAGCCGCTCAAAACACTCGCGGCGGGTCTTGCAAATCAGCAGGACCTCTTCATCTTCGTTGAGTTTTCCCTCCCAGCGGTAAAACGAGGTCACTCCCGGGAGCAGGTTCACACAGGCTGCCAGATGTTCCTCCACCAGCCGCAGGGCAATCTGCCGACCGCTTTCGCGGTTGGGGGCTGTAATCAAGACAATACGATATGCGTTCTCCATAGGCACAACTCACTTGTAACTTTCAAAGCCCAGAATGTTCGCCGCCACCATTTTCCCGCCCTTGAAATACAGGCGCGTCACGCGCGGCAGAAGCGAGGTGGTCACCTCATAGTTGATTGTCCCTGCCAGCCGGGCAACTTCTTCGGCAGTAATGCGTTCCTCGCCTTGTGCACCGATCAGCACCACCTCGTCATCCTGCCGGACATCTGGAACGTCTGAGACATCCACCACAAACTGATCCATGCACACCCGTCCCAGAATACGCGCCCGCCGCCCGCGAATCAGTACACTGCCTTTGTTAGAAAGGATGCGGTGATAACCGTCGCCATAGCCGACCGGCACCAGTGCCGCCGGTGTGGGTCGTTCAGTGATGTAAGTGCGCCCATAGCTGACGCCCGCCCCTGCCGGCAGGGTGCGCACGCGGCTGACCAGACTCTTCAGCGTCAGCGCCGGACGAATTTCAAATACCGGCTCCCATTCATCGGAAGGTCTTAAGCCGTACATGGAAATCCCCGGGCGGACGGCGTGAAAGTGCGCCTCCGGCAGGCGCATCGCCGCGGCAGAGTTACAGGCATGCAGATACGGGATGTAGATACCTGCCTCGCTGGCGGCAGCGCGCACGTCGTTGAAAACCGCCAGTTGGTGGCGCAGATGGGTCTGGTCGGCGCTGTCGGCGGTAGCGAAATGGGTGAACATCCCTTCCAGCGAAATGCCCGGCAGACGGCGCAATGCCAGCAGAAAATCGGTCACCTCTTCGGGCTGGAGACCGTAACGGCTCATCCCGGTATCCACTTTGACATGCACCGGCACGCGCACCCCCAGCGCAGTGGCTTTTGCCGAGAGCGCCTGAGCAAATTCCATCGTCATCAGGCTGGGCGTCAGCCCCCAGCGGACGGTCAGCTCTGCGCCTGAAGGCGGCGTATAGCCCATGACAATTACCGGCGCGGTGATGCCGGCTTTGCGCAGTTCGACGCCCTCGATGGCCCGGTGTACTGCCAGACGTGCCGCCCCGGCTTCCAGTGCGGCGCGTGCCACCGGCACAGCCCCATGCCCGTAAGCATTGGCTTTAACGACCGCAATGACTTCGACCTTTGCGCCGACGTGTTTTTGAAACGCACGCACATTGAATTGGATGGCATCCAGATCAATCTCCGCCCAGGTAACAATTCCTTCCAGCATGATTTGGCTCTCCAATGCGGTTGTAAAAATTGTTGCGATTCTTGTACACCGATAATCAACAAAGTCGTATTCCGGTAACCACATCCTGACATGAAAATTCGGAGATTAATTCCGAATTTTCATCCTGATATAGTATCTCACAGGTTCTGCAAACCGGTGAAGTGTGGTTGATCGGATGGACTGCTCACCCGCCCAGATAAGCTTCTTTCACACGCGGGTTACCCAGCAGTTCGGCGGTTGTTCCGGATAGGGCGATTGTCCCGGTTTCCAGCACATAACCGCGGTGCGCCAGGCGCAGTGCCATATTGGCATTCTGTTCCACCAGCAGGATGGTTGTTCCGCTCTGGTTGATTTCTTTCAGCACCCGGAAGATTTCCCGCACCAACACCGGTGCTAATCCCATCGAAGGCTCATCCAGAAGCATCAACTTGCCGCGGCTCATCAGGGCACGCGCCACCGCCAGCATTTGCTGTTCGCCGCCGGAGAGCGTGCCGCCCAATTGATTGGAGCGTTCTTTCAGGCGCGGAAAAATCGAAAAAACCCGCTCGAAATCGCGCTCGATTTCCGGTTTGTCTTTGCGTTGCCAGGTTGCCAGCTTCAGGTTTTCCATCACCGTCAGATTGCCGAAAATGCCGCGCCCTTCCGGCACCTGTGCGATGCCCAGCGCCACGATTTTATCAGCTTCCATTTTACGTAAATCGGTGCCTTTATAGGCAATTTGACCTGTATACGGCACCATGCCGGAGATAGCCCGCAGGGTCGAGGATTTACCGGCACCGTTGGCGCCGATCAGCGTGACAATCTCGCCTTCATGGACATCAAAGGAGATGCCCTTGACTGCCTTGATATTGCCATAGGAGACGAACAAGTCTTTGATGGAAAGCAGGGCATGGTTGTTCATGCTACGCCTCCTCCCTCGCCCAGGTATGCCTCCAGCACTTTGGGGTTATTTTGAATCTCTGCCGGCAAACCTTCGGCAATCGTAGCGCCAAAATCCAGTACTTTGATACGCTCGCAGATGCCCATCACCAGCCGCATCTGATGTTCAATCAGGATGATCGTTAGTTTGAATTCGTCCCGAATCCAGTGGATCAATTCCATCAACTGACCGATCTCGTTGGGATTCATCCCTGCCGCCGGCTCATCCAGCAGGAGCAGGCTGGGATGGGTTGCCAGTGCACGGGCAATCTCCAGCCGGCGCTGCAAACCATAGGGCAGGTTTGCAGAGCGTTCCTCGGCATAGTGATCCAGCTTGAACACCGAGAGCAACTGCATGGCTTCCTCAATGATACGCTGTTCTTCCGCCTGGTAACGTCCGATATGCAGCAGGGCTTCCAATGGCGAATAACCCATTTGTGAGTAGTGGGCGATGCGGACGTTATCCAGCACCGAGAGGTCTTTGAATAATCGGATGTTCTGGAAGGTGCGGGCAATGCCCAGCGCGGTGATTTGGTTAGGGGTCTTGCCCACCAGTTCAATCCCGCCCATCTTAATACTGCCGCGCGAGGCGCGGTAAACGCCGGTGATCAGGTTGAAAACGGTGGTCTTGCCGGCGCCGTTCGGTCCGATGATGCCGATCAGTTCACCCGGCTGGAGCTCCAGATTGAAATCCGAGACGGCGCAAAGACCGCCGAAGAAATGGGTGACGTGGCTGGCTTCAAGCAGAGGCATCGGGCACCTCCTTCTTCTGACGCCACAGACGACTGGCGAACAGGTCGCGGTAGGGGATGAACCAGCGGAACTCGCGCAATCCCATGATGCCGCGCGGACGGAAGATCATCAGTAAGACCAGCACCAGCGGCATGAATACCATGCGCCACATCCCCAGTGGACGCAGTACCTCGAGCAGTACCGTGTAAATGGTTGCACCCAAGATTGAACCGGCAATCGAACCAATCCCGCCCAGATAGACCATGATCAGCACATCCGTAGATTTGATGATATCAAAAACGCGCGGGCTGATGAATTGCAGTACATGCGCAAACAGCGCCCCGGCGATGCCGGCAAAAAACGAAGAAATGGTAAATGCCAGTAGCTTAACCTGACGGGTATTGACGCTCATCAGGTCGCTGGCGATTTCATCTTCTCGGATCGAAAGTACACCCCGTCCAAAATTGGAATACACGAAATTGCGAATCACCCAGACCGCCAGCACCGTCCAGAAAAACGTCCAAGGCAGGGTGGTGAGCTTATCAATGCCGGGGATGCCGCGCGGTCCGCCGATGGCTTCGATGTTCTCGATGACCGATTTGACAATCATGTTGAGTGCCAGCGTGACGATTGCCAGATAGTCACCGCGTGTCTTAAACGACGGCACTGCCACCACCAGTCCGACCAGCCCGGCGCCAACTCCGCCGGCAATCACCGCCAGCGGGAACAGCCAGGCTCCTGACCCCAGCGGAAAGACCCGCGTGGTCAGCAGTGCTGAGATGTATGCGCCCACTGCCATGAAGCCGGCATGACCGACCGAGAACTCCCCCATGTAACCGTTGACCAGATTCAGGCTGATGGTCAGAATGATGTTAATGCCGATGTACATCAGAATCAACTGGACGTATGGATTGACCAGTTCAAACTGTGGAATAGCAAACGAGAGCAGAAAACCCACCACCAGCGCAATTGGCAGTGCCTTGCGGTTGGAAGCAATCTTCTCCCAGCCGGCGCGCAGACGCTCGAGGGTTGGGGGTTTTTCGGGTTGAGAAGTCAGCGGTTTGTCTGCCATGTCACACCTTCTGCGGTCTTGGTTTGCCCAGGATGCCATACGGGCGGAAGATCAGCAGTACCAACAGCAAAGCAAAGGCGACGAAATCCCGGTAGGTAGAGGGCAGAAAAGCCGCCACCAGAATCTCCACCGCGCCGAGAATGAAACCGCCAATCATTGCCCCGCGAATGTTGCCGATGCCGCCCACAACGGCAGAGATAAACGCTTTCCAGCCTACCAGAATGCCCATGTAAGGATCAATCACCGGGAAAGCCAGACTGTACATTGTTCCTGCCGCTGCGCCCAGACTGGTGCCGATGGCAAAAGTGATTGAGATGATCAGGTTCACCGGGACGCCCATCAGGGGGACGATGCTTTTATCCCACGAGATGGCGCGCATTGCCATCCCAACCATCGTACGCCTCACAATCAAATCAAGCAGAATCATCAAAACCAACGCCAGCAGAATAATGATGACCTGCAAGGAAGAAATGGCAACCCCGCCGATGATCCAGGTCTTGTTCTCAATCAGTGTAGGAACATGTTGAGGATAGGGGCTGAAAACCAGCGTGAAGTTTTCCAGAAACAAACCCACTCCCAGTGCAGTGATGATGGCAGAAACGCGCGGTGCCTGACGCAATGGTTTATAAGCAACCCGTTCAATCGTCACGCCCAGCAACGCCACCCCCGCCATCGAAAGCAATAGAGTCGGCACAAAAGGCAGTTTAAGGAACGTCGCCGCAATAAAGCAGAAAAATGCTCCAACCATAAATAAGTCGCCATGGGCAAAATTGATCATGGTCAGAATGCCGTAGACCATCGTATAGCCCAGTGCGATCAGCGCGTAAATACTGCCCAGTTGAAGCGCATTCAGCACTTGCTGTAAAAAGTAGGTCATAGTGCTCCTGTCGCAATACAGCAGTCCTCCCGCCAGAAAAATGGCGGCGGGAGGACTGACCAGAGGTGAGGTTTATGGGTTGGCGTTTGCGAACCAGACGAACTTGCCGTCCTTGATTTGCAGGATGACAGCGCTCTTGATCGGGTCACCAGAGCCCTCTTTGAATTGCATGGTGCCGGTGACACCTTCATACTTGGGGATTTGCGCCAGCGCATTGCGTACCGCCTCGCGATCTACCTGCCCGGCGTTCTTCAGTGCCATCCAGAGCAAGCCAAAGGCGTCATAAGTCAGCGCAGCTACATCATCCGGGACTTTACCGTACTTATCGGTGTAATCCTTGATGAATTTCTGCGCCACCGGAGTGGCGGCATCCGGCGCATAGTGCGTGCTGAAGTAGTAGCCTTCGCAATCAGCACCGCAGAGCGAGATCAGCTCATTACTGCCCCAAGAGTCGCTTCCCAGAAATGGAACGGTGATTCCGAGACGTTTGCCCTGCTGAATTTGCAGAGGGACTTCAGAATAGTAGTTGGGCAGAAAGACAACATCCGGGTTGGCTTCTTTAATCTTGGTCAACTGGGCAGAGAAGTCCTTATCGCCTGTGGTATAGGTCTCAAATGCCACCACCGTGCCGCCGTTCTCTTCAAAGGTTTGCTTGAAGAACTCGGCGATGCCTTTGTTATATTCTGAAGCCACATCGTAGAGGACGGCTGCTTTGGTAGCTTTCAGGTTATCCAGAGCAAACTTGGCAACCACCCGCCCTTGGAAGGGGTCAATGAAGCAGGCACGGAAGACGTAGCGCTTGGGCGCGTTGGTCTTGGCGTCAATGGTGGTCTTGGGGTTGGTGGACCACGGGCTGATCAGCACGACCTTTGAGCTTTCGGCAACCTCAGAAGCCGGGATGGCGTAGCGGCTGGCGTTTGGACCGATGATTGCCACCACATTCTGCTGTGTGATCAGCTTCTGCGCCGCCGAGGCAGATTGATCGGCTTTTCCTGCGTTGTCTTCGATGAACAGCTCGATTGGATACTTTTTGCCGCCCACTTCCAGTCCGCCGGCGTCATTGACTTCCTTGACAGCCATTTCCGCCGCATTCTTGAACGATGCACCGACCGCCGGGATGTCTCCGGTCAGCTCGCCAATGCCGCCGACCTTGATCGTGGCGGCGCCGCCGCCTCCGCCACAACCGACCAGCGCGGCGGTCATGACGAAGATGAGCAAGAACAAGACAGCTTTTCTCATATTTTCCTTCCTTCTCCTGGTGACAGAAATCCGAACAGGGTCAATCGAATACGAGATGCGACTTCTTTTCTTCGAATTTGTTGCCGAACACCTCCTTTCTGCCTACACTGATTGATGGTTGTCTACCGGGATTGAACCGTCGCGGTGAATAGCCGAACCTCTCATTCGGATAAACCGACAACCGGCTGTCCCAGTGTCCTGTGCATTATCACGTGATAACACAAACAGAAACGGAAGGTACCCTGCCAATAATGAAATACCAGTGAAAAGGGGAAATCTTTTATTAGTTTAGCACGTTTCGGGTTTAACGCAAGTCCCTCAAGTGTTAAGTCTGCGTGCCTTTCGCACGACATAAATGAACAGACTTATTACTCTTTGCATCACCGCCAGTCTGAAACGAGACAGGTTGATAACTTACTCGCCTGCTCCAATCAGGAACTTTGGGCGGAGAATGTTTGGCGGCGGGCTTACCCTGCAATCTTTCTTAAACGCTCCTGCACCTCTTCGGGCGATGAGAGTGTCAGACATGCCTCTGCGATGGGTCTGCATTGTGAAGCGTCCAGCTTGCGAAGGGTCTCCTTTAGTGCTGGAATGAGCGCTGGTGAAGCGCTGAACTCATCTAACCCAATTCCCAGCAGGAAAGGCGCAGCCAGCGGGTCGCCTGCCATCTCGCCGCACAACCCGCACCATTTGCCGGCACTGTGCGCAGCGCGCACCGTTCTGGCAATCAACTGCAACACTGCCGGATGAAACGGACTGGCAAGGCTGGCAACGCGTTCGTTGCCGCGGTCTACTGCCAGTGTGTACTGAGTCAGGTCGTTGGTGCCAATGCTGAAGAAATCCACCAGTTTTGCGGCATGTTCAGCAACCAGCGCAATGGAGGGCACTTCAACCATGATGCCAAACTGCACTTGCTCAGCACAAGGCAGTCCCTGCTTCATCAGTTCGATGCGTGTCTGCTCAAACAGTTCCCGTGCCTGTGTGATTTCCTGCAAACTGGACACCATCGGGATCATGATCCGCAAATCCACATCAACGCCGGCTTGCAGCAAAGCGCGGAATTGCCCGCTGATCAAATCGGGTCGTTCAGAGATCATCCGAATACCCCGCCAGCCAAGGAATGGATTTTGTTCGCGTTGCAGTCCCAAATAAGGGATATCTTTGTCACCGCCGATGTCCAGCGTGCGCACCACAACCGGGCGCGGCGAGAGAATATGGAACACCTCGCGGTATGCCGCAATCTGCTGTTCTTCGGAGAGCAAGGCGTTCTGCCCCATATAGAGAAACTCGGTACGAAAGAGACCGACACCCTCAGCGCCATAGCGCACCGCCTGGACGGCGTCTTCTACCGAACCGATATTCGCTACTACCTCAACCCGCAAGCCGTCCCGCGTCACGGTCGGCGCCTGTGCGCTTTCTAAAAGTGCCTTCTGCCGCGCCCGATAGACCGCGCCGCTCTGCTCCGCCTTGGCAAGCGTGTTAGGATCGGGATCAACGGTCAGCGTTCCGCGGTTGCCATCGAGGATCGCCGGTTGACCACTGTGCAGGTCTGCCCACTCAAAAGGCACACTGACCACAGCCGGAACGCCCAGACTGCGTGCCAGGATTGCCGCGTGCGATGTCGGTCCGCCGCGCATGGTCACCAATCCCAAAATAACAGAGCGCTCGAACTGAATGGTATCGGAAGGGGTCAGCTCTTCGGCAAGGATAATTGCAGGTTGCAGCGGAGACTGTCCGCTCTGGTCCAATCCCAACAGTGCGCGGATGACCTGCTGAATGACATCCTGCACATCCTGAGCGCGCTCGCGGAAATAGGCATCTTCCAGCGCCAGCATCATTTGGGCAAAGTTTTGACCGGCGTCCTGCACGGCGGCTTCGGCATTGATACCTTCCTCTTGCAGGCGGCGCTGAATGTCTTCCAGCAGTTCCGGGTCTTCCAAAAACATGCGGTGGGCGTCAAAAATGGCGGCTTCGGCTTCGCCCACGCTTTGTCCGGCTCGCTCGCGCAGTGCGGCGATATTTGTCTTGACCTTTTCGAGCGCGCTCAGCACGCGTTGCCATTCGGCTTCTGGGTCACAGCCGGCGCGGCGCGGCACTTCATAGCGTGCGGGGAGGTAAATCCACAACGGCCCGCTGACAATCCCTTCGGATACACCTGTGCCGGTCCAGGTTTTCATCATTCCCTCCGGTTGTTTACAAATTATCCCTTATTGCCTGCGACAGTTCCGCCAGTGCCTGTTCAAACAACGCGTCGGCAGGGATTTTGGCGTGATAGTCCACCTGGTTTTCCATGAATGACACGCCTTTACCTTTAATCGTGTGTGCGAGGATCAACGTGGGTTGATCAAGCGTTTGCCAGGCGGTCTCGAAAGCCCGCAGCAGAGCCGGGATGGAATGACCGTTCACTTCCAGCACCTGCCACCCAAAACTGCGCCATTTATCCGCCAGCGGCTCAAGGTGCATCACCTGTTCGGTCGTGCCGCCAATTTGCAGTCGGTTACGATCCAGCACGGCTACCGTAGGCAGGCGATAGTGAGCGGCGCTCATGGCTGCTTCCCATACCTGCCCTTCATCACACTCTCCATCGCCCAACACTGCAACTGCGCGCGTGTCACGCCCGTTCAATCGTGCCGCCAGCATCAGACCATTGACAATAGAGAGACCCTGTCCCAGCGAGCCGGTGGCGGCTTCCACGCCCGGAGTTTTACGGTCGGGGTGACCCTGCACGCGCCCGTTCAGTTTGCGGTGTTCGTCCAGCCATTCCATTGGAAAGTAGCCGCGCGCCGCCAGCGTGACAAACAGGATTGGCGCGGCATGACCTTTGGAAAGCAGCAATGGATCACGAGCGCTCCAGTCTGGTTGTGCCGGATCATTGCGTAGCACGGAAAAATACAAAACTGCCATCACATCTGCCAGCGAGAGCGAACCGCCCAGGTGACCGGAACGGCTGTGGCGTAGCAGGTTCACTACGCCGAGTCGTAATTCCAGCGCAATACGTTCCAGCCTGCGGACATGTTGTAGCGAGCGGTCGAAGTTCGCTGTCAGGATAGGTGTAGAGTCAATCAATGAAAAGTACCTCATGATAAGTCAACGACTCCCATAGAGGATGAGGCGCAAAGTTGCGCCTCATCCGGATGGGGGGGGAAGAAACCACCCTCGTTCAGTTTAGCGGAGCAATTTGGCGAGATAACCAACCAGAATGCCCAGCCACTGGAAGTCCGAATCGCCGAAGGTGGTGTTGGCAAAGCCCAGGTCGCCCAACACGGGCAGGAGCAATGCCGCCAGGAAGGTGATGATCAGACCGTTGACAAACGCACCGATGACGGCGCCGCGCCGCCCACCAGTGGCATTGCCAAACACGCCGGCTGTGCCGCCAACGAAGAAGTGCGGCACCAGACCGGGGATGATCACTGCCAGGCTGGTGAAGCCCAGGATGATCATGCCGATAATGCCGCCGATGAAGGACGACAGGAAGCCGATGATGACTGCGTTCGGAGCGAAGGGGAAGGTAACGGGGCAGTCCAGAGCCGGTTTGGCTTCCGGCACAATTTTCTCGGCAATACCTTTGAAGGCGGGGACGATCTCAGCCAGGATCATGCGCACGCCTTGCAGGATGACCGCAACGCCGGCGGCGAAAGACAGACCCTGCACCAGCGTCCAGACGATGAAGTTCTGCCCGCCGCTGACATTGGCTTCCACATGAGCAGGACCTGCCGCGATCACGGCAATCAGGAAGATGACAATCATGATCAACCCGGTGGCGACCAGCGAGTCGCGGAAAAAGCCCAAACTCTTGGGCAGTTTGATATCTTCAGTGCTTTGCTTGGGATCACCAACAACTTTGCCAATGTAGCTGGAAACCATGTAGCCCAGCGTGCCAAAGTGACCCAGCGACACCTCATTGCCGCCGGTAATCTTGCGCATGACCGGCTGTGCCCAGGCGGGCATCAGCACCTCCACAAAACCGAGCAGGAGAGCGCCGACGATCACCAGCGCCGCGCCGCTCATTCCGGCTGCACCCAGCACAGCCGCCAGCATGGCTGCCATATAGAAAGTATGATGACCGGTCAGCCAGATGTACTTCAGCGGGGTGAAACGGGCTAGCAGGACATTGACCACCAGACCGAAGATCATGATCAACGCTGTCTGTGTCCCCAGCGTCTTGACGGCTACCGAGACAACCGCCTCATTGTTGGGGATGACGCCGCGAATGTTGAACCCGGTTTCCAGCAGCGGAGACAGGTTGTTAAGGATGCCCACCAGGAAGCTAGCGCCAGCACCCAGAATGAGAAAGCCGATGATCGCTTTAAAGGTGCCGACCAGAACCTCGGTGAAAGTCTTCTTGAGTGCAATTAAGCCCACCAGTGCCGCCAGACCCAGCATCACGGCGGGAACACTCAGAATATCCTGCAAAAATTTAATGATCCATTGTAAAACACTCATGATGTTGCTCCTCCTTCTGAAATAATGAAAAATTTACTTGCCGGACAACGATTGAACAATGGGAATTAACTTTTCGCGCAGTTCGTTCAGGTCTAGCAGGTTGCGGATTGCCAGAATGGGGACTCTGAGATCACCAAGCTGGGTTTGCAGTTCCTCAGATGTGACCACCAGATCTGCCTGTGTACTGCCTGCTCCGCGAGCACTGCTGATGTCCACAACTTCAATTTCGGCGCTCAGCCCGGCTTCTTTGAGCACCTTTTCCATCTGCATACGCATCACCAGGCTACTACCCAATCCCATTCCGCACACTGCCAAAATTTTTGTCAAATTGTTCACCTCCTTTCCTGTTGAGATAATTTTCTGAAACCCGGCTAAAACAATGCCAGGATTTCTTCCACTTTTTGTGCCGAGCGAATCTTTTCTACATTCGCCGGCTCGGAGAGAATATCGGCTATCTGTGCCAGCGCGTCAATATGAGAGCTTTCATCAATGCCGCCCAGCGCGATGGCAATTTCTACCGGATCATTATGCGGGTGGCCAAAGGCGACCGGCGGCTTAAGGGTGACCAGACTCATACATACCTGCCGCACGCTTGGAGAAGGGCGCGAATGTAACAGTGCAATACCCGGTGCAATCACCACATAAGGTCCCAACTGACGAACGGTTTCTTTCATTTCTTCGATGTAATCTGCCGTTATGGCGCCCGTATCCAGCAACAACTGCCCCGCCAGATCGGTTACAGTTTGCCAATCGTTTGCGCTGGCGTTCAGCCGGATGGTTTGTGGGGTCAGCAAATCTTTTAGCATCATTGCCGCACTCCTTCAGGTTGTAAGAGTTCCAGCGCTGCGGCAACGATCCGTTCGCTGGTCAAACCATATTTCTGCATCAGTTCTTCCGGCTTGCCGGATTCACCGAAAGTATCCTGAGTGGCGATAAAACGCATTGGCACCGGACAGTTTTCGCCAAGCACCCGCGCCGCGATACTGCCTAATCCGCCAAAAATGTTATGTTCCTCTGCGACCACCACCCCTCCGCTGCGGCTGGCTGACTTGACCAATGCGGCGCAATCAAAAGGTTTGAGTGTGTGGAAGTTGAGCACATCGGCTGAAATGCCTTGTTGGGAAAGCGTTTCGGCGGCTTCCAATGCCGCGGAGACCATTGCCCCGCAGGCAACCAGCGTGACATCTTTGCCGGCACGCATTCGGCGGGCGTGACCGATTTGCCAGTCCGCCCCCGGTTCTTCCAAGACGGGCACGGGACTGCGCCCCATGCGCAGGTAAAGCGGACCTTTCCAGACAGCCGCGGCACGCACGGCAGCTTTCGTTTCGCCGGCATCTGCCGGTACAACTACAGTCATTGATGGCAGACTGCACATCAGCGCCAGGTCTTCCAGCGTCATGGCGGTAGCCCCATCCTCCCCCACACTCAGCCCGGCATGGGTAACGGCAAGTTTGACGTTGGCGCCCGTGTAACAAACCGAGACACGAATCTGGTCAAAGGCTCGGCTGACAGCGAAAACAGCGTATGTGCAGACGAAGGGGATTTTGCCGCCCAAGGCTAACCCGGCAGCGGTGCCGACCAAATCCTGCTCAGAGATACCCATCTCAAAAAAGCGCTCTGGATAATGCTCGCCAAACAACGCAGCGCGGGTACTCTCAGCCAGATCACCGCTCAGCACCACCACTTGCGGGTTTTCGGCCCCCAGTTCAACCAGTGCCTGCCCAAAGGCATCTCGGGTTGCCACCATGTTGCTCATGCGTTTTCGGTTTCTCCTTCGCCAAAGTTGCTCAAAATTAATTCCTTCATAGCTTGTAGTACAGCTTCCTCATCCGTCCCTTCAGCGGTCAGGATGATTTCATCATTCATCTTGACGCCCAGAGAAAGCACTGAGAGGATTGATTTGGCGTTGACTTCCTTCTCGCCTTTGCGCACCTTTACCGTAG
The DNA here is from genome assembly GCA_020725865.1 of Anaerolinea sp. GTDB lineage: Bacteria > Chloroflexota > Anaerolineae > Anaerolineales > Anaerolineaceae > DYEC01. Next base: position 41,509 of record DYEC01000007.1, on the reverse strand, counting down.
ATTGAAAACGCTTGGCAGTTTCCACAAATAAAGTTGCTGGGCGGGCATGTAGCCCTACGGGATGTAGAACCGTTAATGAGATTTGTTCCATTAGCTTTAACCCTGATTGCGAATATCGGTTTTGTAATATTCCTGCAGCCAGTTCAGAATCCGCACCCGGTCGGCTGGATAGAGCAACGGATTAACCTGAATGACAGATGCGCCGGGCTGGCTGGGTAAATAAGAAGAGGTAGTGATGATCAGGTCGAGATCCTCCGGCAGTAGATGCATGGTTTCAAAGGAGCAGACCGATACAATTTCCAGTGTGGGAAACTCGGCTTTAAGGCGCGAGACCAGCATTCGAGAGGTTGCCACTCCCAAAGGACAGAGGACCGCCACGCGCGGCGGCGCCCTATGCACGCCGCCTTCTACAGCTGCCACCAGACACATGGTCACATAGCTGATTTCTTCTTGCGGTACAGGCGCCTGAGCCGCTTTTTCCAACACAGCACAAACCTCGCGAGCGGCTTCAAACAGTTGCGGGTATGCGTTCTGGATTTCGCGCACCTGCGGGTTGTAGAACGGCAGGTGATAACGCACGCGATAGAGCGCCGAAGGCAAATACTCCAACAGCGCAGCCCGCAGCTCAGCATTCAAGCCGAGCAACGGGTCTACCCGGCTGGCAACGATTGCCATCATTTCCTCCACCAGACTGTTCAGTTCAGCAGAAACCAGCGGTGGGCGGCGCACTGCGAGCTGGTCGGCCGGCTGTGCCTCGGCACCGAGGAGGTTCAAACCCAGCTCGTGCACCTCTGCCAGCGGCAGCGGACGACCGCTTTCCTGCCGCAAACGATCCGCCAGTGCTTTCAGAACACTCTGCAACCCAATTAAATCGGCAGGTTGTGGTGCAGGCTCATCCTGCCACAACAAGTCTCCCTGCCTCAGACGCAAACGTTGAATGGAAAGTGACAGCACCAGCGCCGCTTTGGCAATATCCGGAAAGGAAACTTTCAAATCCTGTTCTGCTCGCCGGGCGAGGCGGTAAGAACCGGGCAGGTCTAGGCGTTCCAGTAGCGGCAGAAGAAAGGGCAGCAGCCCGGCTCGGTTTGCCATATCGGGTGATTCAGCCCATCCTGATAAAGCTGTCGGATTGGCTCCACGCGCCAGTTGCAACAGCCACTCAGCCGGCAGTAATTCCAGCAGGCGTTGTGTTGCCAACCGCCGCCGAACGCGCTCAGAGCCGGCGATTTTCATGCCGGTGTTGGGACGCCGTACCAGTTCCAATCCATAAGTTTGGAAACGAGTTGCAATAGTCGAAAGATCTTTGACCAACGTAGTTTGTGAGACGCGCAGCCACGCAGATAAGTTCCGCAGATACACAGCCGCATGGCTGGTAAGCAGTTCCAGCTCAATCAATAGCTCCCGTTCAGCGGTGCTGGGTTGACGTAAGGGATGGTGTAAGTCCTGTAATTCAGCCGTTAGACGCTGGCGCAGTTCCACCGAAGCCTGAATCGCCAGTCCTACTTTGCGCCGGCGCATCAATTGAACGCCGTGCTCATTTAACCAGGCGTCCATCGCCGGCAGATGGTAGCGCACCACACGGGGTGAAATTGCCAGTCTTACCGCCAGCGTACGGGCTGAGAGCGGCCGGTCGGATTGGAGGAGTTGAAGCAAAATATTGGCTTGTAACGAGTCCAGGGTGGTCATCGTCCTCGAAATGATGCCTGTGGTTTCAGCACTATTCCGCCAGCAATAGGCTGATAATTAAAAATAAATTAAGAGATTATAAGGATTGTAGCACGCGCCCAAAGCTGTTTCAATCACTTTGGAGCAAGTGACGCAGAAATAGGACTGTTTTATTGTGACAAAAGTTAAAGAATGAGCCATGCGAACACAATCCCGCTCGCAAAGCGGCCTGTATGGGTTAGGCATGGCTCATCGCTTTATCATGTGCGCCGGCTTGATCAGGCGGCGGTTACCTGACGAATATCAATAATCCGCTCGACCAATGGTGACAGCGCTTTGTTGAGTGCTTCAACGGTCACATTTTCCACTTTCATGGTGACTCTTCCCGTTGAAGGATCATCACCCATGAAAGTACCAAAAGAGATGATGTTTCCACCTAGATCACGGATGGCGCTGGTCAGCTCAAACAACTTGCCGGGTTCGTCTTTGACCAGCACTGAGGCGCGAATACCCGCTTTACGTGCCCCAAACAACTCCAGGAAGATTTTGAACAAATCCGTTTCGGTGATGATGCCAACCAGTTTGCCGTTGTCCAAAACCGGCAGTGCACCGATTTTTCGGTCTGCCATCGTGCGCGCAGCTTCCTCAATCGGGCAATCGGGGCAGGTGGTGATTACATCCTTGGTCATGATTTCTTCAACCGTGACCTTGCTGAGCCAGTAATTCACTTCCCAAACGCTCAGGGTGGTGGCATCCGATGGCGAGGCGTTGAGCAAATCCTTCTCTGAAACAATACCAATCAGCTTACCGCGTTTGTCCACTATGGGAAAACGGCGCACTTTCTCACGCCGCATCTGCGCCAAAGCTTCTTGCAGAGGCGTATCCGGTGTGATGGTGATGACGGGTTTGGTCATTCGTTCTCCAACAAGCATGGTCAGGGTCTCCTTTCTTGAAACCGATTTTGAAACCAATTGCTTTATCCTTCATTGTACATAAGTTTTGTAAAAAAATCATCAGTGGCGAATAAAAGATACAAACCGGCGAAACGGCTTTCTTGCAGAAAGATTCTCTTTCGTTTCTTTTTGCTCGAGGTGTAAAAATTCCTTATTGACAAAATAGAATATATGTTCTATAATCTATGCAAATCACTCGTTTTTGCCTTGAGAGAAAGGAGTAAATCATGAACCTTTCAGGCGTTCGTAAGAGTTTTTCATTGTTCGGTGCGCGGGTGCGCCTCAGTCCATCCTTGCTGCTGGGTCTCATTATTCTCACCGCTTTGCTGGCTTTTGAGATGTTCAATTACAGTACAACCGAGTATGCGTTGAAGGACCTGCTCGGCAATCTCAAATTTGCCGGCATCCGCTGGGCAACCATTCTTGCCATTGCGTTTTGTGGAATAGATTTTGCCGGCATTGCCCGCTTATTTACCCCCGAACAGGGGCGAGATGAACCCCGTGAGGTATGGTACTTGTTTGGCGCATGGCTGCTGGCGGCGACGATGAATGCGATGCTTACCTGGTGGGGGGTCTCAATGGCGATTGTCAGCCACGAAGTGCAGAGCACAGCGGTTATTCCTATCAAAACGTTAACCCGTGTTGTTCCGGCGTTTGTTGCCATCATGGTTTGGGTGATCCGTATCCTGATCATTGGCACGATCTCTGTCGCCGGTGACCGCATCCTGTGGGGGGCAACCCGCCGTTCTACTGGGACGGGAATGCATCCAACCATCGCCCCTTCGGTTTCCAGCCGACCGGCTGCAGCTTCGTCTCTTACGGGTAACGGTCTGCGCCCCTCCATCACAGCGCGTCCGGCGCGCAGTACCTCCGGCGGTTCAATCGAGTCGCCTGCGTCAACTCGTCCTGAACCCACATATCACAGTCTTTCCATCAATGCGCGTCCGCCTTCTTCGGGCAGTAATGAAAGCCCGCGTATGCTCTAAAGAAAAATTCGCATCCCTTTCCCCTCCCCCAAATCCCCTTCCCCGTTCTGCGGGGAAGGGTCATTTTTTGTCCTGTTTGGGTTCGTTGCCTGCTTCGATGAGCGGCAGCCACACAGTAAAGGTTGTGCCCACTCCTTCCCGTGAGGCAACGTCAATCACACCGCCGTGATTGCGTACAATCCAATAGGCAATCGAAAGCCCCAGCCCAAACCCGGTTGCCTGACTGCGCCGGCGTGACTTCTCTCCTCTATAAAAACGCTCAAAGATGTGGGGCAGATCTTCGGGAGGAATGCCCGGACCACTGTCTGAAACAACGAATTGCGCCCGGTTACTCGCGCGGCGCAGTGCCAGCGTAACCTGACCGCCCGCCGGGGTGTATTGCACAGCGTTGCTGACAAGGTTCAGCATGACCTGCTTTAGCCGGTCGCGGTCACCCAGCACCTGAAGCTGATCAATTTCGGTCAATTTGAGCGTAATACGCTCGCCTGCCAGCAGTTTCATTTGCTGATAGACATCCATCAGCACCTCATCCAGTGCCACCGGTTGTTGAGCCAGCGGCAACCGCCCGGATTCAGCCTGTGCCAGCAGAAGCAGGTCACCCACCAGTCGTGTCAGGCGGTCCACTTCCTGCTCGATGCTGTCCAGTGCTTCGGAGTCTGCTCCGCCCAGACGGCGCAGCAAGCCGACATTGCCCTTGATGACCGTCAGAGGTGTGCGCAATTCATGACTGACATCTGCCAGAAAGCGGCGCTGGGTGGAGAAGAGCTTTTCCAGCCGCTCTAACGTCTGGTTAAATGCCTGAATCAGTTGACCGACTTCGTCCTCCGCAGAACCTTGCAATGGGATGCGCCGTTGCAGGTCGTCGGCGCGGGTCACCTGAGTGGCGATGCGCGTCATGGTTTCCAAAGGCGCAAGGGCATGCCCAATGATCAACCAAGAAATCAATGCCGAAACCAAAACCACCAGCGCGGCTAACATTGCTACTGTGGTAGAGAGCGTATTGAGGGTGATATCCACCAGAAGAAGACGCGTTGCTAACTGCAGTACCCCCACCTCGCCGTGCTCGGAGACGAGCGGTACGCTCAGCACCCGTAGATGCCCCAGACTGCCTTGAGCGGATGTGAAGGTTGGTACGGTGATCCAGAGTGCTCTTTCATCCAATGGAGTTTGCAAACCAAGCGGTAATGAGAGCTGCAGGTCGCGCTGGAGACCCCAAACCTGAAGATAGAGATTCTCAACTGGTTGGAAACCGATGATGGAACGAGTGTCAAAGCGCCCGTTCTCTCCGACACGCAGTAAGGGAATGACCTGCTCAGCCGCCTGGGTAAGCTGGTCATCCACCTGCTGAAGAAGCGCAACACGCACCAGCCCGTACACCAGCGCGCCGAAGATGAGCAGTGCCCCTCCCAGCAACGATGAATAGAGCAGAGTCAGGCGGAAGCGTAAGGACATTTAGGGGATTTCGCGCAGGACGTACCCCACCCCGCGCACGGTATGTATCAGGCGTTTTTCGCCCTGTGCTTCCAGCTTTTGTCGCAGGTAGCGGATATAGACATCCAGCACATTGCTCTCACCGCCAAAATCATATCCCCAAACGCGGTCGAAAATCAGCTCTCGGGTCAATACCTGGCGAGGGTGACGCATGAATAATTCCAGCAGATCGTACTCTTTGGCGGTCAGATTGATCGTGCGCCCTTTGCGTAACGCCTGACGGGTGTTGGTATCCAGTGTCAGATCGGCGAAGGTTAAAACCACGGCGCGCTCCTGTTGCGTGCGGCGCAGAAGGGCGCGCAAACGCGCCAGCAGCTCGCCTAATTCAAAGGGTTTGACCATGTAATCATCTGCACCGGCGTCCAAACCTTCGATGCGGTCCTGCAGGGCATCCCTGGCGGTCAGGACGAGGATGGGGATGTTGCCGGTGGCACGCAGACGCTGGCAGACTTCAATGCCATCCATGCCGGGCAGCATCAAATCGAGGATAATCAGGTCGGGCTGGCGCTCGCGCACCATGGTCAGCCCGCTCTCGCCGTCATAGGCAACATCCACCTGATAATTTTCCATCATCAGAGCGCGGCGCAAGACTTTTACAATGGCTTCATCGTCTTCGATAATCAAAATTCGCTCGTTCATGCGTCCCTCCTGTGGTTCTGGATTTACTATACCACAAAGCACAGGGCAATATCAATCAAAATCCGCTCACAATCCGTTGTTAGAAAACTTCATAACTGCACGAATGATTTTTTGTAAGCGCGCGGCTTGTGATGCGCTCATGTCTGCCATCCGTGTTTGCAGTACATGCACAAAAGCCTCCCGGTTTGCAGTATCCACAGCAACAAGGACGCTTTCGGCGTGTTGCGGAACATCTTTCGGGCGGCAGGTTTCCAGATGCTTGAGTAAAGACGGGAAGAGATTTTTTCGGTAGGTATCGTTTTGAGCGGCAAGGGCAGCCAGTATCCTGATGCCGTTGTCACGGGTAATGACCGAACCCTGTTCCATCAACCGCTGGATTTCTGCGAGATGAGGGTAAATCTCATCTGCACACAGGTGAGCAATGGTGGAAAGAGCAATCATGCTTCCCCACACCAGACGGTTGTTGCGGCTTTTCAGCAGTTTGAGAAAATCTTGAACATAGCCGGTAATCAACTGTGGTTCGAGATAGCCGATTTCGTAGAGGACTTTCAGGCAGTCGCTTTGTACATTGGGATTGGAATGCCACAGGTTTTGGGCGATTTCCTCGATACCGTGCAGGTCGTTTTGCTGTACCAGTTCGCGGGCGAGCTGTTGGTTGGGCACTTCATCGCGCCGCCCCTGAAAAAAGGCAATACGGTTCAAAATGGAAGCGTTCATTTTTTCTCTTCACTGCCGGTTGTTTGTATCATTATAGCGCAACCATTGTGTCAAGAGGGGAAGTGAACTGTTTGAGACGTCAACTTGTGGGAACTGGCATGACGCTGTCCTGCAAATACATTCTCGCCCGCCAAAGCAGCCGGTTTGGGCTATAATTCAGGACATGTTGAGCGCACCGCAGAGTGAACTGATCTGGGTGGATAAACCCCAGAAATTGCACAAGGCAGCAGCCAGCCTGTTGCGTTATCCGCGTCTGGCAGTGGACACCGAATCAAACAGCCTGTACGCCTATCGCGAACGGGTCTGTCTGATCCAGTTCTCCACCGGCGAAAGTGACTACTTGATTGACCCGCTGGCGCTGGATGATCTTTCACCGCTGGGGGAAGTTTTTGCCAGCCCGCATATTGAGAAAATCTTTCACGCCGCCGAATATGACCTGATCTGCCTGAAGCGCGATTTCGGCTTCGGTTTTGCCAACCTGTTTGACACGATGCTGGCAGGGCGTATTCTGGGACGCAGTGAGACCGGTCTGGCGGCGATGCTGGAAAACGAGTTTGGCATCCTGCTGGATAAAAAATTCCAGCGTGCCAACTGGGGCAAACGCCCCCTGCCGCCTGATCTGCTGGATTATGCCCGGCTGGATACCTATTACCTCTTGCCTCTGCGTGAACGGCTGGCGGAGGAACTGAAACAGCATGGACGCTGGGAGCTGGCACGGGAGGATTTCCATCGTCTGTGCTTTACCGCCGTACCGCCGGCAAATGGTCATCCGAACTGCTGGCGTATCCCCGGCAGCCGCGACCTTTCCCCCCAGCAGGCAGCCGTTTTGCACGAACTTTGTTACTACCGCGATCAGAAAGCCCGTCAGATGAACCTGCCGGTCTTTAAGGTGTTGGGCAATGATATTCTGCTCAAACTGGCACTGGAGCAGCCGCAAAATCTAGAGGCGCTGGCAGCCAGCGGGGTGCTTTCTGCACGTCAGATTCAACGGCACGGCGAGGGATTACTGCAAGCCATTCAACATGGCCGGCGCTCGTCTCCCATTTATCCGCCGAACGGCACACCTCGGCCGGCAGATGATATGCTGCAACGTCTGGAGGCACTGCGCGAATGGCGCAAGCAAGCCGGCAGGTCGCTGGAAGTGCCTTCGGATGTCATTCTGCCGCGCGATGTCCTGGAGGAAATTGCGCAAGCTTGCCCGCGTACCCTGGATGAGCTGGCTTCGGTCATGCACGATCTGCCCTGGCGTTTTCAGCAGTTCGGCGAACAAATCCTCGCTGTGACCAGCCGTTTTCCACATTCTGCTGCCCGCAGCGATAAGTCGAAAACATTGAGCGAAAGGAGCTAAACCATGCGCATTCATTTCAACGGCGCTGCTCAAACTGTTACCGGCTCGCAACTTTATCTTGAGGTCAATGGTTATCGTCTTTTACTGGAATGCGGCTTGTTTCAGGGGAAGCGGGATGAGACCTACACCCGTAACCGCACTTTCAGCTTTGACGTTTCCAAACTGGACGCGGTGGTGCTTTCGCATGCCCATATAGACCATTCCGGCAACCTGCCCAATCTGGTGAAAAGCGGGTACAACGGAGCAATTTATACCACCCCTGCTACCGCGCGTCTGGCGGATGTGATGTTGCAGGACTCCGGCCACGTGCAGGAGATGGATGTGCAGTATGTCAACAAAAAGCGTGCCCGTAAGGGTGAGCCGCCTGTTGAGCCGCTTTACACTCAAGAAGATGCGCTATCGGTCAAGCCGTTGCTTCGGATGGTGGAGTACGAAACTCCTTTCCAGCCCGTTCCCGGCGTAACAGTCACATTTCGCGAAGCCGGGCATATTCTGGGTTCTGCGGGTATCATGCTGGATATTGAAGAAAAGGGCCGCCGCAAAAAACGCCTGTGGTTTTCGGGCGATATTGGACGGCTGAAACTGCCGTTGCTGCGCGACCCCGTCCTGCCGGAAGCGGCAGATTACCTGATTATGGAATGTACTTATGGCGACAAACCGCACCGCGACCCAAACGAAGCTTATTTGGAATTTCGTGATGTCGTCAGGCGCACGGTACAACGCGGCGGTAAAGTCATCATTCCTGCGTTTGCCGTCGGGCGTACACAGGAACTGGTATACAGTCTGAACCGCATGATCAGTGAACGAGAATTGCCGCCTATTCCGGTCTATGTGGACAGCCCGCTGGCGGTGCAGGCTTCACAGATTTTCCGCGAATTTCCACAATACTTTGACGAAGAGACCAACGAATTCATCCGCGAAAACCGTCACCCCGCGCTGATGTTTAGGGGGTTAACCTATATCGGCAGTGTTGAAGAATCCAAAGCCCTCAATGACCGCAAAGAGCCGATGGTGATTATCTCTGCTTCCGGCATGGCGGAAGCCGGGCGTATTCAGCATCACCTGCGTAACAATATTGGGGATGCCCGCAACACAATCGTGATTGTCTCCTGGCAGGCGCCGAATACGCTCGGCCGCCGGCTGGCAGAGCGCGAGCGCACGGTCAAGATTTTTGGCGAGAGCTTTGAAGTGCGGGCAGAAGTGGCGACCATCGGCGGACTTTCGGCGCACGCAGGGCAGGATATGCTTCTGCGTTATGCTAATGCCAGCGCGGCACAGCTCAAGGGCATCTTTCTGATTCACGGCGAGCCGGCCGCTTCCAGCGCGCTGACTGCCTGCCTGCGTGAACAGCAGGACACTCCCATTTACTATCCCGCGCCGTTCAGCATGGTGGAAATTTAGGTTAGGCATAACCTTTGGCAGAGAGGTATTTCTCTGAAATCTCTGCCGGTTTTCTTAAACCTGCCAGAGCTTGTTGTCCGCGCTGGGAGATATAATGGGAAATGTTGTGATAAAACGTTAATTTTGTACTATAATACTGGTGATTTTGCTGAAGATTGGAGGCCAGGAAATGATGGGAAAAGCCGGTCGCCTTCACGATCGTTCAGCCGCAAGGCGTTCAGCCGAGATCGAGGTGGGAGAGAGGATACGGAAGCTGCGCCGTGAAAGCGGTTTTTCGCTGCGCGCGCTGGCAAAACGCAGCGGTCTCAATGTCAACACGTTGAGCATGGTAGAGAACGGGAAAACCTCCCCCTCTGTTTCTACGTTACAACAGCTCGCACAGGCGCTGGATGTGCCCATTGTCAGCTTTTTTGAAAGCCAGCAGGTGGAGAAAACAGTCGTTTTCACCCCTGCAAACCGGCGGCCCGAGGTCGATTTTGGCAGGGCACAAATACAAAATCTGGGCGAAGATCTTGCGGGCAATGCAGTCCAGCCGTTTGTGGTCACCCTGCAGCCCGGTGCTGCCAGCGGAGAACAAACCATTGTTCATACCGGTCATGAATTCGTCTATTGCCTGAGCGGTTTGGTGCGCTATCAGATTGATGGTCAATCCTACCTGCTCGAGCCCGGCGACAGTCTTGTTTTTGAAGCGCATCTGCCGCACTGCTGGGAGAATGCCGCAGAGGAGCCCGCTCAGATTCTGCTCATCTTTTATCCCGCCGATCGGAGGGATAAACCCGGCGGACGTCACTTTAAACCACGACAGGAGCTTGCAATGAAAATTGCATTTATCACAGAAGATGGAAAAACGATTAGCCGGCACTTTGGTCGTGCGCCGTATTATCTGGTCATGACCATCGAGGATGGTCAGATTATTCAGCGTGAAATGCGCGAGAAGCTGGGACATGGTCAATTTGCAGGCGGGTTGCACGGCGAACACGAGCATCATCACGGCGCAGGGCATGAACCCGACACAGCCTCCCATAATAAACATGTCAGCATGGCGCAGGCAATTACTGATTGCGAGGCGGTAATATGCGGTGGGATGGGCATGGGTGTTTATGAAAGCTTGCGCCGCCTGAACATCCGTCCCATTCTGACCGAATTAAGCGACATTGAAACCGCCGCTCAGGCATACATCGCCGGAACGCTGACCGATCATCCAGAGATGCTGCATTAAGATATGCCGGCGCATCGGATGAAGCCGATTTGTTAGCATTTCCTTTCGGCAGGGGTATAATACTTGCCTGTGCCTTTCGATGATCAGCAGTCAAAACCGCATTGCGGCAGGATTAATGGTGAACAAAGATGAACGTTGAAAAGATTCGTCAGGATTTTCCCGCCCTTGACAGCAAACGAACCAGAAAGGCGATTGTCTATTTCGATACCGCCTGTCAGAGCCTGCGTCCGCAGGTGGTAATTGATGCGGTCAACCGCTACTATCTTCAAGAACCTGCCTGCAGCGGGCGCAGTATGCACCAGTGGGCGGCGGCAGTGACGCGCGAAGTGGATCGGGCGCGCGAGCTGATGGCAAAATTCCTGAACGCAAGCCGGGCACAGGAAATCATCTTCACCCGCAATACCACCGAAGGCATCAATCTGGTGGCGAATGCCTTTCCGTTTCGGGCGGGGGATGTGGTGCTGGTTTCAGATAAGGAACACAATTCCAACCTGATCCCCTGGCAAATGCAGGTAAAGCAGCGCGGTATTGAACTCAAAATCATTCCCACCTGCCCGGATAACACGTTCGACATGGATGCCTTTGAGGCATTGCTGGATAAGCGCGTCAAACTGGTTGCGCTGGGTTTCACTTCTAACCTCGATGGGGTAACCATTCCGGCAGGTGAGATTATCCGTAAGGCGCATCGTGTTGGAGCGCATGTGCTGCTGGATGCGGCGCAGACCGCGCCGCATCATCCAATCAACGTCCGCGCCCTGGATGTGGACTTTCTGGCGCTTTCCGGACATAAGATGCTCGGGCCTTCGGGGACAGGAGTGTTATACGGTAAATACGCACTGCTCGAGTCCCTGTCGCCTTTTCTGGTTGGCGGCGACACAGTGGCAAACTCCACCTATGCTAATTGTGAGTTTCTGCCCCCGCCCGAAAAGTTTGAAGCGGGTTTGCAGGATTACGCCGGAATCATTGGGCTGGGTGCAGCGGTGGAGTATTTACAGCATATCGGTTTTGATACCATCCGCAAACAGGAAGCACTCATCACATATGCGCTCAGCGAGCAATTGAAGGATATCTCCGGGTTGAAGATTATCGGTCCGGCAGACCCGGCACTGCGTGGCGGGGTGACCACGTTTTATATTGAGGGAGTTGATTCTCACCGCGTAGCGCTGATGCTCGACCAGATGGCGAACGTTCTGGTGCGTTCTGGTCAGCACTGTGTTCATTCGTGGTTTAATGCCCGTCAAATCAAAGGTTCGGTGCGGGCTTCGGCGTATTTCTATAACACCATCGAGGAAGCCAATATTCTGGCGGAATGCCTGAGAAAAATCAGAAAGGTGCTTTGAAGCGATGTTCTGCATTGTTTCTTTTATTGTTTTATCTATTCTGGGTATTTTCTCCGCCTCCAACCGCAGTCTGGCAAAAGAAGCGCTGGATTGCGTCCTGCGGCGGGTAACTTTTCGACCCTGCACAACCGGCTTTGACGAGAAGATGAAAGCCAAAATTCTGGGCGTGGTCATCATGCGCTCGGAGACGCTGGCGCGCTTGTTAAACAAATACTTTGAGGCACTGGCTTGGGCATTCTTTACGCTTCTGCTGGCGAGCAGTATCATCTTCGCCCGCGGTCTGTATTTGTTTTACGTGACCGGTTCGTGCAACGGATTGAATCAGGCTGCTTTCTGTGTGTTTGATCCAAGCGGTGCTAACAATCAGGTTTCAACTTTTGCCGGCTGTCTTAACGGCGAAGGCGATATTAGCAAACTGACGCTGGAAGGCGTGAATTTGAGCGACTTCCCGACGCTTCAACCCGAATCAGCTTATCGTGTGGTATTGATTGGCTGCTATACCTGTGATTACACTCGCAAAGTGTATGACAGCGTTCTTACTCTGGTCAGGCGTTATCATACGCAGTTGGTTTTTCTGCATTACCCGGTGAACGAAAAAAATGATTTTTTGAGCCGGCTGGGCTATTGTGCCTATCAGCAGAACCCGGAGGGATACTGGCGTCTGAACGAGGAATTAATCCACAGCGACAAAGCTATGCTGAGTGAATTGACGAACGGGCCTTCCCTGCTCAGCACCTTGAAGCCGGAGACAAACCGTTTTCTGGAAGCGTTAGTCAGTGAAGCAGGGCTGGATGCCGGGCGGGTGTTGACCTGTGCGAATGACCCTGCCACAGAAGCCGCCGTTCAACGACAGATGAATGAAATTGTCAAAACCAACTTTTACGGTACGCCGACCCTCTTTATTGGCGATCAGGTTTTTGTTGGACCCAAGCCCTACCGGGTGTATGCCATCGCCCTGAAAGGGCTATTCTTCTGGTTAAGATCGTGAGGTTTTCATGCAAATTCTTCAACAGTTGTTGACCGGCTTACCCGATGGTGAGGTAGTTGACGTTTCTATCGGCTTGTTTTGGACAGCGGTGCTGGTCGAGGTGGAAGGGAGGTTGTCCTGCGGGCTGGCGGCTACTCAGCACAACCCGGAGTTCGAGCATGGACGAAGACCAGCGGTGACCGATGCCGGCAAACTGCAAGACCATTCGGCGCTGGAGCTGGCGGCGCTGGTGCATTCGGACAGCTTTACAGAGGTTTCTGTGGGGCTGGCAGCAGTGAATGCTTTGCTGCCGCCGCCCGCACAGCCAGTAGATTTACCAGCAGAAGAGTACATCCTGCGCCACGGAGCACAGGCAAACGTGGCGCTGATTGGTCATTTTCCTTTTGTGGATGCGCTAAGTCCGCGCGTTCGTCAGCTCTGGGTGCTGGAGCTAAACCCAAAGGAGGGTGACCTGCCCGCTTCACAGACGGCGCAGGTAGTGCCGCAGGCAGACATTTTGGCAATCACCTCAACAACATTGATCAATCATACCTTTGATGAGGTTTTTCAATATCGCAAACCGGGTGCAAAGGTGATGCTGCTTGGTCCCAGCACACCTCTTACGCCGCGTTTGTTCGATTTAGGTGTGGATGTGCTTTCCGGATCAATTGTCGAGGACTCATCGAGCGTGATGCGTCTGGTGCGGCAGGGTGCCAGCTTCCGGCAATTCAAAGGGCGCGGTGTGCGTTTGGTAACCATTGAACGCCCATCTTGACACGCCATATGAAAGGAAAAGGTATGAACGCGAGAGATATTGAATTGCTAAAACAAGCCGTTGAAATTGCACGTCTCGCCCGTCAACACGGCAACCATCCCTTTGGCGCACTGCTGGCGGATGCGGAAGGAAATGTTCTGCTGACTGCAGAAAATACGGTGGTCACCGAGAAAGACTGCACTGGGCATGCGGAGACCAACCTGATGCGTCTGGCTTCACATCAGTATTCCGCCGAGTTCCTCAGCCAGTGCACGCTTTACACCAGCACAGAACCGTGCGCTATGTGTTCAGGTGCGATCTACTGGGGCGGTGTTGGCCGGGTGGTTTTTGCATTGAGCGAGGCAGAGTTGTACGAAATGACCGGGAGCGATCCGCAAAACCCCACTTTCTCTCTGCCCTGCCGGGAGGTGTTTGCCCGAGGACAGCGCCCGGTTGTGGTAGAAGGTCCCGTTGATCTTCCTGAAGCTCGCGAAGTGCATCACGGCTTCTGGAATAAAGAGCCAGCCTGACCCTGATTGTTTTCGCGTTCTAATTTGGTTACAATAGAATCGAGGCCCGATCGTGTGCATTGGTAAGCGGCGGGGCGTTGAGTATTCCCTGAGGTTTTTACGCTGAACCATTAAGAAGCCGACCCCGCTGATTGTAGGGGCTGGTGAATGGGTTTGTCATAGGCAAGGAGGCGCAATGTTCAAAAGCATCCTCTTGTCCTACGATGGTTCAGCGCATGCACGCCATGCGGCCGGGATTGCTGCCCGGCTGGCAAGATTGCAGGAAAACCCCGCTTTAATTCTTGTCTGTGTGGGCGAGGATATACCGGGGGAATATCAGGAACCATACCGCAGTGAGATGATCGCCAAACGCACCCTGCAATGTCAGGCGCTGGCGGATGAAGCCGCTCATTTGATCGGCGAAGGTGTGCAAGTACAACGTGAGATACTGTTCGGCGACCCGGCGGAGTGTGTCCTCAACGTTGCCGAGACGAACGGTTGTGACCTGATCGTCATGGGAACGCGCGGCATGGGCGGCTTGCGCGGCTTACTGCTGGGCAGCAAGGCACAGGCAGTTGTCAGTCAAGCAAAATGCCCGGTGCTGCTGGTGAAATAACCTCTAAAGCCTTGCTGTGGGGTTTGAATTAAACCTCTTGCGGCAGGTAGGGCAGCATAGCTTTGATCTCGGTGCGCGCCATTTCCAGGCGGTGTGCCCATTGCCATGGGTCGTTTTCGATGCGGGCGATCCAGGCTTGCATGCCGCCGGCGGCAGCCACTTCATCCAGAAAGCGGTCGGCGGTTTCAAATTCCAGTCCTTCCACTTCCAGATAGCCGAATGTGTAACCGCCCAGCCGTTGCAGGAACAGCGGCCAGGAGACATCCGTGCTAAGCTTTTCATCCGGGCAGCCGTTCAGAATGGCGCCGGCTGCGCGGCGGGAAAGACCGCGAGCCCCAACAGTTACGTCCCAGTTTTTCTGGCTGGCTAATGCAAAAACGCGGTTGACGATGGCTTCGGTCTCACGCTGAGGGCGCGGATGAGTTTCAAATGCCCGTTGCGTGCGCCCCAAAACGGTCAAGTCGTATTTGACGATTTGACCGATCACCTGTTCCAGTTCGGCGGGATAGGTCTCTGCCCAGTGGAATAGGCGGTCACTGTCGCAGTACAGAATGTGGGTGCATTTGGTTTCCAGCGCCATCATCACCGCTTTGCGCCGCGCCAGCCCGATTTTCCCCCCGCGCGTGGCGCCATCTTGCTGTACTTTGGCGCCGACCTGAGCAAAATAACTTAACGCTTCTTCCTGCACAGCAGCGCTGGCATATACAGCAATTCCTTTGAACATCGGACGAATCGCCGGCAGGACTTTTTGAATTTGCTTATGCAAGCGACCCCTGGGATCATGATAAACGATTGCAAGACCAACTTCCATCGTATCACCACCACGCGTAGAGTTTTTAAAATAAGCCGCCAAAAACCACTCGGTATCGCCTCTCAGTCAAAGCTACTCAGCGGGCTTTTTGACGGTTTATTACCTGTTTTGAGCAGCATCCTTATTATACGCAATTTTGGCAAAAAAAAGGAAAAATGATGGTGGTTCAGGAAAATTGTTTTCTAGCGGTATGCCAAATTGTAGTAAAATAAGCCAATTTTAAGAGTTGGCGAGGCAGATAATGAGTGCTGGTAGAACGACAAAAACATTGGTGATGAAATTTGGGGGCACGTCTGTTGGCAGTCCTGAAGCGTTGCAGAATGTGGCGCGCATTGTGCGGGATGCGAAAAACGATTGGCAAAACCTGATTGTGGTTGTCTCGGCGTTTTCCGGAGTAACCGATCTGCTTCTACAAACTGCTACTGAGGCAGTCAATGGAAACGCCGGCGAAATTGGCGCGGCGGTGAATGAACTTTATACGCGCCACGATATGATGGTAGATGCACTGATCAAGACCGCTGAGCGCGCCCTTGCAGTCAAACGCGAAGTTCACGGGTTGATCAGCGAGTTCTCCAGTCTTTGTACCGCCATCGCCACATTGGGCGAGGCTACGCCGCGCGCTCTGGATGCCATCAGTAGCTTAGGAGAACGAATGAGCGTGATTGTAGTCGCCGCCCTGCTGGAGGAACACGGCTTGCGCGCTGTGGCAGTGGATGCTCGGCAAATTGTCGAAACAGACAATCATTTTCTTTCAGCCAATCCTGATTTTGAAGCCACGCGGCAGAAAACTCATGCGGTTCTTCATCCCCTGCTTCAAGAAGGTGTGGTTGCGGTGGTGACCGGGTTCATCGGCGCAACGGCTTCCGGGGTGACCACTACGCTGGGACGCGGCGGCAGTGATTACTCGGCCGCAATTCTCGGCGCAGTATTGCCGGCAGATGAGGTCTGGATTTGGACGGATGTGACCGGCGTGATGACCGCCGATCCCCGTCTGGTGCCTCATGCCCGCACCATCCCTATCCTCACCATGCGCGAGGTAGCAGAACTGGCTTACTACGGCGCAAAGGTGCTGCATCCTAAGACCATCCGCCCGGTGGTCGAGCAGGGAATCACCCTGCGGGTGTGCAACACATTTGAACCCGAGGCAGCCGGCACGTATATTGTGCGTGAACGAGCCAATCACGCGCATCAGGTGATTCAGGCAGTGACTGCTGTGCGCGGTTTACAGCTCATCACGGTTGAAGGGCGCGGAATGCTGGGCGTGCCGGGTGTGGCAGCGCGCACCTTCGCCTCGGTGGCGCGTACCGGTACCAGTGTGCCGCTCATCACACAGGCTTCTTCAGAGCAGTCCATCTGCTTCGCTGTTCCACAATCTTCCACACAGCAAGTTATCCGCGCGCTGGAGGAAGAATTTACCCGCGAGCTGGCGCGGCATGACATTGACCGCATTTGGGCAACGGATGAAGTGGTAATTGTGACAGTGGTGGGTGAAGGGATGCGCAATACTCCCGGAGTGTCCGGACGGGTGTTCGGCGCACTGGGTGAAAAGCGGCTAAATGTCATTGCTATAGCACAGGGGTCTTCTGAAGTCTCTATCAGCATGGTGCTGGACGCAAAAGATACCATCCCAGCGACCCGGACTTTACATGACTTAATCGTGGAGGAGTGAGATGAACAAGATTCCTGCGGCAGTTTTGGCGGCAACCGGCAGTGTGGGACAACGTTTTGTCCAATTGCTGGATAATCACCCATGGTTTGAAGTGGTGGCGCTGACGGCTTCAGACCGCTCGGTGGGCAAAACCTATCAGGAAGCCTGTCACTGGGTGCTAACCGAGCCGATGCCGGATTGGGCAAAGAAAATGGTGGTTCAACCAAGCGAACCGGACAAACTGAAGGCGAGAATTTACTTTTCTGCTATGCCCGCCGATGCCGCCCGGGAGCTGGAACCGCGCTTTGCCGCAGCCGGCGGCTGCGTGGTTTCGAATGCTTCTGCCTACCGCAAAGAGCCGGATGTGCCGATCCTTCTCCCGGAGGTCAATCCTGACCATATCCGTCTGATTGAACGCCAGCGCTCCGCACGCGGCTGGAAAGGATGCATCCTTACCAACCCAAACTGCACCAGCACCGGCTTGACGGTTGCACTGAAGGCATTGCAAAACCGTTTTGGACTGCGGCGGGCGTTTGTCGTCTCGATGCAGGCGATTTCCG
The DNA here is from genome assembly GCA_020725865.1 of Anaerolinea sp. Taxonomy (GTDB): domain Bacteria; phylum Chloroflexota; class Anaerolineae; order Anaerolineales; family Anaerolineaceae; genus DYEC01. Next base: position 23,885 of record DYEC01000007.1, on the reverse strand, counting down.
GAGCGGGGTATCCGGGGGTGGCTTCGCTGGATATTCTGGATAACGTGTTGCCGTATATCTCCGGTGAGGAAGAGAAGGTTGCATGGGAGCCGCGCAAGATGCTGGGTGAATTGACCGATGGAGGAATACGTCTGGCAGAACTGACCATTTCAGCCCATACCAACCGCGTAGCGGTCAGCGATGGACATCTGGTTTGTCTCTCGCTGGAGCTGGGGCAAAAAGCCGCTTTGAATGAGGTGCGGCAGGCGCTGGCGGAATATCAGGCGCCGGAAGTCAGCCGTTCCCTGCCTTCTGCTCCTCAGCCACCGATTGTCGTGCGCGATGAGCCGGACCGTCCGCAGCCGCGCCTCGACCGCATGACTGGCAAAGGCATGACCACAGTAGTAGGACGTTTGCAGGAAGATGCCATTTTCGATGTACGCATGGTGATCCTCTCGCATAATACGATCCGCGGCGCTGCCGGCGGCGCCATTTATAATGCGGAGCTGCTGGTAGAAAGCGGGCTGATGTAACCGTCATCCTCCCTCGTGTTCCAAACCTGTGAGATGCTGCTGGGCGATCAATTCTTGCTTAAGATCGCCCTGTTTTTTGTTGCCATGATTGCTATTTTCCCGCCGGCGCTTTTTCTCTGTAGAAGTCAATTGGGGCGGGAAGATTTGAGCGGCATCTATATCCCGGATACTCTGAATCTTGCCTAAAAAGTAAGAGACATAATATCCCTGAAAGGTGGTTTCATGCACCTTTTTCAATTTTTCTGTAGCAATGCTTACATATTCGGGGTCAAGGTCTATCCCGACAAAATGTCGTCCCAATGTTTTCGCAGCAATTGCCGTGGTGCCGGTGCCCAAAAATGGATCAAGGACAACATCCCCCGGATCAGTGCTCATCAACACGATGCGTTCCAGCAGGGGAACCGGCAATTGACAGGGATGTTCATCCCGACGGACGCTATGACGAATGCGATGAATGTCAGTCCATACATCGCTAACCAGCGCGCCAAAAGGATGCATCTGATCCTTTTTACCACCATAGTCTTTCATGTAACTCCCGCAAACCCGGCAACGTTTATGCGGGGAGCGTATCTCGTAGAATTTATAGCCCTTTGGTTCTTTGGTATAGAACAAAATGCCATAATGTGCCGGTAATAAAGTTTTCCCTAATGGGTTGCTCATAGCATCCCAAGCAATCCAATGTCGAAAATACGCCATATCATTCAGGATTGCAGCGTAGTACGTTAGCCACTTGGGAATATTATGGACAAAGATCGAGCCGCTTGGCTTGGTCACCCGCACTAGCTCTCGCAGCCATTCTCTACACCATTGAAGATACTCAGAGGTTGGTTTTTGATCTTTGTAGGCATTGTATTTTTTCTCAAGGTTGAACGGCGGATCCGCAAAACACATGTCCACGCTGTTATCCTCAATTTTAGCGAGGACTTCCAAGCAGTCACCATTAATCACCGTATCCAAATAGTTGGCTAACACAGCTTTTTATCCTTCGGGATCATTCCTGAAGAACCGGCGAGGAACGTACCGTAACACGATGGCTTCCAGTTGTTCAAGTGTTTTCATGTTAAGGCAGTAATGACAACCTGCATGCATCTTCTTCAGATCGGAACGGCGTGCCAACCATCCTGCGCCGTCAACCACATTGACGAAAACCCGCTCTTTGTCGGGGTAGCGCACATTCTCGCCAATGACTTTCTGATACAACGCTTGTTGTTCGTTTGCTCGGCTGGTTTGGGCGCTGGATGTGGTTTCCATATACGAAACCATCACCATGACGTAGGGATCATCCAATGAGGGCAATACGTGATCAATTTCTTTTCCCAAGAGAGCAACCTGGCCGTGTGTATGTGGAATCCCATATTTAGCTTGTAGCTCATCTAACAGGCGGCGAATTCGGCGCTCAATGTATTCCCCTTTTTGATCTATATATTCACCGGTTAGTTTCTTTCGAACGATATTGCCGATAATATTTTCGTCTCGAACAATATCCAGCCAGTTGTCGGGTAAAGAAAGTTGTTCCAAATAAAAGTCGGCTATTTGTTCAGCAAGAACTTGGCTATTGCGCCCTTCAAGGAACAGACGAGCAATCTTCAGGGCAAACTCGTCATCATCTTTTATTTTTTTATAAACCCGTCCTGCTCCCCATTCGGGACCAAAATCTCCAGCGGCAAATCGTTGTGCCGTGAGCAGCCTTAAGAATTTTTCCTGCGAGAGATTGGTTAATGCCAGTAATACTCCTAGAAAATTTTCATCCTTCTGGATAAATTGCTTGAGATTGCCCACCGGATCAGCATCGGATTGAAAGTTGAGCAGTTCACTGACAATTTGTCGCACGCGCTGACGCATATGTTCTTCCAGCTCCGGAATCTTGAGTAGCGGCGTACAAGTCCGGATGAATTCCTCAAACGATGGCTTGGGATGTAATAATGTGGATGGCACCATGTTTTCTCGCTCCAATTTGATTATACCCAATTTGATTTTGCTTATAGAACTGGCGCAGGGAATGTTTGGAAAACGTTGGGTGACTTTACCTTCTTAAAATCAGCCAAGCCAGCACACCCAGCAAAAGTTCAGCCGCCAGTCCATAGGGTAAAGTGATGCGCAGCGCCAGCCCGTCTTTGCCTTTCAAGTTCACCGTGCTGCAACCGACAATCAGTTTTGCCGGGGCGACCATCCCGCCCAGCGCCGCGCCGGCAGTTTGCGCGGCAAGCATCCAGCGCGGCGGCATACCCAGCAAAATGGCAACATTTTTTTGCAGGGCTGCAAAGAGAACATTGGAGTTATTGTTGCTGCCGGTGGCAAAAGCACCCAGCATCCCGACAAACGGCGCAGCCAACGGGTAAACTGTCCCAAGCGCAGTGCTCAACCCCTGCGCCAGCAACAGCGACATGCCGCAGTGTTCCATCAGCATTGCCACGCCCACCATCGCAATCACCCCAACAGTGGCAGGTGCAGCCGAGTGCCATGTAGCAGTCAGGATGGTTTTACCGTTGTCTTTGGGGAGCAATCCCAGCCAGCGAAACACCAGATAACTTACAACGGCTGCTAGCGAGAGCGCAAAACCCGGATGCAGAAACCAGCGGAATGCCGGACCCGAGCCGGGCGGGGTGACAAAGCCTGTGGCAGTTGTGACCTGTTCAAAGGATGCTTTCCAGACAAACGGTTCCACCGCGCTGTGCAGTACACCGGGCAGTGAAACAGCCGTCATGAAGATAATGATGCCGCCGTAAACCGCCAAAGCGCCAATCAACGCCGGCGTCGGACGGCTGATCGGGCGGGCGTTTCGTCCTCTGCCCAGCATGATGCCAACAATCAGCCCCGCCAGCGAGGCGCCCAGCCCAGCCAACGCAGGCAGCCCGCTGACCGCCAACCCGTACTGCACGCCAGCCATTACGACGGCAATCACCAGCACCTCGCGCCAGAAGCGTCCCTGTCCCAGGATGAAAGCAGCACACAAACCTGAAAGCAGACAGCCAGCTCCCAGCATCAGCGCCGCCGGAGCTGCCAGCTCCGCACCCGGCACGCCAGAAACCGCCACCAATGTTTGAAAGATCAACCCCATCCCGCCAAAAGTGATCACCCACGCATGCCCGGCAGCCACCGCCGCCACCGCCCGCAGAGGAGATACCCCCAGCCCGACCAGCATTGGGGCGGTTACAGCAATAGGCAGTCCGAAGCCTGCCATGCCCTCTTGCACAGCACTGAATGCCCAGGCAAGAAGAATTTGTAACAGGCCTGTTTCGCCAACCAATTCCGCCAGCCAGCCGGCAATGGCGCGGATGCCGCCGATGCGGTCAATAATGTAATACAGCAGTAATGCGGGCCAGAGAACCAGAGAGACGTATAAGGATAGCAATAACCCTTTGAGTTGTGAGACCCACCAGACCTGCGGCGTCAGTCCAAACGCCAGCGCACCAACCGCAACCGCTGCCACCCAGCCGGCAGGACCAGCCCGCTGACCGCTCCAGCGAAAGGCGATCATCAAAATCAGCACCAGTAAGACGGGGAATGCAGCAAAGAAGTAAAGCATAACGGTTCAGCAATATTCCTGTTGTGTCAGTGTATCCCACATTTCAAGGCGTTGCTCCAGCGCGCGCTCCAGCGCCACGTATTCCTGCCCGAGTTTCTGCACCAGTGCAGGATCGGCAGGGGGTTGCTCAAGCCGCCGGCTGATGACTGCCATTTGTGCTTCGAGGGCGGCAATTTCTTCTTCCAGAGCTTGAATGCGCTGGCGGTGTTTGCGCTGAGTTTCTTTGCTGATTTTGGCGACCGGACGTGCAGGTGAGCGTTGTTGTGAGGGCTGAATTTTTTCAGCCTGTGCGGCTGCCGCTGTCTCTGTCTGACGGGCGGCTTTGTATTCGCTGTAGGTGCCGTCGAAAATGCGCAGTTCTGCCTCATTGGGCATCACTTCCCAGATTTGCGTTGCCAGCGCGTCAATCAGATAACGGTCGTGCGAAACCAGCAAAATCGTCCCCTGATACGCCGCCAGAACTGCCTGCAGAGCTTCCTGCGAAGGCAGGTCAAGGTGATTGGTCGGTTCATCCAGGAGCAGCAGGTTGGCACCCTGCAGTGCCAGACAGGCAAGCGCCAGCCGGCTGCGTTCCCCCCCGGAAAGCGTTTCGACAGTCTTGAACACATCGTCGCCGCTAAAAAGAAACTTTGCCAGATAGTTGCGGATTTCCGCTGGCAGCATCTTTGGAGCAACTTCTTCGATTTCCTGCATCAGCGTCCGTTCCGGGTGCAAGCTCTCATGAGCCTGTGCAAAGTAACCAATACGCAAACTGGCGCCCAGGATAACCTCACCCGAAAAAGGCGGCACCTGGCCCAGAAGAGTCTTAAGAAACGTTGTCTTGCCGGCACCGTTGGGTCCAAGAATGGCGGCGCACTCCCCGCGCTGTAAAATTAGGTCTGGCACAGAAAAAAGCGGGCGCCCTTCATCGGCATAACCGATGCTCAATCCGTTGGTACGCAGAACCAGATCACCGGAGCGGGCAACGGGCTGAAGTTTCAAGTGAATACGCCGCGTTTCCTGCGGGGGAGTGAGGCGTGACTCTTCCAGCAGACGCTCCAGCCGTTTGCGCCGTCCCTGCGCCTGACGGGTATTCTGCCCGGCAAGGTTGCGGCGGATAAATTCCTCTTCTTTTTCAATCAGAGCCTGCTGTGCCTGATATTCCTCCAGCCGGCGCTGGTAGCGTTCACCGCGTTGTTGCAGGTAGGCGCTGTAATTGCCGTGGTAAATTTCCAGCGCGGGGGTCATTTCCCAGATAGTGTTGACCACACGGTCGAGAAAGTAGCGGTCATGCGAGACAATCAACGCTGCGCCTTGCCAGTCGCGCAGGTAATCCTCCAGCCATTCGATGGCAGTAATATCCAGATGGTTAGTCGGCTCATCCAGCAACAGCAAATCGGGGTCTTCCAGCAGCAAACGCGCCAGCAGAGCGCGCGTGCGCTGTCCGCCGGAAAGCTGGGTCAGCGGGCGGTGGTAATCGTTGCGCTCAAAACCCAGCCCGCTCAACGTTTGCTCGATGCGTGTTTCGTAGGTGTAGCCGCCCAGATGCTCAAACTCTGCCTGCTTTTTGCCGTAGGCTTCCAGCACCGCACGGTCCTGCGGCCGGTGACGCATTTCGCGTTCCAGCGATTGCAGTTCCAGTTGCAGCGCGTGCAGAGAGGCAAAGGCTTGCTGGCATTCTTCCCACAGTGTATTCTGCTTGGCCTGCACTGCTTCCTGCGGGAGGTAACCGATGCGCAGACTGCGAGCGCGCTGTACCTCACCGCCGGAAGGCTCTTCCAAACCGATGAGAATACGCAGCAGGGTTGTTTTGCCCACGCCGTTTGCCCCCACCAGCCCGATACGTGCCCGCAACGGGATGCTGGCAGAAAGCTCGCTGAAAACATCCTGCGCTCCGTAGGCTTTGCTGATGTTGACTGCCTGCACAAGTGACATGACGGGAAAAGTATAACATAATGCGGTTCATTGGCAGTACGCTTTAGAATAACCTGTCAACCGAATCGTGGTAAACTTGCCCATGCAATGAACGAGAAAACCCTGCGAACGCTTGAATTCGATAAAGTGCTGGAGCGGCTGGCGGGATATGCCGCTTTTCCGATTTCTGCCGAGCTGGCGCGCCGGCTGCGTCCGACAACCAGTCTGGAAAAAGCCCGCTACCGCCAGACACTCACCCGTGAAGCGCGCCTGCTTTTGAGCATCCAGTCGGATGTCAGTATCGGAGGAGCGCGGGACGTGCGTGTACCGGTGGACTTGGCGGCGCGCGGCGGCGTTCTCGATCCTGTTGACTTGCTGGCAGTCAAAAATACGCTTGTTGCCGCCCGCACACTGGGACGCACGCTGGAACACCATGCCGAGCGGGTGCCGCACATGGCAGAGATCGGCAGGCGTCTGCCTCCGCCGGCGGGTGTGGTGGATGCTATCAGCCGCGCCCTTTCTGAAAGCGGTGAAGTGCTTGACAGTGCTTCAACACGGCTGGCTGCCATCCGCAGTGAGTTGAAAGTTGCTCATCAACGCCTTCTGGCTAAGCTGGAACATATGATCAATGACCCGCAGGTGGCGCCCATGCTTCAGGAAGCGATCATCACCCAGCGTAGCGGGCGTTACGTCATCCCTTTGCGGGCGGAGTTTAAAGGGCGCATCCACTCGCTGATTCATGATCAATCCGCTTCCGGTGCGACACTGTTCATTGAGCCGCTGGCAGTGGTGGATTTGAACAATCAGTACCATGAACTGCAACTTGAGGAGCGGGACGAAGTACGCCGCATCCTGACCGCGCTCTCTAATCTGATTGGCGAACATGCCGCGCGCATTCAAGATATCCTCGCCGCGCTGGGCGAACTTGATCTGACACTGATGTGCGCCCGGTATGCCGATGATCTACGCGCTGCCGAACCGGAACTGGTTGAGATTCGCCCGACTGCTAAACACCCCGGCACGACGATTCGTTTGCTTCAGGCACGTCACCCGTTGTTATCACCCGAATCCGTTGTGCCGGTGGATGTTGTGTTAGATCAAGCTAACTTCGGGTTGGTTATCACCGGACCCAACACCGGCGGCAAAACCGTCACCTTGAAAACGGTGGGGTTGATGGTGCTGATGGCACAGTGCGGATTGCATCTTCCGGTGCAGTCCGGCTCGGCTTTGAGCGTTTTTCGCAACGTCTTTGCGGATATTGGCGACGAGCAGTCCATTGAGCAATCGCTTTCCACGTTTTCGGGGCATATTCACAACATTGTGCGCATCCTGCGCTTTGCCGACCGCACTTCGCTGGTTTTACTCGATGAGCTTGGCGCCGGCACCGATCCACAAGAGGGTTCGGCGCTGGCGCGCGCTTTGCTCGCGTATCTGATACAACGCCGAATCACCTGTCTGGTAGCCACCCATTATCCGGAGCTGAAGGCTTTTGCCCATACCACCCCCGGCATCACCAATGCCAGCATGGAGTTTGACCTGCAAACACTGCGCCCGACTTACCGGCTATTGATGGGATTACCGGGGCGCTCCAATGCGTTACTGATTGCCGAGCGGTTGGGAATGCCGAAAGAGGTACTAGAAACCGCCCGTTCTGCTCTTGATCCGCAAGACCTGCGCGCGGAGGATTTGCTGGACGAGATTCACCGCCAGCGCAATTTGGCACAGCAGGCGCGCCGCACTGCGGAACAGGCTCAGCGCGAAGCCGAGAAACTGCGCGCTGAACTGGAAAAGCGGCTGGAACAGATTGAGGACGAACGGCAGTCGGTTCTGGAAGAAGCACATCGAAAAAGCGAGGAAGAGCTGGCGGCACTCAGGGAGGAAATCGAGACACTGCGCCGCGAGCTGAAGCGCGCCCGCCAGCCGCTGGAGGTGCTCAAACCTCTGCAAGAACAGGTGGAAGCTCTGGAAACTGTTGTAGAGCAGGCGCCGCCGCGCCGCCGTCATGTCAAAGCAAGATCACGTCCGTTGCAAATTGGAGACCGGGTACGTTTGCGCACATTGGATAAAGTTGGACTGATCACAGATATGGATGAGGATGAGCTGGAGGTGCAAATCGGCGCACTGCGGGTGCGTGCAAAAAAGGAAGACATCCAGAGCACCGATGAAAACGAGCCGGAAACACCGACCATCCTGCGCAGGACAATTGAATCAGCCGCACCCCAGGCGATTGTCTTGCGTCCCTCACCCGGTGTCGAGCTGGATGTGCGCGGTCAGCGTGCAGATGATGCGCTGGATGAACTGGAGCGTTATCTGGAACAGGCATATCTGGCAGGGCTGCCATACGTGCGCATTATTCACGGAAAAGGGACGGGACGTTTGCGTCAGGTCATCCGCCAGGCGTTGGACCGCTCATCTTACGTGGAACGCTGGGAAATTGGACTGGAAAGCGAAGGAGGTGAGGGTGTCACGGTGGCTCACTTTAAATAAAATCACGAAGGTCAATTGCATGTCCCCTTTCCATGCACCTGACCTTCCTGCGCAAGGCCCCTTGCTCGTTGCGCCTATTTGCAATGGTTTGCATATTGACTATACAATATAATCGTAGACAAATCGCAGACAAGATTTAGATGCTCAGGCTCCCCAGCATCTTTTGGCGGAATTTTTCGTATAGCGGGCGGATATGCGGGTCGTGTGCATGGTTCTCAATTTCATCCAACAAACGAATGATCGTTTGTTCACTCTCTTCAGCGGGTTGACCGCCTTGTCTGGCGAGGCGCACTGCCAGATGATGTCCGAATAGCTCCATAAAGAGGTTCGGCAGCCGTTGTCCAATCGCAATCGCTTTTTGCGCGCTTGATTGTGCTGTTTCCAAATCTCCGCGCATCAGCGCATGCTCAAAACGTATCATTTCAATGGTGCCCAGCATAGTGCCATAACCTCGCTGGGTAATTTGGTTTTCAAGGGTTTTGGCAATTTCATAAGCTTTTTCCGTTTCCCCTCTTTGAACTTCTGTCAGCGCCAGTGCCAGTTGCGCCGGCAGATAGACGGCTGCCAGGTCTGCCTGCTCCGCAGCGTTGATGGTTCTCTGTACCAGTTCCAGCCCGGTTTCGTAAGCACCTCCAAGCATAAGTGTTAGTCCTAGGCGGTACCGGTTATCCAGTGTGTAAAAGCTTTCTACTGATGAAGCTCCCTGTTCGAAACTGGACATTGCCTGCTCTGTTGCATTAAGTATTCGGTACAGCTCACCCTGATAACACAATCCTTCGCAGACAACATCCGTAAATCCCCTTTCCTGTCCGATTTGTAACGCGGTTTGAAGGTGCTGCCAGCTCTCGTCCAGATAGCCCAACGCCAGATATGCCTGCCCGGCGTGCACGTTCAAGCGGGCAGTAGTACGGTAATTTTCTATCGCCTCCGAACGCTGGATGCCCAATTTGCATAATTCAAGAACTTCATGATAGCGTCCAAGATAGAATAAGGCGCGAGAAGCTACCGCTTTCGAACGCACGATGCCGCTTGGGTACATGAGTTGTCGGCTTTCATGCAGTGCCTGATCTGCCAGCTTGTAACCCTCTTGAGGCCAGCCGCGCAGCGTATAGACCAGCGAAAGGTAAATACGAGCATTAACCACTGCCTGGCGCATGCGCGGGTCAAGACTGTTCTGACTAACTTGCAAGGCGCGCTCCAGGTCTGCAAGGGCTTTCTGATTTAGATTCAAATAAGCATGAAGAACACCGCGCCACTGATAACATTGAGCAATCTCATACTGGTTACCGGCTTTTTCTAAATAATCCAGAGCACGGTTTATGGTGGTTAATGCCTGTCCATACTGATTGCGCATTATCATCACCAACGCATTCCCCATTAAACCGAAGCCGGTCAGCAGTGAACTTCGCACACGGTTGCCAAGCTGCTCAACGGACGAATAAAGATGGATCAGAACTTCTCTGTCGTCGCTCTGGCCGGCCAGCTCAGCCCATGATGAAAAAAGCTGATAGATGTCGCTTTCGGGCAGGGCATACCCTAAACGTATCAACAGCCGCTCTGCCTGACGAAAAGCATCGTAGGCTTCAGTGCGCCCGAAAAGGCGCTGTGCATATTGGGCAGCCTCCAGCCAGTAGTGAAATGCTTTACGGTACTCGCCGCCCTCTTCAAAGTGATGGGCCAGTATAGCCGCTTGATGAACAAGGGGGTTTTCGCTATTCTCCAGAGCTTTTGCCACCTTTAGGCTAATGGCGCGGCGTTGTGCTGTGCCCAGCTCCAGCAACAACACTTCGCGTATCCGCTCGTGATTAAACGCATACAGGGCTTTCGCAGTGGAGGTATTGGACAAACTGTTTTCCTGCAACGGATGAATCAGGCGCAGATGTTCCAGCGTTTCGAGCATTACTGCCAATTGCGATAGATCGGTTTGAGCGGCGGCTTGCAAAATATCCAGGCTAAACTCACTGCCGATCATCGCAGCGGTGCAAAGCAATTCCCGCTCTTCGCGGCTTAACCGCCGTAACCGTTCATTAAGCAAAGTACGCAAAGCGTTAAGGTGGCTTAAGCGGCCGGTAGCCGCCTGTAACGGGGCTTCTGGGAACTGGTCCTGAGCACTGCGAAGCGTTTCAAGCAATAATAATGGATTGCCGCCACAGTCTCTGGTGAGCCGCCCAGCAATCTCGCCGCTCACTTTTTTACCCAACACGCGGCGCGTCAGCTCGTTGACTTCCGCAACCGAGAACGCTTCCAGCGGCAGCACTTTGAGCAGTCCGGTGGTTTGAAAATGATGGAGATATTGATCCAGTTGGGGAGCAGTTTGTTCACTTTGAACAGCTAGAACCAGCAAACCGTTTTCTGCAAAGAAACGGCGTTCCAGGAGGTAAGCCAGCGCTGACAGTGTAGCTTCATCGCACCAGTGAGCATCATCCATGAAGAACAGTATACGCCGACCGCCGCCGCCAATGGACTTACCGGTCAGAACGCACAGCAATTGATACAGGGCTTCGAAAAGCTGATTGCGGCTTATTTCTCTTTCGTTCTGGTGAGCTGGAATGCCTTCGGCAATCTCCGGCAACAGTTCTGCCAGAGCCGCTCGCCAGGGTGTATCGAGTTGTTTCCATTCTTCAGGGAATACAGACTGGCGCAGGGTATCAATTAAAGGCTGGAATGGCAAATGACTTTCCAATGCCCGCCCGCGTGCCAGCAGCAGACGGGGTGCAGTTTGCAGGCTCTGGTACAGTTCATAAACCAGACGAGTTTTACCAATTCCCGACTCGCCGACAAGTGCCGTTGCACCTCCGCTCATCAACAGCATGGTTTTCATCTCGCCGAGTAGTGTTTTTCTGCCAATGAAAGGTGATTGGTGCTTCAATGGAAATGTCCAGGTTACGCCATCTGCCTTCTGCCAGCCACTCTCATTTGCCTGTTGGTGAATGCGCTGACATAGTTGTAGCAGGTTTTCCGGTATGTCCTGAATTTCTTTGAGAAACAGGTTGCGAGCGTGGTCACAATGTTGCAGGGCTTCGCGAAAGCGTCCGAGTTGGCATAGGCAGGTCAGGTATTGGTAGTGGTAGGTATCGTTCAACTCATCACGCTGCAAGGCAAGCTCCCACCACTCAAGCGCCACATCCAGGTTGCCGAGAATCATGCTATTCTGCCCCAGCCGTTCCAGCGCATACTGGTAAGACCGTTGCAGACTCTGGCTGGTTCTGGTGAACCAGTCATCAAACTCACTGGTGGCAGGGAGTTGAACACCTGCCAGAAAAGAGTCACCACGCCATAGCCTGACTGCCTCCGCCAGCCAATTATAGACCTTTTGCGGTAGCGGCCGGTCTGGTTCTAAACGCGCGATTTCCTGGCGTGCCTGGTAAATCAACTGTTCAAACTCCAGCACATCCACCCATACCCGGCTGGCGTCCAGCCGAACCGTATCCATGTAAGTTACCAGCATATCCGGTTCGGGCAATTGGGTGCGCAGTTTACTCAAAACATCCCGCAGTCTTTCGCGTGCCTTATCTTCCGGTTCATCAGGCCAGAAAAGGAACACCAGGGTGCTTCTTCCCACCACATCCTTCTGGCAGGCGAGGTAGAAAAGTAATGAGCGCAGGAGCAGACGCTGAATGACGACAGGGCGCTCATTGTACGTCAGCAGTGGCGAACCGAGTAGCTGAATACGGAACATGTCAGAAACCCCTGGATATACAAACACACATTGCCAAATTACATTTTACTTCAAAAAAGCGAGCTGTTTGGGATTGGGTTCAAGTGCACGACCAGCCCTGTTATAATCAATGGTGAAGCAGTTTGCAAAGGGCTTATTACAAAGGAGGTTTTTATGCCGTTTGAGATTATCATTGGCACGCAATGGGGCGATGAGGGTAAGGGGCGTGTGGTGGATTTGCTTTCCGAAGAGGCAGTGGTGGTTGCTCGTTATAATGGCGGTGACAACGCTGGGCATACGGTAACGGTCGGCGGGCAGACGTTCAAGCTCCATCTGCTCCCTTCCGGTATGATCCACTCGCAGACGATCGGTGTCATTGGCAACGGGCTGGTGGTTAATCCTGCGGTTCTGCTGAAGGAAATAGATATGCTGCGCCAGAATGGGTTGACGGTTGACCCGCAACGTCTGGGCATTTCCCATGCTGCCCACCTGCTCACCCCGGCGCATCAGGCGCTTGACCGCGCTCAGGAAGCGGCACGTGGCGGTGCACAGATTGGCACTACCGGGCGCGGGATTGGTCCTGCTTATACGGATAAAGTTGCCCGTCGTGGGCTGCGCATGGAAGATATGCTGGATGTGCCACGCTTTCGCCATAAGTTGACCGCTCATTTAGAAGAGACCAACCGCTGGCTGACTCAAATGTATAGCGCAGAACCGCTGGCAGTCCAGGCGATTGTGGAAGAATTCAGCGGCTATGCTGAAGTATTGGCACCCTATATACGCGATGTTGGTGCGTTGATTATGGAAGTCCTGCAAAAGGGCGGGCGCGTTCTTGCCGAAGGTGCACAGGGTACCCTGCTGGATTTGGATCATGGTACTTATCCGTTTGTTACCAGTTCCACCCCCACAGCGCCCGGCGCATTGACCGGTCTGGGATTGGGCGTTCTTCCGGTTGATCGCGTGGTCGGTGTGACCAAAGCCTTTCAAACGCGGGTCGGCTCTGGACCGTTCCCGACAGAAGTATTTGGGGAGATGGCAGAACGACTGCGCGGCACCGGTGCTAACCCCTGGGATGAATTCGGCACAACCACCGGACGCCCGCGGCGGGTGGGCTGGCTGGATGGTGTCTTACTGCGCTATGCCATGCGTCTGAATGGTGTGAGCGAGCTGGCAGTCACCAAGCTGGATATCCTCAGCGGCTTGCCGGACATCAAGATATGCACAGCATATCGTTCAGAAAACGGCGTGCATGAGACACTGCCTCTTGGACCTGCTGACCTTTCGCCGTTTGAGGCAGTTTATGAAGAACTCCCCGGATGGCAGGAGGATGTGCGCGGCGCGCGGCGCTGGGAAGACCTGCCGCGTTTGGCGCAGGAGTATATCCGGCGCATTGAAGCGATCAGCGGGGTGCCGGTGCGCTACATCTCGGTTGGTCCGGAACGCAGTCAGGTCATCGTTCGTTGAGGCGTTTTATTGTCCTTTCCTTGCTACTGGTCATCTTGGCGGCTTGCTCAGGGCAGGGCGAGGTAGAAGTTTTACCTACCGATACCCCCTCGCCCAGCGCAACACCGACGGCAACCATTCAATGGTTCCCGCCGACGGACACCCCCCGTCCTCTGGCGACCCCAACCACCCAGCCCACGCCAGACCTGCGCCCCGGAATCGGCAAGCTGATCCTTGAAGATGATTTTGAACAGAACTCGCCGTGGCAAACACAGCGCAGCGCGGCGGGCAGTGTGGCATTTGGTAAACAGGAGCTGACCCTCGCAATCGCTCAACCGCAAGGGGTGTTGTTCAGTTTTCGCCGCGAGCCGGCTTTGGATAATTTCTATCTGGAAATTACCGCCAATCCTTCCCTGTGCCGCGGGGCGGATGTATATGGCTTGCTGCTGCGCGCTGCCAGCCCGCAGGATACCTACCGCTTTTTGATCGCCTGCAACGGGATGCTGCGCCTGGAACGCATCAAGAACAGTAAAGTGGTGATCCTGTATGACTGGACTCCCAGCGCTCAAGTGCCGCCCGGCTCCCCGCTGGTTTTACGAGTGGGTGTATGGATGCTCAATAATGAAATGCGTTTCTTTATTAATGATGTGTATCAATTTGGCATTCATGACACGGTCTGGCAGAGGGGAAGCATTGGTGTGTTTGCCCGGTCTGCTGGAAAGAACGCTCTGACAGTCAATTTTTCCAATCTGGCAATTTATGCACTGGACGCACAGCGCATTTCGCCGCTGGAGGCAACCGCCAGCGCCGCCACGCCTACGGCGGTTCTTCCCTGGCGCGTCACTCGCACGCCGACCTTTCCGCCTCTTACTCCGTAAGCCTTGGGTGATATATTCTGGAAAACCCGCGAAGGGAAAATTATTTTTGTCATTGTGGTATCATGTACAATGATGAAAATGCAGTGATTTTTTGAATAAGGAGCCCTGAGATGTTTCATACCATTGTGATTGTTGGCAATGTGGGGCGCGACCCCGAAATGCGTTATACACCCACCGGACAGGCGGTAACCAGTTTTTCGGTGGCGACCAACCGGCAGTATACCGGAAGCGATGGACAACCGGTCAAGGAAACGATCTGGTTCCGGGTTTCCACTTGGGGAAAACTGGCTGAAACATGCAATCAATATCTAAAGAAGGGGCGCACAGTGTTGATTGAAGGCCGATTGATGCCCGATCCATCCACAGGTGGACCGCGCATCTGGAAGCGGCAGGACGGCAGTGCTGCAGCCTCTTTTGAGGTGACTGCCTCTACTGTGCGCTTTTTGGGCAGAGGCGAGGGTGAACCCGGAGTTCCTGCCGCCGATGTTGAAGAAACGATGGTTGGTGATGAGGAAATTCCCTTCTAAAGTGGGAGGTAGATGATGACCATACCGCCCGCGAATCGCAATGTTGCTCCCCGCTTGGAATTACCCCCCGGACTGGAAGCGGTTTATGTCAACCTGGTGCGCATCAGTCATACCCCGGCGGAGATCGTCTTTGATTACGCCCGTCTGCTGCCCGGTCAGGCAGATAGCTTACAGGTGTTATCCCGTCTGGTGATGTCGCCCGTAGGTGCAAAGCTGTTCTGGCGCGCATTGGGCGAGAATCTGGCGCGCTATGAAGCCAGCTTTGGCGAAATTGCTATGCCGAATGATTCCACGCTGGCAAATGACCTGTTCCGCACCATCCAACCGCCCGACTCACCTTCAGGAGGTTAGCCTGTGTCGGGTTTGATTGAGAGGTTTGCTTTTCTAGGAGAGGCGGTGCATCAGGCTTTTGAAACCCGCACTCAGGCACGCGACCGCGCCCTGGCGCAGGCGCGGCAGCTTACCCGCCACGCCGCTCATGCCATCCGCGCTATTCACCGCAACGAACAGGAGCGGGCAGAAGAACACCTGCAACAGGCGCACCGGCTGGTGGAAGCTTTGCGGCAGGAACTGCAGCCTTATCCTGAATTGTACTTTGCCGGTTACACGCAGGATGCCCTCAAAGAGTATTGCGAGGCTCGCCTGACCGCGGCAATCATTTCAGACCATCCGTTGCCCCTGCCGGAGGAACTGGGCGTTGAAGTTGCCACGTATATCAATGGATTGGCGGAAGTGCCCGGAGAACTGCGCCGCCGTGTACTGGATATTCTGCGTCACGGCTATTCAGAAGAAGCGGAGCGTCTTTTGGGTGCGATGGATGAAATTTATGCTCTGCTGGTCACATTAGATTATCCGGATGCTGTCACCAACGGCTTGCGCCGCCAGACCGATCTGGTGCGCGGCATTGTCGAACGTACTCGCGGCGATTTGACGCTCAGCCTGCGTGAAGAAAAACTTAAGCAGGCTTTGCAGGAAGTTGCACACCGTCTGCCAACTGATCCATGAGAATCATTCGCGCCTCTGAAATTGGCACATTTCTGTATTGTGAGCGCGCCTGGTGGTATCAACTGCAAGGGCTGGAACTGGCAAACCGGGCTGAATTGGAGAATGGTAATGCCTATCATCGCCGGCATGGCCGGCAGGTGTTGCTGGCGGGATTGCTGCGTCTGGCGGGGTGGGTATTGCTGTTAGCAGCTCTGGCATTGATGGCAGTTGCCATAACGGAGACGTTCCTGAAATGAAGTTTTTCCTTGCCGCAGTGGTTTTGCTGGTATTGGGATTACTTGCCCTTTGGCAGGCTGCCCGCCGGCACCGCGCCAGCGGACTGCCATTAGGTCGCGTGGTCTATACGGATACCGGCGGCTGGGGAAAAGTGGAAAAACCGCTCTTTGACCCGCTCAGCGGTCTGACCGGCAAGCCGGATTATCTGGTTAAGTGCAAAGAGGGATGGATTCCGGTCGAGGTCAAGTCGGCTTATGCACCCCCTCAGCCGCATGCCGGGCATGTTCTGCAGTTGGCTGCGTATTGTCTGCTCGTGGAACGTTCCACCGGCAACCGCCCGCCTTATGGACTGATCCGCTACCGTAATCGTACCTTTGAGGTGGATTACACCCCACAATTGGAAGCGGAGTTGTTACAATTAATCACCCAAATGCGCACTCGGGAACAAAGCAAGCAGCTAAACCGTTCTCATCAGTCGCTAGGACGATGTACTGGTTGCGGCTATCACTCGGTATGTGATCAGAAATTAAGCTGAACGGGTGTTCACCGGTGCAATGATTTCAACTTATAATAAAACCATGCGCAAACCGGATATACTCCCCCACCGTTTTGCTATTACCTATCATCCGCAGCTGCCTCAGGCTTCAGAAGAGGCACAGGCGGTCAGCCGCTATCTGTATGAGCAGGGGGTGACAGAGCAGTTATGCGCTTCGCTGTATGATGAAAATCTGCGCCAGCAGGTACGCAGCGGCGGCTTTGACGTGTTGGTTGCGCTGGGCGGAGATGGTACCATGCTGCGCGCGGGTCGCTTATGCGCGCCGTTTGGACTGCCGGTGCTGGGGATTAACATCGGGCGGTTTGGGTTTTTGATCGAAATTCAGCGCCATCAATGGCGGACAGTACTGCCCCTATTATTGGAGGGGAATTACTGGCTGGAAGACCGAATGATGCTCTCGGTTTCGCACTGGCGCGGCAAAACCTGCTTGGGGACATGGGAGGCGCTCAATGATGTGGTGGTATGCCGCGGGCAATTCGTCCGCCCAATCCAGATCAACGCCCGTGTGGACGGCATTCCGCTGGCAGGTTATAATGCCGATGGAGTAATCGTCTCAACCGCCACCGGATCAACGGCTTATGCAATGGCAGCCAGCGGTCCGGTCATGCCCCCGGAACTGCGCAATCTTTTGATTATCCCTGTTGCGCCACACCTTTCCATGGACCGCGCGATTATTTTGGCAGAAGGGGCTTGGGTCACGCTTTCAGTGAATACCAGCCATGAAGCAGTATTGAGCGTGGACGGGCAGTCTCCGGTGACCATGCTGGCGGAGGACGAGGTGCGCGCCGGCGCCAGCGAACATTCCGTCTCGTTCATTCGCTTTCAGGACCCCGGTTATTTTTATCGAAATTTGACCAAGTATATGGAACGAAATCCAATCGTAGGGGATGACAATGACTTTGCCAGCCATTGAAGAAAAACTCTATTGCTACAACCATCCCAACCGCGAAACGACGCTCCGCTGCAACCGCTGCGAGCGTCCAATCTGTACCAGCTGTGCCGTTCTTACCCCGACCGGTTACCGCTGCAAGGAATGTATTAAGGGCCAGCAAAAGGTCTTTGAAACGGCTCAGTGGGTGGATTACCCGCTGGGGATGATTTCAGCCGGCGTGCTTTCGTTTCTAGGTAGTTTGGTGGTTGCCGCAATCAGTGGATTGATTTTCTGGGGGTATTTCAGCCTGCTGATTTCACCGGCAGTGGGCGCCGTCATTGCCAATGTTGTGAGGCGTGTTACCCGGCGGCGCCGTTCAAGGCACCTGTTCACATTGGTAGCAGTGGCAACCGCGCTCGGGGCGCTACCCCTTCTGCTGATCAACCTGCTTGGGACGTTGCTCCGAATTACAAACGACCCGCTAAGTAGCGGGTTTGCCATACTGCCGCTTGTCTGGCAGGGTGCTTATGTCATTCTTGTCACCACGACCGTATATTACCGCTTGCGCGGTATTCGAGTGAAGACATAGCTATGCTGACTGAATTGCGGATTGATAATTTTGCCATCATCCAGCATTTGGAGCTGGAATTCGGCGCCGGGCTGGTGACATTTACCGGCGAAACCGGTGCCGGCAAATCCATTCTGCTGGATGCAATTGAAGCCATCGTGGGCGGTCGTGCAGATGTCAATGCCATTCGCAGCGGCGCCGATAAGGCGGTGGTGGAAGCCGTCTTTCGCCTGCCGGAGACCTCTCGCAAAGAGATTCTCGACATTTTGGACCGAGAAGACCTGCGCGAAGAGGATGAATATTTAACCCTGGCGCGCGAACTGCGCCGGGAGGGGCGCAGTGTGGCGCGCGTCAACGGGCGTTCGGTCAGCCTTGCACTATTGCGCGAACTGGGCGAGTATCTGGTGGATATTCATGGGCAATCGGAGCATCTCTCGCTGCTTAATGTGCGTCAGCATCTTGGCTTGCTTGACCGCTATGCCGGCAGTGAAGCCCTGCTTAATGAATATCGCCAATCTTACCGGCGTTTGATTGCGCTTCGGCGTGAATTGCGCGAGTTACGCCAGAGCGAAAAAGATGCCGCACAGCGGGCGGAACTGCTGGAATTTCAGGCGCAGGAAATTGAAGCCGCCCATCTGCGTGATGGAGAAGAAGAAACACTGAAACAAGAGCGCGATCGTCTGGCAAATGCCGAAACCCTGGCAACGTTGACGCGTCAGGCGCTGGCAATTCTGGAAGGGGCTACTCCAGAATTGCCCTCGGTTTCCGATTTGCTGGGTCGGCTGGTACACTCGCTCAATGCGCTGGCGCGCATTGATGCCTCGCAGGCGGCATTGGCAGAACATGCCGGCATGATGAGCGAAAGCAGCGATGAACTGATCCGCTCTTTGCAGGATTATCTGGAACGGTTGGAATTTAACCCGCGCCGTCTGGAGCAGGTGGAAGACCGGCTGGAGCTGATTCACCGCCTGAAACGGAAATATGGCGGCAGTATCACTGCCGTTCTGGCGCATGGGATCGAGGCACGGCAAAAGCTGGAGGCAATTGCCCACGCCGGCGAGCGCATCCAGCAGTTGGAAGAAGAAGAACAGCAAGTGTTGGCTCAACTGGCGCAGCAGGGGCAACGGCTTTCCGATCTGCGAAAACAAGCTGCCGAGCGGCTTGCCGCGGCGGTGGAGCGCGAACTGGATGATTTGAATATGTCTGGGGCGCGCTTCAAGGTCGAAATTGAGCAGGAAGAGGATGAAACGGGCGTACCGATAGGCGGGCGGCGGCTGGCGTTTGACGAAACCGGGCTGGATCGCGCCGAGTTCCTGATTGCCCCTAACCCGGGCGAAGGATTCAAGCCGCTGGTTAAAACCGCATCTGGCGGCGAGACTTCGCGCCTGATGTTGGCGCTTAAAAATGTGCTGGTGCGCGCCGATGCCATTCCAACCTTGATTTTTGATGAAATTGATCAGGGCATCGGCGGGCGCGTGGGCGCAGTGGTAGGGGAAAAGCTCTGGCAGCTTGGACGTCAGCATCAGGTGCTATGCGTGACCCATCTGCCGCAATTGGCGGCTTTTGGTGATCAGCATTTCCGCGTCCTCAAACGGGTGGAAAGCGGGCGCACGCAGACCGTTGTTGAGCGTTTGGATGATGCCGCACGACAGGAAGAACTGGCGCAAATGCTGGGTGCGCTTAATGAAGAAAACCGCCGCGCGGCGCAGGCAACACTGGAACAAGCGCGCCGGCGCGCAAAAGAATTGAGCATGAATGCCAGTACGCAATGAATGAGTGCTTGCCTGATAAATCCTCATGTTATAATTTCTCCGCCATGAAACACAAATTCTGGTTGGTTTTTATCCCGATTGTTGTAATTGTGCTGGCAGGTGTGCTGATCAGTCCCGCATCCGCCAGCCCGCCTGCACAGGTGTATTATCAGACTCCCACTGCCGGGGCAGATGGGCGTATCATTTATATCGTCAAGGGCGGCGATACCTGTTTGAGTATTTCCCTCTTGACCGGTGTGGACATCAATGAACTGCGCCGCATCAATAATCTGGATGAAGAATGCGCACTACGTGAAGGACAGCAACTTTTACTGGGGATTTATCAGACCCCGACCCCCATGCCCGGACCAACACCAACCGAGACCCCCGCTATTCCCACTCCAACCCCCTTCCCTGGCACAGGGACGATTTGCGTTTATCTCTTTGATGATGTTAATGGGAATGCGTTGGCGGAGGAAACTGAACCACCCATCGCCGGCGGGGCGATCAGTGTAACGGATAAAACCGGTACAGTCTCGCTTACCGGCACCACCAGCGACCAATTTGATCCTGAGACGGATGAACCGCCGCGCGTCTGTTTTGACAACCTGCCTGAAGGGGACTATACCGTCAGTATTGCTGTCCCGCAAGGGTATAACCCAACAACACAAACGAATTACCCGTTAAAACTGCGCGCCGGTGATATTTCCGTTTTGGATTTTGGCGCTCAGCTCAGCTCGCAAGGACTTCCACAAGAGCCGCAGGAAACCCGCCGTTCTCCACTGCTTGCCATATTGGGCGGTCTGATGGTGTTGGGCGGCGCTGGCTTGGGGATTTATTTCTCTTTATTGCGGCGTTCCAGAAACTAGCCTGTCCATTTTCTTAATTTTGCAAACCTTGTGGTTTTTGTAACCCCAGCGGTTTTTTTGTTTTTAACAAAGTGGACTGGTCGAAATAACGCAGAACTGGCTCTAACAACCCATCCAAGACGGGATTAAAATTCACTCCGAAAGATTAAATAGGCTGTGGTATTTCATTTCTGAAAGCACAGGTGATATTTCTGGTGAGGAGTGTAAGCTATGGAGCAGGAAGTAGCAACTTTCGCAGTCAAAAAAGGTTTGGCACAGATGCTGAAAGGCGGTGTCATTATGGATGTGGTCACGCCCGAACATGCCCGCATTGCCGAGGATGCCGGCGCGGTGGCGGTTATGGCGCTGGAGCGCGTTCCGGCGGATATCCGTGCTCACGGCGGCGTGGCGCGCATGAGCGACCCGGAATTGATTCTGCGCATCATGGAAGCAGTGAGCATTCCCGTGATGGCGAAATGCCGCATCGGTCATTTTGTCGAAGCACAGATTCTGGAGGCGCTTGGGGTGGATTATGTGGATGAATCCGAGGTACTGACACCGGCAGATGAAGAGCATCATATCAACAAACACCAGTTCAAGGTGCCGTTTGTGTGCGGGGCGCGCAATCTGGGCGAGGCATTGCGGCGGATCGGTGAGGGCGCGGCAATGATCCGGACCAAAGGCGAAGCCGGCACCGGCGATGTGGTCGAAGCAGTGCGTCATGCCCGGGCTGTGCTGGGGGAGATTCGCCGTTTGCAAAACCTGCCCGAAGAAGAGCTGATGGCATTTGCCAAAGAGATCGGTGCCCCGTATGAGCTGGTTGTGGAAACTCGTCAGTTAGGACGCCTGCCGGTGGTCAATTTTGCTGCGGGCGGTATTGCCACGCCGGCGGATGCGGCTTTGATGATGCAGCTTGGCATGGACGGCGTTTTTGTCGGCTCGGGCATCTTCAAATCTGGCGATCCGGCGCGGCGGGCGGCGGCAATAGTGAAAGCGGTCACACATTACAATGAGCCGAAGATACTGGCAGAAATCAGCCGCAATCTGGGCGAACCGATGGTTGGACGGCAGATTTCTTCTATTCCGGAAACGGAGCTGATTGCTCAACGGGGTTGGTAAGTTTATGAAAATCGGTGTTTTAGCTCTCCAAGGTGCCTTCATTGAACACCAGCATATTCTGGAGCGGCTTGGCGTGGAAACGGTGCAGGTGCGACTGCCAGCTCAACTGGAAGGACTGGATGGATTAATCATTCCGGGCGGTGAATCCACCACCATCGGCAAGCTGGCGGTTGACTTTGGTCTTCTGGAGCCGCTACGTCAATTTGGCAAGCAGCGTGCCATCTGGGGCACCTGCGCCGGTGCGATCTTTCTCTCCAAAGATGCCCGTCGCGACCAGCCGATTCTGGGTATAATGGATATAGTAGTAGAGCGCAATGCGTTCGGCCGTCAGGTGAACAGCTTTGAGATCGAGCTGGAAATGCCTTTCTTGCCCGGGCAAAATGGGCGCGTGTATCCTTTTCGAGCAGTATTCATCCGTGCCCCGCTCATCGAAAAAGTCTGGGGGGGTGCCAGTGTTCTGGTAAGTTTGCCCGATGGACGCATTGTTGCCGCCCGACAGGGTAAACTGTTGGCGACTTCTTTCCATCCGGAATTAACGGATGATGACCGGTTTCACCGGTATTTTTTGGAGCTGGTGCAATCGCCGTTCGAACCCTAACCTGGCATGATCTGCCTGCACTGTATCGTTACCGGCAGCAGATCATCCCACTCGATAACACACAGGCGCTGACACGCGGCAACCCGATACAGCCGCTGGTAGCGCTTTTGTGGCTTAATCCGTCACAGGACCTCTATACGGGTGTTTGTGGCAGTTCTGGGGGTGGGAAACGCCTGTTTGGTCAAGTGCGGTATCCACGCGGTCAGCGTTCGGCGCATCTGGTTTTTATTTCACCTGCCAGTCTGCTTGGTTCGCCCTCTCTGTTGGAACTGCTGGAAGCACTCGCTATACAGGCAGGCGAGCGCGGTGCGTTGAACGTGCTGGTGGAAGTGGAAGAACGCAGCTCGATTGTCGAGGTATTGCGGCGTTCTGGCTTTATCGTTTATGCCCGCCAGACGGTCTGGAAACTGGATCGTACCCCGCCGGGCAGCCATGCTGATGAAACGCTCTGGCAGCCGGCACGTGCCGCTGATGAGAATGCCATCCGCGCTCTGTATCAGTGTCTGGCACCACCGCTGGCGCAGAGTGCTGAAACTTTCCCGTTACAGCCTGCACAGGGTTTGGTTTATCGGCAGGGGCAGGAAATTCTGGCATATCTGGAAGGCATCAGTGGTCCGCTGGGCACCTATTTTCAGCCGCTGGTACATCCAAACGTGGACAACGCGGCGGCTTTACTGGCTGAAGTGTTGCGGCATACGCCGTTAGATGCAAAGCGGCCGGTGTATGTCGCGGTACGATCATACCTGGCATGGCTGGGAGATGTTTTACAGGAGCTGGGTGCACAAGCCTCACTCTCACAGGCATTGCTGGTGAAATATCTGGGACAGTTGCAGCGTGTCCCGGTGACGAATGGACGGCGGGTGACGGTGGAATCAGCCCAGATAGAACCCAGTGCTTCCTGTGTGGGCGGCCTGGAACAGCCGTTCTTTACCGTTTCACCGAATGAGGAAATATCTTCTGAACCACCTCAATGGGCGGCGCAGGAAGTATTTCAACCAGGGGGTGGTGTGGTTGTATCATGATCAGTTTGGACACCCCTTTATTTTAAGTAAAATGGGGTTAAAATATAACCTGTATGACAAGACAAAGAATTACAGATGATCTACACGCGCTGCTTGGCGTGTTACCAAAACACATTGCCGATGCAGTTGTAAAAGAGAATAATTCGGATAAATTACTGGAAATCGTGCTGGATTTGGGGCGTCTTCCTCTGGCGCGCTTTGTGGATTGTGAAGTCAAGCTGAGCGAGTCAGAAGTCAGCCACGAGGACATTGATTTTGTCGTCTCGCGTATCGGTGAATTTGATGCCGATAACCGTGCCGGGTTGGAGCGCACCCTGCACCGCATTTCTGCTATCCGCAACCGGCGCGGGCATATTGTCGGCCTGACCTGCCGCGTGGGTCTGGCAGTCTATGGCACACTGGACATT
>DYEC01000006.1 GCA_020725865.1 Anaerolinea sp. | reverse complement strand
CCTGTAAAAGCAGGTCGGCGGTTTCCCTTGACAGGGACTGACGCAAATCCGCCCGCCCCGACAGGAAGGCGGTTGTTACCTGTAAAAGCAGGTCGGCGGTTTCCCTTGACAGGGACTGACGCAAATCCGCCCGCCCCGACAGGAAGGCGGTTGTTACCTGTAAAAGCAGGTCGGCGGTTTCCCTTGACAGGGACTGACGCAAATCCGCCGGATAATATGCAATCCGCCGAAACACCTCGGCGGTTCTTCTTGAAAAACGGTGAATTTCAGAATGAATCGGAAACCGGATCTCATCATTGAAGCAGTGCGCTATGACCCGCAGGGGCGCATTAAACTGGTTCGGATGTACGAACGGCGCGGTCCAACATATTCTGACCTTCGCCTGATCGACCGCCAGGAATTACTGAAACGTCTGCGTGCAAATCAACGCGTCTGGATTGGCGAACGGCAGCCATATCTGGCAAGTACATTTCAGCTAAAAGCACCGGTGCGCCTTTTTGGTCCTAAGGGCAGCGAAATGATCATTTCCGAGAAAGTCACCAATCCAAATGACCGAGATGATCTGCAAGGCGCGCCGTTATTCTGATACAACTGACTACAGGGGTGGCTTTTACTACCTTTGCCAAAACCTGCCTTGACCAAACCTTTTCTCTCCCTCATTCTCCCGGCTCATAACGAAGAGCACCGCCTGCCAAAAACATTGTCGCAGGCTTATGATTTTTTTCAAAAGCAGAGCTATTCGGTTGAAATCGTGGTTGTTGAGAACGGGAGTCAGGATCGTACGCTGGAGCTGGCACAATCCTTCACACAGCAAATTCCCTATTTACACGTGATCCACGAGGACCGGCGCGGCAAAGGGCTGGCGGTCAAGCGCGGGATATTAGAGGCAAAAGGCGAATACCGCTTTATTGCGGATGTGGATTTTTCTATGCCCATTGAAGAGATTAACCGTTTCATCCCGCCGCAGTTGCCCGAGCTGGATGTTGCCATCGCCTCGCGCGAAGCGCCTGGCGCAGTGCGGTATAACGAGCCGCCCTATCGCCACCTGACCGGCAGGATATTCAATACACTGGTGCGGCTGGTGGCACTGCCCGGATTGCAGGATACGCAATGCGGATTTAAGTGTTTCCGCGCCGCCGTCGCTGAAGACATCTTCCCCTATCAGACGATTTCCGGCTGGACATTTGATGTCGAAGTGCTCTACATTGCCCGCCTGCGCGGATATCGCATCGTAGAAATTCCCATCCCATGGTATTTTGATGCCAACAGCAAGGTGCGGGTGATGAAAGACTCATTTCAGATGGCATTAGACCTGCTCGCCATCCGCCGCAATCATTTACGCGGTTTCTATGCCCCTGAGCATCACTCCTGATCTGGCAATCGAGATGCGCTTCTGGCGCGCCGGTTTGACCTGCCTGGCAGGTCTGGATGAAGCCGGCCGCGGCGCCTGGGCGGGACCGGTGGCAGCAGCGGCAGTGGTCTTTCCCGCCGACGAAACCCTGTTGCAGAGATTATCCGGTGTGCGCGACTCAAAACTGATGACCCCGCGTCAGCGCTCTCATTGGGCAGATAAAATCAAACAGGAAGCCCTGGCATGGGGGGTGGGCATGGCATCCTGGGAAGAGATTGACGTATTGGGTATTCTGAACGCCACCCGTCTGGCAATGCGGCGCGCACTGGAACAACTGACGATCACACCCCAGCAACTTCTACTGGATGCTTTACGACTGCCGGAAGTATCCCTGCCGCAGGAAGCGATCATCAAAGGCGACCGCTATTCTCTGAGCATCGCCGCGGCTTCTGTGCTGGCAAAAACCAGCCGGGATGCCTGGATGATTGCTTGTGAGCACGACTTTCCGGGGTACGGCTTCTCCCATCATAAAGGTTATGGCACATCGACACACAAGCAGGCGCTGGGTACACTTGGACCCTGCGCAATCCACCGCAAAACCTTTGCACCAATTGCCCGTCTGGAAAAACAAGGTGGCGGCATAAGCGCCACCACCTCAAAGTAAAAACATGAGCAGTGCTGAAGCTTAATGGAAGATTCTTGACATTCCATCCTGCCCGCGGCAGGAGCCGTCCTGCGTACGGCCTGTCATCTTCACCGAGACGTCTTAGACGCCTCTTCGCGGTCATCCCTAACACAGTTACGGAAGCCGCCTTACAGCTCTATCGGAGAGGTATTGTTCGCCCCAACCGAATTGTTAATCAGCAACTGCTCATGCAATTACAAAATAGCATAAAACGAGCCGCTTGACAAGTAGGATTCCGTCAAAAAACGAAATTCTAATCTTTGGGGCGGCTCGTTTTGAGCGCTTCAGTTGGTGACGCGGATGGTGACCGACATACTGCACAGAGTCGTGCCGCTCTTCACCAGCCCCCATGTCATAGTGTACAGTCCGGCGCTGGAGGGAGCGATCGAATCTACAATCAGGTCAATTGTCCCGTTCGGGTCCACCTGCTGTTTCAGATCAAAGGCGTCTTTGCCTTCATACATGGCTGTACCGCCCAAATACTTGAAGTCCACTTCAGAAGTCAACCAGGCACTGCTGCTGACGTTTTTGACCTTCCAGCGCGAGTCAAAGGAAGCACCTTTTGGAAAAGAAGAGCCGTAAGTGGGACTGGTTTCTAAAATCTGGCACTGGCCGCTGGTGACAAAAGTTGCAGTTGGGCTGGGTCCGGGTGTGGCAGTATTGCCGACAGTGATCTTGACCCAGAAGGAACCAGAAGCATTAGCACCGATGCCAAAGCGCGCCCCGCTGGCATTGCGCAATTTCCAGTATCCCTGATAAGTGCCGGCAGTTCCCGGCGCTTTGAGGGTCACGCTAAGGTCCACCTGCTGGCCGGGTGCCACACTGCCCGGCAAAGCTACCTCTACGGGACCATCCATCGCGTTGCCGCTATCAAAGACCAGCGCATAAGCCGTTGTCCAGGTGCAGGAGCCGTTATTTTTCAGCCGCCAGGTCTTCACGAAGGTTGTGCCGGGGGCAAAGTTGGTACCATCTGGTACAGTCACATCTGCCACAAAAGCCGCGCGGTCACAGGGAACCGGCGTTAATGTCGGCGGCGGGGTTGAAGTTGGCACAACCGGGGTCAGACTGGGGATTATAGGAGTCAGTGTTGGCGGCGGTGTGCTGGTTGGCGGTTGAGTGGGCGGCACGGTCGGCTGTGAAGTTTCACCAGCAACAGCCTGCGTTGGCGTATTCAGGCTCAGGGTGGGTCTGATTACCGCGGTTAAGGTTTGGGCAACCGCTGTCCCAATCGTATCCCCGCCCGTTTGCTGGGGTACAGGGGAAGGCTGCAACCCGGTCAGGTTACATGCTACAGAGATTAAGGCAACTAACAGGAAAGCAGAGAGCAACGTTCGTTTTTTCATTTTTCAGACAACTCCTCTCTTCAGATCAAACTGGTCAAACAAAACACCTGAGGAACTTGTAATTATTGACGTCAATATAGCGTGTTTTGTTCCAATAGGAATGGATGCGTAGTCATATCTTTCTGCCCTCAGGCGACAGTGAAGAAACGCCGCCAGAATTCGTATAGTTCTTCAGAACGAAAGCCGATTTGCACTTCGTCACCGGCGTGAATAACGCCGGGGCGTTCAACCCATCCCACCAGTCCGCGCCGCCGTAAGGCTGCCCGTATAATTGCATCGGGTTCCCCCTTCCAGTCAGGGCAATGCCGTTGGATGGATTGTGCCATTGCGGCACAGGGCAGGTTCTCGCCTTCTACCGTGATGACAGCGCCGCTGGGAAAGAACAGGCGTGTCACCGGCGGTAAGGTAGTCAGACGGGGAATGCCGCTGAGGCACAGGTTTGCGCCCACCCACTCGGGTTTAATCTCTTTCATCCCAACCGCTGTGGCAATCTCCGCTAGCTCTTCAACAGAAACTATCGAGACCTGACGAAAATTGCGAATCAGCGTGCCGCGCGGATAATAAGAGACATGTCCATCCGATGGGCGCGTGATTCCGCTGTGACGGTCGCCGCCGAAACCCTCAAAGGTGGCTTCGGCTTTGTTCTGCGGTGTACTGGTCAGATCGGTTTTGTCTAGTCCCAAATAGACACCTTCAACCTTACCGCTGGCGGCAATTTTCATGGGTGTAATCTCCCAGTCGTTCAAAGATTTACCTGATGTTTATTATACCTGTCTATTCAACTCCCAAAAAGCAAGACGTTCTTAATATTTTTTGTTACAATTAGAGTCACTCTTAGATATGAGCTTTTATTTGGAGGCGATTCCTGGTGGGACAAGCTTATTTGTACGCCTCGTTGCTGGTTGTTTCCGCAATCGTAGCTTTGGTCATCGCGATTGTTGCTTGGGAGCGGCGTAACGCGCCCGGCGCGATGCCACTGATGATATTGGCGCTGGCAATGGTGTTCTGGGCAGGGACATATGCATTGCATTGGCTCAGCCCCAATCAGCCGCAGCCGTTTTTCTGGCTGGATGCTACCTATCTGGGAGTGGTTATCGCTCCAACAGCTTTATTTGTCCTGACCCTGCAAATCACCAATCGGGGAAACTGGTTAAAACGTTGGCTGATTGTTGCGCTGTTGATCGAACCGCTATTGACACTGATTCTATTGTGGA
Source organism: Anaerolinea sp. (assembly GCA_020725865.1). Lineage (GTDB taxonomy): Bacteria > Chloroflexota > Anaerolineae > Anaerolineales > Anaerolineaceae > DYEC01. The sequence continues at coordinate 55,335 of DYEC01000006.1, read as the reverse complement.
CCGATTCTTGGCACGGCTGGTTTTTTGGGGGTCAGCGCCTTCCCGGCTCAACCACCATTTATCGAGGCGGATTCTGGTTTTACATCAACATTTTTTACTCGTATGGCTTGATTCTAATCTCGGTGGTTTTTCTTGTTATCCAGTATCTGCAATCAACCATTCTGGCGCGCAGCCAGACCAGCGTCATCCTGCTAGGTGCATTTTTGCCGGTGGGGATTAATCTGATATCCCTTTTGGGTTTTCAGCCCTTGCCGGAGCTTGATCTGACGCCCATTGTCTTCGTGTTTAGCAGTTCGATCTTTGCCTACGGTTTGTTCCATCACCAACTTTTGCTGATCGTGCCAGTAGCGCGTGCCGTTTTGATTGAATCCATGCGCGACGGGGTGCTGGTGTTGGACCAGCAAAATCGGGTGATAGACTACAACCCCGCCGCGTGTGCCCTGCTGAACATTAATCGGCGGATCTCCTACGGTGCACCAATCTGGGAACTGTTGCCGCAATGGGCAGATATTGATGCAAAGGAAAGCAATAAGTTATTAATCCCAACCGCAAACGGTGCACAACGCTCTGTAAACTGCCATATTACCTCCTTATTAGATAATAAAAAACGGCAAATTGGGCGATTAATCGTTCTTCGGGATTTAACCGAGCTGGAACAGGCTTACATCGCTTTGCAGGAACTGAATGAGCGTTTGCAAATACAACTGGAAGAAAATAAAACTCTACAGGAACAATTGCGCGAGCAGGCACTGCGCGACCCCCTAACAGACTTGCATAACCGCCGCTTTCTGGAAGAAGCTCTGCCGCGTGAGCTGGCACGCGCAGTCCGCTACGCTTATCCCATCGCTTTCATCATGCTGGATATTGACCATTTCAAATACTTTAATGATACTTATGGTCATGAAGCGGGAGACCGATTACTGCAAGCAATAGCCGAAATGCTTAGGGCGAATATCCGCGCAGGCGATATCGCCTGCCGACTCGGGGGAGAAGAATTTCTAGTGGTACTTCCAGACATTACCGAGGAGAACGCCACGCAACGCGCCGAGCAATTGCGGCGGGAATTTGAACAGATCAGCCTGACCTATCATGCGCTGCGTCTGGAAGCGAAAGTTTCGTTGGGGGTATCTTTGTTTCCGCAACACGGCGTAACATCGGAGGAACTGATACGCGCCGCCGATTATGCGCTGTACAATGCCAAACTGCATGGGGGCAACTGTGTGATGGTATATGGGGATGAGAAAGCGGCCGGCGCAGAATAAGAGGCGCCAGCCGCACAGGGTAAGCCGACAACGCTCACCAGATTAGATTTTTTCACCGCAATACGGACAGGCAACCCAGCCCACCTGCAGCGGCTGACCGCAATGGGTACAGGATGCCGTCTGCGGGGGCGCAGGCGGGGCGGTCTTAGCGCCAGCACTGCGGATCAGCGTCACCCCAGCCCAGATGAGCAAACCAATCACAACCAAGGGTAACAAAAATCTGCCCGCCATCATCCATCCCATAAAAGGAGTCCAACCCCAAAACGGGTGCGTGGGGCGCACGCCATACCCCATCATCGGCGCCCAGCCGAACCAAGCCCTGCCGAGAAACGGCAACAGCACCACAAATGCCAGCAGGACGACAGCCAGTATTCCGAGGATCCATTTCCAAACCGTTTTCATAGCAGCCTCCATTCAACAAATTCTCTGATGCTCTGAATATATCAGGCGAGTGTGAAGGTTTTATGAAGAGACCTTACAGATTTGTTAAATTTTCACCCCCGTTTTCAATTTGACTTTTACCAGCACTTTGTTATAGAATGTCTTCTAGGGAAGGGTGAAAGTCTTGTAATGACGGTAACAATAACGAGGAATTTCATCCTAGAAGCGGGGAAAGGATGGGGCACAACGTATCTGCTTGTTTGATTGCGGGTTTGGGGAGCGAGCCGCAGGTAATCACCGCAACGATAGATTTGCTATTCCATCAGGGAGTTGACCTTCATCATGTTTGCGTTGTACACACTGCGCCGCTGCCCGGCAGTGCGATTGCCCGTTCGCTGGATGCATTGCGGGCAGATGCGGAAAGCCACATTTACCCCAAACCGGTTCAGTTCACCTTTGAACAGCTTTACTTAAACGACCGCCCGCTGGCAGATGTAGAAACGCCAGAGGAAAGCGCGGCGGCGTTTCAGATGTTTTACCGCCTGATTCACAAAGCCAAACAAGCCGGCGAGCAGGTGCATCTGTGCATTGCCGGCGGACGCAAGACGATGGCGATCTACGGCATGGTAGCGGCGCAGTTGCTTTTCGATGAGCGCGATAAGCTGTGGCATTTGTACTCGGCAGGGGATTTTCTGACCAGCCGGCGCCTGCATCCGCTGCCGGAGGATCAGGTGAGCCTGCGCGAGGTGCCGGTGCTGCTGCGCAGTTACATTTCGCCGGCGCTGGCGGAGTTGAGCCGTTTTGAGGATGCCGATCGGGCGCTGGCGCATTTTCAGCACCTCAATCTGGAACGGAGGCTGGCGCAATGCCGCGCTTTTGTGCAGAAAGTGCTGACGCCAGCCGAACAGCGGGCGGTGGCACTGCTGGTTTCAGAAGGGTTGAGCGATCAGGAAATTGCCGCGCGGCTGCATCTCTCACCGCGCACGGTGGAACAGCAACTGCGTTCGGCATACAGCAAAGCGGCGGCGCACTGGGAGCTGGAAGATGTCAACCGCGCCCAACTGGTTGCCCTGCTGGGTATTTATTACACCATGAGCGGCGCAGAAACGCCGCAAAAATAGGGGAAAATCCGCATGACAAAGCAAGAAAAACAAACTACACTCAACCTGTCTGCTCAGCCGGGCTGGGGGAATTCATGGAGCAACCCCGGCTGGCGGATCACCGTTCAGTGGAAAAATCGAAAGGAGGCTGAATGAGAGACGAAGTTATCCAGGCTGCACTGGCAGGTCTTCTGCACGATATCGGCAAGCTGGCACAGAGGGCAGGAGAATCCTCTAGTTCAAAAGATAGCGAATACAAAGCTCATGCCATACTGAGTGACGAGTTTGTCAAACAATTCGTGCCGAAACATCTACAAAAGGGGCTTTTCGGTGTGCTGGCGCATCATGCCCCTCAAGATGATGCCAGCCGTCGAATCCAAATCGCCGATCACCTGGCAGCTAAAGAACGTCGGACGGGAGCAGAGGAAACAGAGGACCCCAAAGAAGCACGCCTGCTTTCTATCCTGGCAAATGTCCAGCTTAAGACCAAACCCCGCAAAGGTGTAAGGCATTGTCTTGCGCCCTTATCGATTGTGAACAAAGATACTTACCCTGTTGAGGGCAAAGAGGGTGATTACAGAGCATTATGGGAACAAATGAAGAAGGAGCTGGAAAAATGGCAGGAAAATATGGGGGAAGAATGGCATAAGCTGTCTGCGGAAAAGTATTTCTTCACCCTGCAAGCAATTTTCCAAAAGTATCTCTGGTGCGTCCCGTCAGCAACACCCTGGCAAAAAGACGAGCAGGAAAAGCCAAAGCGCAACTGGCCGGATGTTTCTTTATATGATCATAACCGCGTGACTTCTGCCATCGCTGCTTGCATAGCTTTCGATAACTCTCTTCCTGATGAGAACGGCAACGAACATGTTGCCCTGTTGGTGCGTGGAGATGTATCCGGCATTCAGGATTTTATTTACCGTCTAAACCGTCCCCAAGCCGAGACAGAACACATTGCCAAACGCCTGCGCGGGCGGTCGTTCTACCTGCAATTGCTGATCGAGGTCGTTGTTGATTGGATCCTTCGGACAGTTGGCTTGCCGGAAAGCTGTGCAATCTTTGTTGGAGGCGGAAAATTTGACTTGCTGCTTCCTTTAAAAGCCCAAGATGAATTAGAAAAGCTCAAAACTCAGCTTTCAGATTGGTTACTGGAAGAATTTCAAGCTGAAATCGCCTTGCTCATTGCAGCAGAGCCGGCCGTGCCACAAGACTTTGAGGACACGCGTGCAATTTTCAGACGCTTGGACGAGAAGCTGGAAACGCTCAAACGTCAAAAATGGCTGCACCGACTTAATAATTTGCTTGGACTTCCTTCCGGTAATCAGCATGTTTCCCGGGGTGGGCAAAACCTGTGGCATGTTTGCTCAGTCTGCCAGCTAACCCCGATGGAAGATTCGGGGCAAATCTGTGTGCTTTGTGAGCTTCATGCCAACATTGGCAAGCATCTACCGCACACACGTTATTTAGCATACTGCTACTGTGACGTCCCAGAGTTTGACCAAAAGCAGATGATTAATTTCAGCCAATTCGGTGTTCGGGTGGCGCTGGTGCGGGATGAAAGGGACCTAGGAATATTGAAACGCTACAAAGACAATGTCAAATTGTTCGCTATCAACCAAACTGTGGATTTTATTATGCCGCCTCTGCCTACTGCGTTTCGTTTCCTTGCCAATACAGCGCCCAAAGCGCTGAAAAAGCATCATGAAGATGACGAACAACCCATTGAAGAAGGGGATGTGCTGCATTTTGAAGCTATGGCTAAACTCAGTAAAGGCGCAAAACGTATTGGGATACTCAAAGCAGATGTGGATTTACTTGGCTTGGTCATGAGTGAAGGACTGGTGGAAGATGACCCCGGAAAGAGTCCTCAATCGCTCTGGCGACCAACCTTTTCACGTTTTGCTGCGCTCAGCCGCATGCTCGATCTGTTCTTTGCCGGGCATCTCAATCGTATTTGCCGTGAAGTTTATGACCAGTGGATGCAACAAGAGGAGAATGCCAATAAGAAACCAAAGGTAGATAATTTGTTTTACATTTTATATTCCGGAGGTGATGATCTGTTTGTTGTCGGACCCTGGGATCAGGTACTCAATCTGGCATTGGAAATCTGCAAACAGTTTTCAGAGTTTTGTGGACACAACCGCAACCTCACCCTCTCTGCCGGTTACGTACAGGTCAAGCCTCGCTATCCAACACAGAAATTCGCCAGCCTTGTGGATGAACAAGAAAAACTGGCAAAGGAGGAACGCAACCGGATTGCTGCTTTTGAAACGGCTCTGGCGTGGACAGATAACGACCTTTCCAATAAAAGCACTCAGATCAGTTTTGAATGGGCACTCGCTCAAGCAATGGAATGGGCACAAGATATTGAAAACAAGCAGTTATCCAGCGGGCTGATTTATGATCTAGGTGCCATTTTCCGCCAGCACATAGACAAAAAAGGAAAAAAGCTTACTCCCATGTGGACGCCGCGCCTGTATTACACACTGGCGAGAAGAATGAAACCTGACCTGCGCAAAAAATATGAAAATACAATGGTTCAGACAATCATTAGTCAGAAAGTGCTGGTGCCGGTTTCGATTGCCAGCTTATACACCAGAAAGGAGTAAAACAGGATGAACACACAAGAAAACAGGATGAAAACACAAGAAGTGAAGTCCAAAATTGAAAAATTACCCACGATGGCTAGCTTGAATCCGGAAGATTATGCTGGAAGGGGTGGTTGGGCAGAAAGCGTTGTTATAGATCAAAAAAGCAAACTTAAAGCCACCCAGCTTCGCAAAATTTTCCATTATGTCAAGTCGTTAAAACGGGAATTTAAGGATCAAGGGAACTTCAACCGCGCCAAAGTTGCCTTGATTATGCCAACTTTGGCATACGCCGTAGGACGAAATCTTATCACGGAAGCATTCTATGAGCTGCTTACTACAATGCTAACCAAATGTAAAACATCACAAGATTTTGAAAGCGTTGCAAATTTTCTGGAAGCCATCATGGCATATCACAAGTATCACGATAGACAAGCATAATGACAAACACAGAAGGGAGAAAATAAGAAATGGCAACTAAACTCCTTGGAAAATATCAACTGAATGGGCGCATTGTCTGTGTAACCGGCTTGCATATCGGCGGCTCTGCGGCCGGTCTGGAAATTGGCGGGATAGACAATCCGGTCATCAAAGACCCGCTTACTGACGAACCCGTTATTCCCGGCTCTTCGCTCAAAGGCAAATTGCGTTCGCTGGCAGAATGGTATCTTGGTCTGATTAAAAAACACCCGAAACACAACGGCTATCAGGCTTATGCATGCGAAGACCTAAAAAACTCATCCGGGGATCAACAGAAACGCGAACGAGTTCTACAACTAGCCCGTCTCTTCGGTCCAGCCACAGACGACTCTGAAGTAAGAGAAACTGCTGGGCCAACTCGTCTGACTGTGCGCGACGCATATCTAACACCATCAGCAAAGCAAAGCCTGGAGGATAACTTGGGTAAAGGTTCTTTCACCGAAGTGAAAACCGAAAATGCTATTGACCGCGTAACTTCTGAAGCCAACCCGCGGCCGATAGAACGTGTCCCGGCGGGGGCAGATTTTAATATCAGCCTGATAGTGGATTGCTATGAGCAGGACGACCACAAACTCTTCCGGTTACTCTTTACCTCCATGTCCTTGCTGGAACACAGCTCACTGGGCGGCGGCGGTTCGCGCGGTAGCGGTCAGATTGCTTTTGAAGACCTAGAACTAACCTGGCGTTCCGCAGAAGACTATGCGAAAGGACAAGCCGGCAGTAAGGTTGAACTACCCGGCAGCAAAGTGCAAGAGATTCTGGGACAATTTGACAAAATTAGCTGGCCGCAGACATAGGAGCAATTCCTATGAACACCTTTGCAGTGTATTTCAAACCCCGCGGTCCCCTGGCAAGCTGGCCGCTCGCTTCCGATACGCTTTTTGGCGCAGTCTGCTGGGGTATCCGTATACTGGGACTGATGAACGACGCGCAGCTCGAACAATGGTTAGAGGATAACCGTGCTAGTCCACCGTTTGCTTTTAGCCATGCCTTTCCTGCTTTTTACTCGCCAGACTGCAGCCCCATCCGCTTTTACCCGCGCCCGTTGTCATTTCAACTTGCCTTTCAAGACTTAGAGGCTTTGGCGGCAGAAGAGCAACAGCGTTCTAAAACTCGAAAGCTGGCGGTAGTTGAGGCAACAATACAAATAAAACATTTTAAGAAACTGGCTTATGTAAGCGAGGCGGTCTTAATCGAAATCATTCAAGGCCAATTGTCTGCCCTGGATGCCTGCAAGATGCTGGCTGCCGGTCAGAGCAATAAAACTTTACTGTGCAAACCGGAAGAAGCGGTGCTTTTGCCGCCCAGATTATATCAGACCGAAGCGGTACAGCACAACCAGATAGACCGCGTGCGCGGTGCTACGGCTGAAGGGCTACTGTTTTATTCAGACGAGACCCACTTTGCACCGAATTGTGGTTTATGGGCACTGTTGCGTACTTCGGAGGAGGTTTTCCGTCAATATATCCACCCTGCCTTGCGTCTGCTTGGCGATACCGGCTTTGGTGCAGACACTTCTACTGGCAAAGGACATTTTGAGATTCAGGTGAGCGAGGCGTTTTCGCCGCCTATTTCTGAAAAACCGCAAGCGATGATGACCGTTTCGCACTACCTGCCTGCAGAAGGTGAGTTGAACCTGTCAGGTAGCCCATTCATGTATACCCTCAAGATCCTGCGCCCCAAACGCAGTCATAAATTCCCCCGTCCGCTTCCTGAAGGTATGAGGAGTTCGCCAATCTATAAGCAAGAGATGCCCGTTTTTGTTCCGGGGTCGGTCTTTCCATTCACCACACATAAGGATATCTATGGACAATTGAAGCGCCTGACGCCGTTGGATCAAGAACCGGTCTATCAAAGCGGGGCAGCGTTGATGATTTATTTGGGAGGAGGTTAACCGTGAGCCAGACATTTTTAGAGCCTTATAAACTCGAGGTTACTGCGCTCAGTCCGCTTCACATTGGCAGTGGAATGAAGCTGACCAGCCAGGCGGATTTTCTAGTACAAGCCGGACAGCTCTATGTGATCGCTGAAAATAAATTAACCTCCTGGCTTATTCAGCAAAACAATGTGGAAAAGCTGATTTCTTTGCTGGTTAGCGACCTGGCGGCAACCGGTAAAGGGATCGGTTCATTCCTCAATGCAAATTTCAAAAGCGACCCAACCCAAATTTCCGCTTACACTTTGCCTTGCACCTTCAAACCCAAGGAAATTTTGTCTTTTATCAAAACCGCAGGCGAACAGCCATATTTACCCGGCACCTCTATTAAAGGGACACTACGCAGTGCATTATTGCGCGGCAGGATGATAGACAACGACGCCTTACTAAAGCAAACAGAGAAATTGATTAATGAGGGCGTAGGAGGCAGGAAAAAAACCACCAACAGCAATGAGATTGAAGCTGCCGTATTTGTGCCGGCCGCTCCAAAAGTCTCCAAACGCCCCAACTATGACATTAACCGCTTGCTTGTTATTCGAGATAGCATCTCACTAGTTCCAAACACACTTGCCGTGATACAAGTCAAGATTCTTTCAATCCAGAAAGATGGCACGCTAGGGTTTAAGAAAAAGCCCTTCAACGAACGGGAGATGATCCTGTATGTAGAAACTATCAAGCCAAATACTCAGTGGCATCATGAGATTGTCTGGCAAACACAGCTTTTAACTCAGCCAGCCAGCATGCTTGGCTTTCAGAAAATCCGAGACCTGTTTATTTTTCTGCCAGAATACTGCCGCCGCACCTCGGTGCATTTGCTTTCTCAAGAGCGGGATTTTTACCAAAGACACAAGCAAGCTGAGCTAGCGGCATGGTTTGACAAGCAACTTGAAAAGATGGCAACAAATGGTGATATTTTTATCCTGCCGCTTGGTTGGGGTAGTGGATATGACGCAAAAACGATTACAGATTTGCTAGCTCAGGAAACGTTTGAGTTTGTTGTCAAATCTTTCAAAAACACCGCAGGCTTAGGAAAACCTGGGAGAAACCCAGGCGCCAGATGGCTTGGTCCTCTTGACTCGCCGAAATCACGCAAAGTAGCTGTGGCGGATGGTTCTTTATTGCCACTTGGTTGGGTTGCGATGCGCCTTGTACCACCAGAAAACACCCAGGACTGGCTAGCACAGGCCCAGCAGGAAATAGCGAATCAGAAACCCACTCCGGTCTCACCTCCAGCCCAACCGGCGAGCGTGTCGAGGCCACAAGCGAAGTCCGTAGCGCCCGCCCACAATGCAACACCGCCCCAACCAAAACCACCCATTGTGCCCGAAGCTAAACCAATTATTCGGAAATTCACGAAATTACCACAGCCGGGCGACCGATTTCAGGCTACGGTCATGTATGTTGAGGATAATGGCTCAGTTTACCTTGAACTACCCGGCTTATCACCTGATGATCAAGCCCTGGGTGTAATTAGCCCTGAACATGCTTTCGGAAAAAAGTATCGAGAAACTCAGTCGTTAATTTGTGAGGTTATTTCAATAGAACAAGACCCCCATCAAAAGAATTTTTGGTTAGTCAAATGTCAAGTGGAAAAATAAACACGCTTATGGGATAAAAGAGATATGGATAGAACCGTTGTGATCACATTTCTGGGTGTCCGGCCGAAACTAACCCAATATAAACTCCAGGATAAAATTGGGGAGGGAGAAGTATTTGCCAAAGCCCTGCATCAATTAATCCATTTCGACCAAATGCTGGTCTGTGCAACGGAGCAAGCACATAATGAGTGCTGGCATGTCGTAGAAGAACTGCAGGATGAACGCATCCTGGAAATTCCTATCCCGGAGGGTCGTAATCCAGAAGAAATGTGGCAAATCTTCGAGCGAATTTTGCCTTATGTAAAAGAAGATGATGAGGTCATTTTCGATATAACTCATGGGCTGCGATCCCTGCCTTTTCTTGTTTTCCTGTTTGCCGCATACCTGCAATTTGCTCGTCAGGCAAAAATCAAGGCAATTTACTACGGGGCATTAGAACTAAAAGATAGTGATATCGCACCTGTGCTCGAACTGACGGATTTCGTGGCCATGCTTGACTGGCTGGTTGCAACCGATCAGTTTATTCAAACAGGGAATGCCCAGCGATTGGCCAATCTCATCAACAGTGGGCGTAATAGAGAGCTTTCAAAAGCCGCAGAGAAACTCATCGAGGTTTCACAAGCAGCGTTATGGTGTCAACCGTTCAAGCTAATGGAAAGCGCAGAAACACTCAACATGGATGTTAATATTGGGGGGAAGCAATCTGAACAAAGGACGATCCCTTTTAGCATCCTGCAAGAACGCGTCGTATCCACTTACTCACAATTTGCTGCCAAGCCGAGTAACCTGGAAGAGGCCGTCAAAAAAGAGTATCAAATGATTTTATGGTATTTGGAGAAGAGCCAAATCGTTCAAGCGGTTACATTAGCACGGGAATGGCTGATTGATGTCATCACTTGGAAGCTCGGGTATCCATGGAGTCTCGAGACGACGGATCGGGAGATAATGGAACGGGGCATATCAGGATTAGCACGACTGGGCAGAGCGGATCAATCGGAAGAACAAGTTAATCCTAATGAGGTTGCTCGAAAATTGCAGGGTTGGCCAGAAAAAGGAGACCTGTGCAAATTCTGGGATACGCTTTCTAGCGTTCGCAATAGTTTTGATCATGCTGAACACCAAAAAGACTCAATGAAGCTGAAAACTATTAGAAAGAACATTAATGAAATTCAGAAGCAACTACAAGCTCTAGCAGCCCTCTGGAAAATAACTTGAGGAAACTCCCCATGCTCCTTCTCTCCCTTGTTGGTGAACAACCCATTCCCATTCTGCTGGTGCATCGGGCGCTGAAGCCGGAGCGGCATCTGCTGGTTTGTACCGATAAAACCGAAGCCGTTGCCCGGCAGTTGCACGCTCTGCTTCCCCATTCCGAGCTGCGCCCTATTCCCAACGCCTATCAACTGGCAGACATTGCCCGGCGTTTCCAGCAGGAATCCACTCCCGATACCGTCTTCAACCTCACCGGCGGCACCAAGCCCATGGCATGGGCTGGCTATGAGATTGCGCTTCGCCAGCGGGCAGATTTTGTCTATCTGCAAAGCGAGGGGAAAAAGTCCACCCTCTACCGCTTCCGTTTTCAGGACGGCAGGCTCTTTCAACAATCCGAGCAGTTGCCCCGCCTGATCACGCTGGAAGATTACTTGCAAGCGCACGGGCTGGATGCGCTGCCATCCAACCCGCTGGTCAACCCGCAAGAGGTTGCGGTCTATCACTTTTTAGCTGAGCATTGTGATCAATGTTTACACAATCTGAAGTATCCCGCGTTTGAGATTGACTTTTTCATCCAGCGCGGCAATCAGACAGCCGTTATTGAAGCCAAAAGCGGTTTAAGCAAGGCTAGGCGGAAGCGAGAAGCCATTGACCAGCTCACGACCATTACCGGACGCGAGTATCTCGGCACCTACACCGGACGCATCTGGGTCACCTCAAGAAAGCCCGGTCAACAGCTATGGGAACTGGCTGCCGCTTACCAGATCAAGATAGTCGTCGTCCGCCTCGAACAACATGCCGGACGCTTTCGGCTGACAGCCGACTCAAAAACTCAGCTGGCTCAGGCGCTGGATGCCGTGCTGGGCGAGCGCGAGCCGGAGCATTCCCCACATCTCAATCCCGAATACCGGTGATAACCCTATGCTCATCCTCAACTTCTCTCACCCACTCACCAGAGAACAAATCACGCAAATCGAACAGCTCAGCGGGCAAACCGTTGAGCGAGTCTTTGATCTGCCCGTGCAGTTTGAAAATGAACAGTCCTACCTGCCACAGCTTGAAGCGCTGATGCAAACCCTGCCGCTCAGCGCAACAGAACTGCAAACCGGGCAGATTCTGGTCAACCTGCCTTCGCTTAATTACATTGCTGCGCTATTACTCGCGGAACTGCACGGACGCATGGGCTACTTCCCGCCCATCCTCCGCCTGTGCCCGCGCCCCGGCGTCGTCCCGCCAGTCTATGAAGTGGCAGAAATCCTCAATCTGCACGCCGTGCGCGAAACAGCCCGCAAGCGGAGGTATTAATGGACCTGCTTTCACTTGTCTTTACTCTGCGCCCTTGCGCGCCTGCAGACCCCCAGCGCCCGCTTCCCGCCTGGTGGGGACGGGCGGCACAGGCAATGGTGTTGAGCGCGCTGGCAAAAAGCGACCCCGAACTGGCAGCCGCCCTGCACGATGAGCAGGGTCCACGCCCCTTGACTGCCTCGACCCTGATGGGGCGCTTTCCGCAACGCAGTCTGGATTTGCAGGGAGATTACCGCCTGCGCATCACCGCCCTCACCATGCCAGTCTGCACCCGTTTGATGGAAGCCATTCAGCCGGGCGGCGCGCTTGCACCGGGAACAACGATTGAGCTGGACTACCTGCCTTTTATCGTTCAAGCCGTCACTGCTCAGCCCGAAGAACAGGAATGGGCAGCCGCCAGCAGTTTTCAGGAACTCTCCGCCCGTCACCTGCTCACCAGCGAACCGCCCTCGCGGCACATCGCCCTGCAATTCACCAGTCCGACCGCCTTCCACTCCGAAGAACGCACCCAGCCGCTGCCCCTGCCCGAACTGGTCTTTGGCAGCCTGTTACAGCGCTGGAATGCTTTCTCGCCGCTGGCTTTCCCGCAGGAACTGCGCCGCTATGCGAAGGAATGTCTGGCGGTACAGCGCTTCCGCATCGAAAGCCGCGCTGTGCCCTACAAAGAAGGCGGGCTGCGCGTGGGGTTCATTGGTGAAGTTGTCTTCACCACGCTCAATTTTGACCGTTACTGGCTGGGGCAGATACACGCCCTGGCGGCTTTCTCGCTCTTCAGCGGCGTCGGCGTACAAACCTCAGCCGGGATGGGACAATGCCGCCCTCTGCCGCCCCGCGCTGTTGAGAGCGGGGATTGATAATAAGCACAAAATAACCTGAAACAATCTACATAAATAGGGGAAAACCCGCATGACATGAAAGGGGGATTTGTGTATATTTCCTCCGTCTGAGTAACCGGGCGAAAAGCGATCTTTATATTTCTATTATGAATATCAAAACCTCATATAACGAAAGGAAAAACCCTTATGGCAAACCAATTTGAGATTCAATCGGCCTCAGTGCAAGATATTCTGGAGTTATTACAAAAACAAAATGAGGTATTGGAAAATATTCAAGCCTTAATTAAGAATAGCTTGCAGGCAGATAATGCAACCTCCCCTCAGGTTCGCACTAGAATCACTGATATAAATATGTCCATAGGCTCCATGATCAATTTGAGTTTTAAATGGCTGATTGCCTCTATCCCAGTGGGCTTTGTCGTTTGGTTTGTAATTTTGTTTATTCTTCAAATCATTAACAACCTGTCCTAAAGAGCCAAGCAGAAGAAAGTTTTTCAGCCACCCGATAAGTTTTTCATCACCTGCACAGCAAACCTTCGTGTTCTTTCTTGGTATATCACCTCAATCTACCATAGGGAGAAAAAATGAAAAAATGTCCATCCTGCGCCAGAGATAATCACGATGATGCAATGTTTTGCTGGCACTGTCGAAGACGGTTTGATCCCATCAATCCCTCGCCGCAGAAAGAAGAACACAAGAAAACCTCTCTGCTGGATCAATACTGGGCTGAGTACGAAGCCGAGCTGGACAACCAAACGAGGCTCTTAAAACAACGCTATTCCGAACCCCCAGCCCAGTACTCACCCCAAAATTTTTTATACTGCCTCGAAGATTTAGATTTTGAGGATTTTATGGATGAAGATGACAGCGACGCTTACGATACCGAATGGATGGGGATTGACGAAGATAGTGATTACTGGGGTGAAATGTAAAACAGTCGCCTGATACCATACCCAAAGCCCTCAGGTGCTTCTCACAGCCCGTGGGGGCTTTTTTGCATAAAACGCACAAAAAGTTTGCAAAGTTTTGCATTTTAGTACTGCATGATCAATATGATCAATTGATCATAAAGGAGGAGGATTCTTCCTCCTCTTCCTCATGATCATATGATCATGATCATTCTGATCAATTGATCATTGATCAGAAGGAAGAAGATTCTTCTTCCTCTTCTTCTGATCAAATATGATCAATGATCATATTGATCAGGCAACTGCAAGAATCTGCAGTCAGACAACATCACGCAAAAATCCACAACCCTAAACGGCACAAGACAGGCGCGCCAAGGTAAACCTCTCTGTCCGGCAGGCTGCAAACGCAGTGCAGCGTGAAGACCCCGAAGCACAGAGGAACGGGCAAATCGGCTACAGGATGCCCTCAAGTAAATTGAATGCAGTTAACTGCAATGGCGACCGGTACGCCTGGAAAAGATCCGATCCATTCCAAACTGCTGTTATCGTACAATCTTTTTGGCGTGATGACAAGCGGTTAAAAACGAGCAGTGTTTTTCGTATAGCAGAAAATCTGTCTCTCACCGTTCCGTTACGGCAAGCGCACAACGAAAGCCGGTGACCGTATCCATAAAGTTAGGATTCAGCGCCATGCGTGAATCTGCCCGCAGCGCAGGATCATACATCCGCCAAGCGCCGCCGCGCACTAAACGTTTCTTTCCTATCGCAGGTCCAGCCGGATTGTCAATCGGTGACCGGCTGTAATAATCTGGGGCATACCAGTCTGCCACCCATTCCAGAGCATTGCCTGCCATATCCAGCACCCCATACGGACTGACGCCAGCCGGATAGCTGTCCACCGCAGTTGTATTGCGAACGCAGCCATCAAAATTTGCCCGGCTGCAATCCAATTCCTCACCCCACGGGTATGTGCGCCCATCCGTTCCACGCGCGGCTTTTTCCCACTCCGCTTCAGTCGGCAGACGTGCACCCGCCCACTGACAATAGGCTTGTGCCCCATGCCAGCTCACCAGAACCACCGGATGCTCCGGGTAATAAGGGTTAACCTCAAAGCGAGAACCCTTCCAAAGGATACGGTCAAAGCCGTGTTCCGCGCCCACTACACAATTAGGAGTGCGGCAAGCAAGAGAAATCAACGGTTCATTTTTTCTATACACCACATCATGAACAACAGACAACTCAGCAAAATTGGCATTCAAAAACGCCGCAAACATCGCATTGGTAATCTCCGTGCGGTCTATCCAGTACGCATCGAGCTGGACCTTATGAAGCGGATATTGATCCTTAAGACCCCCGCCTTGTCTGCGCCCCATCCAGAACTCACCGGCTGGCACATACATCATCTTCATTTTATCTGAAGGACGCTCCCAAACCGAACCAATGCCCAGCGAAGGAACGCACGCCGCCCAGCCCAACACCAGCAGAATCAGGTAAGCCAATCTTTGTAGCCTCACCAGCCGTTCCCCAAAATCACCGAAAATGAACCTGAGCCCATCCGGCGTATCCGCAATATTACGCTTATGATTCCAGCAGGCAAAATCGGATTGTAATTTCACGCAATTATACACTTGCAAAAAACCCGTGTATAATGAAATACAGGGTAGCGATATGACGGGTTTTATTGAACAGGTTTTCTCGCTCTTGACCACGCCGCCCGGTAATCTCATCTATCACCTGGCGCTGGCGTTTTCTATCATGGCTGCCATTCAAGCAGTGATGACCGCCCGGCAAAATGCCCCATCCCCGCAAACCCGCCGCAAGCTGATCGGTCTCGGCGTGCTGTTGCTCAGCCAGCTGGCGCTCTTTTTAGATAGCGGTCTGGTCTGGCAGGGAATTGCCAGCGCCCATACCAGCCCTCCAGTCCTAGACCGCGCTGTTGCAGCATTTTGCCTGGTTTGGATCGTCTGGCTGTGGGCATTTCCAGCCCGCTCTCGTCTGGCAGACATCACCAACGGCATCTTTATTCTTATCACCGCCATCCTTTTCATCATCACCTATATCGAATGGCGCAACGCCAACACCCTTGCCGCCTTCAACGGCAGTTGGCAGGACCTGGGTTGGCAAATCTTTTCCGTCTTTGTCAGCGGACTGGGCATACTGATTCTGCTGCTCTGGCAGCCGGTAGGCTGGGGAACGGGGCTGGCAGTCATCGGTCTGAATCTGCTGGGGCACCTTGCTCATTTACTCTGGACGCCTGTTAGCGGCGACTTTTCTGGCATGGTGCGTCTGGCACAATTATGCGCTTATCCGCTGCTGCCCTCCCTGGCGCGCACTGCCTACCCCGCGCCGACCGCAAGGGAAGAAAAACCTGCCGGAGAGGAAACCATCCAGCCGCCGCGCCGCTCTCTGGCAGATGCGCGCGCCGTTCATGCCTGGATACAGCTTGCCGCGCAGAACCAGCCCGAGAAAATCTATCAAGTCGCTGCACGCGCCATCGCCCAAACCCTGCGGGGAGAACTGTGTTACCTGATTAAACTTCCCGAAAAAGGCAATGAATTGATGTTAACAGGCGGCTATGACATCATTCGCGAAGAAGATTTGCCGCCCGTCACATTGAACAAGAGCCAGACCCCCACCTTGATCAGTGCCTTGCAGCGCAGCCGCTCCTTGCGCATGAACGCCGATGATCCGGCACTCTCTGAGCTGACTTCGCTGGCAGAAGCTATCGGACTGGACCATCCCGGCAGTGCCCTGCTGCTCCCGCTGGCAAATGAAAAAGAAAGCTGGGGAGGAGCGCTCTTATTAGCCCCATATTCCAGCCGCAACTGGGAAGCTGAAGACCAAACCTATTTGCAAACTGCTTTTGAAACGCTGGCGCAAATTCTCAAACAGAGCGAACAGCACACACAACCCGTTGAAGTTCAAGCGATTGATGCCAAGGCTATGGATACCCAGCTCGAACAGCTCCGGCAGGAAAACCAAAAACTGCTGGTCGAGATCGAGAGCCTGCGGCGTGCATCAGACACCGACGCGCTGTTAACGCTTCAGCGCGAAGCAGAAGAATTGATCAAAACCTTGCAGACAGAAAACGAACAATTGCGCGCCCGGCTTGATCAGCCTGCGCAAACCGAAGCCAGAGAAGAGGGAACAGAAGGGCAGGAGTATCTGGAAAAAGAACTGCGTCTGGCATTGGAAGAGGTCGCCCGCCTGCAGAACGCACTGGCTGGCGCCAACATGAAGATTCTGACGCTGGAAATGCAAACAAAACGCAATGATGCGCTGGTTTCTGAACAGCATGAACTGCTCTCTGCCATTGTCCAGCAACTGCGGCAATCCCTGTCCTTCATCACAGGCTACACCGACCTGCTGCTTTCCGAAGCAGTTGGTATTCTCGGCAGTATGCAGCGCAAATTCATGGAGCGCATCGCCACTTCCACCGAACGCATGAACAAACTGCTGGATGACTTGATCCATATTGCCGTACTGCAAGACGTATCTGCTGAAACATTGCAGCAAAGTGTGGATGTCAACACTGTAATAGATCAGGCTGTTGCCAGCATCACCCCAGAACTGCAGGAGAAAAATATCGCCCTGAACCTTGTACTGCCCGAATCGCTGCCGCCATTGCGAGCCGACAGCGAAAGCCTGCAACAGATTTTGTTCCACCTGCTGGAAAACGCCGGTGCGGTCACACCTGCCGAAGGCGAAATCGGTTTATGCGCTTCTGTTGAGCACGATGACAATGAGCAACCCTATTTGCTCTTTCAGGTGACCGATCAGGGAGGCGGCATTGCCCCTGAGGACATCCCGCTCGTTTTTTCAAAACAACGCCGTCCCGATAATATGCCGGTTCACGGCATTGGCAATACAGGCTATGGGCTGGTTATTGCCAAGACGCTGACCGAAGCCCATGGCGGTCGCATCTGGGTGGATAGTAAACCCGGCAGTTCCTCCACTTTCAGCGTGCTTCTACCGGTACAACCCGATCACGGCAAAACGGAAATGGAGATTGCAAGCGGGGATGAAAACACTGCGTGAACTGTTCACCGGACTGCTTACCGCTCTGGCTTCCGTATTGGTCGTCGTTGGCGCGCTGGCTTTTTCTATCAGTGAAGGAAAAATAAATGTCCTCCCAACACAATCACCTTCACCAACTTCTGCGGCGGTTGTCCTGCAGCCCACTATTGCCCCCCAGCAAACACTTCCTCAGGCAACCGCCTCTCCCACTCCTGTTCCAACCACCTGCCCTGTGCCGAAAAACTGGGTGACTTACACCATCCAGAGCGGCGATAGCCTGGAAAGCCTGGCACAGAAGCACAACACCAGTGTCAAAGACCTGAAGAAAGCTAACTGTCTGATCAGCGAGAAACTGCTGCCCGGCACACTGCTTTACCTGCCGCCCGTCCAGCAGAATACCTCCGCCCCATCCTCCCCTACGCCGGTCACCTTCCCCACCCTGACGCCCGCCCCCTGCGGACCTCCCCCGGGTTGGATCAGGTACATCGTTCAAAAAGGTGATACCCTCTTTAAAATCAGCCTGATGTACGGCGTCAGTGTTCCCCAATTGCAGGCAGCCAATTGTCTTGGAAATTCAACCTTGATCTATGCCGGATCGGTGATTTTTGTGCCAAACGTTCCCCCGCGCATCACCCCAACCCGCACACTCACTCCAACTTCACAGCCTCCAACCAGTGTGCCACCCACCAAGACCAAAACACTTGCCCCGCCACCGCCTAGCGCAACCGCACCCCCGCCAACTACTGCACCACCGACATCAACCACCGAAGCTCCTCCCGCTCCAACCGAAGATTTGACCGCTACGGCAGCAGCTCAAGAAACCGCTAACGCCCAAACCCTGACTGCTCAGGCAACACCATAAACCGGTTTATGAAACTCCGCGTCTCTGCTCTTTTGTTTCTGTTTTGCTTTTTGATATCCGGCTGCGCAGATGCCCAGCAGATATTCAATCAGCTGATCAACATTCCCCCCGCATCCTCTGCGGTTCAATTCCTGCCGCTCAACTCAGATCCCAATGCCACCGCCACGCTCACGCCTTTTCAACCGATCCCTCCAACCGCAACCGCTACGATAACCGCTACTCCCCTGCCCACCGTCACACCCGTCGCGACCCAGACGCAAACTCCAAAGCCGACTTCCACCGCATGGTACCGCGACCTTGAACTGCCGCAGGATGAGATGAGCCTGATGATACTGGGATCAGACCAGCGTCAGGACAGCGGCTTCCGCACCGATGTCATCATGCTGGCGATTGTCAAACCTCAGCAAGCTTCCATCAGCGTGGTGTCCTTCCCGCGCGATTTATACGTCCTGCTGCCCGGCTGGGGATACGAGCGAATCAACACCGCCATGCGCTACGGCGGCTTTAACCTGCTTGCCGATACCATGAAATACAACTTCGGCATCCGCCCCCAGCATTACATTATGACCAACTTTCAGGGGTTTATTGACATCATAGACACGCTGGATGGTATTTATGTTGAAGTCGAACAACCCTTTTCCAACCCATGCGACCTGACCGGAAACGGCATCTGCACCGTTGACTCCGGCACCGTGCGCATGGACGGCAAAATGGCGCTCTGGTACGTCCGGGCACGCCAAAATACCGGGGACTTTGACCGTCTGCGCCGTGAACAGGAAGTCATGCTGGCAATTCTGAAGCGTCTGGTTTCGCAGGATGCGGTCATGAACGCCCCATACCTTTATGATATCCTCAAAGACAGCGTGGAAACCGACATGAGCGCCGAGGACATTCTGCCGTTTGCGCCCCTCTTGCCCAAATTTGTCAGGTCAGGACATCTCTTCCGCTTCTCAATTGGGCCTCAGGAAGCCTGGCCGTACATTGCCCCCGGCGGGGCATGGGTGCTCTGGCCTAACCAGCCCGCCATCCAGCAAATCATCATGCAGGCTGTGACCGCGCCGTAGATAGTTTCGCGCTTAAGAGTGCCGGGCAGAAAGAAAAGTTGTCCAGCGAATGCATTTGACAATTTCCCCTCAATATACTACACTGATAACGGGCTATACGAAGATTGTATGAAAGGACGGAAACATGTCCACAACTTTGCCTGCTGTTCATATTACCCCCCAGTCTGCACTGCTGCCTGTCATTCGAAGCTGGGAAATTTACCTTCAGGATCAGGGACGCTCCCCCTATACGATTAAATCCTTTTCCGGCGACCTGCAGCTTCTTGCCCGATACCTGCCGCCCGACCGTTCCATCGGCGCAATCACCACCGATGACCTCAACCGTTTCCTGCAATGGCTGCAAAGCGGGCGCGGCGTTCCTTGCAGTCCTAAAAGTCTGGCGCGCCGCATCACCTCAATTAAGTCCTTCTTCCGCTGGCTGCATAAACATGGCGTCGTTCTGGTTGATCCAGCTGAGAAAGTGCTCCAGCACTCGGTGCTCAGCCCACTACCCGAAGTGCTGACCCCGGAAGAAGAAAAAAGCGCCCTCGAAGCTGCCGCCGCCTACCGCACCGCCAGCAAACCTGATGCCCGCCCGTACACGCTACTTGTCCTTCTGCTGGCGACCGGCATTAAGAAAAGCGAATGCCTGACCCTCACCCCCAACCACATTGACCTTGAGACGTCCTCTGCGCCTGTCCTTTTTGTCCGCTATCCCAACCCCCAAAACCGCTACAAAGAGCGCAAAATCGAACTGCCGCCCGAATGGGTGGAAAGTTACCACGAATATCTGGCACAGTATCAGCCAGCCGACCATATTTTCCCCTGGTCGCCGCGCCGGCTGGAATATCTGCTGGAAGAGATCGGCAACAAGGCGGGTTTGAGCAAACATCTGTCCTTTGCCATGTGCCGCTGGACCTGTGCCCTCAACGACTGGAAGCGTGGGATGGAACGAGACGCCATCCGCCAGAAACTGGGTATTTCAAAAATCCAGTGGCGGGAAATCAGCATGAAATTGCGCCAGCTCGCAGGCGAACTTTAGCCGCCTATCTCCCGATGGCAAATCAGATGAACTACGCGCCGCGTTTGCTCGGTCAGGCGGCAGAAATGAGCCGGCCGAAACCCGGGAATCCAGGCAATTTTTTCCCCTGATACAACCAGCGGCCAGCCCGGACGCGCCCGTGGGGAGAGGGCGGCATTAATCCAGAAATCCGATAACTTCATCGTATGTCCCCCCAGCCCCAGCGGTTCAAAGCGGTCGCCTGCCCGCCGGCTGCGCACCACCAGCGGCATTGTCAGGCAATCCGCATCCAGCCACGCCTGATAAGCATCCTTACCCGCGCCCGCCAGTAATTCACTCCCTCCTTTCACCTCCAGCGACTGCGCCTCCACCACCCAACCCTGAAGCAGGGAAAGCCGTCCCGGCACCTGCAAAGAAAGCTCAACCCCCTGCGCAACTTGCGGCCAGTCCTCTTCGACAGGCAATCTGTTCCCGGCAACCACGAACAGCCGTTCATCCTCAAGATAAAGCCGCAATCCCGCCGCCCAGTCCACTGCTCGCGCATTCACAGGCTGTGCAAGAAAAGACAACCCTTTTTCAGCCACCCGGAAATCAATATCGCGCAGACCGGGACGCAGATGAGCAATCGCCTTCCGCAGCACACTGCGCTGTAAACCAGCGCTCAACCGCCGCAATTCTGGAAAAGAAAGACAAACAAAATCCTCTCGAAAACGCAGACAACAGCGCTCCCAGACGCTGCGCGTTACTTCCTGCAACACCTCATAATCCCCGCGCAAAGCCTGCGCCATGCGCCATAAAACCTCTTTCACCTGCGGGTTATATGTGGTCAGATAAGGGATCAACTCAAGCCGCAGCCGGTTGCGGAAAAAGGTTGTATCTTGATTGGAAAGGTCGAAAGAGGGCTGTAAGCCCTGCTGATGGCAATATTCCAGCACCTCACTGCGCCAAACGCCCAGCAAAGGCCGTACCAGCGGCTGTTTTCCACCCCAAAGACCCGGCTCACTGCGGTAACTCATCCCGCACAACCCTGCCAGCCCTGCACCGCGCAGAAGGTGCATCAAGACCGTCTCCACCTGATCATCCGCCGTATGCGCTACTGCGACCGCCTGTGCACTAAAGCGTTCTGCCTGCGCAAACAAAAAGCGGTAACGAACCAGACGAGCGGCTTCCTCAATCGAAAGCCGCTCGCGTTTGGCAATCTCGCCCACCTCTTCCCGCTCAATGACACACGGCACCTGGCGGCTGCGGGCAAACGCTTCCACCCGGCGGGCTTCCACAGCAGATTCCGCCCGCAGCGCGTGATCGAGATGTGCCACAATCACCGGATAACCCAAACGAATCAGCACGTCCAGCAGGCACAAACTATCCGGACCGCCGGAAACCCCGACCACCAGCGGCTGCGTCTTGTTTAATCTGCACTCTGAAGACAGAACACGGGCAACATCTTGTAAATCCACACTTCCATTATACAATCAACCCATACCTCACAAACCAACTCAATAAAAATCACGCATTTTCACACTTGCACGCGTCAAAGGCTTGTGCTAAACTGACAGAAACGAACTCTCACGGATATTTACTGGGAGGGCGATGTCTGCAAAACTTTTGATTGTAGATGATGATCTGGAAACCCTGCGGCTGGTTGGTCTGATGTTACAACGGCAGGGGTTTCAAATTGTCGCCGCAAATAATGGTGCTCAGGCGTTAACACTGGCACAAAAAGAACAGCCGGATATGATCCTGCTTGACGTTATGATGCCCGATATGGATGGGTATGAAGTCACTCGCCGGCTGCGACAAAACCCGGCGACGGCCGGCATTTTAATCTTAATGTTCACCGCTAAAAGTCAGGTGGATGATAAAGTGGCTGGCTATGACGCCGGCGCAGATGACTATCTGACCAAACCTATCCATCCAGCCGAGCTGGTTGCCAGGATTAAAGCCTTGCTGGCGCGGGGCAGAAGCCGGGTCGAACCCACCCCCAAGACGCGTGGTCATACCATTGGCGTTCTGGCGCCCAAAGGCGGCATGGGTGTCTCGACGCTGGTCTTGAATCTGGCAATTGTGATCCATCAAAAAACCAAGGCCGACATACTGGCGGCAGAGCTGCGCCCCGGGCATGGGACATGGGCGCTCGAACTGGGCTTCGCCAGTCCAGATGGACTCAACCGCCTTCTCACGACAAAACCGCAGGACATTAATGCCAGCATGGTGCAAGAGGAATTGCTGCGCACCACCTTTGGCGTCCGCCTGCTGATGGCATCCGTCAGAAAGAAAGATGTTGAGCTGACGGCGAACATCGCCCAAATGGAAGCCATCCTGCAAACCTTGCCTTTGCTCTCCCCGCTTGTGCTGCTGGATATCGGGGATAACCTGCTGCACGGCTTTGATAGATTGATTAACTATTGTCAGGAAGTCTTGCTGGTTACTGAACCAAACCCGGGAAGTTTACATCACACCAAGCTCCTGATTGAAGAACTGAACGAAAAAGGCTTTGGCAAATCCAAATTCCTCAACCTGGTGGTGGTCAACCGCGTGCGCGCCGATGTGACGCTTTCCCTGACCCAAATTCAGGAAGCGTTGGGGATGTCTATCACTCAGGTCATCCCGCCCACACCGGAGATGGCTTTTCAGGCTGCTTTGCGCAACGTCCCGCTCATCTACGTGCAACCAGAAGGCTTGCTGGCACAACAACTGAATCATCTGGCAAGCAGTATTCTTGAGCGCGTCCAGATATGAACGTTCTTGAGCCTTTGCAGGAAAAAATTAGCCGCGCCAGCGAACTATTACGGAACGCCCGCCATGCCGTCGCTTTGACCGGTGCAGGGATTTCCACCCCTTCAGGGATACCCGACTTTCGTTCTGCCGATACCGGTCTGTGGACCAAAAACGATCCCATGCAGGTCGCCTCGCTGAGCGCTTTTCTATACCACCCAGACCGATTTTTCAACTGGCTTCGCCCTCTGCTGGATACTATTACACAGGCACGCCCCAACCCGGCGCATTACGCACTGGCAGAGTTGGAAAAGAAGGGCATCCTTAAAGCACTGATCACCCAGAATATTGATGATTTACACCAGCAAGCCGGTTCAAAAAATATCTTCCCCGTACATGGCACACTGGAAGACATGATCTGCCTTTCCTGCGACCGGCATTTCTCCAGCAAACAGTTCATTGAGGTTGTAAAAAGCGGAAAGCTGCCCCTCTGCCCTAACTGCGGTCGAACACTCAAACCGGACATCGTCCTCTTTGAAGAAATCTTGCCGCCAGATGTCTGGTCGAAGGCAGAATGGCATTGCAACCGCGCGGATGTGATTCTCGTCGCAGGTTCATCGCTGGAAGTCATGCCCGCCGGTTCGCTGCCATGGTATGCCATCCAGAACGGCGCTCACCTGATTATCAACAACTTTTCGCCCACGCCATTGGATAGCGAAGCCGATGTGCTCTTGACGGGTGATGTCGCTCAGATATTGCCTCAGATAGCGGCACAATGTTAACCGAACGCGAACCCCCATACCCCACGCAGGCTTACCGAAGGCTGATCGAGATTTCTCGCGACCTCGCCAGCACTTTTGACCTTGATACGCTACTGCGGCGCATCATCCGCGTGGCAACCGAACTAAGCCACGCAGAAGAAGCATCCATCCTGTTGTATGACGACGCCAAAAAAGAACTTTTCTTTCGTGCCACCACGAACCGTGTTAATGAACGCATCATCAGTTCAATTGTCGTGCCAAAAGAAAGCATCGCCGGCTGGGTGGCACTCCACCGCCAGCCAGTGATTGTCCCGGATGTGGAAAAAGACGAACGCTGGTTTGGCTCTGTCAGCAAAACCTTGCAATTCCAGACTCGTTCGCTCATTGCCGTTCCGCTGGTTGCACAAGATAAATTGATTGGTGTGCTGGAAGTGCTGAACAAGCGCGAAGGCACGTTCAACGATCAGGATCAGGAAATTCTTCTCGTGCTTGGCGCACAAGCCGCGGTTGCGATTGAGAACAGCCGGCTGTTTCATCAATCTGATTTGATCGCCGAACTGGTGCATGAGTTACGCACTCCGTTATCCTCCATCAATACGATGACCTATCTGATGCAGCGCCCCAACATTACACAGGAACAACGGCTGTCGTTTTGTCAGATGATCCAAAGTGAAGCCCAAAGATTGAACGAGCTGACTACTGCGTTCCTCGATCTGGCTCGCCTTGAATCGGGGCGGATGACCTTTCATATAACTGCCTTTAACCTGTGCGAGCTACTAATTGAATGCAGCCAAATCATCGAGCCCAAAGCCTCTGAAAACAACATCCGGTTACAGACGGAGATGCCGAAGGATGAAGTACTCCTCGAAGCCGACCGCGACAAAATCAAACAGGCGATCCTTAACCTGTTGAGCAACGCCGTTAAATATAACCGACCGAACGGCTTTGTGAATATTCGAACCTGGAAGGACACTGGCAAAGTCTGGGTCAGCGTGCAGGACAGCGGTGTGGGCATTCCAGAAGACAGCCTAAAGCACATCTTTCAGCGTTTTTACCGCGTTCAAACCACCGAGCATGTTGCCTCCGGTACAGGCTTGGGCCTTTCAATTACCAAACGCATCATTGACAGCCACGGTGGAGAGATCACGGTTAAAAGCAAACTGGGCGAAGGGACAACCTTCACCCTGTATCTGCCTGCTCAGCACAAAGGCTGAAAGTCTTCAGCAACCTGCTGTTCCCAATTCCCTGAACACTTGTAAGGGAACCACACCAAAGCCCACCACACTGGGACCGGCATGGGCACCGAGTACGGGCGCAACAGAAAGCGGCGGGTCTATCTGACAGACAAAGCGCTGACGAATTTTTTCAACCAGCAGGTTTACCACCTCCAGGTTGTTTCCATGAACTGGCTGCACACGCAGTGGTATCCTTTTGGGACAAAACTGTGTGATCAGATTCACCATTCGGTCCAAAGCGCGACCAATCGTCATCTCTTTGCCATACGAAATCATTGTACCGCCGACTTTTTCAATTCCAATTACCGGTTTGATATTTAACATGGATGCCAGTAGCCCCTTCAGATGCCCCAACCGCCCGCTGTGGATCAAATAATTCAGCGACTGCACAGTAAAAGCACCATCCGCCAGCGTACGGATGCGCTCCAATAGCGCCAGTATCCGCGTAAGCGGCCAGCCTGCCCTGACGGCGCGCGCGGCGGCCTCCACCTGCCAGCCCTGAAGACAGGAAAGCACTTTCGAATCCACAACAACAATATTTGCCTCCGGCACCTGCTGGACAGCAAGCTTTGCTACATTATATGTGCCGCTCAAACCGGAAGAAACATGGATGGAAAGAATATCCCGGTCCTCTTTCGCTAGTGTACGGTAAAGATTAACCAGACTGCCCACCGAAGGTGCAGAAGTGGTTGGCAATACATTCGATTCAGATAACACTTTGTAAAACTGTTCTTTATCCAAATCGCCATCCTGCTCATAGGTAACCCCGCTCATGGTTACAGGCAGGGGAATGTAATGAATTTTCAAGTCCTTCGAAAGTTCGGGGGATAAATCGGCTCCCCAATCGGTAACAACTTGCATTCCAATTACCTCTAGGTATAAATATCAGCGGCTGCCCCGCCGTCCAAACTGACGTTCCAGTAAATCCACCGAAAGGTGAATCATTGTCGGGCGCCCATGCGGGCAGGTGCGCGGCGACTGACAGGCTTCAAGGTCGCGCAAGAGCGCCGACTGTTCCTCCGGTGTCAATGCCTGACCAGCCTTAACAGCGGCGCGCTTGCACACCCGGGCGATCAATCTGGCTTCCTGTTCCGCCTGTAAAGGAGTTTCATCTTCTTCAAAATCTTCCACCACCGCGCGCACCGCCGCCACCGGATCGCTTTTCGTTAGCAATGCCGGCAGAGCGCGCACACGGAAGGTGTTCATACCAAACGGCTCCACATCAAACCCCAGCCGCGTTAGAAGCGGAAGCTGCTCCGTAAGCAACTGCGCCCCATGCGGTGGAAGCTGAAAAACGACCGGCTCCAGTAATATCTGCGTGGGGACGTCGCCGCGGCTCTGAGACAACAGTTTTTCAAACAAGACCCGTTCATGTGCGGCATGCTGGTCAATCAGATACAGACCATCCGGGCCCTCTGCCACCAGATAGGTGGCGCCAATCTGACCCAGCAAACGCAGCAAAGGCACCTGTCCGCTGGGCAGGTTGGGCTGTGTAACAGACGGAACAGTGCTTACTTCTCTCTGCGCCGTCTTTGTCTCAGCCGCCATCTCCCATGCCGGGTCAATCATCGGCGGCACAGCGGCAGACTGCCGAGGAGAACCCCGCCAAACCGTTGTCGTTATGGGCGGGGGTGCAGAATACGCCAGCAGTCCGCGCCGCACGGCACGCTGTACCGCACCAAACACCCGATCCGGCTGGCGGAAACGCACCTCCGCCTTTGCCGGATGCACATTGACATCCACTTCTTCGGGCGGTAGAGAGATAAACAAAACCGTAAATGGGTATCTGCCAACCATCAAGAGGGTGTGATAGCCCTGTAGCACCGAAGAACTCAACATGACATCCTGAACCCAGCGCCCATTGATAAAAAAGGTCATCTCGCGGCGGTTCGAGCGGGTCAGTGAAACCGGGCTGATAAAGCCGTTGATACGCATATCCCCATCTTCCAGCGTGATTTCCAGCATCTGGCGAGCCAGCTCGATGCCATACAAAGTCGCCAGCACCTCGCGGCGGTCACCACTGCCGGCAGTCTGTAAAGTTACCTGACCGTCATGATAAAGTTGAAAACGTCTTTCGGGATATGCCACTGCGTAACGTGTCACCAGTGCGTCAATCTGCTGGCGTTCGGTCAAGTCCCGCTTTAAAAACTTCAATCGTGCCGGCACGTTATAAAACAAGTCCTCAACCCGCACCACCGTCCCCGCAGGCGCGCCTGTTTCCTCCACTGTTTTGATTTGCCCGCCCTCCATGATCAACCGCATACCACTTTTGTCCTTCGCCGAGCGCGAGGTCAGCGTCAGGCGAGAAACCGAGCCGATCGAAGCCAGCGCCTCACCGCGAAAGCCCAGTGTTCTTATGTGGAACAAATCGTCTGCGGTTTCGAGCTTGCTGGTGGCATGACGCTGTACCGCCAATCGTATCTCTTCTCTAGGGATGCCCACGCCATCATCAGCCACCTCCACCAGCCGCCTGCCGGCTTTTTCGATGCGGATGACCACCTGAGATGCCCCTGCATCCAGCGCGTTTTCCATCAGTTCCTTAACCACCGAAGCCGGGCGTTCCACCACTTCACCAGCGGCAATCTGCGAAGCGACTTCTTCCGATAAGATTCGAATGGGCATCATCATTCCTCAAGTTCGATTATACCAGCACCCGGAAAGTGAACATGCTAAGCAATCTCAAGGCCAGGGTTTGCTCAACGGCAAAAACATCCCCCCCGAACCCGGAAAAAAGTTACAGAAATTCTTCCGACTTCAACCGGCGAATAACAGCGACTGTTGACGGAAAAAGATAAACCAGTTATCATGAAAATACCTCAGGCTGGTCGGGTGACCGCGGCGGGTCAAACCGCCGAGGAAAGTCCGCACTCCGCAGGGCAGGATGCCGGGTAACGCCCGGGGCGGGTAACCGCCGGACAGGGCCACAGAAACAGACCGCCGTAACTGGCAAGGGTGAAAAGGTGGTGTAAGAGACCACCGGCGCGGCAGTAATGTCGCGGCCAGGCAACCCCCATCCGGAGCAAGGCCAAGCAGGGGCAAAGTTCGCCGCGTGCGGACGGGAGACTGCCCGTCTCCCTGGAGCCCCGGGTAGGCTGCACGAGCTGACCGGCGACGGTCAGCCCAGAGAGATGGTCACCCAGGCGGGAGTCGTCCGTAAGGATACCCTCCTGCTGGACAGAATGCGGCTTACAGACCGGCCTGGGGCAAAACCGATATAAGGACATAATACGTTTACACAGACAAGGTATCTTGCGGTTCTGATGAGCCGTTTCAGCACACAAAAATTCATCTATCAGGATGCCAAGCCCATCAAGGCGCCGCATCCTGATATTTCTGCAGTATCCACATCGGGATAACTCCCAAAAGAACCCAACGTTCTTTCCACTTCAAAGCGAAAGGATGCTTCAAAAAAACATGCGGACAAATCCAAACACTCAACCCAAAACAACACAGAAACTGGCGCTCGAATTTATCCTTCTCTTTGGATTGGTCAGCGCACTCGGCGACATCACGTATGAAACCGGACGCGGCGTCAGCGGGCCATATCTGGCTTTTCTGGGTGCCAGTGCGGCAGCCATCGGCGTGGCTTCCGGGCTGGGCGAGTTTCTCGGCTATGCCCTGCGGCTGGTTTCGGGCTATCTGGCTTCGCGCACCCGCGCCTATTGGGTCGCCACCTTTATCGGCTATGGCTTGCTCATCAGCATTCCCTTATTGGCTTTGACCAACCGCTGGGAAATTGCCGTTGTGCTTTTGATTCTAGAACGCATTGGCAAAGCCATTCGCTCGCCGGCAAAAGATACCATGCTTTCTCATGCCACCTACCAGATCGGCAGGGGCTGGGGATTTGCCATCCACGAGGCAATGGATCAGGTGGGTGCGGTGATCGGTCCGCTGATTTTTACCGCCGTGTTTGTACAGCGCAACAGCTATCGCGATGGGTTCAATATTTTGTGGATACCGGCGATCCTGTGTGTGCTTGTACTGATTGTTGCCCGCCTGCGTGTCCCTGCGCCGGAAAAACTGGAAAACAACCCCGCCGGGCAGGATTCGCCCCGTGCACAGGGTAAACCCAAACTACCTCCCGTTTTCTGGGTTTATGCAATTTTCACCTTCTTAAGCGTGGCTGGTTTTGCCGGTTTTCAAATCATTTCTTATCACTGGGCAACCCGTGCCGTTGTTCCGGCAGAGCAGATTGCGGTCTTGTATGCTGTGGCGATGGGCGTAGATGCGCTTGCGGCGCTGGTCGTAGGAAAAACGTATGATGCCATCGGGCTCAAATCCCTGCTCATCATCCCGCTGGTATCCCTGCCGATACCTTTCCTGGCATTCTCACAAAAATACGAATTAGCTGTTGCCAGTGCGGTTTTGTGGGGGATTGCTATGGCGATCCATGAAACAATCATGCGCGCGGCAATTGCCGACCTCGTTCCCGGCGAGGGGCGGGCGTTTGCTTATGGGATTTTCAATACGTTGTACGGGGCGGCCTGGTTTGTCAGCGGGGCTGTGCTGGGTTTGCTGTACGATTATTCTCTCCCATGGCTGATGGTCTATATCGTGCTCATCGAAATCGCCGCGCTGTTCGTTTTCCCGTTGATTTCAACAAAGCGAGTCACTGCAGGGCAATGAAAACATCTTCTATCGTTGCAATGCCGGGCTGAGCTGTCCGCACCTGAAAATTTTTCTCGCTTAAAGCTTTGGTAACGATTGCTATTGGCTCACCCTCTGTAGTGATCACCCGAAGATGATCGCTTGCCAAACCCACATGACGAACAGCCGGGTGGTTTTCGATCATTTCCAGCGCTGGCAGCAGAGGGTCAACATATACCTCCCAGACCTGTCCGGGGAGCGAATCTTTCAGCCGTTGCGGTTCATCCAGCGCCAGCAGTTTCCCCGCCCGCATAATACCAATCAGCGAGCAATACTCCGCCTCGTCCATATAATGCGTGGTCACCATCACGGTAATTCCCTGTGCCGCCAGACTGTAGATGAGATCCCAGAAAGCCCGCCGTGCCAGAGGGTCCACACCACTGGTGGGTTCATCCAAAAAGAGCAGCTTCGGGCGGTGAACGATAGCGGTTGCTAGCGCCAGCCGCTGCCGCCAGCCTGTGGAGAGGGTTTGCGCCATCTGGGTTTGAACTTCATCCAATCCAAGCTCATACAGGACTTCTCTGACCCGCCTTTCTTCCCTCACCCCATACATACCAGCATAAAACGTCAGATTTTCCCACACGGTCAGGTCATGATACAGGGCAAATTTTTGCGACATATCCCCCGTGCTGGCACGTACCTGTTCTGATTGAGAAACTACATCGTACCCCAACACCTGCGCCCGTCCCTCTGAAGGGTGCAAGATTCCCAGCAACATGCGGATGGTGGTGGTCTTGCCCGAACCGTTGGGTCCTAAATAACCCAGAATCTGGCCTGCCGGAACCTCAAAACTGATGTGGTCAACAGCAACAAACTGGCCAAAACGGCGCGTAAGGTTTTCTGCAAAAATTGCTGAAATCATCTAACCTTCCGATAAGACAATGAATACATCCTCCAGAAGTGGTTCAACCAATTGCAAGCGATGCACCCTGCCGCCGGCTTTGCGGATTGCTTCATTCAAACGCCGGATGACCATCTCAGCCTGTCCCTCCTGTACCCGTAAATGCAAAGAGTTACCAAAACGTTGTACATCCTCCACCTGCCGGTCAGCTCTAGAAAGGTCAATCAAGAGGGATGCAGGTTCGCCGATCAATTCCAAAATCCGACCTGCCAGCCGGCTACGCAGCTCGCGCGGTGTCCCTTCGCATATCAGATGTCCCTTATGTAAGAAGCCTACCCGCGTACAGCGAGCCGCTTCATCCATGTAGGGTGTGCTCAACAATACCGTCAGCTTCTCGCCGCGCACCAAACGGATGATTAATCGCCAGAAATCCAACCGCGTCAGCGGGTCTACCCCTGTGGTTGGTTCATCCAAAAGCAGCACGCGCGGACGGTGAATCAACGCCACTGCCAGCGCCAGCTTCTGCTTCATCCCTCCAGAAAGTTGTCCCGCCCTGCGCCCGGTAAATTCTGCCAAACCAACAAACTCCAGTAGCCAGCGGCAGCGTTCCGCCCATTCCTCTTTCGGTAAACCGCGCACTTCGGCAAAGAATTTTAAGTTCTCCAATACCGTTAAATCCTCATAGACAGCCGAGCGTTGTGCCAGATAGCCGATCTGTTCACGGGCGCGCTCCGTCTCATCTGCCACGTCAAAACCGCAAAG
Source organism: Anaerolinea sp. (assembly GCA_020725865.1). GTDB lineage: Bacteria > Chloroflexota > Anaerolineae > Anaerolineales > Anaerolineaceae > DYEC01. Next base: position 23,831 of record DYEC01000006.1, on the reverse strand, counting down.
CGAGATCCTCCCCGCTTGCAACCTCAGCGCGCCGCAAATCAAGCGGATCAGGGTGGTTTTACCGGCACCGTCCGGACCGACTAATCCGTAAATCTCACCTTCTTTTACCCAAAGGCTCACCCCCGCGAGCGCCCGGACAACCCCAAAGTTTTTTGTAATCCCGCTCACCCGGATCAGCGTTTCCGTCATCGCTGGCAACATCCCATTCTGCTATTTCAAAAAACAATTGACATCCGCCGGCATCCCCGGTTTGAGCCGACCTCCCGCCGGTTCAACATCCAAACGGACAGCAAACACGGTTGTCTTGCGGCCCTCGACTGTTTGAACATTGCGCGGAGTAAATTCCGCCCGGTCGGCAATATGACTGACCCTGCCTACAAACATCTCGCCCGGAAACGAATCCACCATCACCCAGCAAACCTGTCCCAGTGTAATCTGACCATACTTATCCTCAGGGACATACACGGTCAAAGTCAGCTCATCCAGATTGCCCAGTATTAAAAGTGTCCCTCCAGGAGAAACCACTTCCCCAGGTTCAACCAGGCGCTCCATCACAACCCCGTCAATCGGCGAGCGCACCCTCTCCATGCCGGCATTCAGCCGGCGCAGTTCAACCAGCGACTGATTGACTTTCACCTGCTCGCCTTCCTCTACGCCGACATATTCCACCCGCCCCCCTATTTCGGTGCCAAGATGTATTTCAACCGCCTCAATGGTTCCCGAAAAAATCAATTCATTTCCGCCAAAAACTGTGCGCAGAAAATAATACCCTCCGCCAATCAGCACGATAAGGACGATCACCAATGGAGCAATCAGACGGGGATTTTGACGCACGCGGCTGCGGAGTTCTTCAAGATGAGATTTAACGCGGTTTAACATAGTGAATTGTCTCCTAATCCAGACTTTTGCGAAAACGTGAAGCTGCTGCGCTCATCACCAGCACGGCAAAAATGATCAGGGCTACAATTTCGCTCCACAGCGATGCAATGCCCACTCCTTTCAGAATAATACCGCGGGCGATGATTAAGAAGTAACGCAACGGAATCAAGTAACTGATCGCCCGAAGCCAGACGGGCATCGCCGCCAGCGGGAAAAAGAACCCGGAAAGAAAAATGGACGGGAGTAGGGTTAACATTGTGGTAAGCATTGCTTCCTGCTGAGTGTTGGCAACTGTGGAAATTAACAACCCAATTCCCAGTGTTGTTACCAGAAACAGTGCCGACATGGTGAGCAGCAAAATCAGGCTTCCGTTAATCGGGACTCTGAATAAAATCGTCCCTGCAATCAGCACTTCCAGCATATCAATAAAAGAGATGATGACATACGGTGCCAGCTTGCCCAGCACCAACTCCCAAGGGCGAAGCGGGGTGACGATTAACTGCTCGATTGTGCCGCGCTCCCGCTCGCGCACAATCGAAGTAGCCGTCAATAGGGTAGTCAGAAACTGCAAGATTTGACCGATCAATGCCGGAATCATGTAATACGCGCTGACCATACCGGGGTTGTACCAGACCTGCGTCCGCACATCAATCGGTGAGAGTGCCGCGCGGCTCATACCCAGCCGCTCCAGCCTCTGCGTGACAATGCGGGTGGATTGCGACTGCCCGATCAGTATCGCCGCAGAAAGCGCCGTATTTGCCACCGTGGGATCAGAACCGTCCAGCACAAACGCCACCTGCGCAGAACGTCCGCTGTTCACCTGCTCGCTGTAATCCGGCGGAATAATCAAACCGGCACGCGCCGAGTTGTTATCAATCAGCTGGCGCATCTCTTCTTCAGAAGAAACCACATACGCCAGTTGAAAGTAATCTGCCGCACGGTATGCGGCAATCAGCGCACGTGAAGCCGGCGATTGATCCTGATCTAGAACCGCCAATGCAATATTGCGCACATCATTGGTCGCCGCATATCCCAGCAAAATCAGCATCATCACGGGCATAAGAAAAGTGATTGCCAGCGCGCGCGGGTCGCGCACAATCTGGATAAACTCCTTGCGTATCAAACTGATCAGACGATTAATCATTGCGCTCTCTCATCGGCTCGTCCAGCACACCATACAAATATATATCGATAAATGTATCCAGCGCCTCGCTTCCCATTTGGCGGCGGATTTCTTCAGGCAGCATGATTTCCGTTATGTAATAGGAAAAAAACAATCCCATAAAAGAACGCAGCAAAACCAGATTGGGAATCGGGCGCAGGTTGCCGGCTTTGCGCGCAAGCGTTTCCCCCAACTGCACCGCCTCAGGAAAGATTGCCTGAAACAAGACCGGGATATGCTTGCCGCCAAATTCGACCAGTTCGATAAACATGAGATTGAGCAAATCACTGCGCCGGCTCAATTCCGTCACCAGGTGGCTGGCAGACTGCCGCACAAAACCAGCAATGGTGGGGCTATCCACAGACTTCAGCAGCGGCATGATCTCTCGATAAGGATGTTTTGCCATGAACACCGCTTCCCAGATCGCTTCTTTGTTGACAAAATGGTTATAGATCGCACCGACCGTGAGACCCGCCTCTGCGCTTATCTGGCGCATTGAAGTGCGGTGGTAGCCTTGCCTAAGGAATAACTGATATGCCGCTTCGACGATTCTGGCGCGGCTATTCTGTGCTTTTTTCGAGATATTCGGCTGATCCATATGAAAATTTTTTGAAGATAAAAATAATGAACGTTCGTTTTTTATTATAAGGATATTTGGCTTAAAAATCCAATACGAAATTATGGGCGAATTAAAAAACATCCAGCCTTCGCATTTACCTTGTTAGAGTAAACAGGAAGGCTGGCATGTCACTGTGTGCCAGCTTGGCAGCGCAAAGTGCAGAAAGATCAGGTGCTGGACAGACGCAGGCGGCGCGCCACCACGATCACCACAATCAGAAGTACCGCTATGCCAATCATACTCGGAAGTCCAACCTCATCCATAAAGCCAGTCTGTGGTAACTGGGTTGGACCAAGCGTGGCAACAGCCGTGCCAAATCCTCCAGCCGCCTGTGTCAGCAAAGCCGCCACTGTTTGTGTGCGCGCCAGCAAGTCTGACGCCGGACCAGCAGCGGCAGGCGTTCCGGCCGCCCCTTGAGCGGCAGGTGTGGTGGTCTCAGCCAGAATTGGCGTCGCCGTAGCATTAATGACAACCGGGGTGGGACTGGGTAATGGTGTATTCGTGGGTATCGCCGTTGGGCTTGGAGTCAACAGTTCCTGCTGAGCAAAGGCGATTTGCGTTGCAGCCAGCGCGGTGGCTGTATTTCGGGCGTTGATCTCCGCGGCTTCCTGCTGGCGCTGTGCGCTACGCTGGGGTAAGACCACAGCCGCAAAGACTGCCAGCCCGATCAGCGCTATCAGGAAGATCGCCCCAATCACGCCAATGGCAATCAAAAAATTGCGGTTTGATGGCTTGCGCTTCTCTTCGGGTTCTCCCCCAATTATAGCCTCCTCATCAAACCCCTCGAACAGTTCATCATTATTCATGTCGGACATAGGTCTCTCTCCTCTGCGAACGATCTTCCTTACATGATATTTATTCTAGCACATCCAGGTTCATCACGGGTACAGTCACCAGCATCTCATTTTCCAAACGCACACGTGCCGCTGGCACCCGCAGATGATTAGATAATTCGGTTAAGCCGGGCAACAATTCCAAAAATGTCCCAATTTTTCCATGATAAGGGGCACCTAGTAAGCGTACTGACAGACCGGGCTTCAGTTCTGAAACCTCCGCCGCCGCTTTGCCCTGTGCCGGCAGCGGGATAACCACCTCCGGCCGTTCACCAACAAAGGGGTCATACTTGCAGGCATTCAAACACACGTCGCGCTTTGCATTCGTGGCAAGAATCCTGAATGCCTGGGTATTCATGCCCATTAGACCAAAACCATCGGTCAAAATGATAGGACAGGGCGCATCCATTGCCAGCGGTATCAAATCAGCCGTCATACTGCCCAGGATCAACCCGCGCAGCGGCAAATCTCCGGCGGCCTTAATCGCTTCCGCGCTGGAGCATGTGCCTGCAAGAACCACACCGCCGCGCATACTCACATCCAACCGGTCAACTGTCAAAGCATCCTCAGGTGATTCCGCCAGAGGCAATAAAACTCCCTGATTGATCTTACCATTTCCCCAAATTCCCTGTACAAGGGCACCGTGTGTTTCGAGAATCGCCCCGCGCTCCGGGATCACCTCCATCACCGTGCCTTCCAGTCCAGCCAGCAGATCAAAAGGCGTTTTTGGAACCTCTAAGGTGACCTGTCCTTTCGAAATTGCCACAACAATACCATCTACTGGAGCGCGCACAATGCGCTTGAAAAGACCGCCAGTCTGGGCAATAATGTCACCGGCTTGCAGTTTTTCGCCCACCTTATACTCAATTAAGGCTTCCGCCTGCTCTGTGCGTGCAAGGTGCAGGGCACGACGAACATCAATGAAAACATGCTCGTTGTTTAAATCCGCGCTGGCGATGACATCTGTTGCCACCACCCGCTGCCCTTGGCGCACCTGAACACGTCCGGCAACAGGCAATAAGCGTGCCCGGCGCAGATAAGTTAATGGCGTGAAATGTGTCACCGCATATGTCATAAGCCACTCACCTAGGCTGATGCAAGTTTGATGCCAGAAATCTCATCCGCCAAGCACCGCGCGCCACTTTTTAATCAATTCACGACGCCGAGCGGCATCTTTCGGAAGCACAAGAGGACGTCCGCGCGCATCAATCACTGCACCGCACACACCTCCGACAATCTTAAAACTGCCAGAACGTTTGCCAAATAACGGATCAATTTCGCTGTGATGCAGGGCTTCCAAATGGACGTTCGCCGTATGGAAGGGCTGAAGCGGCAACGAAACCAGCGATCCCTGACGCACCTCTAATTGGTTTGGACTGCCTTTTTCGTATTCTACACGCACTCGCAAAATCGGTGTACCGTATTTTGCAGTGCTGACAGGGCAAATAATTGTTCCCAAATTAAGAAAAGCGTTTGACTCAAGCAATTGCACCGCGGCGATAGCGTTCACTTGCGCTATAGCTCCCAAACTTGCCAGCAGATGATAGGGATCAAGGATAACCGTAGATATTCCAACCGGTTGAACACCATCCAGCAGAAGCAGCAGCGCCTGTGCAGCATTCGAGGTGTGGCTGAACATACTCCCGCTCACCACAATTGGTTCAAAAGCCGGATAGAAGCCGGGATAATCTGCCATCAGTTCCTGTGTTGCCAAACGCAAGACTTGCCGTGCCGCCGCCTGTTCAATCGCTAGACTTTCCTGCGTAACCGGTATTGTTGAAGGATAGAGACTTTTATTCCACAAATAGTCTCTGACGACTTCCGGAGCAACATGCACGGGCAACCACTGCATCACGCTTTCCAGCGGACTGTTGTTCAGCAGGTTTGTAATCCCCCCTCCCATACCGAGGGACAACATTTTCAGATACTGCTTTTCACCTTCGACCGCGGTAAAAAGGGTATGACCGGCGCCGAGATCAATCCCCAGAACCCCTTTGGAAGACTCGGAAACCTTGCCGATAAACCGAATCATGCGCCCGAAAGCATAAGAAAAAGGTAAAGGCGCCACACTGGAAAAAGCCGCAAGCTGTTCCAGTCCCCCCACCTGACGCATCCGAATATTGCCAATCACCTGATTCAGTGTGGTGCGCGCCGGTTCCAGGTCTTCATCATCAATCGTAGGGCGTATATTCAGCGTTGTGTAGGTGGTCGTCCATTTGCTCAACACTTCCTTGACTTTTGCCGCCAACACCTGGTTGCCCGCATACAACACGGCTGGACGTTTATCTTGCGGCAAAAGACGGCAGACCATAATGAGCAACTCGACCAGTTTGGCAATCGAACGGCTTGCACCGCCTTCCGTTCCACCTGCTAAAATGATCAGATCAGGCCGCGCCTTGATCACTGCATCCAGTTGCGCCTCGCTGCGTCGGCGATCGTTCAAGCCAATTGCTTCCACCACCCGGCCAAAAAGTGTTTCCACCAAATGCCGGGCACTTTCCAGCGACACATCGGAAAGCAAGCCGGCAACAACAATGCGCAACTCTGGACCGCAAGAATAAGTAACCACCAGACGGTCAACACCGCTATTATCCGATTGGCTGGGCAGGATCAGGCGATGTTCTTCATCAACGAATTTTCGCCCTGTAATTACAGTAAGCTGATCAAGCGCTACATGCACGCTTTCAGTTACATCGCGGTACGGAGCATTCACTGTGGTGGGTGCGCTGGCGCTGGCAATGAAATGGTACTGCCCATTGACCACATCAAACAAAGCTACACGAGTATACACCGACCCCAAGTCAACGGCGAGAATGGTTTCAACATCAACGACAGAAGTGGGCATGGCGACCTGTCAGAAGAGAATATCGTAGATAACCAGCGTAATAAAATCCAATCGGTCAATCAGCGCCGTTAAAGCCGCAGCGAATACACCCGCAAACAATGACCCCAATGTGATACCAATAAAAATTTGACCCATGCCAGCCAGCATCTCGACCCAGCGCGGACGGCGAGGTGGCTGGTTCGGTTTGGCGGTTGCTCCAAACTGGAAGTAGACCAGTGTGCTGATTGTCCCTACCAGTAAAATCAGCGCTTCAATTAGTTTCAACACGGGATCGCGACCCTTGAGAACACCAGACTGCAAATTAAAATCTGTAACCGCCGCAGTGATCTGGCTTGCGAGTGTTCCTTGAAGTGCACCACCCACAATCACCGCGGCACCGATTCCCACCATCACACCCAGCGAAAGATTGCCAAACGCCGCCAAACGGGGGAAAAGCTTGGTTACAAGCAAAATGCTTAAGATCAATGGGATAACAAGCAACAGACGTTGCTCGATAGAACCCTGCATCAACGGGGTGACCAAACGTGGTACCAGCACCTGATCTACCAGCAAAACGACCACATATCCGGATGTAACGCCGACAAAGACGTACACCGCCAAGCGAAACAGGACATTGTCGCCAAATAAATAGCTGAACACCAGCAACGTCAAAATAAAACCTACCAGTGTCCAGATCAAATCACCCTGCATCATCTGTTATGCCTCATGTTTCGTCCTGCGGCGCGAAAAGACATCCGTAATACTGCGCAGCAAGACACCGGAAAGGATGAAAGCAAACCCCACATACATGCCGTACCGATAAGCATTCCAGTAAGCCGCCGCATGAGGTGGAACACCGGCAAGCCGTTCATACGCCATGCCGCCAGTAATCCCCCAGATCATTCCCTCAATCTGCCCAGAGTCCACATAGGGTGTCAGCATTGGAGCAACCTGTGCGCTGGTAACCACCAGCAGAGGGCGTCCCTCGAGCGCCGGTTCTACCTGTTCAATCCAGGCGCGCGCCGTATCCACCCGGTCAGTAATTAAAAGCAAACCAGCAAAATCACTCAACCGGTTAATATTTTGCACCACAACATGCCCCCAGACGTTTTGTGGTTCGCCCGGAACACTGCCCAGCCCGGCAAAGACTGCCTGACGGGGAAACGTGGCAAATTCCTGCAAAGAGGTAGTGCCACCCGGCAGATACCCTAGATTTACCGTCCGATCCGGCAAGGCGTAGCCCTGACGAATCGCGGGTTCCACTTGCGTCAGTTTGAGTTGCGCCCGTTCAAGCAAGTCATTTGCCAACAGCGGCCCTGTGGGAACGGTGGAGACAATAGCCAATCGCTGCCGTTTGAGCATCAGATTTTCGATGACGCCGGTCGCCGCAAAACGCATCTCCCCCAGATAGCCGACATCATAATCCACTACCAGCAATACGGGACGATCTGGCACCAGTAAATTCATTTGAGAATAAAACCCGCGCACATTCTCATCCGGCACCAGTCCTGTTGGAACAACTGAGGGAGAACTAACCAGCAAAGGAATCAATACGACAAGAATCAGGATCAACGCCAGGGTCAAGCGCAACAATCGCCGCGGCACCTGTAAATCTTCCCGCTTAACCGCCGCCGGTTTGCCTTCTGCTTTGATCAGATCGTCCAATACTTCAATGTGCTGGCGCTGTTTTTCGGTGACACGCAGTTTAATCGAATAAACGGGTGGTTTGCGATATTGAATCACCAGCCGATCAGCAGGAAGCACACCGCGCAAACCCGCCAGTGGGCCGGCACGTTCTACCTGAGTTTCTTCTTCTACCCCTGTTGGAGTTTCGCCAATCACCGCTTCAACCGGCCGCAAAGCCTGTAACCAGTCGGGTAATAAAGCGGGAGCCAAACCCTCCAGCCCTTCTATGCCTGTTTCTTTTGGTGTTTCCGCTTCCTCAGCACCGAGTAAATCCGCATCAATCCCGGCAAAAGGATAACTGGCGGCGGGAAGTTCCTCAGAAGGCGGCTGTTCTTCCTCAAGGATAAATGCTCTGGAGATTGCCTCTTTGTCAACTGCCTCTTCTTCCAGTTCAGCCAGCCAATCAGTCAAATCCACACCTTTCACCGGGGTGGTCTCGGCGGTCTGTTCGGGCTGTACAGCTTCCTCTAAAAATTCCTCCACAGGCATTGTCACACCTTCGGGGTGCTCTGCCTGAGGGGAAACCTCTTCCACAAATGGTGAAACTGGAACCTCAACAGGTGAAGGTTGTACGCCCGGTGTTTCGGAGGTAAACGTCTGAGCCAGTTCCAGTAACCAGTCCGGCGTTTCCTCACCGCTTACCGGCGCAGCCGGCGGTTCTGGCGCGGCCGGCGCTTCTTCCACAGGCGGAACTTCTTCAAAAGCCTTTAACCAGTCCGGCGTTTCCTCACCGCTTACCGGCGCAGCCAGTGGTTCTGGCGCAGACGGCGCTTCTTCCACAGGCGGAACTTCTTCAAAAGCCTTTAACCAGTCCGGCGTTTCCTCACCGCTTACCGGCGCAGCCAGTGGTTCTGGCGCAGACGGCGCTTCTTCCACAGGCGGAACTTCTTCAAAAGCCTTCAACCAGTCCGGCTGTTCACCCTCCGGCGGACCACCCAGCTCACTCTCTCCAGTAAATTCTGCCAGATCACCATAAGGCTGCTCGGCACTTTGTTCCAGCGGGATACTGAACTCCGTTTTCTCAGCCGGCTTTTCCATCCCTGCGTATTCCAAAGAACGCAGCCATTCTGCCAAATCTGATGTTTCACCAGCCGTTACTTGAGGCGGTTGCTCCGCTTCAGCAGAAGGCGGCGTTGTTTCGGCTGGTTGAGGTGCGGGCGGTACGCCTGCGGATAAGTCAACCGGTTCACCTGCGATACGGCTCAGCCGATCCCTTACATCGCGCAGTTCACCGGTAGTCATTCGCCGCTCTTCCTGAGAAGGCGGTGAAGGTTCTTCGGGGGATTCCTGAGGAACACCCGTCACCGCGCGCAACTGATTTAACCAATCTTCCTCCCCTGCCCCAGAGGTCTCCTTACCGGTATCACCCAGCCAGGATGAGAGCTGATTTTTATCTTCATCCGTAGATTGGCGTTCCGTTTGAGCGCGCTGACGGATACGTGCCAGCCAGTCCGGTTCCTCCTCCTGACCTGTTTCCCCTGCAGATGAGGGCTCTTCGCCCATGGTGTGACGCAAGCTCTTCAGCCACTCCGTTTCATCGGAAGATGAAAAGGAGGGTTGCGGCAGTTCCTCACCACCTGTCAGAGGCTTAAGCTGTGCCTGACAAAAGACACAACGTTGTGCCTCTTCCGGATTAGACTTGCCACACATTGGACAACGGTTCTCAGCCATACTCATCCGCTATATGGACGGTCAGCGCCCAAAAGAATGCGTAAACCGGCAGTCAAACTGCCCAAAGCAATCCCAAGCAAAATACCCCGCGCCCCAGCCAGTGGCAGGCGGTTGATGACATTAACTGGTTCCCGCAGAAGAGGAACCTGTTGAAACAACCCTGACAACCCGCTCATCAAGAGCAGAAACACCAGCGCACTGATGACAAAGGACACAGCCATCAAACCACTGCGCCGCTGAAGCAAACGCAGGCTGGCATAAGCCAGCGTGACAACCAACAAAGCCATCAGACTAATTTCCACCGGTGTTTGAATACCGAGCACCGCCCGCTGAAAACGCACATCCGCCGGCGTAAACCACAAACCCGCTGCCAGCGTGATCAAAAAAGCCAGCAAAAACACGGCGCTCAACAGGTCTCGTTCCTTGCCTGACGCTCGTACTTTGCGCCAGTGAACCAGCGCCAGGTTTACAATTCCCACCAGCATTGCAACCCCTGCCAGGGTGGCACCCCAGTCCAGAAGTACAACCCGAATGCCCAAAAAGGTACAGGATAAACCAGGGTTCGCCGGATCACAGGGTGCCGGGATAAAATATCCCAGCAAAACAACCAGGCCGAAAGCAATCGCCAATGCAGTCGAAAATGGCGCTCTCACGGTGCCCCTCCCCCCAACAACGGCATAATAAACTGAAAGATTGCGCCGATCACCAGTACTCCAACCACCACCCAGCGGAGAATATCCTGAACATGCAAACTGACCTGATACACTGGGGTTCCTTGCAAGTACGCAGGAACGGCGAACAATTCTTCACCGATTAAGGGTTCTTGAGCTGAAGCGTAAAGGGCAGCCTGCGCCGGTAGTGCATCGCTGGCGGCAAGTGTGAAAGCCGATTGTTGTTCTGCTCGTTCACAAAGCAGTGCCCCCTCCGGTCCAAAGTTGCCAATTAGAAGATTTGCCGATACTTGCTCACGCGAAATGACCGGAAGTGTGCCGGCGATATAAGCAAAGGGCGTTGGTCCCGCCAGACGCCCCCGATCAGGGTTATACATTTCAAAGGCACCTATGCGGCGATAGGTTGAACGCAAGGTATCCTGGCTGAGGATTGCCAGCGTACCGTCGCCGCTGGTTGCCACCGGCGGGCGGTCGCCCAGACTGCTCAACTGTGCCACGCGCTCCAGCGTGCTCAAGCCAACCAGCGCTGAAGCACCATTGCTGTTCAAAATGTTTGCCTGTCCCAATGAGACGTGCAGCCGTTTGCCATCCTCAACTGCCAGACCCAAAGCCCGTCTCAGATGCTGAAAGGCGGAAATTGAACGCAGCGCGCGAACGGGTTGGTTGCGCCTGACAAAGAAAAAGATTAACATCAGCCCGACACCAAGAACAAGGAAGACCAGTCCAATGACAGCGTTGATATTCAAGAACTACCCTCCTCGCGCAGAAACTGCGCAAACACGCGGCGCTGCTCTCCATCCTCCAGCATTTCAGCCAGAGCCTGCCATTGACTGCCGGGTTGTTGCCCACCCCCAAAAGGCTGGGCAACATACAACACTTGTGCCAGCAGTACCGGGAGGGGTCCAGCAGCCTCAAGCAGGGTCGCCGCTGGCTCGCTTAACCCCCAACGGTGCAAGAAATGAGCCCAAGAGGACCAGAATGAATGTTCTTGCATTAATTTGAGTATAGCACAGAAATAGATTTACATGATAGACTATCTGAAACCTGATAATTTGGAACTGTGTAAACGGAGGACAGGGATGTTTGATTTTTTACAGGGTATTTTCCGCAAACCACCTTATCCCCCTCAAAACCGTGACGAGGTGAATCGCCTGATTCAGGAGCTAATTCATATTGGCGAGACGGATGATTTCCTCTCCGAGCGCCCTGGTCACCCTTTCAATATGCAATGCCGCCACATCCGCGCCCGCCAAATCGGCGCACGGCTGGATGAGCTGGGCGGGTTAGAACTAATGCTGTACGTCCATGACAAAATCAAAAATCGTCTGGGAAAAACACTTATTGCCCATCTGGAATATTGCTGGGCAGAAATCGGCAGATGGGTCCCATAAAAAACCGGCTTGTCAAAAGAAGGTGCGATTACCTCGAGTTACTTCAAAATAAATGATAACACCACCAGAACAGCGATAAAACTCGCCGCCAGAACGCCAATCCGCTTTAAATCTGAAATGACATATGAATAATCCGGATTAAATTCCTGGCTGGATGAACGAATCGCAGCGGGTTTTGCCGGAGCAGATGCCGCCGTCTCTGTTGGGACGGGCGAAGGCGATACCACTCGCCGCTGACTGGTCGAACGTTGTTTGCTTTTTTTAGACATTGAAACCAATCTCCTTAAATAAATTGCATGATTACTGTTGTAACACCGCACTGACCACAATGCGCTTGTCATTTTTCATGTAAGGATAGCATGAGATCAAGGTAACAATCGGCTCCTGACTGGGCGACATGACCTCAACATAAGTAGGCTCTACAATCTGCACCCGTTGGACGATATAAGTATACGTGCGCTGACTGGTAAAAAGCACCACCTGATCACCCTTCTTCAATCGGTCGAGGTCACGGAAAATCTCACCAAAAACATCATTATGCGCCGAAAGCACAATATTCCCCGTCTGGCCGGGATTGGGTGTGCCGATGTGCTGCCCAACTCCTTTTTTCAACTGCTCCCAACCATCACCCTGAACCACCGGCGCATCCACGTTGATCGCCGGAATCTGGATGCGCACAGCCTGTTCCGGTCCTGGGGTGGGCACCGGCAGGTTTGCCAGTGTCTGTACCAGCGGGCGCAAATGCTCCGGAATTTCAGCTTCATTAAACCTTACACCACCGGGAGAATTGGGCGGTGTATGTCCGGAGGGCAACACGACTGCCATGATCAGGGGGGTTGGTGTCAGCGTTGGTTGTGCCAGCGCCGAAGCTACCTCACGGTTTAAATTGCGCCACAGACTAAAACCACTGAATAACACCAAAATCAACCCAACAACTGCGATGACTTCAACGTAGAATAACACCCGATCCATCGTTGCGCGGTGATCAGTTTTGGCGCGCCGGCGATGCTGTAATTCCACTTCACCAAAAAGCGGCTCTTCTGCTGTATCAGCCTGTTGCTGCGCCTGACTTTTTTCCTGCGGCAGCGGGATTACCCGCCCGCTACGACGGAAGCGCTCCAGGCGCGCCCGACGTTCTGCACGCCGTTTCTCAATCAACAGACGGCGCAGCTCTTCAACTGAAAGATCTTCTGGCGAACGCAAACGAGTCAAAAAATCAGCTTCCTGTCGGATATAAGATAACTCGCGCAGGATTATACTCCAAAATTGCAGCGTTTCAGATGCTGGCTGGACGTATAAATGCTGCACCTCACAATATCCGTTACATTGCATGTTGAGCACGCGTTTCCCCTATTTTTATCGCAAAGTTTGAAAGCTCCGTGTAATGTCTGACAAATTCGATTCCCTAAAAGACTTTACGCTTTCCATAGATAGTGATATAATCCACTTCCGCGTCAAAGGACGCATTAAGACTGCAATCATCAGCAAGGATTAGTAGCGATGAACGATTTGTTAAAGTCTATAGAAGCTCCGGTCAATGAGCAAATCCCGGAATTGCATCCGGGTGATGGCGTTAGCGTACATGTAAAAATCAAAGAAGGCGGGCGCGAACGTATTCAGGAATTTAAGGGTACCGTGCTGTACGTTCACCGCAACGGCGCAAATTCCACCTTCACCGTGCGGCGTGTTGCCAGCAATGGGATTGGCGTCGAGCGTACTTTCCCCATGCGATCTCCGCGCATTGAGAAAGTTGTAGTTGAGCGGCATAGCAAAGTCCGCCGCGCCCGTTTGTTTTTCTTACGTGAACGCACTGGCAAGCAGGCACGCCTCAAACAAAAATTTTAAATCCTCAGGTATTTGATTGAAGGGTGCAACCGCAACAGGTTGTACCCTTTTTAGTTTATGATAAGGCGGACATGCACAAAACACCACCCCTGATCGGTATCACAGTTGACACCGCTACAAACGAAGAGCGCCAGCTTTACCAGCTTGGTTGCGCTTACAGCAGGGCAGTTGAACTGGCTGGCGGGCTTCCGGTGCTGATTCCGGGTAACTTTCCCCTGCAAAAACTGGAGGAACTGCGGCAACATTTGGATGGCTTGTTACTGACCGGTGGAGCAGACGTTGATCCGTCGCGCTTCAAAGGGCAATCCCATCCGCGCGTTTATGGGGTCAATCCTGAACGCGATCAGCTTGAAATCAGCTTGGTGCAGCTAGCAGCATGCAGTGGCTGGCCATTTCTCGGCATCTGCCGTGGCATTCAGGTTATCAATGTTGCCCTGGGCGGTACCTTATACACAGACCTTGCCGACCAATTCAACAATAGTCTGAAGCATGATTATTACCCCGGTTATCCGCGCGATCTATTGGCACATTCAGTGACACTGACAAACCACTGCCAGCTATCAAAAATCCTTGCGGCTGCAGAGCTAAAAGTCAACAGTCTGCATCATCAGGGCATCGAGCGGCTGGCTTCATTGCTCGACGCAACTGCCTGGGCACCCGACGGTTTAATCGAAGCAGTTGAACTGCCCGGACACCCCTTTGGGATTGGTGTGCAGTGGCATCCAGAAGAACTGTTGACAATACCTGAAATGCAAGCTTTGTTTTCCGCCCTCATTTATGCGGCTTCTCAGCGATCTGCCCGATTTCCGCGCACATTGGAATGAAAACCGCCGTGTATACTCCGGCAACCCCCTCTCGTTTGTCATTCTACCCCATTCGTGATAAAACTATTTCCAGATGGAAAATAAGAAAACCGGCAATCCGTTGATCGGTATCTTTGACTCCGGCGTGGGCGGGCTTTCTGTGCTACGTCAGATCCGCGCTCAGCTTCCAAGCTACCCCGTCATTTATCTGGCGGATCAGGCGCATGTGCCCTATGGGCAGCGTCCACTGGAGGAAGTGCGCCAGTTCAGCATCAGCATCACTCGCTTTCTGCTCGAGCAGGGCGCGCGCTTGATCGTCGTCGCCTGCAACACTGCCTCCGCCGCAGCACTCAAGCATCTACGTGAAACCTTCACGGAGATTCCTTTCGTTGGCATGGAACCGGCAGTCAAACCTGCCGCCGAGCAGACACATAGCGGCATCGTGGGTGTTCTGGCAACGCCTGCGACTTTTCAAGGTGCTTTGTATGCCTCGGTGGTTGAACGTTTTGCACGCGGCGTAACCATCCTGCAGGATACCTGTCCCGGTCTGGTGAGCGAGATTGAAAAAGGAAACCTGCAAGGTGAGGAGACCCGTGCCATCCTGACACGCGCACTCCACCCTATGCTGGCGCGGGGTGCGGATACCATTGTTATGGGCTGCACACATTACCCCTTTGTCATCCCGCTGATTGAAGAAATTATCCATGCTTATGCCGGCCACCCCGTGCGTGTCATAGACCCTGCGCCGGCGGTTGCCCGTCAGGTTGGACGCGTATTGGCGGCATATGGCTTGACCAGTGACGGGGAAAACACTGCCAGCCCGCGCTTTCTCACCAGCGGAGACCGGCGAACATTCAAACACATGTTGCGCCTGCTCATGAACGACACTGAAGCCGCTCGGGTCGAACAGGTAAGATGGGGCAATCAGCAATTGATTTTGGAGAAGCCATAACAACTAACATTGCTTTTCGGTCACCCTCTTTCCCAATCAAATTCTGGTATACTTGCTTCAGGCTACAGGAGGGCCACTGCACATGACGGAACGCGAAATAGACATTGACCCCGTCACCCACATTACTGTGGACGCCATCGGTCAGCCAGGACAGCGGGTCTTTTACCTGCAAGCATGGCAAGATGAACGTTCCTACACTTTGCTGATAGAAAAAATACAGGTTCAATCGCTTGCGATTGGCATTGAACAATTTCTTGCCGAGCTTTCCGCCCGCTTCCCAGAACTGCCTGAAGCCTCTCGCGAATACGATGAAAGCAAAATGCACATTCAGCCACCGGTTGACCCTGTTTTCCGTGTAGGCGAAATCGGGCTGGCGTATGACAATGACCGCGACATTGTGGTGCTGATTGCGCGTGAAATCCTCACTGATGACCTGTCTCCAGAAGACGCCCGCACCATACGCTTTTGGTGCACACGCTCCCAGTTACGCGCTTTGGGCAATTGGGGGCTGGAAGTTGCCAGCCGCGGACGTCCGATTTGCCCGCAATGTGGTCAACCCATGGAACCGGAAGGACACTTTTGCCCCAAGAAAAACGGGCACAAACACTAGGGGGGTGTCCGGTTTCTCCCGCTATGACCTCTGAACCCGATAAAGATCGAATTCTGACGGCCTTGCAGAAAGGGACTTTTGAACTGCAAGGTCAATTCGTCAACAGCTCAAATTACACTTTCCTGGGAATGTTGACTTATGAAGACTTAAAATTCGAAGTAGTTTATAAGCCAACACGCGGCCAAAGGCCCTTGTGGGATTTTCCTGACCGCACATTAACCAAACGGGAGGTTGCGGCTTTTATAGTCAGTGAGGCGCTGGGATGGGAACTGGTGCCGCCGACTGTGTACCGACGGCAAAAGACCCCTTTGGGCAGCGGCTCTTTGCAATACTATATTCATCACAATCCCGAGTATCACTATTTCAATTTTTCCCTACAGCACCGCCAGCGTTTGCGTCCGGTAGTATTGTTTGACTTGCTCGTCAACAACGCAGACCGCAAAGGCGGTCACGTTCTGGTAGATAACAATGATCATTTGTGGCTGATTGATCATGGCGTTTGCTTTCATGTTGAACATAAACTGCGCACCGTCATCTGGGACTTTGCCGGTGAAGCAATTCCTCCTCATTTGCTGGATGACCTGAAGCGTTTTGAGCAAACTTTGGAAGAAAAAAAACAGGGCTACGAAAGCCTCAAACCTCTACTTAGTCCGGCAGAAATCAAAGCCTTGCAACGCCGCAGCCGTATGCTGCGCACTTTGGGCACATTTCCCCACCCCGATAGTGGCCGGCGTTCCTATCCCTGGCCGCCGGTTTGAATAGAGTTGGGGTAAAATTCGTCACAAATCTAATTCACGATGAGGTGTCTCATGATCGAACATTCTCTCGCACTGGTCGGATTTGGTAATGTCGGACAGGCGTTTGCCCGCCTGCTTATGCGTAAGCAAGCTGAATTGGAGAAAGATTTTGGGTTGACTTTTAAGGTCACCGGCATTGCTACCGGGCGGCATGGCATGGCGATTGACCCGGCGGGGATTAACCTGCCACGTGCGCTCGAGATTGTGCGCAAAGGTGGTAATCTGGATGAACTCTCCAAAGTACCAAAACCCAATTCTATGCTCGATTTTATCCGCTCTTGTCCGGCTAACGTGCTATTTGAGAATACTCCTGTTAACCACGAGACCGGCCAGCCGGCGGTTGACCACCTGCGCACCGCGCTGGAGTGCGGAATGCATGCCGTCACCGCCAACAAGGGACCCGTAGTTCATGCTTATCGAGAGTTGACCGATCTGGCACATTCTAAAGGCTTACGTTTCATGCATGAGTCGACCGTGATGGACGGAGCGCCGATTTTTTCCTTGCTGCGCGCTGCACTGCCGGGAGCAGAACTGAAGGGTTTTCACGGTATCTTAAATTCTTGTACCAATCTGCTGTTGGAACTGATGGAGCAGGGCAACAGCTTTGATGAAGCAGTGCGTTATGCTCAATCCATTGGAATCGCCGAAACCGACCCCAGCGCCGATATTGACGGCTGGGACGCTGCCATCAAGGTCGCCGCCCTGGCAACCGTAGTAATGGGTATTCCGCTCAAACCACAGCAGGTTGAGCGGCAGGGTATCCGCGACATCACACCGCAGATGATCGAGGAAGCCCGGCGGGCAGGCGAGCGCTGGAAGCTGGTCTGCCGCGCGCGGCTGGAAAACGGTAACATTGTTGCCAGCGTCCGACCCCAGCGTGTCAAACCCGACTCGCCGCTGTACAGCATCAATGGCACCAGTTCCTACGTCCAATTTGAGCTGGACGTTCTGCCCGGTTTGGGTATCGTCGAAAGCGACCCCGGACCGGAGACCACCGCCTATGGTCTGCTGGCGGATTGGCTGAACATCATCCGCGGCGTTTAAGATAATCAGAGGACGCAAATTGACTTTGGGAAAAAAGCGGCAACCTACCAGAATATACCTTTTGCTGGGCACCAATGTGGGCAATCGGGCGAAAAATCTACAAACCGCCATTGAACATTTATCGCCGCGGATAAAAGTTTTGCGCGTCTCGCGCGTCTATCAAACTGCACCCTGGGGTTATTTGGAACAGGAGGACTTCCTCAACCAAGCACTAGAGGCTGAAACCGACCTCACACCATCAGAATTGCTAGTTTATATCAAAGAAATCGAAAAACGTATGGGGCGACATACCGTTATCCATTACGGTCCCCGCCTGATTGACATTGACATTCTGTTTTATGGAAACGAGATTATCGAACTGCCCAATCTATCCATTCCGCATCCCATGCTGCATGAGCGGGCGTTCACGCTTGTCCCATTAGCCGAACTAGCAGCCGATTTCCGCCATCCAAAGCTGGGTAAAACGATTCAAGAGCTGCTTGACGGTATCTCTGCAGAGGATGTCAACCTGTATCAAAACACAAGCGGTGATTTATAATTCGTGGAGGAAACTGGACGAATGTTAACCTTTCCACCCGTCTGGGGAGAGCGAACTTACATCATGGGTATTTTGAACATCACCCCGGATAGCTTTTCAGGGGATGGCTTGCTGGCAAGGGGCGGGCTGGAGGTTGCACTGGAACAAGCACAACGCTTTGTCGCTGCCGGAGCAGACATCCTTGATATTGGCGGGGAATCTACCCGCCCCGGGTCACAACCCATCAGTGTTGAAGAGGAATGTGAGCGCGTCCTGCCGGTAATCCGAGCAATTCGCAAGGCGGGTTTGAATGCACTGATCTCAGTGGACACCTACAAAGCCAGTGTCGCTGAAGCCGCGCTGGACGCTGGCGCCGATTGGGTTAACGATGTCTGGGGATTGCGCGCCGATCCAGAGCTGGCACCGCTCGTTGCCGAGCGCAACGTACCGATCATCCTGATGCATAACCGCAGCAATCCGGCAAATGCCGCCCTGCAAGAACGGCTGGGCGGACGCTATATCGGCGTGGCTTACGATAACCTGATTGAGGACATTAAGAGCGAATTGATGCAAAGCGTGGAGATTGCCCGCCGCGCCGGCATTCCTGATCATCATATTATCCTTGACCCGGGCATTGGATTTGGAAAGACGGTTGAACAAAACCTTGAATTGCTCAACCGGTTAGATGAAATCCGTGCGCTGGGTTTTCCGGTTCTGCTGGGACCTTCACGCAAATCTTTCATTGGTTACACCCTCGATCTGCCACCCGATCAGCGTGTGGAAGGCACTGCGGCAGCAGTAGCTATCGGCATTGCCCGCGGTGCGGACATCGTGCGCGTGCACGATGTAGAGATTATGGTGCGCGTGGCGCGCATGAGCGATGCCATCATCCGTCAAAGAACCCGTCTCTGAACCCGGAGAGAATGCTGGTTTAAGACCCCCTGACCTTCAAAGAGAAGGAAAAGCCCATGTTTATCACTGGTATCCTTGCCATCCTGCAAATCACCTTGTTGCCGGGCATGCTGGTGCTTCGCTGGCTTAGAGTGCGGGCAGGGGTGCTGCAATTTCTAGCATATGCCTTTGGCTTGAGCCTATTGATCAATTACGTCCTCATCTTTCTGCTGGCTGCGCTGAAACTTTACACCCGTCTGACGCTCGGTATGTTGATTGCCAGCGAATTGTTCTTCCTCATCAGCGCTTACCGGGACGTCTTATACTTGCCGCTGGGTGAGGGAGTGGAAAAGACTTGGCGCGCACTCACCAATTGGTTGATTTCGCTGCGAATGAAAGTAATAGCCGAAGAAGATAGAAACGAAACGCTGAAAAACATTACCCGTCTGATTTTCCTGCTGGCAGCGTTGGCGCTGGCAGTCGGCAGCATCCTGTGGATGTTGCAGGTCTATCGCTTGAATTTGGGAACAGTTTTCAATTCATGGGATGCGATTCTCTCCTGGAACCGCTGGGCAGTTGCCTGGGCTGATAACCAGATACCGCCGGATACCGGCTATTACCCGCAGCTCTTGCCAGCAAATTGGTCGCTAACCTATGTGGCAATGAACAACTCCGCAGTGCAGTTCTTCGCTAAATCGCTGGCACCGCTCTTTCTACTATGGATTTTTCTTCTGCTATTCGATCTGGGATTGGACGGGAAAACCTTTGGTTTCTTTCTGGCAGTCACCATTACTCGGTTAGTCACAAAAAAATTTACCGGCGAGTTTATCGCCGAGGGATACAGCGATATCCCCGCCGCCTTTTTGGCATTTCTGGCAGTCTACACCCTGCTGAAAATCCGCGCCGGGGATGACACCCGAACACATCATCTAGCGCTATGGCTGGGTGCGGCTTTTGCCACTGCAGCGGCGCTTACCAAACAAGCCGGAGGATTTGTCTTGCTGCTTTATCCGCTGCTGGCTTTTCTGCTGGTTGAAAAGCCCCAAGCCCCCAGCCATGAGCCGGAATACAAGGTTCAACGGTGGCGTCATCTCTGGCTGTCCTTCGGGGTTGGGTTATTGCTGGCGCTCTCCTGGTACGGGTATAAGTATATCGCCATTGCGCGCGGGCTTGATTCTTCCAATGTCAATTGGGTGACACAGGGCATCTTTCAAGGGATGACCTACACTGAACGGATGCAAAGCGCCTTTTGGACGCTCGAGAAATATGGCTATCTGATCTTATTCCTGATCCCTGCCCTGCCCCTGTTGCAAAAACGTTTCCGCTGGTTGGTGTTGCTGGTCGTTCTGCCTTACACGGTGGTCTGGATGCTTTTCTTCAGCTATGATACGCGCAACCTTGCGCTGGTTTTCCCATTTCTCGGGCTGACTGCTGGGCTGGGAATGGAAGGGGTAATAGAGCTGCTGCTGCGGGGTTTCAGGTGGTTAAAGCCGGCGCGCTGGAAGCTGACATGGCTGTTTCTGCTGGGGTGTGCGCTGCTGATCGGGCTGAGCAAATTATTTCCCGACGACAAATTGATCCAGCGTCAGACCGAATTACAAATGCAAATCTTTGCGCCCTCGCTCAACGAAAAGCTGTATGATTATCTGGAACAAAGTGGTGAAGAAAATCCCCGTATCTTGACTAACTACCCCGTTGCTTACCTGCCCGGTCTGGAAAACGCGCAGCTTGAATATTGGTTCACCGATCTGGCATCCTTTGATGAGCTGACCCGCCGCCCGGACGTCAACTATATCCTGATGCCGTTCAACGCCAGCGAAGATATTCAACGCGCCGTAGAGCAACGCATCCGGAGCGGACAATATGAGCTACTCTTTGAAGATGAAGGGTATCTGGGGTATCGGTTTATTCACATAATAGACAAAACACCATGAAAGGGATAGAGCATCCCATTCGTTCCACTACTGCTCCTCCGCCTGCATGGCACCGGCGAAAGGCATCTGTACGCGAAGCGTTTCTCTTGCTGCGCTATATGGCTTCCTCGCTGGTTACGGCGGCAACGGATTATCTGGTTTTTTTCTTCAGCTACCCCCTGTTGCAGAACATTCCGGCAAGTATATTCCTGGCACGCGCCGCTTCGGTGCTGATCAATTATCTGTTGCTCCGCATGGCAGTGTTTGGCAACCGTGAACACATTCTGCACACCTTTCCGCGCTATATTATGCTGGTAGCGGTTTCCGGTGTCATTGCATCACTGATGATTCCTAGATGGATGGAGTGGTTAAGCATCTCAGTCATCGGCGCAAAGATGCTGACCGAAGGAGTATTGTACTTCATCAACTATCTAATTTTGAAAAACCTGGTGTTCCTGCGAAAAACCGCATCCCCGAAAGACAGACACTGCGGTTCATGCTGAACCTTATCTGCCAATTCCCCACATGCGGATCGTGCCATCCAGCGAGGTAGAAACCAGCAATGCACCATCAGGTGAAAACGCAACGCTGTGGACGCCATTACGATGACCTTCCAGCGTCATCAGCAACGCTCCATCACCGACCGACCAGAGGCGAATCGTATTATCATCCCCGCCCGAAACAAGCAGAGAGCCGTCTGGTGAAAAAGCCACACTGCGCACCCAATCACGATGCCCTGTCAGAAAATGAGCCAGACTGCCCTGAGGAACATTCCACAACCTCACTGTGTTATCCCAGGAAGCAGATGCCAACTTTGTACCGTCCGGCGAATAAGCAACGTCCACAACGGCATCCTTGTGACCCGTCATCGTCAATAAGGGTGCACCCTCTGGAACACTCCACAAGCGTACAGTTTTATCATCCGAAGCAGAAGCCAGCCGCGAACCATCGGGCGAAAACGCCAGCCCCCAAACGTTGTCTCGATGTCCCTTAATGGTCGTCACCCGTTGGCGGTTATATGGCGCGTAAAGCTGAATGGTATGATCAGCAGTTGAAACAGCAATCATTGTACTATCCGGTGAGTAGGCAACCGCGCGCACGCCTTCGCTATCGGTGTCCACTTCAGCCGCCAGACTGCCATCTTCTACCCACCAGAAACTCAATATGCCATTGTTCGTCCCTGCAGTCAGAAGCTGTGTGTTTCCCGGAGAGAAGGTTAGAAAGGAAACTTGGTTTGCAACACGGATGAAACGCACTTCTTTTGTGCTAATGTTATACAGGTAAATACCTTCCGGCACAATCAGTGCAAGATGACGTCCATCAGGGCTAAATTCAAGCTGATAGATGTGCCCAATAGTCATGGAAGTCAACTCTTTGACCAGACTGGCATTCAAGACGGTAATCTTTGTCCGTGTTTCCGGTATGGGAAGGTCTATCCGCACAGTTTGGGCAACCTGTGTGGGTGTCAGAGTTACAGTGGGGGAGCGGGTTGCTGTCGCTGGCGGCGAGGTTGGAGAAGCATTATCCATCGCTATTGCCTGAACGCCAATGGTGAGCGTGGGGGGGAATTCTGGTTTGCCATCAGATAATCCTCTTATTGCAAGAAAAGCAGCGAAAAGCAACAGGATGACCGCCGAACCCGCTGGCAATGCAAAGCGGCGCCAGCTCTTGGAAAGCGAACTGGCAGGTACAACGGATGGGGCAGGCGCAGGAATCTTAACGGTAACAGTTTCTTGTTCAAGTCCTCCGGTCACCATAACCTGTTGGACGGTTCCAGCACCGGAAACCAGATCTTCCAGTGCCTTGGCGAATTCATCCGCGCTGGCGAAACGCGTTTCAGGCTGCTTGGCGCAGGCTTTCGCTAGAATTTGTCCCAATTCGTCCGGTAACGCCGGATTGAGCGTCCGCGGGTCAGGCAAAGGTTCATTGATGTGTTTGAGCATCACCGCCATTGGAGTATCGGCCACAAAGGGCCTTTGGCCGGTAACAAGCTCAAAAAGCACAAT
Organism: Anaerolinea sp.; assembly: GCA_020725865.1. Classification (GTDB taxonomy): domain Bacteria; phylum Chloroflexota; class Anaerolineae; order Anaerolineales; family Anaerolineaceae; genus DYEC01. Next base: position 717 of record DYEC01000006.1, on the reverse strand, counting down.
TCCCAGCGCATATATATCCGACTGAGCAACAACATCACCCATTGCCTGTTCTGGTGCCATGTATTCCGGTGTGCCAATACCAGCCCCACTGGCGGTCAGGGCGCTTTCACCTGTATGCAGAATCTTAGCTATGCCAAAATCCGAGAGCATTGGTTCGCCCTGCGTGGTAAGCAAGATGTTGGCAGGCTTGACATCACGGTGCACGATACCTTGACAATGTGCATAAGCCAGCGCCCGCGCTATAGGAATTATCAAGCGAACTGCCTTACGCCAGTCCAACGCGCCCTGATCTGCGCTGATCAGCCCTCTTAAGGATCCTCCGGCAAGATATTGCATGACGAGATACGGCGAACCTTCTTGTTCACCATAATCAAATACTTTAACAATATTCGGATGATCCAGGCTGGCGAGTGACCTGGCTTCACGTTCAAAGCGGCGAATCATCGCCTCGTAATGGTCTTCTAGAAAAGCTGTACGGCGGATGATTTTAATGGCTACTGGACGATTAAGACGGGTATCCAGCGCTTTAAACACAAAAGCCATCCCCCCACGCCCCAGTTCCTCTAGAATTTGATACCGTCCGACCACCTGTCCGGTCGGCTCTGTCGTCATCTAGACTACTCCAGAAAATAACCTACCGTACTGAACTCATTATACAGCAGGCATAAACAACAAGGGGATTTTTAAAGCAAAAAAGTCTCTTGGCAATGACCTACT
>DYEC01000005.1 GCA_020725865.1 Anaerolinea sp. | reverse complement strand
CTGACCTGGATGCTTGGCTTGCGTACTACAACACTGAGCGACCGCATCAGGGTTATCGGAACCGAGGCAAACGACCGATCGATACAATCAATGAGTTTGTAAAGAGCAATGGAACTGTCAAGAAAGAAACCTAGGAATACACCTAAATATCCTGGAGCGCAAGGCTTTTTAAAACATCGGGACCAGCCATTCAACAGTTAAATCTCAAAGGAAAGGTTTACCCTTTTGGGAAAATCTGCCAATAGCCAAATTGGCTTGTCGTGTCGAACAACCGCAGAAATTGCGAAACGGAGCAGTGTACTGGATCTATACATCACCCTGGTGTTCAATCAGACAAACTGTAAAAGACCAAACCTAATGTACCCGGTCCGGCATGAACCCCAATCACAGGTCCCATTTCAGATGTAACTAATTCAACACAATTGAACCTTTCACGGATCTGCTGTTCCAGTTCATGGGCTTCATTCGGAATATTGCCATGCAGAATGGCAACATGAACTTCACCGCTGCCAATTTTCTTTTCCATGATTTCCAATAATCGAACGATCGAGCGTTTGCGGGTACGCTGCTTCTCTAAAGGCTCAATCCTTCCATCTTTTATATAAAGAATTGGCTTTATGCTCAATGCAGAACCTAGGAACGCTGTCGCCCCACCGATACGCCCTCCCTTATGCAGATACTCTAGTGTATCTACTGTGAAAATAACGTTAATCCTTTGTTTGATATTTTCTACCTGCCGAATCACAGCTTGCGCATCCTGCCCTTGCGCAGCGGCTCGCGCAGCGGCAATCGCCATCATGCCCAGCCCTAAAGAAACCGATTCGGAGTCAATGATATGGACTGGAACTTTGGTAAACTGTTCTTTTGCCATTTCAGCGGATTGAAGTGTCGCGCTCATATGGTGAGAAATCACAATAGTGACAATTTCATCCACTTCATCCGCCAGCTTGGTATACAGTTTGATAAAATCGGCAGCCGTGGGTTGCGCCGTAGTGGGTAGTTTTTTACTGGCATGCATCAGACGGTAAAATTCAGAGGCTTCCAGATCCACACCCGCTTGATAGGTTTTATCACCGATATTCACATAAACCGGGGCTACATAGACTCCAAGTTGTTCCCCCTGAGCAGGTGTCAGAGAACAAGCCCCATCCGTTACAATTGCAACTTTTTGCTTTTTCATGTTTTTCTCCTTGTATAAATGATTAGTAGCGTCAGTCGGTAGACTGACATACAATGCTCGTAGAAGCTGAGGTCGACGTTGTTCTCCTTGAGGGCAAGCCTCGATAGAAAGACTGCCGCCTCAGCGCTACGAGAGGTCTCGAATAAGCAGGTTGCCGTTCGGCGGTGCATGACTGACAAGGCTGAGAGACTCGTAGCTGTCTGAGGTCACCTCGCTTCAATCCTCTCCAGGAAGGTGACACATGCTGTACTGTGGGATCGATGTTGCCAAACTCAAGCATGCCGTGTCCATGATGGACGAAAAAGGTCAGACCGTGAAAGCTGCACTGACCATCCCCAATACCCGACTCGGCTTTGACCAGCTCCATGCTGAACTCCAGGCATTGGGTCAGGATGTGACCGTCGGTCTGGAAGCGACGGGGCATTACTGGCTGGCGCTTTACGACGACCTGACCCGCAACCATTATCCGGTGATCGTGCTCAACCCATTGCAGGTGGCCGCCTACCGCAAGAGTGGCATTCGTAAGCTCAAAAGTGACACCAGCGATGCGGTTTGGATCGCTGATTACATCCGCGTCGCCAACTTGCCACCCTCTGAGCAGAATTTGCCGGTCTTTTTGCAGTTGCGAGAGTTGAGCCGCTTCCGTTTTCGTCTCACCGAGCAGGTCGGGGACCTCAAACGCAAGCTCTTGACCATCCTCGACCGGGTCTTCCCCGAATACGAGCGCCAGTTCTCCAGCGTTTTCCTGCAAGCCTCCCGGGCCGTACTCCAACAAGCCGTTTCTGCCCAGGAATTCGCCGACTTCAACCTTCAGGAGTTGGCTCAACTCTTGGCCGAAGCCAGCCACGGCCGCTTCGGACTGGAAAAGGCTGAGAAGATCCAGGCCCAAGCTCGTCAATCGGTGGGCGTCGGTTTCCTGACCGATGCCGTTCATCTCGAAATGCGTTGCATCCTCGCCCAATTGGAATTGCTCGACAGCCAACGTGCCGAGATCGACCAGGCGATTGAAGAATTGATGCAGCAAATCCCTCAACACATCACCTCCATCCCGGGCATCGGCCCAGTCACCGGCGCGGCGATCCTCTCTGAAATTGGCGATATCCAGCGCTTCGAGACCCTCGATAAATTGGTCGCCTATGCCGGAATTGATGCCACCGTCTACCAAACCGGTCAGTTTGAGGCTTCCGAGGCGCATATGTCCAAACGTGGTTCTCCTTACTTCCGCCATGCTCTCTGGCTCGCCGCGACAGCTGCTATCCTTCACGATCCTTCCCTCAAAGCCTATTACCAGAAGAAACGGGATGAAGGAAAACATCACGGCACGGCTCTTGGCGCGGTTTGCCACAAGCTCCTGGCTCGCATCTTCGTCGTCCTCAAAGAAAAGCGTGCCTACGTTATTCGTTAGATTATTAAGGTTCAGCGTTTTGACCTCTTGACTTCTTATAGCAGGTCTTTATCAATTAATTAACACTTTTTTGTTATGGAAGCTGTGCCAATTTTCTCCATTAAGAACGGTTGCGCTAATGCGTTCTCTAATTTCGAACGGATCAGCTTCTGTTCCAGGAAGATCGTAATGGATTGGAAGAATATAAGGTGCTGCGACCTGTTTCGCCATATCAATTAACACCGATTTGTACTTTTCGGGGCGAATTGGAGAAGTACGCCAAGGAAGGCATAGAATATCCGGCCGTAACTCAATCGGGAAGTGGTGGGCATCGCCAACGTGTAACAAATCGGCTTCATCCTGGATGTGAAATGAAAGCGGGGTGCCGCCTGGATCTGGAAGTCGAAAACGGAAAAATAAATTCACAACAATGTACATTGGATCTTTTACAACACTAAAACCGGGAAGAATTTTAATGTTTTCTTTCTGTTCTCCAGCCTTTACCGGTTTAAGTCGAGATGCGGGGATGCCCATTTTATGAGCAATTTCGCATACATCAGGCGCTGCCAGAACGACACCGCTTGAAACAGATGCAATCTGACCAATATGGTCTTTATGAGCGTGGGATACGCAAATGAATTCTACATCGGGCAACGGCGGATGAGTAAAATCCGGATCAATTAAGATATGGTGCTTTCCGAGAATTTCCACGCAAGAGTGACCAAGATACCTGATTTTCATACGAATCCTTTCCACTGTCTCAGAATGAGCCAGGTCCTTAAGTTCCCTTTCTACCCACCATCATTCGCCAAAGAGCAATCACACATAGACCAAATCCAAGAAAATAAACCGGCCAATTAAATTGTGAAGGTTTTAAACCACTCAACGTTGATGCGTCTGCAGGTAACGCTATTAATGCATCCGCCATAAAGGTATATAGCAGGATCAAAACGCCAGTGATTAGGCATACCCAAAACCAGGCGTCAATATGAAGAGCTTGTTTTTTTTCCGTTTTGATCACTGCAATAATTCCACCTGTCACCATCAATAGAGCAATCAGGACGGGAGATAGTACCGGTCCCCACCAGGGGAGAGGAATCAAGAAAAGCAAATCCGGCTCAAAAATGTTCTGAGGCCAGCCGATAAAAACCCGTAACCAGATGTAATAAAAAATATCCCACAAGCCAAATGTAATGAAAGTAAAACCGACCCTGGATTGAAACGTCTTTCCAGCAATCCACCCGATGCTAAGCAGCATCACCAATGTGGCCAATTCTCTGCCCACTTCAATTGCGGCAATTTGCGCATCAAAAGGCGGAACCTGCAGAAGTAAATCGGTGATGCCGTATACCCGCCGTAAATAGACAACCACGGCGGATTCCAAGTACGCCATAGCAATTGAAAAGACAGAAACCCAAAAAATCTTTATAAAGGTTTTATTCATTTTTTGGCCTGAAATTTCGAATGGCGTCCTGGTCAAGAAAATGAGCGTTCTCAGCATAAATGCCTTTGGCGAAAACCGCCACAGACCCATCCGGCAGTAAAATTTCACCTGAAGTTTCGATACGCCTTTCTGCTTTGCGGTGCATCGCACCGCGGATCAGGATGGGTTCACCTAATGGAACCGGTTTACGATAATCTATCATTAGGTTTACGGTAACAGCACGGTAACCAGCCTGCCAAATCGCCAGTCCCATGGCTTCGTCCAATACTGCTGCTGATGCACCTCCGTGGACAAAACCAGGAGGGCCTTGGTGATGCATGGTGAAGATAAAATTACCTTCAATGTGGTTTCCATTAAAATACCATTCTAAGCCAATACTATGGGGGTTAGCTTTACCACAAACAAAACACGAACCATGCTCGCCTATTTTTTCCATCAAAAAAACTCCAGTTTGCGCTTAATTATGCTGATGAGGTTCTCTTCGTATCCAACTCTTGTGATCTTGAATATCACGATCTAAGAAAATCCGACGGAGGATAACCTTCCGACGGTCTTTCGGATCTGAGGGGAGAGGTCTGCGATTTGCTTCCAACCGTTTGACAATGGTTATGACCGTCATTCCTGCCGATAACCATAGAACAATGGATGAGCCGTTTAATAATGCAGCAAAAATTGGCAAGGACATCACCGCAAATAACGGAATCACTGGGGATCGAAAAATGTTGCCTATGGCCAAACTTGCTAATAAAATTACAACTCCCCAAGGAAAAATGACCAACAATACACCCAAAAATGGGCTGAATCCTCGTCCCCCATGAAAATTCAGGTAAACTGGCCAATTATGACCAACGATAGCCGCAAAACCAACCAGAATGGCTGCGACCTCTCCCAAACCCAGACGCAACCCCAACCACACAGGCAGGGCGCCTTTGAAAATATCAAAAAGACCGACCGGAACCACCACCCACTTGGCGACATGTTCCCAAACCATCGAGCCGCTGACCGTTCCACTGCCGTAATTGCGCAAGTCAATGCCTTTAATCCATCTTCCAGCAAGATATCCGCTTGGAATCGAGCCTGCCAGATATCCAAATATTAATAAAAACACAAAACTCACGATCGACCAGAATTGAATAAATTCGCTCATATTAGGAATCCTCCAGAAGCAATCCACCTGTTACTCATAGTAATAGCCCAATCCAACCAACCCCGGCCCGGTGTGCACCCCCATCACGGGGGTAAACTCGGAGTGAAAGAGTTCTGTCGGCCGCAACTTTTGTAAGGTTAATTCCCGCAGGCGTGCGGCCTGTTCCGGGGCATCCGCTTCCATAATGGCCAGGTGCAGGACCCGGTGATCCTTGACCTGTTGTGCCACGTAATCAACGATGGCCTGCAGAGCATGGTTTTCGCCGCGCACCCGGCTCACCGGCGTCACTTCCCCCTCCTCGATGGTGAGGATGGGGTTGATTTTGATCAGGTTTCCAAGCATGTAGGCGGCCTTGCCGATGCGTCCGCCGCGCGCCAAGTACTCCAGCGTTTCCAGCGTTGCCGCGAAGCCGACTCGCCGTTTTGCCTCCTCGGCCGCTCGCCGCACTTCTGCCAAAGGTTTTCCTTGCGCAGCGGCGCGAGCTGCTGCCATGACTACGAAACCCTGTGAAATGGTCGCTTGCCGGCTGTCCAGCACCTCAACAATCCGGTCTGGAAACTCTTCCTGCACTATTTTGGCTGCCTGGCAGGCTGTGCTGTAGCCCCCGCTCAGTTTGCTGGAGAGCGCCACGCAAAGCACCGCCTGCGCCCCGGCATGCAGACAAGCTTCGAAAGCCTGCTGGTACTGCCCTAGCGAAGGTGCAGTGGTGGTCGGCATGACGTTTTCAAGGCGCATGCGGCGGTAGAGTTCCTGGGGTGCGAGGTCAATCCCATCCAGGTACCACTGTCCATCAATATTCACGGTAAACGGGATGACCGTAATATCCAACTGCCGCGCCATCTCCGCCGGCACCTGGGCCACACTGTCAGACACGATAGCGACGATCCGTTCGGGATCCGTGATTGTTTTTGGGGTGCAATTGGCTGCGTACATAGGTGAACCAGGGTTTCCATGCGAATTGTCTGCAGATACACCAACCATCAGAAAAGGACAATGCTGAATCATGATCTGGTATTACTTCAGGAGAAAAACTACATCCGCTGGCATACCAGGCTTGAGTTTTAGATCGGTGTTAGGCACACTCAACTTTACAGCATATACTGTGGTTTTGCGTCCTTCTACCGTTTGCACATTGCGAGGTGTAAACTCAGCTTGGTCGGAAATATAAACCACAGTGCCGCGGAAGGTTTCCCCTGGGAATGAATCTACAGTAATTGAAACCTGATCTCCAAGCTTAACTTTTCCATATTCGGTTTCTGGAATGTACACAGTTAAGTTAACTTCTTGTAGTTGACCAATGGTCATTACAACACCGGTTGGGGCAAGCGTTTCACCCACTTCGAGATTGCGGGTCAGTACCGTGCCATCCACCGGGGCTACAACAATGGTTTTTTCCAGTTGTACATCCAGTATGGCTAGTGCAGCTTGGGCCTGTGACAATGCGGCTTCGGCTTGTTTTACGCCTGACTCGGCAGCTATAACCTGTAAAGACTGATTGCCGCTCATAAGCGAATTGTAATAATCAAGAGCGCGGTCAAAGCGCTCCTGGGCCACCCGAACCCGCGCGCGAGCTTCGAGCATGTCTTTCGCAGCCTGAGTCGTTAACAAACGATCATAATTGGTTTGGGCAGACTTTAATTCGGTTTCAGCTGCATCAAGCTGGTCTTGGGCAAAGTTTTGCAAATCTTCTTTATCTTGCGCGCTATTTGCTTGAGCGAGGACCTGATCAGCGATCAGAAACGCAACTTGGGCAACAACCACGCGTTTTTCTGCGTTCAAGAATTCTTGAGAAGCACCATCATTGAGAACTTTTTGGAGATTAACTTTCTCCATGTCAAGATCTGCGCTCGCGGCATCCATTTCGGTTTTGGCGGCTGTAATTTTTTCCTCTTTGTCAAAGTACCAGACTGGCAATTCAAATTGAGTGGGTTGAGTAATATTCCAACTACTCGTGCGGTTCTGTTGATCCTGCTGACGCGAAGCATTAAGGACAAGTTCATATTGCACTTTGGCCGCGTTCAATGCTGCTTCAGCCAATGCAATCGCAGCGTTGGCCTGGTCACGCTGCGCTTTGAGCAAGGAATCGTCTAGTCGGAACAATTCATCGCCTTTTTTCACTTGTGAGCCTTCTGCTACATTGACTGAAACGACCATGCCACCTATTTGCGGGGCAATATTAACCTGGGCTACAGAAATTGTCCCTGAGGCATTGAGTTGTGAGGTGCTTTGTCCATTCAGACTTTGACAACCGCTCAATCCTAGACTAAGGATGACAACGAGCAAAATTATTTTGGAAAGATTTGTTTTCATTTTAAACTCCTATTTGAGAAGTGAATTTTTGAGTGGAACCAAGTGCTACATGCTATAGGCGTTTATGGAACATCAAGACACTAGCAAAGAAAACTACGATACTGAACACAGCCATTGGCCAGATCCAGTTCCATAGAGTAAAGAATTCAGCACCCTTGAGTATGATGCCACGTACAATCTCCAGGAAATAAGTCACCGGTAAAAGATAGCCGGCATAATAAGCCAACCAGGGCATATTTTCGCGTGGAAACAACAGTCCGGCTAGAATAAAAGACGGCATCATGATAAACGAGGCCATGTACATGGCTTGCATCTGAGTTTTTGAAATGTTGGAAATGAGTACGCCCAACCCCAGCGAACCAAGCAGGAAGATCAGGCTCAGTCCTGCCAGTAATGCAATACTTCCCACAACCTTCACTCCGAACCAAACAGCACCAACTGTCACGGTCATGATTACATTGACGAAGGCAACCACCACGAAGGGTAAGATTTTGCCTAACATTAATTCCCAAGATCGGACCGGAGTCACGATCAGCTGCTCCAGCGTGCCCTGCTCGCGTTCACGCACAATGGCAAAAGCAGTCAATAACAATGCCTGAATTTGCAGGATAATAGCGACCAGACCAGGGATCATGAAGTTCATCCGCTTCATATCGGGGTTATACAAGTAACGAATGCGTGCATCTACCGGAAGACTAAGGTGCATCCCTGTACCGCTGCGCTCAAGGCGTTGGACGAGAATCTCTTGGGACATTGATTGGCTAATTGTTTCAGCGGCTAGTTGGGCAGTTTGCGCGACCGTTGGATTTGAGCCATCGATATAAAATTGAATTGTTCCTACCCCACCTGTACTGACAACTCTCCCAAAATTTTCTGGTATGTATAAACCAGCTTTAACAGTTCCTGCATCCAGCATCTCCAAAATCTCATTCTCGCTTTGAGCAACATGGGTGTATTTGAAAAATTCGCTGACTGTTAATTTCTCCACCAAAGTGCGGCTGGCATCGGTGTGTGAGAGGTCGGCTACTGCCAGAGGTATATCTTTTACATCATTTGCAACCGCATACCCTAACAGGAAAAGCATCATGACGGGCATAATAATCACTAAACCCAGGGTGCGGGGGTCTCGAATAATATGTAACCATTCTTTTCGAACAATGGTCAGCATTCGGCGAAAACTTTGTCCCACGTGAACCTCCTTATTCAATTTCTGCCCGCACATGCAGGCGATTTTCTTGATCTACCAATGAAACAAACACATCTTCCAAAGAGGGTAAAACATGTTCAATCCGATCTACAACAATCCCGTTATCTTGTAATACTTTTTCCAACAATGCCTTCTCACTCTCGTCGGACATAATAACGTGCAATATAACGCCATGGGCTGCTATATCTTGAACGGCTGGGAAATCCTTTAAAATTTGTTCAGCACGGCCTGGTTCATGGCAATCGACTTCAAACAAAACACCCTGCATCGCATCTTTCAGCGAGTCTGGATCATTGAGTGCAATTAGGCGAGAACGATACATCATCCCAATCACATTACAAAACTCAGCTTCATCCATGTAATGTGTGGTCGCAAGAACGCTAACCCCCCGGCCGGCCATGGTATAAATCATTTCCCAAAACTCACGCCGAGATACCGGATCGACTCCAGCAGTCGGCTCATCCAAAAACAACATAGGTGGCTCGTGGACGATGGCGCAAGCCAGCGCCAACCGTTGGCGCCAGGCACCAGAAAGGTCGCCTGTCAACTGTCTCTCATGACCCCGTAGACCAGCCATATCAATTAATTCTGTCATGCGTGGTTTTACTTTCTCACGCGGGATTCCGTATAAATTTGCATAAAAACCCAGGTTTTCAGCTACGGTCAGGTCGTTATAAAGTGAAAATTTTTGCGACATGTAGCCGATTCTTTGCTTGACCTGTTCGGCTTGCCTGGCCACATCAAATCCCAGGACATGAGCTTGGCCTGAAGTAGGCCTCAGGATGCCACACAACATGCGGATGGTGGTGGTTTTCCCGGCTCCGTTCGGTCCGAGGAGACCAAAAATTTCACCTTTTGGAATATCGAAGCTGATTTGGTCTACAGCGACGAAGTCACCAAATTTTCGTGTTAGATGGGTAGCGTGTACAGAATATTCCGGGCTCATGCCTGCTTCTCCTGCTGTTCAACCAGATGGATAAAGACATCCTCCATCATCACCCGCGCTTCCCGCAGAATACTAATCTCCGCTCCGGCATTTTTTAAATCAGATTCAATTCGCGCTTGTGCATCAATTGGATTGGTCACTGAGAGACGTAGACGATCACCTACCGCACGCCAGCCAATCACGCCTTCTGCTTTGTCTGCGACTTGTCTTAACGTTCCGCGAGGTTTCGCTTTGACTTCGATAAGTTTAAAAGGCATCTGCTTTTCCAATTCCACGGGTGCGCCAGTAGTCAACATCCGGCCTTGATAGATGATACTGACGACATCACAACGTTCTGCCTCATCCATGTAAGGAGTACTCACTACAACAGTGACACCACGTTCAATAACTTTTGCCAGCAATTGCCACAACTCGCGACGGGAAACTGGATCCACACCCGTAGTAGGTTCGTCCAACAGAAGAATTTCAGGCTCGTGGATCAGGGCGCAAGCTAAAGCCAGTTTTTTCCTCATTCCCCCCGAGAGATTTTCACTTCGCCGGGAGGTGAAATCCGTTAGGCGCGCAAACTCCAATAATTCTTCTATGTGTTCTTTTTGCTTTCCGCGGGGCACACCATTCATATCGGCAAAAAAACGCAAGTTTTCCATCACACTTAAATCAGGATACAAACTAAATGCCTGCGGCATGTATCCTAATCGAGCACGTACCTGCTCGGATTGTTTTATTACATCAAAACCTGCCAGACGAGCAGAACCTGATGTAGGCATGAGTACGGTAGATAAAATTCGAAGCAAGGTAGTTTTGCCTGCCCCATCCGGACCTACCAACCCATACAAGTGTCCAGCCTCAACCTGCAAGTCAACTGCATCGAGTGCAGGTCGACTTTCCTTTGCCTGAGAGGAGTACCGTTTTGTTAAAAGAAGAGCTTCAACAGAAATTGTCATTGTAAAACCCCAAAAAGACCAAAATATTAGACAAAAAATTAACTCTGAAGTACGAGCGCAAACATATCTTTTATACCATCGCCTAAACGTCGACAAAGACGAGGTTCCATTTCCATTACAAGCCCTTGATACCGTTCGACTTGTTCAATGATTGATTTGTCTCTATCCAAATCTACAGCATTCTCATTGGCTAGAAGACCTAAAACAAAACCACCTAATAAAAGCAATCCTGAACGCGAAATTGCACCTTTCATTTCTAAAAACTGAGGGAGACGTTGTGTGAGTATACGACGGCCCGTATCCCTGCCAAGCCTGAGCACGAGAATCGTCATGACTTCAAAGCAGAAGCGCAACGTTTCTGGTGCCTCTGGAGGGACACGTGCTAACATTTCTTCAGCCAAGTTGCAATCCTGGAATTCGACTGCTCGGATTCTCTCCATTACTTGCGACTTGACACTATCCCAATTCCCTAGATCCGCACCTCTTGCTAACTCTTCTAAACGGCGCTGGGCTAGCTCAGTGGGACGAAATACAACTTCAGACCGTCCCACAGATGGTTTTTCAGAACCTGTACGATATTCAGAAGTAACATAACCCTTCTCTTCAAGCAAACGCATCATGTCATAGGCGGTGAAGGGACTAACCCCCACCCGTTCCGCCAGTATCGAGTAATGGATAGGCCCATTTATTTCCCGATAAAGATCAAGTAAACGATGAATAAAGATTTCCTGGCGCCGAGTAAGTTTCATTATTTTTTCCAAAAAGACCAAAGAATTGTCGTATTGTACGTTGAAAACTACAGAGTGTCAATGGAAGGGTGGTTTCACAAAAAAATCAATAAATTTACTCCACCAATTTCTCCCAACTCGGCTCTGCGGCTGATGAAACCTCTCTATATCTAAAAATTGGTTCAAAATAAACTCCTCCGTTTTTCAGATCCTTGGCGACATTTGAAATCGCTGTCACCCGCCGGACCTCGTGCCGAATACCTATCTGCACCAACAAATCTACTGCGTCGGAAATCATTTGGTTGGCTTCATGCGGTTTTACTCCAGCATCTGCACCCATGACTGTCGCTAAACGGCGAGCTGCTTCACGGGGACTGTCCGCATGGAAGGTACAGGCTCCGCTGTGCCCCGTCATCAAAGCCCGGAACAAACTCATGGCTGCGATCCCATCGCGTACCTCGCCAATGACCAGGTAATCAGGTGACATTCGCATGGCATCATCGACTCCGTCTGCCAGGGTATACGGCCGGACATCCGTGCCAATCGCCTGCGGGCGGGCTTCCACCGTCTGAACGGTTGGACGATCTACCCAGATTTCCTCTGGGTCTTCGATCTTCACGATGCGCCAGATCGTAGGCAAGAAATTGCATAAGGCACTAAGCAGAGTGGTCTTTCCGGTTCGGGTTCCTCCGGAAATCAAGATGCGAGCCCCTTTCTCCATAGCCTGACGAAGAACCTCCATCATTTCGGAACTCATCATTCCACGCTCCAATAACCACTCTGGTTTGACTGGCTTTTGTTCATAAAGGCGGATATTGATAGAAGGATTACGACCTGGCGGTGCAATGACTGGATGAAGCGCCTTTATACGTCCACCACCTGGATTATGTGTCGTTGCCGGCAGTTTGGCATTGATACTTGGGTTGGTCTCATTCAAAGTTTTGTTTTGCGGACCAATCAAGCGATCCAACACACGCCAGATTTCACCTGGTTCAGGCCGCAGTTCGATGGTCTCCCAACGAACCGATCCTTTACGCATGATTTGAAGAAGTCCGCTGGAGTAAATGGTGATTTCAGAGATATCTGTGCGAGCCGGCGGCAAGAGCAAATCTAAAAAACCCAATCCCAATATCCGCCGGGTGAGTTCCTCAGCAATAGCAGCTTCCTGCAGGGCACCTGGACGGCAATTGCGTTTTCTTAGCGCCGCAGCAATCTGTGCCTCGACTCGCTCCCGAATGCGCTGCCGGTCGGTTTCATTTGGACTCTGAAGAACAGAAGTTGGGAAATCATGGTTGATCAGATCGATCACTTCGTTGAAAACTTCAGACCGTATGGATTCGTCGAAGTTATTCCCGTTCGTGGCAGTGTCGTACAAACCTAATATTCCCGGCATAGGTAACCTCCAACATTAGAAACTTTCCTACTCAAGAGACAAAAATGTTATTCTACGTAAATCGTATTTTGGGTAGTCGCAAAATACCTTTTTTTCCATCCGCACGAGCAAGATTGTTTTCCACCAAGGGAAATAAAGTGTTGATGATGGCGCGGATCCCTTTGGCAAACTCATCACCTCGTGTCACCGGCATCAAGCCATCATCTTGTGCCTGAGGAACCCCTGGATCAAAAGGTACAATGGCTGCGATGGGTGGAGCCCACCCCAAGGATTTGGAAAGCTCTTCCTGGAATAATCGGGGGGTAAAGCTGCTGCGATCAGAAGTTTGGTTTAGAACCAGGTAAATCGAATCTCGGGCCAGGCGTTTCTCACTCTTTAAGCCGGTCAACAATAAGGTGAGGGTATGTCGAATCGCAGTTAAGTCAGCCAGAGTAGGTCGGGCAACGATCAAGGCATAATTGGCAAAAATGATTGAATGCATCATCCACAAATCTTCTGTGGTTGGCACATCCATGACAATAGCGGCATAGCGACCATCTTCCGAGTCAATCAGCATCCCATTAATGCTGCCTTCTCCGGTTCCTTTACTTGAGCTTTCAAGAATGTGCATGTATTCCAGGGAGGATTCTGGCGCAAGCAAGATCTCCAAATTTTCCTTGCGTTGGATGGCAGCCTGAAAAGCTGCCTTGCCTGGACGATCAAAGTATTCGGTTAAATTAGGGACATATCGTAATCCTAAATGTGGCGCAGCAGCTGGTGGCAACCCCATGGACACCAACAACGTTTTCACGCTAAGTCGTACAGACAATTCATAAGCCAGGTTTTCAGCAATGGTTGAGCAACCAGATCCACCCGCGTGCGAGAGGACGGCGATCCTTTTCGTGCCGGTGATATACGCAGATGTTCCGCTGTTGGAATAGCCGGATACCCCTTGCTGCATGGGTGCAGCTTGAGTCAGACTTGCCCGGGCTGTCATCGCAGCACCATAAGCAGCCTGGATGATCTCAGTCCAATTGACCGGCGCGACGAAAACTCCACGCACAGTATCCACTTTGGTAAAAGCTCCCTGAAAATCCTTTTGGGCCAAAGGCAGTACTACAATCGCAATTCCACGCCAGGCTGAAATTTTCTGTAGGGTACGAATTAAGGTATCCGGATCAGGAGCGATATCTGTTTGAACGATCACCAGATCCGGCCGCAGGTTGTTCAAGTTCGTCTCGAACATGGACCATTGAGCGGCGTGACCTGAGATCATAAAGCGTTGGTCTGCCAGGATCGGCTGTTGCATCTGGTAGTAAACAACATCATGGCCGGCTCCTGCCAGCATGACGGTGATTTTATTGGTTTGGTAAGCGTTATCGCTCATTTTGACCTATTTCTTTCGATAATCGTTCATCTCGTTATATAACTCACCCAGATTGAGGGTAATCACGTCCGCAACATCCAACGCCAACCCTGAGGTTGGTTCCAAGGCAAGGTGAATAATGCCATATTGGTCGAGAGCAGCCAGCAAGGTTGCCGGATCAACCTTGAATCCTGGAGTTACCTCGATCAACCCCGTGGGAACATCCAGAACGATCACACTGCCTTCCTGAGCTGACATGCTTGTTCGAGCAGAGGAAAACAATTCTTCTTCACTGGCACCGGCTGGAACCTCTTCATAACGAAACGATTGGGGCACTAAGAGAACTCGCACACCTGTGATTGCTAATCGAGCGAGAGGAGAAGCCGGCGGAGCGGGGGTAGGAGTTGGGGTAGGTGTTGCGCTCACACCAGGAGTGAGTGAAACAATGGGTGAAGTAAATTCCGCAATCGGTGCAGTAAACACAGAGGTGGTACTCGCCTCGAGAATATCTGGAGAAATCATACCAATCACCGTAACGGTCTGTCCTGGACGAAGTAAACCAGCCACGCCGCTGGCCAGGTCGACATGGATAGCCAAAGCAACATGCCCTTCTGGAAGTTCAGCAGGAATACCCGCACTGGCAATCTCTCCCAAAACGGAGGTAACGATCAGATCCCCCGGAGCTCGTCCAACAGCCAGAATCTTCCCGGTCACATCTTCAATTTTTGAAGTAGCATCCGCAGGTTTAGCTCCCATCGGAATGGTACGCAGCTCAACCAATTGGTCAGTCAGAACGGTTCCAGGGGCGATGGCGACTTTGGCGACCACCACCTGAGTTGGACGGATCACCCCGTTCAAAAGGGCGATCACAAGCAAACCGATGACAACGGCAAGTACAATTGCGGCAATGGGGGAACGTTTTTTTGTTTGCATGAATTATTCTTTCTCCTTTTTACAAATCATTGGAT
>DYEC01000004.1 GCA_020725865.1 Anaerolinea sp. | reverse complement strand
CTGACCGGCTTGCACCTGCCAAAGCGCTGGCAAGCCTATCTGGCTTCCCGGGATCGGCTGAGTTTTGTCCAATTGGGCTTATGGTCCCTGGAGTGGCTGTATGTCCCAAGGCATCTCAAGGTCTGGCGACGCTTAGTCTTCCCCGCTTTCTACTGCGAAAGTGGGTAGACTTCAGGCAAAAAGGTGATTGACATAAAATATTCGTTGCCGTATAATACTACCAACTTATGAAGACAAACCTTGTTTCCTCTTCTGTCCTGTTCAATATGTCCATGATGATGGGGATGATCATGCGCGGCTGCATACGGCGGGCAGTCTTGGAGGAACAAGAGGGTTAAAACACAACCCATATCAGTTAAACCCAGAAAATGTTCACCAGGCTGCCGAAAAGGCAGCTTTTTACTTTTATTTATTCAACAAAAGGAGCAAATACGATGACCACCAAAACCTTGACCAAACTTTCCACAAATCCGAGTGTCCCGGTTCTGCCCACCTCCCACTTTCAAGGAGCTTCCACACGCGCCGTCCACGATGGGGCAATACGCAGTAAGCCTTATCATTCGCTGATTGAGCCAATTGTCCAAACTTCCACGTACACATTTGAAAGCTCAAACGATGTCTGCGAGTATATGGAAACCCACGGTCAAGGTATGGCTGGAGATCGCATTGAATATGGACGCTACGGCAATCCAACTGTTGCCGCTGCAGAAGCACGTTTGGCAGCTCTGGAGGGAGCGGATGCCGCCATTCTTTTCTCCTCAGGAATGGCAGCCATTACCAATGTGTTGTTTGTTTTGCTATCTTCCGGTGATCACATTGTCATGACAGATGACTGCTACCGCCGCACACGCCAATTCTGTCAACAGATTCTGACGCGCTTCCAAATCCAATGCACCGTTGTCCCAATGGGCGATTATGAGGCATTGGAAGCTGCTATTCAACCACAAACGCGCTTGCTGATCTCTGAAACTCCGACCAATCCTTACCTGCGTGTGTTGGATGTGGAACGTTTTGCAACAATTGCCCGTCGTCATGGCGTTCTCAGTCTGGTGGATTCTACCTTCGCCACGCCTCTTAACCTTCGTCCTTTGGAATGGGGCGTTGATCTTGTGATCCACTCAGCGACCAAGTATCTGGGCGGACATAATGATCTGCTTGCCGGTGTGGTAGCGGGAAGAACAGAATTAATTAACCCCATTCGCGAGATCACTGGCGTATTGGGCAGTATCCCAGATCCTCACAATGCTTATTTGCTCATCCGCGGCTTAAAAACGCTCAGCCTGCGCGTTACTCACCAAAACTGTACTGGTTTTGAGGTCGCAGAATTTCTCGAAAAGCACCCTGCTGTTGAAACTGTTTGGTATCCGGGACTCGCTTCTCACCCCGACCACAAAGTGGCAGCCCGGCAGATGGCCGGTTTTGGTGGTGTAGTTTCCTTCACTATTCGCGGTGATCTTCAGACAACCTCGCTATTTGTTGATCGGCTTCAAATTCCCTATATTTCTCCCTCGCTGGGTGGTACCGAGAGCCTGGTCATCCAACCAGCGCTAATGTCCTATTATGATGTCGCTCCTGAAGAACGGCAACGGTTGGGAATCCGTGATAATCTAGTTAGGCTGGCACTTGGATTGGAGGACAGCAGCGATTTAATCGCCGATCTAGAACAAGCACTGGCAGGTGTACCTTTACCGTAAAACCAATTTATTCATTCCATGATAACCACCACAGCAGTCAATCCGTGCTGATTGATCTGCACTTACTAACATTTGCTTAATATCCCAGTACACCAACGCCGCTCTGATCAACAATCTGTCTAAATTTATCCGCTGAAAATAAATGGGGGTGTCTTTCACCAAATTGCTAAACAACCAGCGGGCGTTCTCCTCGTTGCCCGGCAGGATTGCTAGATCACTCCCCCTGTCGTTGGGTACCACCTTGCTACTAACCGGCGTAGCGCCAATCGAGAAACCATGTCAACTTTTATAAACGACGCACTGATACCACTTTCCATAAGAACACAGGCCGCCCACAGTTGTGTTGTCTATCGCTTTGAAGTGGGAGACAATATCAAATATAGTATTCAGGAATGAAAAAATAACATAGTATCCAACAATTTAGATCGTAACCAACCTTGCCAGAAACAAATCTGTCATCTAGTCGCTGCAAAACCATGTCAGTTGCCCTGTCCTAATTTTGGAAAGTTTTAATCTGTTGAAAGACGTTCTACCTGAATGTCAAAGCATAGCTATGCTATAATTCAAAAAATCGGAGTGTGCTATGACCTTCAATCCTGCGTTTCTCAGTAATTATGTTTTAATTGCTACAGCATTCGCCGGCGCATTTACAGTTGCACTCTGGCTTAGCCTCATCATCTGGACCTATCGGGACATCAGCAATCGGGCGCGTGACCCACTTTTGCGTATTCTAGCAACTTTGGTAGTCGCGGTTTTGTTTCTGCCGGGTGTTCTGGTTTATCTTATCCTTCGTCCCCCACGCACGCTAGAAGAAGAATATGAGCGCAGCCTGGAGGAAGAAGCTCTGCTACAGACCATCGAGGACAATCCACTCTGCCCTGGATGCAGCCGGCGCGTACGGGAGGACTGGATTGTCTGCCCCAATTGTCACACCAAACTAAAAAAAGCATGCCCTCATTGTGGCAGGCTGATGGAACTACCCTGGAACCTCTGCCCATATTGTGCTTCACCTGCATTGGTTATCCAGCGCGGAGAAACCCCTCTTGAAGAGGAAACAATATCCGAGACAGAACTGGAAAAGAATTTAGACCTTTGATATTTGGTCTTAAGTTGTGAAACCACTATTTCAAAAAAACATAAAGGTAAAATCGAAACATGCAAAACTATCTAACCACTGTCGAACCCATTGACTACCTGATTATCGGTCACGTTACCCAAGACCTTACTCCTGATGGACCAGTTTTAGGCGGAACGGTTTCGTATGCTTCACTTACCGCTCGCGCTCTGGGTATGCGAGTTGGCATTGTTACAGCCTGTCGTGAAGACTTTCAAATGCCCGAATTAGAAGGTATCCCTGTCATAGCCGCTCCTTCTGAAAATACTACTACGTTTGAAAATATTTATACTCCTAATGGGCGTGTTCAATATCTCCGCAACCAGGCTGCGAAACTGACTCTGGAAATGATCCCACCGCTCTGGCGAAAAGCACCCGTAGTGCACCTTGGGGCATTGGATTGGGAAATTGGCGAAGATCTTTTGAGTGCATTTCCCAATGCTTTAGTAGGGCTTACACTGCAGGGCTGGCTGCGCGATTGGGATCATACAGGACGGGTGCGCTTTCGCCCGCTCAAAGAAAAAGAGGCAACCAACTTACTACAGAACGCCAGCGCTGCCGTGCTTAGTATTGAAGATGTTCAGGGGGATGAGTCCATGATTGAAGAGTTACACAGCGTGGCTCGTATTCTGGTTGTCACTGAAGGAGCCGCTGGCGCCCGGCTATACTGGAATGGTGACGGTCGCCGATTTCGACCGCCCTACCGGGAAGAAGTTGACCCTACTGGGGCTGGTGATATTTTTGCAGCTGCCTTCTTCTGCCGTCTTTATGCCACCAATGACCCCTGGGAGGCAGCACGCTTTGCGACCAAGTTGGCTTCATTCTCTGTGCTGCGTCGTGGACTGCAAGGCGTACCCACTCCAGATGAAATCAAAGAAAGCCTGTTTGAAGTTATCGAAAAGGTCTGACACATGGGACGGATTTACACACTTGTCAACCAAAAGGGCGGCGTGGGAAAAACCACCACTGCAATTAACCTTGGTGCTTACCTTGGTTACTATGGTCAAAGGGTCCTGCTTATCGATCTTGATCCCCAGGCAAATGCCACCTCGTGCCTTGGCGTAGATAAGAAAACTGTCAGAGCTGGAACTTATGAGGTACTGATTGGAGCTGCCTCTATCAGTCCGTTGATTTTACATAACCCGCGTTTCAAATTATCACTGCTCCCTTCCTCGCCAGCCCTGGCAGGCGCAGAAGTAGAACTGATAGAAATAGAGGAACGTGAAAGTAGATTATGGAAAGCACTGCAAGGTATTAGAGATCGTTACGATTATATCCTGATTGACTGCCCGCCTTCATTGAGTATATTAACAGTCAATGGTATTATCGCTGCGCGCAATGGTGTCATTATTCCTGTGCAATGTGAATATCTGGCTCTGGAGGGACTGGGACAACTTTCACAAACGCTACAGAGGGTTAGAAATACATTCTTTGCAGAGCTCGCCGTGCGAGGGGTCGTCCTGACCATGTTCGATGGACGCACTAAACTGGCAACAGATGTTGTCAGAGAAGTACGACGTTTCTTCCCGGGACAAGTATTTCAAATCATCATACCGCGCAGCGTCCGCCTAGCGGAAGCCCCATCCTATGGACAACCCATCTCGATTTACGCACCCGAATCCAACGCTGCCAAAGCCTATCAGGCATTGGCACGCGAAACGTTGGAAGGAGACGGCATCCATATTCCAATTCCGGAGGTCGCCATATAGGATATGAGCACGAAACACAAAGGTGGCTTGGGGAAAGGTCTTGACGCACTTCTGCCATCCGCTGAGACCCCAGCGGAAGCCAAGGGGGAAACACTGGTACCAGTTTCAAAAATTGTGCCCAATCCTCGACAACCGCGTGAAAACTTGAATGAAGAAAGTCTCCAGGAGCTGGCAGACTCGATTCGAGAACACGGCATTCTGCAACCACTGATCGTGACATACGATGCTCATTCCGATCAATACGTACTCATCGCTGGTGAACGTCGCTTGCGCGCTGCCATCCTCGGTGGTTTGAGCATGGTACCGGTGATCATCCGGCAAGCAACCGATCAGGAACGTCTTGAACTGGCATTAATTGAAAATCTCCAACGGGCAGATCTATCCCCCCTGGAAACTGCGGAAGCCTACCGCCAACTCACAGAAGATTTCAAACTCACACATGAAGAGATAGCCGCCAGAGTTGGTAAAAGCCGCACTGCCATCACAAATACTCTTCGTCTCTTGAAACTCCCGGAAGCTGTACAGACGGCACTGGCTGAGAATGCAATCAGCGAAGGTCACGCGCGCGCCCTCCTTGCACTGAACACTCCCCAAGCCCAAATAGCTGTCATGCAAACCATTCTCCGGCAAAATCTTTCCGTTCGCCAGACAGAAGACCTGGTGCGCCGTCTAAGCGGGGAGAAAGTAGAACGCCTTCCCAAGCCCTCGCCCAATCCAGAGATCCTGGCGCTGGAAGAGCGCTTACGTAACCATCTGGGTACAAAGGTGACACTTCGCCATGGAAAAAAAGGGGGCACATTAGTGATACATTATTACTCTGAAGAAGAATTGGACAATCTGATTAACCAAATTCTGAAAGAGTAACCCATGCGCATTCTGTATCATGCCAGAATCCACACCCTTAATCCCAATCAGCCCTTCACTTCTGCTATTGCTATAGATCAAGGTCACATTATTGCAACTGGTACAGATGAAGAAATATTGTCATTGGCAACATCCGGCTGTGAAAAAGAAAATATGCAAGGAAAAACTATCTGGCCGGGATTGATAGACGCTCATGTCCACCTGGAACAATTTGCACTAAGCCTGGGGCTGATCAATTGCGAAACTTCCTCACGCGCCGAATGTATTGAAAGAGTAGCCGCGCGGGCGCGGCAGGTTCCACCTGGCTACTGGATTCGGGGCCATGGCTGGAACCAGAACATGTGGTCAGAGGGTTTTGGGAATGCCGGCCTTCTGGACCAGGCAGCTCCCAATAATCCAGTTTATTTAACCGCCAAGTCGCTTCATGCAAGCTGGGCGAACAGCCTGGCTCTGCAACTTGCGGGAATCACGAAAGAGACCCCTGATCCACAGAATGGAAAAATTGTTCGCGACGCGAATGGACAACCAACTGGTATCTTATTGGAAAGTGCGGCAAAACTGGTCGAGAATATTATTCCTGAGGCCGGCACCGAACAGCTCATCAGCTATTTGAATGAAGCGCAACGCGAACTTTGGAAACTTGGTATCACCGGGGTTCATGACTTTGACCGCTGCCGCTGCTTCATGGCCCTGCAAACGCTTCAGGAACACAACCAGCTTCGTCTGAGAGTGATCAAGAACTTGCCACTTGAAGACTTGCACCATGCCACAGCGCTTGGATTACATACAGGTTTCGGTAATGATTTTCTCCGTATCGGAGCAATCAAGATATTCGCGGATGGTGCCTTAGGACCACAATCTGCCGCCATGTTCCAGCCCTATGAAAACAGCGAACGAAATACCGGCATGTTATTTCTTGATCGCCAGCAGGTTTTTGATTATGGGAGACAAGCAGCAGCGAGTGGTCTCAGTTTAGCCATTCACGCCATAGGTGACCGCGCTAACCATGAAGTCCTCAATGGCCTGCAACTGCTCAGAGAATATGAACAAGCCCACCACCTGCCGGCCTTTCGCCACCGTATTGAACATGTTCAGGTACTGCATCCTGATGATCTCGATCGTTTGGCACAACAAAAGATAATTGCATCTATGCAGCCCATCCATGCTATTTCGGATATGGTGATGGCAGACCATTACTGGGGAAATCGAACCGCTTATGCTTATGCCTGGAAAAGTTTACTCCAAAAAGGTACCATTTTGGCATTTGGTTCAGATGCACCGGTCGAAAATCCCAACCCCTTTTGGGGGCTTCATGCCGCGGCTACCCGCCAACGAGTGAACGATCCCGCCAAGTCTCAGGGGTGGCATCCCGAACAATGCCTTTCCCTGCAAGAGGCACTGGAAGCCTATACGCTTGGGCCAGCTTTAGCCTCTGGTTTGGAACATAAGCAAGGGCAATTATCGCCAGGATTTTATGCTGATTTGATTGTCTTGAACTGCGATCCATTTGAACGCCCACTTGAAGAAATCTATAATATTCGCCCTTGTGCTACAATGATTGCAGGTGAATGGGTTTGGAAAGACGGAGAAACCATCAATGGGTGAAGAGCTTCCGTTAACCCCTGAAATTCTGGTGCCTCGTCTGGGAGATTATCTCGTTGAAAAACGATTGATCACCCCAGAGCAGCTACAGCGCGCGCTAGAGCATCAATCTGAATTGCGCGCTTCAGGTAAAATTGTTCCAGTACTGGGTCAAATCCTGGTTGACATGGGATATATTGAGCGGGTTGTTCTTGATCAGGCAATCACAGAACAGATTATTGCCCTCAGAAACGCCCTTCAGGATGCAAATAATCGGCTGGAACAACGAGTTAAAGATCGTACAATTGAACTGGAAAAAGCTCTGCAAAGGTTGTCAGAACTGGCAACGCTGAAATCAAATTTTGTTGCCAATATATCTCATGAACTCCGCACTCCCCTGACCCACTTGAAAGGTTATCTGGAACTTCTGGCAATGGGTGATTTTGGTGCTTTATCACCCGAACAACAACAGGCGCTAAGTGTCATCCAAAAAGCCACAGAAAGACTTGAACGCCTCATAGAAGACCTGATCCTGTTCTCGATGAGCGAACGCGGACAAGTCAGTCTTGAAATTAAACCCTTTAACATCAAACAAGCTTTACAAAATGCGATTGCAAACGCAACCCAAAAAGCTAAAAACAAAGATGTTAAAGTAACATATGAATTTGACCATGAATTGCCATTAGTAGAAGCTGATCAAGAGATGATCAAATGGGTTGTTGACCAATTGCTAGATAACGCGATAAAGTTTACAAATAACGGTGGTTCGGTGCAGTTAAAAGTTAGCCGAGAAAATGGTTGTGTAAGTGTCTCCGTCATAGACACCGGGATCGGCATTCCAACCCACCGAATAGAAGAAATATTTGAACCTTTCCACCAATTAGATGGCAGCTCAACCCGCAGATATGGAGGCACTGGTCTTGGGTTATCATTGGTAAAAAATATAATTGAATCACATGGCTCCATCATTCGGGTGACTTCGGAGGAAGGAAAAGGTAGTGAATTCACTTTTTTGCTAAAGGCTTTTACACCTCAGGAAGAGATATGAGTAAGCCTTCTCATAAACCAACACCTGTTAAGCCAACCGATCTCTACAATATCAGCCGAATCGTTACTGATGCTTCGGATTGGAAGACAGCTTTGGACCAAATTGTCCGACAGGTGCGCAATATTTTGATATATGACAACCTTGCGGTTTATCTTGCTTTGCCAGAACATGAAGGATTGGACGTTATGTATGCGCGCGCGGTTGGACGTGGCCGGAGTGCAGAGGCTGATAGTGCTTGGGGCGAAGTGCTGGCAAACCGAGTTTCTATTGAGCAAAGAATCATACTAGAGGAACCACCCAAGGATGATAGTGTTAGCCGCCTGAAACGCCCATATCTACTTGGAATACCACTGTTAAATGGTGGGAACTATTTGGGAGCCATCATTTTTGTTCGCTTTGGTGGACCATCCTTCGAAGTCGATCAAGTGGCGCTTGCAGAATTTATCGCCCGGCAAATCGCTTTACTGATTGAACGTCAAAAGCTGGAAAAAGCCACTATTGAACTGGAAGCTAAACACAAGCAGATTCAGCTTCAAGAAGATTTTGTTTCCAATATCTCACACGAATTGCGCAGTCCACTGGGGTTTATAAAGGGATATACTACTACCTTGCTTCGTACCGACACCACCTGGGATGCGGAAACGCAACGTGAATTTTTGGAAATTATTGACCAAGAGACCGATGCGCTTCAAGAGCTGATCAATAACTTGCTGGACTCGGCACGCTTACAATCTGGTCAGCTGCAAATGAAATTCCAGCCAATACGGCTGAACAATCTTTTAGAAGATGTAATTGCCCATCAAAAATTGCATAGACCAAGACAAGTGATTAACTTGCAAATTAGTCAACCTCTACCGGTCATTCAAGGAGATCCATTACGCTTAAGCCAGGTTTTTGAAAACCTGCTCAGCAATGCCGCAAAGTACGCTCCCCATTCAGAAGTGCTTATCAAAGTGGAGCATGACAAAAAAGGCATACATATACTAGTTAAGGATTTCGGTCCAGGGATGTCAAAAGAATATCTGCCAATGATGTTCACACGCTTTTTCCGTGGACCCGATCAATCCACAAACTCTCACGGCTCCGGATTGGGTTTGTTTATCTGCAAGCAAATTATTGAAGCACACCGAGGACAAATCACGGCGGACTCGGAACTCGGCCAAGGTATGGTTTTCCATATTTTCTTACCATTCGACCATTGAAGCATCCCTGTATTCGTAAGGAGAACACAATATGACGTTGATTTTGGTTGTAGATGATGAAGTTTTATATCAGCGCCTGCTCAGAGTCAACCTGGAAAAAGGCGGTTATGAAGTTGTTACTGCCGAAAATGGCGAGGAAGCCGTTGAGATGGTAGCAAGCCGTCATCCTGATCTGGTCATCCTGGATGTTATGATGCCCAAATTGGATGGCATAAGCGCCTGTGAGCGTATTCGCCAGTTTTCTAATGTGCCTATCATTATGCTTACTGCTCGTGGGGAAGAACAAGACCGGGTGCGCGGTCTAAACGTAGGGGCAGATGATTATGTTGTCAAGCCTTTTTCTGCTCCCGAGTTGATGGCGCGCGTTCAGGCTGTTCTACGCCGCGCCCAGACGGCTGATCAAACCACCACCAATCGTTATTTCATTCATGGAAACTTGAAAATTGATTTTGCCAGAGCGGAGGTCTGGAAAGACAATAAACCGGTTTATCTTTCAGCGACCGAATACCGATTACTGATCCAGTTCGCTAATCACCTTGGACAGGTTATGACAGCTGAAGATTTGCTGGCTGCCATCTGGGGTCCCCAATACAAAGATGACAAAGAAATTCTTTGGGTTAGTATTGCTCGTCTGCGACAAAAACTAGAGGACAATCCTCACGCTCCCCAGCACATTGTTACTCGCGCAGGGTTAGGATATCTGATGCCGCCAGTTGAGAAAGAGTCCGTAAAAGGAGAGTGATCCATGTACGCATCCTTTGAGGAAAAAGGAAAAATCTTCACAGATGTAATTACCAAACACCCTGTAGAAGTTCTGATCCAAACAACTATCCATCTAATTCGTGGTCAGGTTCATATCCGTCCCCAAGACCGTATAAAAGATGAAATGAACCGCGGTGAAGATTTCGTTGCCGTTACAAAGGCTCACGTAATGGATTCGCAAGGTGAAAAAGAAATTCACTACTGTAATTTCATGATGGTTAACCGTGACCAAATTATATGGATCATACCGCTTGAGGAACAAGGAGAAACGGAGAAGGAAAAATGAGCCTCCCTAATCTACCATCCTCCAGCAACCCGGAAATTGCTAAGTTAAAAAACTATCTTATCGGGCATGTCACCCGAGAGATGGAAGCTCAACCACCACCACTGAATGAGCGGCGAAAAGTGGTGATGCAACTCTTACAACAGGCATATCAAAGCACGCGCCTGAACCTACCAGCGGCTTTACGAGACCAAATCTTTCATGAAATTGTAGATGAACTGCTCGGCTTTGGACCACTTCAACCCCTGTTGGAAGATCCTGAAATCACCGAAATCATGGTCAATGGCGCAAAGAAAATTTACATTGAACGAAAAGGAAAACTCACAAAGACCAATGTGAGCTTTGAAAATGACGAACAGGTATTACGCATCATTGACCGAATCATTTTGCCCTTGGGTCGTCGAATTGATGCGGATAGTCCCACCGTGGATGCCCGCCTGCCTGACGGATCACGTGTTAATGCAGTGATTCCACCTGTAGCTTTGGATGGACCAACCATCACCATTCGAAAATTTCAGAAGGATAAATTGAGCGTGGATCAGCTTATTAAGCTTGGTTCTCTAACGAGCTTTATGGCAGAGTTTATCCGTGCTTGTGTCATTGCTCGCTTAAATATCGTCATTTCCGGTGGAACTGGATCAGGCAAAACCACATTGCTGAATGTGCTCTCCAGCTTTATTCCCTCCGACGAACGAATCGTAACCATTGAAGACGCAGCCGAGCTTCAGCTACAACAGGAACATGTTGTACGTTTGGAAACCAAAGCCCCTGATGTGGAAGGCAAAAATGCAGTAACTACCCGGGACCTGGTGCGGAACGCGTTGCGCATGCGTCCCGATCGGATCATCGTCGGTGAAGTGCGTGGCGGAGAAGCCTTAGATATGCTGCAGGCAATGAATACCGGGCATGACGGATCATTAACCACTTTACATGCGAACTCGCCTCGCGACGCCATCTCACGTCTGGAAACAATGGTAATGATGGCAGGCATGGAACTTCCAGTGCGCGTTATACGGGAACAAATTGCCTCAGCTGTTGATCTCATTATCCAAACCTCGCGGCTGCGTGACGGAAGTCGCAAGGTCACCTCGATTACTGAGGTGGCAGGTATGGAAGGCGATACGATTGTAATGACAGATATCTTTAAATTTGAACAGACTGGTATTGATAAAGAGGGTAGAATTCTGGGAGAGCTCAGACCAACTGGTATTCGTCCTCTTTTCACACCACGTCTGGAAGCAGCAGGTTTCAGGCTTGGAGCAGAAATCTTCGGGGCGAACTTGAGCGAAATGCTGGGAAGACGGCGCTAAACGAATCGTTCAATGCAGTCTGCCCGGGCAATGCTATAATGAGAGTGTCTTTCGGTATCTCCTTGATTACTGGAGAAAACTATTATGGACAAAAATAAACAACTCATCCAGTTACGTACTAAAAAACTCGGCGTACTGATTTATGATGCCCGCCTGGCTGCACACCAAAGCGCAAAAAATTGTGCACGGGCAATGAAAATCAGCATCGATCAATATCGCGCCTATGAAGAAGGCCGCCAAGCTCCTTCATTACCCGAACTGGAAGCACTCGCCTATTTTCTGAACATCCCCCTACAACACTTCTGGGGTAACCAATCACTCTCGGAAAAGCCCAAAACCAATAAACTACTCCAGGCTGAACAATTACTTCGGTTACGCAATCGAATTATTGCAACCCGGCTGCGCCAGGAACGCACACGTCTTAACTTAACCACTTCTGAACTGGCTCAGAAAAGCGGGCTACCAGAGGCAGAAATTATTGCTTGGGAAACAGGACAGTCACCAATCCCTCTACCTCAATTGGAAATTCTTGCCTCATCCCTTGCACTGCGCCCGGAAGATCTCCTTGACCAAAAGGGGCCGATTGCAAACTGGCGGCACCAGATCGAAGCCAGAGAACAATTCAGTGAATTACCTCAGGAGCTGCGAGACTTTGTCTGCAAACCCGTCAATCGTCCTTATCTTGAACTGGCAATTCGTCTGAGTAATCTTTCTGTTGAAAAGTTGCGTGCTGTCGCCGAAGGATTATTGGAGATTACTTACTGATGATGGAAAGCTTTGCACAACAATTGGCACAACAAGGTAAAACTGCTTTTCAATCCGGTCAATTTTTAGAAGCTGCGCAGGTCTTTGAGGAGGCAAGAGCAGCTTTTGAACAAATCGGTAACAGGCTTGATGCCGCGGAAATGGCAAATAACCGCAGTGTTGCGCTCTTGAAAGCAGGGGAGGCAGAAAGCGCCCTCAAAGCAGTAGCCGGAACAGAAGAGATATTTGCCCAGGCTGGCGATAAGCATCGTCAGGCTATTGCACTGAGTAACCAAGCTTCAGCATTACAAGAGCTTGGTCAACTCGAGCAAGCTTTGAAACTCTTTCGGCAATCTTCTGATTTGTTTGAACAATGCAATGACCAAGAAATGCGCAGCTATGTCTTACGTAGCATCTCTGCCCTATATGTACGTATGGGGAAGCAATTCAATGCCCTGGCAAGCATGAGCGAAGCTCTCAGTTCTACAAAAAAACTAACCCTGAAAGAACGACTACTCAAGAAACTCCTTAATCTTCCTTTTAGGTTAATCAGGTAAAGCGGTGACAGGCAACACAGTCAACCTGTTATTGCAAACCAACATTCGTAGCGCCACCCGAAAAGACCAGCCTCTGATTGAAGAGATGTATTGGGATTTGCACTACGAGAATCGCCATCTCGACTGGAGAAATCTCACAGATTGGCTGGACACCCCTAACTTTCTGGTACTTGAAAACAAGTGGCATAAGTTGATCTCAATACTGGTATGCCCACAGGATCCGCCTGGTGTTGCATGGGTTAAGTTGTTTGTCATTCGGCATGGTTATAATCGCCAAGAAGTTTGGGATATACTCTTTTCGAAGTTGCTGGAATTGTTAGGTGAAAACCAGCCAATCATTGCGTCGGTTGCACTTTCAGACTGGTATGTAAAGTTGCTGGAGCAAAAAGGATTTGAAAAAAACCATGAACTGGTCTGGCTTCGATATGACGGAGTACCAGAACCGCTACCAGCCGCGCGTGAGCAATCCGAATTCTCCCTGCGAGTGATGTCTGAAAAGGATTTGTCTGAAGTCCAAAAAGTTGATGAAGCAGCCTTTGATTTAATCTGGCAACTCTCATCGGAGGGTTTGACGGCAGCTATGCAACATGCAAGCTATGCAACAGTTCTTGAATGGAAAGGTCAAGTGATCGCTTACCAGATGTCCAGCAGCACCGCCATCCAGGCACATCTTTCGCGCCTGGCAGTTCTTCCTGAATTTCAAGGGATTGGCTTGGGGAAAAAACTACTCAACGACTTGATCCGGTATTATAGAGTCCATCATCACATTAAAACAATAACCGTGAACACACATAGCTACAACCAAGTCGCTCTGAGTTTATACCAAAAAACAGGATTCCAGCTAACTGGCGAAAAATATCCCGTGTACCTCTACAACTTTACAAAAGGATAAAACTGTTTCAAAATTTGCTCAGGATGATTCATTCTTTCTTTGCCAGAGTCGGATGCTCGAGTCCTGATTGCTGATTTTCATATAATTCCAAAATAAAGCAGAAAGATGACAATCGGTTGAGATATCGCAATATATTCTGGTTGCTAAGCTGTTCTTCGTGCCAGAGTTTTGCCACTCGTCGTTCTGCTCTTCTTGTCACCGTGCGTGCTATATCTAGCGCTGCCGATGATGGGGTATCACCGGGAATAATAAATTCTTGCGGAATGTTCACCACATTTTGCAGTTGATTAATTTGTTCTTCCAGCCAGACGATACGCTGTGCATCTAACCTGCGAAAACGCTCTACATTATCTGGTGTAGCGGCAACTTCGCTCATTAGCAAATACAGGTCATGTTGAACCTGAACCAGCAATCTGGCACTTTCGCGAGTTTTGCATAGACTTCGTGCCAGTCCTAACACAGAGGTCACTTCATCAATCGCTCCCAAGGCTTCTATCCGATCATCAGATTTTGCGACCCGGCCGGCGCCTAGCAAACCTGTAAAGCCATCATCACCATTTCTTGTATAAAAGGAACTCATATCAATATCTTAAGCACCCCTTTCAAACGAAACATATAAAAACGGAAATTCTGCTTTTGGAAAACCATTTTGTAGCTCTGGTTCCCAAATAAATGGTCCAGGGGATATGAGTGTGGTCAGAAGACCATCCATAAGTTCAAGCCTGGATATCTCAGCTGGTTTCCAAACAACCCCTTCATTTTTCAGTAAAGACAAAATCACACGAGAACGCACCTGATATTTATATTCTGCAATGCTAATCCCATGCTCCACAACTTCATTCAGGTAGTTTTCCCAAACAGATAAGCGCAATGGAATTTCTCTCTTAACCTTCTCCTGCCAGTGGTGCAACCATCGCTCACGAACCGAATAGATACGGTCATCCAAAGTATTGAGAACTCTGTATTGCCCGGCTTCCCAAGGATAAGCTTTCAACCTTTTCAGGCTAAGTAATAAATTGCCCAGTATCAGGCGCGGTAAGGACGCTGATTTGCCACTGCGAAATTCGCCACTGAGGGTCCAATACAATTCGGGAGAAAGAAGATAATCCTGCAAATCATCTACTGCCTGCTCCAGGAAAACCCAATCTACTTCCAGCGGCCGCGAAGCTGACATGCTTATTGTCCTGAAGCTGTAGGAGCAGTATCTTGCCTTGAAGGGACTCTAGCGATCAAATACCAATTCATGATCGTAGAGAAACGATCACTGCTATCAAACAGAGGACCAACACTCACCCCTTGCACTTCACGGCTAATCGCGCAGGTATAAACGGGGCTAAATAGCGGGAGCGCAGGGGTTTCCTCTTCAAAAACTAACTGAAAATTCCGGTATAAACGTGCTCGCTCAGCGAGGTCGGTTGTCACGCGCGCCTCTTCCAGATATTCGCTGGCAGTACGATTATCCCATTGGGAATAATTTTGTCCGCCGGTAGCCTGCGCCTGGTCCCAAAACGGGTAAGGATCCGGGTCCGGAGAACGAGTCAAATTCAGAGCCACTAAAGCCGCCTGATAATCCCGAGGTACCAAACGGCCATTAATCAATTCCTCATACGGCAATGGCTCAAGCTCCACCTGAACTCCCAATTTTGCCCAATCAGATTGAATACTTTGTGCAATCGCTGTATATAACTCATCTTGTGGATGGACTAACTTAAAGCTTAGCGCAATGCCATCTTTTTCACGAATACTGCTTCCTTCCGCCGCGATGACGTAGCCGTTTTGTTTGAGATTCTCAACCGCTGCCTGCATATCATAACGCACTGGTTTAATGCCGTCGTAATACGCCCAGGTACCAGGCAAAATGGGCCCGTTTGCCAGAATAGCCTGACCATTGAGCAAACGATCAATAATCCACTGGCGATTTAGTCCGATAAGCAGCGCTTTTCTAACTGCTCTATCCTTAAAAAACGCAACCTGAGGGTTATCAAGATTCAAAAACACAAACGTTATTTCAGGTTTGCGACCCGTATATACCGCCAGGTCGGGTTCATTTAGAACTTCTGAAAGAATATCTGTGGTAACATTCCCTATCCCCTCAACTTCACCCTGACGATATGCCGCCAAAGCCGCACTGGAATCGGGATAATACCGGAAAATAATCTGTTCGATATAGGGTTTACGAGCACCGTAATACTGATCAAACACCGATAAAACAACCCCTTGAATCTGATCATTCTCTATTATCAAACGATCAAAACGGTAAGGTCCAGTACCAACCGGTTGAATATTGAAAGGAGCATTAACAATCTCCTGAAAATCCATATCCCCCAGCAAGTGTCTGGGTAAGACACCAAAAGAAAGGTAATCCAGAAACGGAGCAAACGGCTCTGGAAGGCGGAATTGGATATTGTTCTGGTCCAGCGCAATGACTTCAATATCTTTCCAAAAAGACTGAAGATCAGCGGGAACAACATCCCCACCTTCTCGCAGCAGGTCAACTGTAAATAAAACATCGTCACTGGTCAGTGGTTCACCATCATGCCACTTGATATTGGGACGTAAAGCAAAATTATAAATCATGCCATCTCTGGAGATTCCCCATGACTCCGCCAGATCTGGCTGAGGAACCCCCCTTTCGTCAAAGCGGATCAGACCGCTGAAGATTAACCGATCAACATCACGGTCTACGGAATTATAAAAATCCAATACAGGATTCAATCGTTGCAGGTTGCCGGTTAGAGCCTCAACATAGGTTCCCCCTCGAGCCGGTTCCGGTGATAATGACTGTAAATTTCTGGGTTGCTCACTTAACAACAGAATTCCCACCACCAGACCGGTGAGAAAGATGATCATTAACTGCCAGCGAAGTTTTTTCATAATGATTAAAAAAGGCGCCCTCCCCAGGGGGTAGGTCGCCCCTGTAAACTTTTACTGCTTTACCTACTTGCTGATAATAACAGTTGCCAGCGTCAGAATGAAAAATACAATACTGGCACCCACAGTTATCCAGAATAAGGTCTTTTCAATACCACGCCGGGCAGTGAATATGCTTCCCGAGTCGCTTCCCGTCAAGCCACCCAAGCCTACGCCTTTATTCTGAAGAATCACACTGGCAATCAGAGCAATTGACGTTATAATCAAAGCTATATCAAAATATCCTTGTAGAGACACTTTCATCCTCCAGATTTTTTCAAAAGCCATATGATTATACCTTTTGAACATGCAAATCGTCAACCGATGCATGAACTAATCCTCAACCTTCACATGCACAGTACTTACTCAGACGGCAGCGGCACCTATGCAGATATTGGTCGGGCTGCCCTGAAAGCCGGGATAGACGCGGTAATCGTGACCGACCATAATGTGCTCGTCAACGGATTGGATCAATATTATAAAAATGATACCCGATGTGTTTTGCTCATGACAGGGGAAGAAATACACGATCCGTGCCGGGAATCACAAAAAAATCATCTCCTGGTCTTTGGCGCAGGCCAGGAGTTATCGCAATACGCTACCCACCCGCAACAGTTGATAGATCAGGCAGCTGCTCTGGGAGGACTAACGTTTATCGCACACCCATTTGAAGTGCCCTTGCCGATTTTTGGGGAAGAAGACATATCATGGGTTGATTGGAATGTCCAGGGTTATACCGGCATCGAACTCTGGAACGGTTTCAGCGAGTTTAAAAGTGTCATCCACTCCAGTCTCGAGGCCATTTTCTATGCATTTTTTCCTCAGTTTGTTGCCCGCTCACCGGCAAATGCAACTCTTCAAAAATGGGATGAGCTTCTCACCAAAGGCTTGCGAGTGGTTGCAATTGGAGGAACAGACGCACATGCCCTGCTCAGACATCTCGGACCTATTCAGCGCATTGTCTTTCCTTATGAGTTCCACTTTCGCACCATTAACACGCACCTGATTGTACCCAACCCGCTGAGCGGTGATTTGGTTAACGATCGTCGTATGATCCTTCAGGCTATGCAAGAGGGTCATGCGTTCATCGGTTATGATCTGCCCGCTTCAACGAAAGGTTTTCGTTTCAGCGCCCAAAGTAAGGAACAACTTGCCATCCTGGGTGATACAATCCTGTTAAATGGCGGCGTGACATTTCAAATAAAAATTCCTTCGGCGAACGCCGAATGTCGCTTAATAAAAGACGGTGAAGTCATCAAACGCTGGAAAAAACAGGAAATTTGTACTTATATTGCCAGTCAGCCCGGAGTATATCGCGTGGAGTGCTATATCCAGTTTTTAGGACTTGAACGGGGTTGGATCTTCAGCAATCCCATTTATGTTAGAGAGCCATGATCACCAATAATGTCACTCGATTCTTGACTGCTCGCAAGATTCCTTTTGAGGTGTTTGAGCTTCCTGAAGAAAAAATTGGTGCGCTGGAAGCGGCACGGCTACTCAATATCCCCGTATACTTGATGTTCAAGACTATTGTAATCACTCGGGACAAGGGCAAGCCTATACTGGCTGTCATACCTGGAGACAGTGTAGTTGACCTGAAAGCCGTTGCGTTCTTCATGGGCGAAAAGAAAGTCCATCTACCGACCCAACGCGAAGCAGAAAAATTGACCGGACTTCTTGCAGGTGGCATCTCGCCACTTGCTTTGTTAGACAAAGGTTTCACTGTGCTTTTAGATGAAACTGCCAGACAGCATGAGTACATTCACATATCGGGTGGACAACGCGGGGTAAACATTCGTTTACCGGTTAATGCTTTCATCAAGCTGACGAACGCTCGCCTTGCTAAAATCAGTAACCCACAGACTATGTAAAATAGCAAGAGATTGTCGTTGTATAATAACAACGTATGAAATCTCAATTAGATCGAATTGAGTCGCGGTTACGGGCTTTAATTGAGGGAAGTGCTCAACTCTTGCCATGGCACAGCTACGAGCATCAGCTTGCCAATCGGCTGGTAACTGCATTAAAAAATGTACTTTCGGAAGAGATCAGCGAGCAGATCATCTCAACAACCCACTTTATTATTTCCCTTCCACCAGATGATTATTCCATCTGGTCAAGCGAACCCTTTTTATTAGAGACCTTGGCAGGTGTACTTCAAGAAGCTGCGCTTGAAAATGGTATTACCTTCACACGTCCCCCGACCATTGAACTTGCTCAAGATGCTCAACTTCCCCAGCATGAAATTCGCGTCAGCGCTGCCCAGCCGCAGCGGTCGGTAGATGAAACTGCTGTTTTAACGCTTCCTCGCAATGATGCCGAAGACACCCGCGATGCTCGCTCGCTACACGCTTTTCTGATTATCAACAACACTCAAACCTATCCCCTGCGCGATTTGGTAATCAACATTGGACGGCGTCCCGATAACCACATCATCATTGACGATCCCCGTGTATCGCGTAATCATGCTCAATTGCGTGCCAGTCGTGGTCGCTACGTGATTTTCGACCTTGGTTCCACAGGCGGTACCTTTGTGAACGGTACTCGAATTACCCAACACGTTCTTAAGCCCGGTGACGTCATATCTCTGGCCGGCATTCCTGTAATTTATGGCGAAGACGCTCCGCAGTCTTTAGAGGACACCAGTAACTTTCCTCCTGGACCGGGTATGCAATCAACCGAAGACAAATAACAGATGAGTGGAATCCTTGTTCTCGCCCTGAGAATAATAATTACAATTTGTCTGTATGCCTTTCTGGCATGGGCACTTTATACAATCTGGCGTGATCTTCAACTGAGCAGTGCATTGCTTACATCCCAAATTGTGCCAACCCTGACGATCACTTTTCTTGATAATGAGGAACATGATCAGCGGGAATATAAAACCAGTGAAATTATCATTGGGCGCGATCCTTCGTGCGAATGCATCCTTTCAGACGAGACGGTTTCAGCGCATCATGCCCGCCTTAGTTATCACCACAAGCAATGGTGGTTAGAAGATCTCAACTCAACCAATGGCACTTTTCTAAACGAAGAACCAATTTCAACCGCAACGGTCATTATTTCAGGGGATGAAATCCGCTGCGGACGGGTTAACTTTGAGGTCACTTTCCGATAGAAAGGAGATGCTTCCATGACTGAAAAACCCGTCATTGCCGTAATTGGTGGAACTGGTCTTTACCAGCTTGCAGGACTTGAAGAAATTCAGGCGCTTGAAATAGACACGCCTTTCGGCCGTCCAAGTGCTCCCCTAGTAACAGGCTACCTGACAAACAAAAAAGTAGTTTTCCTGGCACGACACGGCATTGGTCATCATATCATGCCATCAGAAGTCAATTACCTTGCCAATATTTATGCTCTGAAAAGTCTGGGAGTAGAGCGTGTCGTTGGCGTCAGTGCTTGTGGCTCATTACGTGACGATTATGCCCCTGGCCATGTTGTGATCCCTGACCAACTTGTTGACTTTACCCGACAACGCAGCCGCACATTCTTTGGAGAAAGTCTTGTTGCTCATGTCAGTATGGCAGACCCTTTCTGTCTTAGTCTATCCAGTCTTGCATACCAAGCACTGACACAATGCGAAGTGATTACTCATCAGGGTGGCACTGCAATCACGATTGAAGGGCCACGCTTCTCTACAAGAGCCGAATCACATCTATTCCGTGCTTGGGGGGGTTCTATTGTTAACATGACCACCTGCCCCGAGGCTTTCCTGGCACGTGAAGCAGAAATGTGTTATGTCAGTATCGCCCATGTGACAGACTATGATGCCTGGCATGCCATTGAAGAGCCCGTTACAATCGAAACGGTCATCCAAACACTGAATCGAAACACAAGCATCATTCAGGAATCGATCCGCAAGCTGATTGAAATTCTGCCGCAGGAAGACGACTGTGCCTGCCGACATTCCCTGGAAAAAGCGATTATTACCAGTCCTGACCGAATTTCCCTTGAAACACGTAAAAAGCTCAACCTTCTGGTGAATAAGTATCTGCCCGCATGATTTTATTTTTCCCCGCTACTGCACTACCAAAAGATCGTATTCAGAGCCATCTTTTACGATTGGCAGGCTTTTTTTTGTTTCTGAATGCCATTGTTTTAACGCTATCACCCAGTGTTCGATTACATTCCTGGGATGTTGATTACCGCTGGGCGCATTGGCTTGGTTTTACGGTTTGGTTGGTCGGGTTTAGTTTGATTCATCGCCTATTTTCCAGAAAAATTCCTGAGCGAGACCCTTACATTTTACCTGTTTGTGCCATGCTCAGTGGCTGGGGATTGTTAACAATCTGGCGTTTGGACAACAACTTTGGCTGGCGTCAAACACTCTGGCTGGGAATTTGCCTTTTAGCAATATGGGCCGGATTGAGAATTCCCAATTTATTGATCCTCCTTCGCCGCTATAAATACCTCTGGCTGACCAGTGGATTGCTTCTAACTGCATTGACATTTCTCTTTGGCACTTATCCGGAAGGCATTGGCCCACGCTTATGGTTAGGTTGTTGCGGCATTTACCTTCAACCCTCTGAGCCCCTTAAACTTCTTCTCATTATCTATTTGGCTGCTTATTTGGCAGACCGTCTTCCAATCAGTTTCAATTTAGCTCAGTTACTTATACCAACCCTGGTTCTAGTTGGGATTGCATTATTGATTCTACTGGCACAACGCGACCTGGGTACTGCATCTCTTTTCCTCGTGTTGTACTTTATTATTATTTACCTGGCTTCCGGAAGCTGGCGCGTTTTACTACTCGGACTGATAACATTGATGATTGCCGGAGTAGCTGGATTTTTAATGTTCGACGTAATCCGCTTGCGGATTGAGGCTTGGATCAATCCATGGCTTGACCCAAGCGGACGCTCATACCAGATCGTTCAATCCATTCTGGCAATGGCAGCAGGCAGAGTATTCGGACGTGGATTAGGGTTGGGTAATCCTGCATTGGTGCCAATATCGCACTCAGATTTCATTTTTGCAGCCATTGCTGAAGAGAGCGGTCTGGCAGGCAGTCTGGGAATCTTGTTATTATTAGGCATCCTTACCATAAGAGGAATCCTCATTGCGCTAAAAGCACCCAACAATTATCAACGCTACCTGGCAGCTGGTCTGTCCGCTTACCTTGCAACACAGGGCATTTTGATTATTGGCGGAACGAACCGCCTGTTTCCACTCACTGGTGTCACATTACCTTTTGTGTCCTATGGCGGCAGTTCGCTACTTACAGCTTTTCTGAGCGTCCTGATCCTGAGCCGGATCAGCAGCCATTCAGAACTGCAACCTGCCCCCCTCCCCCAAAGCCGCCCTTACCTGTTTCTAGGAGCAGTTACCCTGACATCACTGGCAGTGTTGGGTCTAATTAACGGTTGGTGGTCTATTGTGCGTGCAGATGATTTGCTGAGTCGACAAGACAACCTTCGTCGTTCAATTGCCAGTTTATATGTTAAACGAGGGGCTATTCTGGATCGCAATAACCGACCGATCAGTATTAGTACTGGAGAGCCCGGAAAATATAGCCGACAGATTCTTTATCCAGCACTTTCACACGTTACCGGTTATACCCACCCGGTTTATGGACAAGCGGGACTCGAACGTTCTCTCGACGCTTATCTAAGCGGTTTACAGGGCATCCCTTCTTCCACCGTTTGGCTAAATGAAATGATCTACGGAACACCACCTCCCGGCCTAGATGTCCGTTTGAGCATTGACCTTACCCTTCAGGAAAAAGCAGATGAGCTACTCTCTAATCATAGCGGAGCCCTGGTATTGCTAAACGCAGAGACAGGCGAAATTCTAGCAATGGCTTCACATCCTTTTTACGATGCGAACGCAGTGGAAGAAAAACTTGAAGGATGGCTAAGCGATACACGTTCGCCACTGGTAAACCGCGCAACCCAGGGACTATATTCACCGGGCACAGCATTCGGCCCATTTTTGCTCGCGGAAATTCTTGACCGCCGCCTGCCATTAGAAACACCGCAAGAGCTGGCAACAAGGCTAAATGGTATATTTTGGGGCTGTGCACAGATGCCTGATGAAAGGAATGAATGGGGTCCAGTGATTAAGAATGGATGTCCGGGTGCTCTACTCGAGTTGGGTCAGAATCTTCAACCATCACAGATATTAGATCTATATAAAAAATTAGGATGGTTGGATCCCCCATCCATTCCATTGCCAGTAGCTTCTTCGAGCGCTATAGATGCTTTTTCTGATCCACAACTGGCAATACTTGGTCAGAGTGAAATCAAGGTTTCACCCTTGCAAATGGCTCTAGCAGCCGCTTTGTTGAGCGCTCGAGGTAATCTGTCCAAACCCCTATTGGTCAACGCCATTCACACACCCCAGGAAGGTTGGGTGATTCTGGGAATGTCTTCCCAATCCCCCGTCTTATCTGAAAAAGCGGCATTTGATGCTGCCCGCTACCTTGGCTATCCAAGCCTGCCCATCTGGCAGACAGTTGGGCGCGCAAAAACCGACCATGGTGTAATTACTTGGTACATAGGTGGTACTCGTGCAGAGTGGAGAGGTATTCCCCTTGCTCTCGTTGTACTACTGGAAGAAGATAACCCAGCAAAAATTGAGCAAATTGGTCAGCAAATGCTGAAAGATACAATCACTCATTAACTGAAGATAATTTCTCTATTTGACCACACGCAGAAAATGCCGCTTCCCGATCTGTAACACACCAGGATGTGGAAAAGGTTGATTTGCCTCCGCGATTACTTCGCCATCCAATCGGACACCTTTCTGATCAATTAGACGACGACCTTCGCTCTTGCTGCTCACCAGACCACTCCCTACCAATACATCCAGGATTGTCTGGTCATCCTTTAGATGATACTCTGGCATTTCGTCTGGAATATCTTTGCGCTGATGTACTTTGACAAAATTTTCTTGTGCCTGATCAGCCTCAGCTTCTGAATAAAACGCACTGACAATTTCGTGCGCCAACATCATTTTCGCATCCCGCGGGTGTAGTTTACCCGAAGATATTTCTTTCTCGATCTCCTCAATCTGTGGAGGTGTCCAACGTGTGGTCAGGCGAAAATAGGAAGGCATAGCTGAATCGGGTATGCTCATTACCTTGCCATACATATCATCCGCAGTAGTATTTAGAGGAATATGATTCCCCAATGACTTGCTCATCCTGACCACACCATCCGTCCCCGGCAGGATGCCCAGAATGATTGCAATGTTGGGTTTCTCACCCAGAAAAGCCATTACCTTTCGTGCCGCCGTGACAATATTAAATAACTGATCGGTTCCGCCTACCTGGACATCGCTACGCATGGCATACGCGTCATAACCCTGCATAATGGCATAAAAGGTTTCATGCAGGTAAATTGCATCTCCACGTTCCCAGCGTAACTTGAAATTCTCGCGCGTTAAGAACTGTTGTAGGGTGAAATTAGAAGCCAGTTTGATCAGATCCGCCAGCATCAATTTGGATAACCATTCAGCGTTGTAACGCACGATTGTCTTTTGGGGATCTAAAACCCGCCATGCTTGCTCTGCATACGTCCGTGCATTCGCTTCCACTTCCTCCGGCGTCAGTTGTGGACGCAGTTTATCTTTATCCGATGGATCACCAATCAAGGAGGTGTACGTGCCAATTAAGAACGTCACTTCGTGACCAAGGTCCTGAAACTGTCGAAGTTTGCGCATGGTAACGGTGTGCCCCAGATGCAAATCGGTCGTGCGCGGGTCGTATCCACAATATACCCGCAAAGGGCGCCCTTCGCGCTGGCATTCGATTAATCGCTCTCGCAGCTCATTTGCCATCATTTGTTTCAGTGTTTCATCCCCATACTCGGTGCCCTGCATCAGCAGCGCAACTTGTTCATCTATATTCATTTCCACCTCCCGGTAAATTAACCATATCTGAGCAAATAAAAGTAAAACCTTAAGCCCAATCAGCGGCAAATTATAACGGAAAATTTGCCCGTACAAGCCACTTTTGCCCGGGTAACAGATTAAAGCATTGCTTCCAGCGCCTGCCTCAGATGTGCATGTTGAAATTGGAAACCTAGATCCAGTAACCGCTGCGGAACAACCCGCTGACCTTTCAATACCAGCATGCTCATCTCACCTAAAAATAAACGCAATGCAAAAGACGGAACAGGAAGCCAATAGGGGCGATGGAGTACTTCTGCGAGAATTTTGCCAAACTCTTTCATCCGTAGCGGGTTAGGAGCTGTCAGGTTAAATGCGCCGTAAGCCGCATCATTCTTCAGCAAGAACATCAAAGCCCGCGCTTCATCTTCCATACTGATCCAGGACCACCACTGCTTACCATTACCCAAGGGTCCACCAGCAAAAAATCGGTAGGGCAACAGCAAGCGCTGCAAACTCCCTCCCGTCGGAGAAAGCACAAGACCTGTCCGCACAACCACTCTCCGAACGCCCAAATTTTCTACTGACTGGGTAGAAGCCTCCCAATCCACACAGAGTCTCGCCAGAAAATCTGTCCCTGCCGGCGAGCTCTCGGTGAGGATTTGGTCATCCAGAACACCATAATAACCAATCGCTGAAGATTGGATCAAAACATGTGGTCGGCGGCTAGCCCGTTCAACCGCTGCTGCAATTGCTTTACCTGCATTCAGGCGGCTGGATACAATGCGCTGCATTCGTCTGGCCGTCCAACGGCCGGCACCCAAATTTTCGCCAACCAAATTGACAATGGCATCTGCTTCCTCGACCAGATGCTCCCACCCTTGTGAAGTGTGCCCGTCCCAGCCTGCAACACTGATTCCCGCCCGCGACTGCACAGCATCTGGGCGACGGGACAATATCAAAACAGAATGCCCATCCTCGACTAGCTTGGCAACCAGTGCCGACCCAATCCATCCACTACCACCCGCAACCAGAACACGCATGTTTCCCTCACAAAGATCCGTTTTTATGCATATTTATATCAGTTCGATAGAGTAAGAAGCAACCATTTGTATTACCTGGATACTATAGTGGAAAAAATACACGGATGAAACCTTAACAGGTCACATGGAAAAGACCAATTCCCATTCCTTTGGCTTCATTCCAACACCGCATAGCTTCCGGTGTGGGCAAGGCAATTACCTGACAACCCTTTTGCTCAAAAAATTCCTCCGCCTCATCGGATAGTTTTACCATTCCCGATTGACCGGTGCCAATAATAATCCAATCTGCACCTTTTTCATATACATATTCAGCTTCAGCCAGTGAGATAATATGTGATGTTCCAAATATTTCCCTGGAAAGCTTTTTCTTGCGTTTTTCTACATTGCCGCTCAATCGGATTAGTACATCATAAGAATATCTCTCCCCTGCTATTGTGATGGAACCAAAACTGGACTTATCTATTTTGGGTTTCATCTTGTGACTCCTTCCCAGAATTAGAGAGATGTCAGGAGTGAAACACATTGACAGCATAATTTATTTTACCGCCTAAAAAACAACCAAAGCTGAAATTCTAAAAGGTTTGGACATACAGGACATACAGCTCTATTCCGATAATTCGGGGTTCCCTCGTGTCAGACTAATGAACAAATTGGCGTATCGCATTTCTGATATAATAAATCCTTGCGAGACTTTGTCTGAAGTTTACTTTTTCTGCCGGAGAGCCAATTTTTTATCGAAACAATACTAGCGTAGCTGATCTCTGTACACGGTCAAAATTCGCGAAGGAGGCAAGGATGGAAGAGTTTATCACGTTGGCTCAGATTGATGAAGCTACCGATGCTGTTAGAAGACGGATTTCAGTTGTGCCAAAAGTCGGCATGATCTTGGGGTCTGGTTTGGGTGACTTGGCAGAGGCTGTAGAAGATGCGACCATTATTTCTACTGCTGATATCCCACACTGGCCTCAATCCACTGTTGAGGGGCATAAAGGTCGTCTGGTCATCGGTAGACTGGCTGGGCAGTGCGTATTAGTCATGCAAGGGCGCATACACTTTTATGAAGGGTATAGTATGCAGCAAGTGACATTACCTGTTCGGGTGATGCAACGCTTAGGTGCAAAATATTTGATTGTCACCAATGCCGCAGGCGCGATTCACCCCGACTATTTGCCGGGTGACTTAATGCTTATTACGGACCATATAAACCTAGTTGGTATTCCGGGATTCAACCCGTTGCGGGGACCCAATCTGGATGAGCTGGGTCCTCGCTTTCCTGATATGAGCGAGCCTTACGATCGCCAGTTATTGAACCTTGCCC
This sequence comes from Anaerolinea sp., assembly GCA_020725865.1. Classification (GTDB taxonomy): domain Bacteria; phylum Chloroflexota; class Anaerolineae; order Anaerolineales; family Anaerolineaceae; genus DYEC01. Next base: position 234,280 of record DYEC01000004.1, on the reverse strand, counting down.
GCGAGATTGCAAGAGAGAAACAAATCCCAGTACGTGAAGGTGTGTATGCTGGTTTGTCTGGACCATCATATGAGTCGCCGGCTGATTTGCGTTTTTTGCGTGTTATTGGAGCCGATGCAGTAGGAATGTCAACGGTTCCGGAAGTCATTGTTGCCAAACATGGCGGTATGCGAGTTTTAGGAATTTCTGGTATTACCAATAAAGCCAACTTGGATGGTAGTGCTGTGACCACGCATGAGGAAGTATTAGAAGCGGGTCGGATCATGGTTCCAAAATTGAAAGCAATTGTTTTGGGTGCGTTGGAACGTTTATCTGATTAACGTTTAACCCTTATGGAAGAATTGCTCCGATTCCTGGCAACATACGAGCTGTGGATTTATATACTGCTGGGGGGAGCTGGGGTTATTTGTTTACGTAGACTGATCATCGCGTGGAGAGAATGGCATTCGACAGTATTTGGTCTGGAACGCGAGAACGCACAACGCCGCTTTAGCATGGCACTCTCAGTGACGATTGTGCTAGCATTATTTGCGGTTTCGGAATTTGTGCTGGTTTCATTTGTCGTTCCGTTATATCCTCAAACCTTTGTAGCTGCCACTCCAACTTTGAATATCCTTACTACCCCAACATTGACAAGCGGTTTGGGAATGTCACCAGAACCTGTAAATAAAGCCTCAAATTCAAATCTGTCTTCGCAGGGATGTATGGCAGGGCAGGTTGAATGGACATCACCGCAACCAGGTGAGGAAATCAGCGGAAGTATAGAATTGCGTGGCACAGTAAACTTGCCAGACCTTGCTTTTTATAAATATGAATTCAGCCAACCAGGAAGTGACACCTGGACAACGCTGGCTGGTGGAAACATGAAGAAAGTGGATGAAGTGTTGGGAACATGGAATACCTCAGGTTTAGCGGCGGGGGACTACCGCTTGCGATTAATCGTTTATAACACGCAGAATCAGACATTACCTGCTTGTGAGATTCTGGTCAGAGTGACGACAGCTCCTGAATGAGTGCTGAATATGCCCGAGATTGAGATTCGACCCGCGACAGCCAGTGATTTGACCGTTCTTGCTACGATTGATCATTCATATCAAACAGATCATGTCTGGCAGATGGATCGTCATGTGGATGTAGCTCAGGTGCGTGTCAGCTTTCGTGAAACTCGCCTTCCCCGCACCGTGCTGGTGGAATATCCGCGTCCGGTTGGCTTATCAGAGCAAAAATTGACAGATGGAAACCGTGTTCTTGTAGCAGCTCTGGCTAATGAACCTGTCGGGTATCTTCGCATGAGCGAGAGTGTGCTACCCGGCGCTGCGTGGGTTCTGGATATGGCTGTTCACTCCGATTTGCGCCGCAAAGGGATAGCAACTGCTTTATTACTGGCAGCTCAAGAATGGGCGAGTGCGCAAGACTTTCGAAGCGTGATTTGTGAAATGCAGTCAAAAAATTTTCCTGCAATTTGCCTGATGCTCAAATTAGGCTATAAATTCTGCGGTTATAATGAATATTATTACAAGAATCAGGACATCGCGCTTTTTTTTGCCTATCTACTTCGCTGATGTCATGACTGGTAACAAATGATCGCATATAGTTGGCAAACAGGACTTTTATTATTTTTTAGAACTATCAGTCAAATATTGACAGCGGGGATAGCTATTACTGCATTTTCTTTATTGCTATACGCTCTTACTTTTAACCTGCGTGATCGTGTGGCGCGCACTTTTGCATTGATACTGATCTGTGTTGTCATTGCATTTACAGGGGAAGCGCTAGGCAGTACAGCAACTGTGTTTAAGCAGATCAATTTTTGGTTAAAGGTTCAATGGGTAGGGATTGTATTACTGCCACCCACGTATTTGCATTTTTCAGATGCGTTGTTGGCAACAACTGGCAAACCAAGTCGCTGGCGGCGCATTTGGGCTGTAAGAGTATCTTACCTCCTGTCGCTGGCTTTTCTAGTTTCTCTGGCGCTGGATGAATTGGTCGGCCCACTTATCGTAGATCAACCTCCCGCACCGCATTTTCAGCCCACACTAATCACAGATATTTTCACTTTTTATTATCTCTTATCCATGTTTTTGTCATGGTACAACTTTGTCCGAGCTTATCGCAGAACCATTACGCCGACCAGCCGCAGACGCATGTTCTACTTATTGGTTGGGTCGTTGGCGCCCTCGCTCGGTTCTTTTCCCTTCTTGCTCTTCAGCTCTGACTTCGCCGCTCGTTCTCCCCTTCTGTTTTGGGTGATTGCTGTTTTCAGTAATCTGCTGGTTGGGGGATTGGTGGTAGTCATGTCTTATGCCGTGGCTTTCTTTGGCGTTTCCTGGCCGGATCGGGTGGTGAAGAGCCGTCTTTTTGAATGGATTATGCGCGGCCCGGTGACTGCCATTTTTACATTAGGAATCACCACCATCGTTCGACGTATAGGAGTTGCTTTTGAGGTTGACTACTCCGCGCTGGTTCCAATCGTCATGGTAGTTACAATATTGCTAAGCGAGTACTCAATCACACTCTTCCATACTACATGGGAACGCTGGTTGTTCTTTGGCAATGACCGCTCTGATGTTGATTCTCTGCGTCAATTTGGGAATCGCTTGCTAACACGTAATGACCTCAAGCAATATCTGGAATTGCTGTTAGCTGCTATATGCGACCGTTTGCGTGCTCCTGGGGCGTATATTGCTGCACTAAATGGAGAAGGTATGGAATTGATCGTGAAAATCGGGGACAGCAATTTCGATGAAAAGAAGGCTTCAGAGCGCGTTGAACAGATGATTCTGGGCAAGGAACAAGAGACAGATCTGTTCCAATGGGGCAATGATTATATTGTCCCATTATTTGAGGAAGATGAACAAGATTGCCACATGATTGGCTTGTTGGGCGCATCGGGTATCGCTGGGAATCCACTGGACGTAGAACAACTGGATGCCCTAAGAACATTGAGCAAGCGTGCCGCAAGAGCATTACATGACCGCCACGCTCAACAAGTGGCTTTACAATCACTGCAAATGCTTTCCCCAGAAATGGATTATATTCAAAGCGCCCGTGCTTCAGGACGCTATATCAGCGATCCATTGTTGTTGAACGAAACATCTGAATTTGAATCTGATTGGGCGCAGTGGGTAAAGGACGCATTGGTGCATTACTGGGGTGGGCCGAAATTTACGGACAACCCACTGATGAAACTGCAAATAGTCAGGGATTCGCTGGATGAACATGAAGGGAATTATACAAATGCACTGCGTGCGATCTTACGCAGGGCAGTAAACCAGGTACGTCCAGAAGGTGAACGTCGTTTTACAGCTGATTGGATATTGTATAATATTTTGGAGATGAAATTTCTCGAAGGCAAGAAGGTGCGCGAAGTTGCAATGCGACTGGCAATGTCGGAAGCTGATCTATATCGGAAACAACGCCTGGCAATTGAGGCTGTTGCAAAGGCTATTTACGATATGGAAATGCAAGCCAGGTCAGCATCAAAGAGTCTGGAAGTCTCGGAATAACCAGTATACAAAATTGAAATTATAGGGAAGGATACATATGCTGTCAAAGAGCGCTGAGGCGTCTTCTCAGGAACAACTACCCGAATTGGATGAGGGATGGTGGGCTTCTGTTCTGGCAGATGAGGAAGCTTTTCAACCGTGTCCAAAAGCAAAGGATTCATTTCTCTTAACTGACTCAACTCCGGAAGCCCCCGAGACAAATGATTGGGGTTACGTTGAAAGATTGTTTGAAGGAGACGATGTCGTTATCTTAAAAGTTTACGGATGCAACCGCGGCGGTTTGCTGGTTCAGGCGAATGGGATCCAAGGTTTTGTTCCGGTCTCTCACCTGATTGATGTTCCTACAACAATCAGCGATGAAGAACGTCAGGCACTTCTTAATGGGTACATTGGTCGCTCTCTGGAATTGAAAGTGATTGAGTGTGAACCGAGTGCGGATCGCGTCGTGTTATCGGAACGGGCGGCGCAGGCCGGGCGAGGAAAACGGAAACAACTTTTCTGTACGTTGTCCCCAGGAAAAGTTGTTGAGGGTGTGGTAACTAATATCACCGACTTTGGCGTGTTTGTTGACCTGGGTGGGGTCGAAGGTTTGATCCATGTTTCTGAGCTTTCCTGGGGACGAGTGCAACACCCCAAAGAGATTTTACAACTGGGCGAGAAAGTTCGTACACTGGTCTTGCAGGTTTCTGAAGAAAATTCTCGCATTGCACTTAGTCTGAAACGATTATCGCCAAATCCCTGGGAAACCCTATGCAATATTTATCAGCCAGGGGATATCGTACCCGCTACAATCACAGCCATTATGCACTTTGGTGCTTTTGCGCGATTAAAAGAGGGTGTTGAAGGATTGATTCATATTTCGTCAATTAAATCATTACCCGAAAACAAGCGCCTGGATCAGTATTTGTATTCTGGCCAGATGGTTCAGGTGCAGATTTTGCACATTGATTGTGAACGGCGCAGATTGGGTTTGGGGTTAGTGAAGGTATAATTCTGAATGTCCTCATCTACCAGAAGGACGCAGGGTTCGTCCTCACAAAAAAAACCTGAACAACCGAAATCTGAGGAAAAATCATCTTCGCCCGCCTGGCTGGATCAGCTAGGCGGGTGGTGGATGCATTTCAACCGCTTTGCTCAAGATATTATCGGCGTATCGCTTTTGGCTATCGCCTTCTTAACATTATTGGGATTACTCGGATTAACCACTGGCGCATTGATACGTTTATGGGTCTGGTTTCTGCGGCGCTGGCTGGGTTTGGGAAGTTATCTGGTCAGTCTGGGATTAGCTGTTACGGGTCTTTTTGTTTTGCGGCAACATTTTTCTCGACTTTCGCGTCCCCGCTTAAGCAGGATTCTGGCATTAGAGCTGGCTGGGTTTGCTTTGATCACTTTTCTGGCGATTCGCAGCGGCTTATCCCTGACCGAAGCTTCTCAGGGAGAGCATGGCGGTTTGGTCGGATGGGGACTGGCAGCTTTGCTTGATATGGTCCTGCCGCCGCCCTGGAGTACGCTCCTGACCATTTTTGTGCTGATCTTCCTGGTTTTTTATGGCTTGGGTTTTTGGGAATGGAGTGTTAGATTATTTGAACAGTGGTTACTGCGCGGTGATCAACCTGTGAGTGGCATGACTGAAGAGAAGCAAAGGGATACTGGCACTTCCAGGCAATACATAGTTCCCCCAAGCAACTTGACAGAAGTGCCTCATAGTGAGGCAATTGACTCCGGGGCGGTTTCCAGACGAGACGAGCGATTGCCCCCATTAAACCTTTTGCTTCAGGATCAAAACAACAACCCGGACGAGGAAAGTATTCAGGCAACGGCGGCCTTAATAGAAAAAACTCTGTTGGAATTGGGTGTTCCGACGCGGGTTATCGGTTTTCGTGTTGGACCGGTCGTCACCCAGTTTGCTGTGGAACCGGGATACACTGAAAAACCAGGATTGGATGGGAAGCTGGTGCGTCAGAAGGTGCGCGTGTCTCAGATTGCTGCATTACAACGTGATCTGGCACGTGCGCTTGCTGCCGAGCGACTGCGTATCGAAGCACCAGTACCGGGACATTCGTTTGTTGGCATTGAGGTGCCAAACCGCAAGAACGCTGTGGTCAGATTGCGGCCTCTGCTAGAATCAGAATCTTTTCAAAGATTGGGCTCCCCTCTGGCGCTGGCGCTTGGACGAGATGTTTCAGGATTGCCGGTTGTGGCTGATCTGGCGCGTATGCCACACCTCTTGATTGCTGGAACAACCGGTTCGGGTAAATCTGTTTGCATTGCTGCACTCACCATTTGTTTGGTCATGAATAATAGTCCAGAGGAATTGCGCTTGGCGATGTTGGACCCTAAAATGGTTGAACTTGCCCGGTTTAACGGGTTGCCGCATCTTCTTGGGCAGGTTGAGAGCGAACCCGAACGGATGCTGGCAGTGTTGCGCTGGGCGTTGGCCGAAATGGATAATCGTTACCGCATCCTGGAAGCGGCGCGCGCCCGGGATTTGGATGGTTACAATCGTAAGGCTGAACGTCGTAAACAACCTGTGCTACCGCGCATTGTCATTCTCATTGATGAACTGGCTGATCTAATGATGACTGCACCGGATCAGACTGAACATAGTTTGATTCGTTTGGCTCAGATGGCGCGTGCAACAGGTATCCATCTGGTGCTTGCAACTCAACGTCCAAGCACGGATGTAGTAACTGGATTAATCAAAGCCAATTTTCCCGCGCGTATTTCCTTCAATGTGGCTACTTCGGTTGATTCGCGTGTGATATTGGATAGCAATGGCGCTGAAGACTTGCTGGGTCGTGGCGACATGCTTTTCCTTAACCCAGAAGTGGGAACACCTTTACGTTCCCAAGGTGTCCTAGTAACCGATCATGAGATTGAGCGTGTGGTGGGTTTTTGGCAACGCACGTCCCCTGCCCAAGATATTCCCGCACCATGGGAAGAATATCTGCAAGATGAAGAGGAAGGTAGTGACGAACTATTGCAGCAGGCTATTGCGCTTGTTCGCCAGACACAACGGGCGAGTGCTTCATTTTTACAGCGCCGTCTGCGGATTGGCTATCCGCGCGCCGCGCGCTTGATTGATGAATTAGAAGCATTGGGCGTCGTGGGTCCCGCACAAGGGGGAGGACGCGAGCGCGAAGTGCTTTGGTCACCTAATGACGCAGACCTAGGTGAAGAGGGGGATTCTGATGAGGGCAAAGAAACAGATTAGTCCTTAATATTTTGGGCATTGGACGATGATAGACTATAGTAGCGTGTTCTTTTGGGGCACTTCTTGACAGTTTAGTTTTGGTAGGATAGCATAAAGCGGTTCTTTGAAATAATAAATCGATCGTTGGAGTGAGCCATGCAAAGTACTGAAAATAGTAAACCTGAAACATTGTCAGATTATGCCCGTTTTTACCTGAAAGATTATGCAGATGCGGCGGCGGGTTTCTTGAATCATTTAGGATTACGACCAAACACAGTAACATTTTTGGGGCTTCTAGGTCATTTGTTTGCGGCCTATCTGGTTATTCGCGGGTTTCTTATCTGGGCTGGTGTAGTTACACTGTTCTCTGGGCTGCTTGATTTTCTGGACGGCAGTATGGCACGCCTGCGAGGGGAATCGAGCTCATTTGGGGCTTTTGTGGATTCAGTGACTGATCGCTATTCAGAGTTTGTCCTGTTTTTTGCAGTGATGTTTTATTTCTACCAACGACAAGACTTGTTTTCTTGCATTGGTGTCGCATTAGCAGTGATTGGTTCGGTAATGGTTTCCTATGTCAGGGCTCGCGGTGAGAGTTTAGGGTATTCTGTAAAAATTGGGGTTTTATCACGGCTGGAACGTTACATTGTCTTGGTGCCCGGTTTGTTGTTCAACATTCCAGCCATAGCTGTGTGGATAATCGGCGTGCTGGCAAATTTTACCGCGCTTCAGCGGATTGCTTATGTTCGACGCCAAGCATATGCTCAACAATCATTACAGAAGTAAAATGATTGTAAGAATATAAGATCACTGCGACTTGCCATTGTTTTAATGAAAGGAATAAATTATGGAATGTGTGGGATTGCAAATTGGACCGTTGTGTCTTCATTTTTATGGAATTATCTTGATGACGGGTGTTGTAGCGGCCGCATGGATGACATACTGGCTGGCAAAGAAACACGGTCAGCATAGCGAATATGTCTGGGATATGCTACCGTGGGTCGTTATCGGCGGCGTAGTTGGCGCGCGCTTATGGCACGTTTTGACACCAACACAATCGCAGGGAATTACAGCGGCATATTATTTTCAGCATCCTTTAGAAGCCTTAATGATCTGGAAAGGAGGATTGGGTATTCCGGGAGCGGTAATGGGAGGAGTGATTGTCGTGTATCTTTATGCGCGTAAGCGTGGACAGGATTTCAGGATGTGGATGGACTTCATTGCCCCGGGTCTGGCACTGGCACAAGCCATTGGCCGTTGGGGAAATTTTGTCAATCAAGAATTATATGGCGCACCCACAAATCTACCCTGGGCAATTTTCATCGATGAAAGACATCGCCTTCCAGGGTTTGCTGACCAGGCATATTATCATCCGTTGTTTCTTTATGAGTCAATCTGGAATTTTCTAAATATGGGCTTTTTACTGTGGTTCGGTAATAAATACCAAAAACGCCTAAAAAATGGTGATGTATTTCTTTTATACATGCTGATTTACGGCGTTGGGCGTTTTGCGCTTGAGTTCCTGCGGCTGGATGCTTCTCTCGTTGGCGGGTTGAATGTCAATCAGGCACTGATGGTTGGCGTTGTCCTGTTTTCGGCTTTCGTTTTTGTTTATCGGCATAAAAATGACCAGTCGAACAGGACGGTCGAGGGATAGTGGGTTTTATCAGATGATCTGTGCAGAAAATCTGACTAAAAAGTTTGACGATTTCTTGGCTGTGGATGGGGTGAATTTACAAGTTTTTCCCGGTCAGGTGTTGGTATTGCTTGGTCCGAATGGCGCAGGGAAGACCACTACTGTGCGTATGTTAACCTCTGTTTTGAAACCTACGCGCGGACGTGCACTGGTTGCAGGGTATGACGTTGAGCGAGAAGCTGAACAGGTGCGTTTTAATATTGGGGTTTTGACCGAGCATCACGGGCTATACGCTCGCATGAATGCACAGGAATACTTGGAATTTTTTGGGAAGCTATACCGCCTGGAATTAAAGCAAATTCGCCGGCGGGCAGAAGAGTTGTTACACCGGTTTGGGCTTTTCGAGGACCGTTTCAGACGGCTTGGAGAATTCTCAAAGGGTATGCGGCAAAAGCTGGCTTTGGTTCGGGCTTTGCTTCATGACCCTCCAGTATTGCTTCTTGATGAACCAACTTCGGCGATGGATCCGGAAAGCGCTCGTGCAGTGCGTGATGCAATTGCCAGCCTTCGTTCTGGTGATCGTACCATCATGCTTTGCACCCATAATCTATCAGAGGCAGAGGAGCTTGCCGATCAAGTAGCTATTATTCGCCGCGGGAGAATAATCCTGAGCGATACTCTTGAAAATATTAAGCAAAATGTTCTCGGTCCTGCTGAGTTTCAAGCAACATTTTCAAAGTCCCTAGACGGCTGGAGTGCAGACTTGCCGGAGGGTGTGGTTTTAACAGAACGCGGAGCAAATTGGTTACGGTTTCGAGTGCAAGACCCGCCAGGAACAAACCCAGAGTTATTGCGTATGTTGTCTGCCAGAATGGAAATGGTTACCTTTCAGGAATTACCCCGTAGTCTTGAAAAGGCATATCTGGAGGTTATGCGACGGGCAGTAATTGAGGAGGGAAATCTTGCTCAATAATTTGCGTCCAGTTTTTATTATTGCCTCGCGCGAGATACGCGATCAGCTACGCGATTGGCGTATTATCTTCCCCGTTGTTGGTTTGACATTATTCTTCCCATTCCTGATGAACTTCACTGCGCAGCAAATGCTGGGATTTGTTCAAAAGTATGGCGCGACGATCGTTGGGGAGCGTCTCGTGCCATTTCTCTTGATGATTGTCGGTTTTTTCCCGATCTCAGTTTCGCTGGTAATCGCACTGGAAAGTTTTGTCGGTGAAAAAGAACGCGGGAGCATCGAGCCACTTCTTAATACACCGTTGCAAGACTGGCAACTTTATCTGGGAAAGTTGTTGTCCTCAACTGTACCACCGCTCACCTCAAGCTTTTTGGGTATGGCGGTGTATTTGGGCGGCTTGCGAATTCAGAATATTCCCTGGCCCGAAACACCAATGATGATCTTAATTGTACTGCTTACAATTGTTCAAGCAATTGTTATGGTTAGTGGCGCGGTGGTAGTTTCTTGTCAGGCAACTTCTGTTCGGGCTGCTAATCTCCTGGCAAGTTTCATTGTCATTCCTGTAGCTTTGTTGATACAGGGTGAGAGTATATTGATGTTCTGGGGAACGTATTCGACACTCTGGTGGGCTGTATTTGGCTTGATGGTGATGGCTGCTTTGCTGGTTCGAGTAGGACTTGCTCACTTTCAACGCGAAGAATTGCTTGGACGGGAGATCGATGTGTTGAATGCGCGTTGGATATGGCGTGTTTTCAAAAAATCTTTCTGGGGCGACGTGCGCTCTTTGGCAGATTGGTACCGGTTTGAAATATCCAAAACAATCCGAAGCATGCGGATTTCGATTTTGATCACCTTTGTGCTGGCTTTGGTGGGAATACTACTGGGAGCGGATTTGATCCATCAATTTTTTATTCCGCTGGATCAGGAGTCATTGGCTGAGCTGGATGAGAGAATTGGTTTGCTTGTGAAAGCCTGGCCCGTGTTTGCTGTCAAACCGGTTATGTCAATCTGGTGGCAAAATGTGCGGGTTTTGATTTTGGCGATGGTTCTGGGTACATTCTCCTTTAGCATCCTCGGAGTTTTACCGCTGATGGCATCTATGGGCGCGGTGGGTTATCTAATGGCATTGTTAACAGTGAACGGGATACCGGCGGTCACGACACTGGCATTTATATTACCACATGCAGTGATAGAGGTTCCAGCGGCGATACTTGCCACTGCTGCAATTCTGCGGGCGGGGGTGATCATGGGTACGCCAACACCTGACCGCACCGTTGGGGAAGTATGGATCGAGTCAATCGCAATCTGGACAAAGATCATGGCTGGAGTTGTGATTCCAATGTTGTTGCTGGCAGCGGCAATTGAAGCCTGGATTACGCCGCGTCTGGCTTTATTGTTAGTTAAATAGGGGGAAGTGTTTCAAGTCACCATCCGGTCAGGAATGGTTCCCATTCAGCGTATTTGGTTAGGTGATGCCCAAATACATAATAGGCGGAACTGGGAGGCTCCTGCGGGAGACGTAGCAGGTGCATATTTGCCTCTGCAAGAGTACGCCCTCCTTTTCGATGATTGCAGGCTGAACAGGCTGTAACTACATTCGTCCAGGCGTGTTCACCACCCAGATGACGGGGAATGACGTGGTCAATCGTCAGCGATCCTGAAGTCTTTCCACAATACTGGCAGGTGTAATTATCACGTCGGAATACCTCACGGCGGGAAAGTCTGACTCGAACTCTGGGGCGGTGAATCATATTCTGGATGCGGATGACGGAGGGCAGCGGGTAAGTGGCACTGGCTGTGTGAATTTCTCCGCGTCCGTTAAGCACCAGTGAGGCTTTTTCTGTCAAGATTAACCCGATGGCGCGCCGCACATCACAGACATTGATAGGTTCAAAGTTGGCGTTCAAAACAAGAACGGCATTCATCACAAATACACCCCGCGAGATTATAGCACGAGTTTTTGAATAGCGGGATTGCCCGTAGTCGAGCTCATAAAATGTTACAGAGGGGGGAATGGTTAAACAAAAAATAACGTTACCGAGGAATAATTTTCTTTCTGCAAGAACTTAAGGAAGGACAGCTCATAATCAATTGAGTCATCGTAGAGGTTGTGGAAACGCATGGTAGTTTGTTGTCCACATTTCCACAACCCAGTGACTTGATGAACGTTCTGGAGGTGGGTTTAAGCAACTTCGGGCAGGCTCAGAAACGCAGCTAGGGACGATCTTTACAAATGGCTTATAAACTTGCTCAAATCAACTGCTGCCCAAGGTTTATATATGTTTTATTCTTTTTTTGTATGGTTTGTATTGATACCCCAACCCTAACTGTAAGAAAAATTGCCACCTCACTCACAAGGAAGGAAGGCTTTAGTAAACTCTAACTTCTTAATCAATTTGTCTTCGTAAGTTCTTTGTATGTAATGCGATAATCTTCTGGAACGGAAGGCTCATTCATCATTGTTGTACAAACAGTTGGATAAGGCAGGATACGTTGTGTTGCGTAGAAGCCTTCCAGGGCCTTATCTAATTGCCCTGCGGGAAAGACAATTGACATCTCAAAATCATTGGTTCCAGCAAGGACCTTCTCTCCGCCGGCAGGAACGCACAAAACAGGCTGTTGTTTTACATGTGAAAGGACAATCGCCGAACAGCCCAAGCCTCCGAAATAGAGTGCAGGGACAAGCTCGCCAAACCATGTGAAGGCTTTTGCAATACGTCCTACTTGCCCCGGGACGCCATAGGCAATGATCACATCCGGTTCTATCTGAAGCCGGTCAAAGGGGGAAATTACAATAGCCTGATAAGTTCCTAGAGGAATGAGAGAATCTCGTTCCTTGAACACAGCGTCCAGTTTGCTGGCAGCTTCCTGGTCTTTGACATGATGCGGATAGAAGGAATAAGCAAATTTGGTCAAGCCGAAGACAGAGGCTCCAGGCAGGCAGAAATTATCTTCAATAGCCAACCCGAGAGTCAATCCTATGGTGCGAGCTTGAGCAATTGCCTGACAGATAGGCATGTGATACTTGAAATCCCGCATGGGACGACGGGCTTTGGGTGGAATTTCATCCTGGTCTTTGCAAAACTTTAATCCCACCAATCTTTGCAATGCAATTGCATTTTTCAGCTCCATGCCTTTTGCCATAAACTCTTCAATGGACATGATTTTTTTGCCTCCTGATCATAAATATGCCTCCCCGCAAATACTATAGCATAAAAAAACAAACTCTCAATCTGACTTCTTGCGAGTCTATCAGTGAATAATGTCACATTCCGGGGCACCGCAGTTTTTCACTATCGAAAGCCAAATAATTTTTAAAAGCAATTAGCAATGGAGCAAAACGATTTTTCAATTGTGGTCGTTTCCAGTACAGGGGCTACCCAGCGCAAGTCCTGTTTTTTCAGCGGAATCAATGACCTAGCCCTGTAACCGTGCCTAGATTGCTCTTCTAAAAGCTTCAATAGTTTTTTCAACTTTTTGATCGTCAATCCAATAATGAGTCACCAATCGAAAGCGTCGCTCACCCACGACACCAATCTTAACCCCATCACTCCGCAAGCGTTCGGCTATCTGAGCAGCAGAATAAGACACACTATCTGCAAGGCTTACGAACACCATATTGGTAGCTGGAACAGGATGATCCAACCTTAAACCCGAGATATTTGCCAACCCCTCAGCCAGCATCCGCGCCCGTTGGTGATCTTCAGCAAGACGGTCAATCATTTTGGTAAGCGCCACAATTCCCGCCGCCGCCAGTACGCCCGCCTGCCGCATCCCGCCACCCAGTTGTTTGCGAATGCGCCGCGCCCTTTCGATGAACTCAACCGTCCCACACAGTACTGAACCGACCGGCGCACACAAACCTTTACTCAAACAAAATGTAACCGAATCAGCCGGCGTTGCCAACTCGGCTGCCCTGATGCCCAGCGCCACGGCAGCGTTAAAAATACGGGCGCCATCCAGATGAAGCAACAACCCATGCCTGTGAGCCAGTTCACCTGCCCGACAAGTGTACTCAACGGTCAAGGGCACGCCGCCGCAGCGATTGTGTGTGTTCTCTAGCACCACCAGACGAGATACAGGATGATGAACATCATCCGGTCTAATTGCCGCCCGGATATCCTCTAGCTTCAAAGTGCCATCCGGCTGATTAGGAATAGTATGAGGCATCACTCCACCCAGAGCTGCCACACCACCAGCCTCGTACAAAAATGTGTGCGCCAGATCACCCATGATGACCTCATCCCCTCTGCCGCAGTGGGTCAAAACAGCCAGCAGGTTGCCCATTGTACCAGAGGGCACAAAAAGCCCGGCTTCCTTGCCCATCATCGCCGCAGCCATTTCCTGCAGGCGGTTGATAGTAGGATCTTCTCTCAACACATCATCTCCCACCTCTGCGCGTGCCATTGCTTCCCGCATTTCCGGAGTGGGGTGTGTAACAGTATCTGAACGCAAATCAATTTCTTCCATCCCGAACTCCCTATTACAAAGTTTATGACTCAAACAGTTCTATTTGCCCCCTATACCAGAAGATTTGTTCCCTGACCTCATGCGCAATTCATCTAAAACACCAGTCAACTCCTCTGGCATAGGAGCTTCGAAAGTTGATTCTGTTCGCTCCCCCGGCAAACGAATAGCAAGAAAAGCAGCGTGCAAGAAATGGCGCCCGATTATGACGGTGGGTTTTCGATGCCCATATACCGTGTCACCAACAATCGGACACCCTAAAAATGATAAATGAACTCGTATCTGATGAGTACGTCCGGTTAGGGGATGCACTTTCAACAGTGTGTGATGTGGGAAATTTTCTTGAGTGAAATATTCAGTGACCGCTTCACGTCCTTTGCCGAGGGGTGCAACCGCCATACGTTTGCGATGTGCAGGGTCGCGAGCAATGGGTGCTTCGATCCGCCCCGTTGGGGTAGGCGGCTTGCCATCCACTAAAGCCAGATAGATTTTGTTCACCCGTCGCTGTCTGAACTGGTTTTGCAGCCACTGATGAGCGCGGTCATTTTTTGCCAAAATAATCAATCCAGAAGTATCTTTATCCAGACGATGTACTACTCCGGGGCGAAGCTCACCACTGATTCCGCCATCCAGTGGTAAACGAGTAAGCGTTGCATGAACCAGCGTTCCGCTGGTATGTCCCGCAGCAGGATGAACCACCATCCCTGCCGGTTTATTAATCACCAGGACATCCTCATTTTCAAAAACAATATCAAGGGGAATTTCTTCTGGCAATAATTCCACCGGTTCAGGAGGTGGAATCCGTACGGATACCTTATGTCCGTATTCCAGCAATAGTCCAGCTTTTGTAGCAACTCGTTCCTGGACAAAAACAAAGCCATCCTTAATCAGCCCCTGTAGCCTTGACCTGGAAAGGTCTGGCAGACACGCCACCAAAAATTTATCCAGCCGCTGTTTCTCGTCACCGTTATAGGTGAAATGAAACACGCGATCACTCATCGTGCCAGCCCTTCTCCTGAGCCGGTTTCTGATGAAACTGCAACATGACCCTGGATAGGTTTTCGGCGCTGACGCTCTTCTACAATGATCCCTGCAATCAATATTATCACTCCCATTGTAATACTGGCATCTGCGATATTGAAAACCGCAAATGTCCAGATGGAAATAAAATCGGTTACATGCCCAAGCACAATGCGATCAATCAAATTTCCAATTGCACCGCCAAGCTGCAAACCCAAAGCAATACGCAAGGGCCAATCTCTAGGGGAAATTCGAGGAAAATAATAAACGATAGCAATAGAGACAATAATCGCCAGGACTGCAAAAATATCCCCTTTCCCTTGAAATAAACCGAAAACCACACCAGTGTTATACCAGTGAACCAATCGGGCATAAGGTGTTAACCAGGGCCAAGGTGACCATATACCTTCCAAAGGAATGTTGGCGCGCACCCAATACTTACTAACTTGGTCCAATACAATAACAGCACCAGATAATACGAATAGAAAACCATAAGCCTGTAAGAAGCGCTTCAAGTGTTCCTCCAGGGATAATATCTCCTTATTTTACCTTACTTTTTTTCATCTGCTTCCATAAAGCCGTGTTGCGGTTAGTGAATAAAATTGCACCAACCGCAGCGTAATAAACAGGAAAAGATTCGGCTACTTTCTCTCTGCGAACTCTAAACCCAGCTCTTTTATTTTCGCTTTTGTTGGGCTACCTGTGTTTTCATCCCATCCACTGGCAACATAATATTCGTGCAACAGAGTCTCCATATCAGGCACGTAACCTTCCTGACCACCATCCGGCAAAGGTTGTACAAGTAAATACGGCAACTTTTCGCCAGCGCGTGTCCACCCCAAATGGAGATTAATCATCCGCTTGAGATTCCAGGCACGTTCACCTGCGCACACCAATTGGTCAAGACTTAAGCCATATCCTGCTGCCGCTTCAAGCAACTCAGCCAACTCCGACGGAGAGATCACCGAAAAAAAGCAGGTCACCAGACTGTTGCAAACAGTACGCCAGTGTTGATGCCGAGCGACATAAGACGCTTTGCCCGTATTCGCAAAGCGATCTGTCATGGGAATACCAATCTCTTCCAACGAGCCCCCTAATTCCACCATAAAAAAATCGCTCTGGTTATGGCAAGCGCCGCGCGGAGAAGTCACATAGGAAAGCGCCATGCCGCTGAAGGCGCGCGGATCGTGCATTGGCACATCCAGATTGTTCACCTGAACCGCGAGTTCCTCAACCCCATAGTGCGAAGCCAACATTCGGCTACCTTGAGCTAACAGCGCACCAAACCCGTTACGATTGGCAATAAGATCCAATAATTCAAAACAAGGCGTAGCATCTCCCCACCGCAATACCAGCCCACCGGTATCGTTCTCATCAATCAATCCTTTGTCATATAACAGATACGCAAGGGCTATTGTGTTCCCTGCGCTTATGCTATCTAACCCAAGACGGTCACACAGGCCTCCTAAAGCAGTGATGATTGCCAAATCGTCCACGAGAAGCTGAGGGCCAAAAGAACAAATCGTCTCATATTCTGGACCTTTGGTAGCTCCATTTGTTGCATAAGGACCTTCTGTAATGGTCACTTCACGCCCGCACCTTATCACACAACCCTGACAGGCACTACTCCCTGTTAAGATGGTTTCTGCCATCGCAGCACCACTTATCTTGCCAGCGCCCTCGAAAGTTGCCTGAGTCCAGTATTTTTGTGGCATATCCCCAACATATTGGAAAAAGTCGGCCGAACCCGAAGTCCCTGTTTGGTGCAAGATAGCAGTCATGTTTTGTTCAAGCAAGCGTTTGTTGGACCTTACTCTCAGATTCTGATAAAGCTGCGGGGATTTCAATGGGAGTTTTCCGGTACCACGAACAGCCACCGCTTTCAGATTCTTTGAACCCATCACTGCACCCATACCTGTTCGCCCAGCTACTCTGCCGTGATCAGACAAAATAAGCGCATATGGCACCTGATTCTCCCCAGCCCTGCCAATACATGCAACTTTTGCTCGAGAATCAGTTTCTTCGCGGATAGCTATTTGCGTCTGATAGGTATCCACCACGCCCCACAAATGACTTGCGGGACGAATTTCCACTTCGTCATTATTAATCCAGAGATAAACGGGTTCCACAGACCGCCCAATGACTACCAAAACATCATAGCCAGCAAAGCGTAACTCAGGTCCGACAAACCCACCAATATTCGATTCACCCCAAAGACCAGTTTGCGGCGAACGGGCACAGATGGTAAAACGCCCAGTAGTCGGACCCGCGCTACCGGTTAGAGGACCAGTAACCCACAGGAGAGGGCTACGCGGGTCAAGCGGATGCCAAGCTGGATCAAATAAATCCCAAAACAATCGAGCTGCAAGCCCACCGCCGCCAATAAAATCACAGCAATATTCAGGTGGAATGCTCTCTTTCGTAACCATCCTGTCTGTTAAGTCAACCTTAAGAAGTCTGCCAAACATTGCCATCCCTCATGTTCAAAAATTCACCAACTTGCCTTCGAAAGCTGACCAGAACAACTGTTGCAAATCGTTCTCATCCGGCACTCGTACACTCATGATAGTTTGGGTATCATTCAAAGCATTTGCCACCAGTAAATCCATTTCCCGTTCCAAAGCCTCTCGCGAAATACCCAGCTCCTGAAGGTTTAAGGGCTGTTCCAGAGCTTTTTCCAGATCGCGAATTGCATGGGCTAGGGAATGTGCGGCTGCATTTTGGGTTTCCCCGGGCAACCCTAGTGCACGTACCAATTCAACATAGCGTAACGTTTGCGGGTCACCGCCAGCACAATACTCAATTGTATAAGGCAAGAACAATGCAACAGCACGCCCATGTGGCACACGAAATACAGCCCCCAATGAATGGCCTAGCCCATGCGCTAGTGCTGCCATTGAATTCCCAAAGCCCAGCCCGGCAATTGCAGCAGCATTCTGCATGTGCTGTCGCGCCTCAAAATCTGAACCATTCTGATAGCAACGCGGCAAATACTCAAATATTAACCTTACCGCATGAAGACATAATCCATCTGTGAAGTCGTTATGAAAAGTGCTTGTAAAACCCTCAATTGCATGGGTTAGAGCATCCAGCCCAGTATCGGCTGTCAGACGAGGCGGAAGTTCCAGTATCATCTCTGGGTCAAGGATTGCCCAATCCGGTATAACCTCACGACTGCCTAAAGCCAGCTTTCGGCGCTCAGCCGTGTCACGCAGTACAATTGCCCATGTTGTTTCCGAACCCGTACCAGCGGTAGTTGGTATTGCAACAAAGCGAGCCTTACGGCGCAATCCATAAGTTTCAATTGGATTAATCGCCGATGGATCAACATCAGGGGATTCATAAAGAATCCACATTCCCTTTGCCGCATCCAAAACCGACCCGCCCCCCACCGCAATAATCCAATCCGGTTGGTACTGCTGGAGAAACATTGCCCCCTGCCTAATGGTTTCCAATGAAGGATCCGGCTCAACCTCTGTGAATATTTGAACAGCAATATCAGAGGGAAGAAAAGAACGGACCTGCTCAATAAACCCTGATTGCAATAAGTTTTCATCACTGACAATACAAGCCAGTCTGCCTTGCAACTTTTCGAGATGGCTTAGCGCCCCTTCTCCGAACACAATGTTAGGACTGGAGAAATACCACATGATAACCTCCAAAAAGAACTTGCCCGCGCAAAGTGCGAGATTTAGTTACCCAACTGATTTGTGATTATACGGGAAACTCTGTGGGAATGCGGGTACAGCTTTCCACCAGTTCCTTGGCAGCACGCACATTTTTCATCACCATCGCCATATTTCCCTGTAACTTAAGCTGTCCCGTTATCATTGCCTGCATAGGATCAAGTTTTTTGGTCATTACCTTCTTCCAGGTCGAGACCGGGCCAGATAGGCGAAAGGCCGGCGATTTCAAGTTCGGATCGGTTACCTCGAGCGCTTCCCGGCACTTACCATGCCACAAGTCCATATACAGAATAACCGTATGATCTAAAACGCCATCTGGTTCAATAATAAAGTAAAAGTCACCTTCCCAATTTTTGGCTGCATCCAAATACGCCTGGCTGTTGTTCAGGTCTTCCATCATGGCTTTAATCCAGGCATCCGATGGAAAAGGAATAGACATATTGACCTCCTGTGAAAGAATAGATGTACAGAGTTTTTATACAAACTATCGTAGTGACAGTTTGCTTCACCGACCAGTTCCACATGTAATTATTTATTGGTTACGTTCAACCATCCTGCGGCGGCGCATATTGATCAGCGGAGCAACCACCTTACGGAGCAGATATTTGGCGTAAATAATGGAGAAATACGAGCCGCCATCCCGGCGATGTACACGAATCATCTCGGGCCAACAACGGTCGTCCGAAAGAATAGTTTTAGCATCCCCATGCAACCGGAAGTTCGCCCATGTACGCCGGACATAAACCAAAGGGGCTTTGGCAGCCAGCCGAACCCAGAGGTCGTAATCCATCGCAAAGTAAAAGGAAACATCTAGCGGTCCGACTTCTTGCCATAGCGCCGCCCTGAAAAATGCTGCTTGTTGAGGAATATGCACGTACCCGCGACGCAATTTTTTATAACTGGTTTGCGCTGCGGGAAAGCGACCAATCACCTGCCCCTTTTCATTGATGAAATTAGCATCGCCATAAACCAGCCCCGCTTCAGGGTGGGCATGCAAGAAAGCTACTGCTTCTGTCACCGCGCCAGGTTCATAGGTATCATCGGAATTCAACCACGCCAGAATCTCTCCATGAGCCAGCGAAAAACCCTTGTTGATGGCGTCCGTCTGCCCGCGGTCTGGTTCAGACACCCAAGCTGCCAACTGATCCTGATAACGTCGTATAATCTCAACGCTGCCATCTGTTGAGCCGCCATCCACAATAATATATTCAATGTTCGGATAATCCTGCGACAGGACCGAGCGAATAGTATCCTCAAGGAAACGCGCTTGGTTAAAAGAAGGGGTGACAATAGATACCAGCATCCTGACCTTTTAATAGCCTTCTGCCGAAGGCAACGGATTTCTTGTGTTAAAAATTATATACCCTGGGCCCTGATCGGCAATAGGATACCAGGCAGTGAGTAGTTCTTTGAGCTGCGGCTGGCGCTCCAGTTCATCCAGCATCGTAATCAAAAAATAATCCCGTCCTTCCGTCTGACTGTTTAGGAAACTGGCAAAATCACTGATTTGATCCAAACCCTGATATTTAAGGTCAGCAAGAGAAGGCCAATTATTCGGTATCACCCATCCCCAGTAAGCCAGTCGCGTACCGTAATCCGGTGTCAATGCCGTGACGCGCGTGTCATGCCCAACCTTATCCCCCAACATTTGCCAAAAAGCTACTTCACCCCGATAATCAACTTTCTTGAGCGTAGAATAAGCCTGATAACCTTTCAATGCCACACCAGTAACCAGCACAAAGTGTACAATAACCAACAGCAACGGACGCGGCCCTTTCAAATGACGAGCAATGCCAGAAAAAGTCCCCGACATTCCCAAAGCGACCAGCACCACCAAAGGAAGCTGATAGTAATCGTGGGTCATTGTATGATGCGGAAGCACCACGCTATAAACTGTATAACCCAACCAACCACCCAACACCAAAGCACGCGAAGAACGGCCACAGATAACAAACGATCCTAAAATTGCCATTAACACCCAGCCAAGTCCAACAGTGCTTTCGATCTTCGCGGTCCACCCCAAGTAGAAAGCTGGCGAAAACCATAGTTTGGGGAAAAACCGACCGCTCAATTGAGGCACCAGAAAACCTGAGACATAGATACCATAGAAGTGATATATTCCATAGGGAAGCGCCGCAAGCACCGATATCAGCCAGAGCCAGCGATTGCGCAAAGCGTTACGCAGTCCTATATCCAGTAAAATCAAACCCAACCAGGCACCACCAACAAAAAAGGCAGCCACTGCTTTGCATAAAATCGCCAGCGCACTTAATCCACCTGCCAACACTGCCCGTCTCCATCCCGGCTTATCCTGCCAGTGCAGAGCTGCCCAGAATGAGAAAACAATCAATGTAGTCATCAAAGGATCAGGCTGAAAAGAGCGACTAGCAATAACTGCGAAGGGCAAAATTAAGTAATATGCCAAACCAAACA
The DNA here is from genome assembly GCA_020725865.1 of Anaerolinea sp. Lineage (GTDB taxonomy): Bacteria > Chloroflexota > Anaerolineae > Anaerolineales > Anaerolineaceae > DYEC01. Next base: position 213,372 of record DYEC01000004.1, on the reverse strand, counting down.
CTGCGCCATCCGCTCCTGCCATTCGCCGGGCAAGTAGAAACAATCCAATGCCACCCGTCATCCAGAATAAGATAGAGTACAATCGCGCCACCCATAAATCTGCGCTACCAATCAGCCGATAGGTTTGCGCTGTCAGCCACTCCATGAAAGGTGGTTCAATGATTGCCTCCAGTTTCCACTGTTTCACCGCCATTTCGCGTTGCCAGTCTGGAATAGGTTGCGGCGCGCTCTGATAATACATTCCTCGCGCCATCAATGCCGAGTGCAACTGACGGGTTGGGTGAAAATCGAGCGGCAAGTCCGTCAGGTCATACAACCGCACTGCAAGACCGGCAGCAAACAGCAAAGCCAGCACCAAAAACAACTGCCACTTTTTTTCTGCAAAGAATGAACCGGGTTCCATCATCAGGGTTTTGCCTGTGTCAAATCATATATCCGGAAGCCATTCCCCTCCGCATAGATGGGGTAGCGGTCTAAAATCTGCTTCAGTTCTGGCTGGGCATCCAGTTCGGAAAATGCCGTTACGAGGAAGAATCGCCTGCCTGCGGTAACTTCTTTGAAGTACTTCTCATAACTCATGGGATCATTACCACTGAGAGAAAACAGCTTTAAATCTGCGCTGGAGGGCCAGAAAGCCGATGTTGAACGCCAGCCATAATAATTCAGCCGCAAGCCATAATCAGCAGTTAAAGCTACAAAGGATGCCTCTTCAGGAATTGCTTGCCCTACCCGTTGCCAGCTAGCCGGTTCAAGGGCGTAATTTGCCGCATATAAAATAGAGCGCGATACATATAAGCCGTAAAAACCAGCAAAAACAAACGTCAACACTGCCAATAGCCGCCATAACCAACCCTGTCTGGATAACGCTGAAAAAATAACCTCTAAAACCGCCAGCATAGACAGTGCCACTAGTGCCACCAGCGGCAAATGATAATACTCATGCGTGATAAACTGATACGGCAACACCAAACCGTGCAACACATACCCCGCCCAACCACCAACCAGTAACCAGCGAGCGCGCGTTTCCGTCAACAATACCCCTACCAGTGCAACCAGCACAGTGGTCAATCCCATCAACCCCTTAAGCATTGCCAGCCAGTCAGCATAAAAATTCGAATTGAGCACCAGCCCGGATAGAGATACCACCCAAAATGAAAAAAATTCCGCAGAGCGCTGTGTATGAGAAAGCAAGTAATACAATACCGAAGGGAGAGCCGCCAGCACAGCCGTCACCCAAGGCATAACGGTACGGAAAAGATTGTGAAAATGAAGCATAGAGAATATCACACACAAAAATATTGTTGCCACAAAAAAACCCGCCATCACCTTTACCAACATTGCAATCCCGCCAAACATTCCAGCCAGAATAGCCCACTTCCAGCTAGGGGTAACCGACCAGCGATAGAGTGCCAACGCAAACAACAAAATCCACATCACCATCCAAGGGTCTGGTTGAAAAGAACGGCTGGCAACCACACTGAACGGTAGAAAGAAGTAAAACGACAGCCCAGCCAGTAACGCCGGAAAGCTAACGTAACTGTTACCTAGCAAAAAAATTGCCAGACCGCCGACACACCAGAAAAGTGCATTGTAAATTCTTCCTAGCCAGAAATATTCCCCGCCCAGTAGATAATCAGTAAAACCAACAATGGTTTCCAGAATTGGCGGTTCGTACACTTCCAATTTTGCCAACTCCTGAGCAGCCTGACGAATGGCTGGTTCGGCCTGTGTATTCAGTTGATAGTAAATTCCGCGCGCAATAATTGCCGAGCGTAACTGTCGACTGGCATGAAAATCCAATGGGGGGTCTTTTAGGTCATAAATGCGAATGCCAAACCCAAGCAGAAATACCAGCGCCAGCAAAACAACCTGCCAGAAGCGAAATCTACCCCACCTCATCGTGGGTAAATGCTCTTCGAGGCGGCAGCACAGCATCAAGAATCCGTCAACTACTTTCAAAAGGTTCTCCTCTACGCACAAAAAGCGCATCTGACTGCAAGATGGTTCCATCCAATGGCGAAGTTAATGTGCTAAAGTTCCCTGCGTATTCAAAACCCCGCAATCGAAGAAACTCATAAATATCACCAAACAGCGCCTGTCCCTGGTATAAAGGTTGATAGGACACCTCAATTAGCACATAATCCACTTGCTTTAGTGTTTCTGAAGCACCTTGAAGGACCTGTTTCTCAAAACCCTGAACATCCAGCTTGAGAAGCACGCGACCTTCAAGAGACATGTGCAGGAGATAGTCATCCAATTTCGCCATATAGACCATTTCTTTAGTTTGAACAGCTGTATGCGGGAACACGGTTTTGTGCATTTCGCCCATTGGCAACATGGATGACGAAGCCGGAAACTCGCTGCGCCAGAACTCAACCTCTCCAGAATGGTCTCCTAAAGCAACCGGGAAGATCTGGCAATTAGGAAAACGCTTAAGATGACGTTTTAAGTACCTTAAGTTTTCCTCTAAAGGTTCAAACGCATATAGACGCACTCCTGTTTGCATGACTTGCATAGCAAACGCAAAGGCACCAATATAACTGCCCACGTCAATCACTGTTCCAATCTCGCTATGGGTAAACCATAACCTGTAAGAAGTAAGGTGTGCCAGCTCGCGCACCAGCGCTCGTTTGCTTAACACCAAACCAGCCAACAGGAAAAAATGTTTCGGGTAGATAAACGGCAGCAGGAGATACTCCACCAGTTTCTGTAAATCACAGCGCAACGTTTCAAACCATGATGGACCGCTACTCATTGTCTTTCCTGATGAAGTAGAGTCACTATTGCAGGATCAAGCTGACGAAGTTGCCGTCTCTGGCGATACTTAAGATACAAAGAACGCATACCCTGACCGCCAAATAATAAAAGTGCTGTGAACAATAATCTCCGCCAGTCCCTCAAAACTATTCTCGGATCACATTGGAAACTACGCCAAAAAGCTTGCAAGGATTTCTCTGGCATCCCCCCTTCCGAAAGATAACGGGCATTGATCCAATGCGCGCCAGCCCAGATGCTCCTCTGCAGACGCCGAAAACGGTTGACTAATTCGGGTTGCGTTTGCATCCATCGCACAATGGCATACGCGTCTTCTCCGAACGAGGAAGCCTTTGCCACATTTTTGGCTGTTGCATGAAAGCGTGCCGCAGCCAAGAATTGCGGGATATGCCCTATTGGCGACAGCATCGCTATTCGTATCCAAAGATGATGATCCAGCAGATAATGGAATCGCGTATCCAAAGTCCCTGCACGATCCAGCACGGACTTTCGTAAGAAGACCGAGGGCTGTCCTAAAATACGAAAACACATTAAGTCATTCAGTCCCCAATCACCAAAACGCTGAATGTTCAATAACGCCCCTTTACCATCTACTGCCAACATGTCACCATAAACCAAGCCCCAGTCCGGGTGCTCTTTCAGCGCTGCGACTGCGGACTTAACCGCTCCAGGAAGATAGAAGTCATCCGAATTTAACCAGGCGACAATCTCGCCGCTGGCACGCGCCAGTCCCTTGTTGATTGCATCAGACTGCCCTCGGTCTTTTTCCGAAACCCACCAGGCAAGGCGGTGCTCATATTGCCGGATTATATCCAGACTGTCATCGGACGAACCCCCATCCACAACCATATACTCCAGATTAGAATAATCCTGTTCCAAAACAGAGCAAATCGTCTTCTCCAGATAGATACCCTGATTGAATGAGGGGGTAATAATCGTGACACGTGGCAAATCGGGCATAAAACAAAAACTCAAAATAAACTTTCGTAGTCAACTTTGGGAAAAACAGTCAATTTACCTCCCACCGTCGCATCCAGCACCTGACGCCCGGCGGATTCATAAGCAGTCTTCGCCATACGATAAGCACGTTCAGAAGTTTCCAGGTCGGGCAACTGCCAGCGAAAACCCTTACCGAAATAGGCAGGAGAAAAGTGATTGGGATCATCCCCTTCGGAGACGATGGTTGTATTCGGTCTACCCTGTGTGACAAAGTTGTGATCTACGCCTATCAAAATGACCTGCTCAAAACCAAGATAAAAAGCAAGCTGCAGTGCCACATAAGTAACCGTTGCCCCCTCCCACAGCCGCTTGCGGGCATCCCTGCCAAATCCCGGTCCGGTATAGGTGGTGTATAGGAAATAAAGGTTTTCTTGAGGTTTCAACCAGCGTCTGGCACGCCATGAAACAAAGACAGGCATGGAAAGGTTTTGAATGTCATTCGCTGATTGCTCAATCACCAGATCATTAATCGAAACAAAATAATTGGTAGTAAAGCCAAGCTCCGGGAAGAGCAAGAAAATACGGTTCATTCCAATAGTATATTCACCGCGCAGTTTGCTCAAATCAGTATGCTTCAGACTCGGACCATTTCCGATGATAAAGCAGCGCTCACCTTTTCGACTATCTTTCAATGCCGCTAACCGGTGAATGGAATCCCGACGCCAGGGATGAAACGTTGCCTCACGCCACTCACCCAAGCGATGCAATGAATCCCATCCCTCTCGCGCTGCATTCCATATTGATTCTGGCAGTATATTTTTTATACGCTGTTGCATCTTGCTCATTCTGTACTCAACCTCGCCGTCGCACCGCCATCCACAATCAGCGCCTGCCCAGTCATAAAAGAGGATTGTTCATTATCCGCCAAAAAATAGATGGCGCGCGCAATCTCAATTGGTTGCCCTACTCGCCCATTCACCGTCTTGCGGGCCAGACTTTCCAACCGTTCCTCTATTGTTCCTCCTGAAACGTGTCCTCGCTGCAAGCCTGCACGCAACATGGGGGTATCCACTGCACCGGGCAGAATAGCGTTGACACGAATATTGTCAGGAGCGAATTCAATTGCCATAGCACGTGTCAGCGCCAGCAGCCCGCCTTTGCTCGCAGCATAGGCAGAAATGTTCGCTGAAGTTGCCACTGCATGAACCGAGGATACATTAACAATTGCTCCACTACCGGCAGCTTTCAAAAACGGATAAGCCAGCTTTGTCCCCAGAAATACAGAGCGCAAATTAGACGCCATTACCTCATCCCACTCTTCAATAGTCGTATCTAAAAACGGCTTGGCGATTTGTAGCGCTGCATTGTGGATAACTGCATCCAGTACGGCAGTGAAATTCCGCACCTGCTCAAAGATAGACTGCATCTGTCCACCTTGCGCAATATCGGACTGGATAAAAAGTCCATTCACTGGAAATGACTCGCCAAACGCGCTGCGATCAACGCCAATAACACGCCAGCCTTGTTCTGCAAACAGGTTGACCGTAGCCCGCCCGATCCCACCAGCAGCACCGGTGATCAGCACAACGCGCTTTCGTTCCATTTATTTCTCCTGATAATCTTCTGGATTTGCACAGAGATTCTTGACAATAAACTCATCCAATGTTTCGTCGGGATCCCCATGCGCGTCTATCTTACCATAGGAAGCACAATATGAACGCAAAAATTCATCATCCGAGCGCAGCAAATTACCAATGCGGTTGATATCCTCAAACCGCCGGTGCGCATACGCCTCATAAAACGGCAGCCACTCCGAAACATCTGATGGAGAAAGCCCCTTTGCCATCGCCTCATCCCCTAACTGAAGCACCTCATCCCAATTTCCACGCTGGCGTGCCAGAGCTGCTTTCTGGTAGTAATAACACCAGTCATGTGCCGGCTCAATGCCAAAAATCCCAGCCGGCAATTCTTCTGACTGACCTTCAGGCACAATCCAGTCCTGACTGGAAAATGGCGCCGCTAGCCGGACAAGTGTATCTTCAGTTTGAGATATTTCCGGTTCTCGTCCATCTATCACATGCAAACACGAATTCGGATTGGGTAGTGTAACCAGCAACACGTTCTTGAAATCAATCTTATAGGTGATCTTGCGATTGGTTCTTCCCATTGTCTCCTGCCGCAAGAGTTTGAGCAGGGTTTGCTGGTTCAAGGTTTCACCCAACAGTGAAAGATCAGTGCGTCCCGGACGGTAAATCAGGTTCAAAGGAGCCCAGATTTCATACCCCTCCGCCAGACGGTATTTTTCAGGCAGTAGCGCCATCACCACTGTACCATCCTTTAAATCCGGCGCACGCCAGGAAAGTTGCCACCACAGTTGTTTTTGAAGCGTCCAGAAATCGCGGTAATAAGCCGCATTCAGAAAATGCGTGACCACCGCCAGACCAATCAACAGCCCGCTTATCCCCAAACGACGCTTGTATCCAGAAAGGCGAAAGATGAGCGCCGTAAAAAGCATGGCAACACCCACAGCGGATTGAATTGTATAGCGATTCAGATTATGCGTGAAGCGCACATCCCGACCAGAAAGCGTTACCGGCAACAGGGACAACATCACCGTCAGCAAACCCATCCAGAAAAATTCGCGGCTGAAACGATGATCCACCACAATTTCTGTTTCCGGGGTTGTCCTCCAAAACCACCAGAGCAACACTATCACCAACACTGCACACACCACCGCCAGTGTCAGGTCGAGATAGCGGGCAGAAACTATCAGTTCCCCTAACGGAACGCTCCATGCAAGAAGGGTTGTCTCAAGAATATCTTTTGTCCACTCAAATACGATCTGCAGAGCCATCCATAGTGGTTGAGAACGATACATACTCAATAAAGCCGCAGTATCTGTTCCCGCTCTGGCACTCTTAAAAATCAGAAAACGGTACGCAAAGAAAGCCAGTAAAACCAAAAGGTAAGGCAACCACCTAAGCAACAGCCGCCGGATGCGCTGGAACAACAAAGTGCGCTGCCCTTCTGAAGCACTCAGCGTCCAGAGCAAAATCAACCTGAATGCCTCTAACCCAATCATCCCTTCGTAAATATTTGGATAAATCAAGATTAGTCCTGCCGAAACCAGCACGGCACCCCAACGTAAAATCCGACGCTGAAGGCAAAAAGAATAAACGGACAGCGCCAGCGAAAAAATGCCTAAAAACAGACTCAACAGATGATTGGAATAATTATTTGCATTGGTCTGCAAAAGAAAACCCGGATATACCAGAAACAGCAACGTGGTCACAAGTATGGCGCTTCGGTTTTCTGGATAGAGCAAACGCAGCATCCATAGCAACGCCAATGCCCCAGCCAGACGCAGCACAAACCCCAAAATATGCCAACCCAATGGAGAATCACCCAGAAGGGAAGAGGTGAGTGTATACACAACACCCATCAATGGGCGGTCAACTGAATGCATCTCAAAAAGACTTACACCACTCACGCGGGAAACAATGGGGAACCAATCATCATAGTAGTAACCAAGTTGAAAGACAAGTGGCAGATACGTAAGCGCTGCTACCAGAATGATTACAATAATTGCCAACCCTGTTTCTTTTTTGGTTTCAAAACCAGAGTGCTTTCTCATAGTGTTCCGTTGCACCAAAAGCCGAACCACCAGGAAATCCCAATGATACTCATGCCAACCCCAATCAAAATCAGGATTCGCATCAGCCAGCTCACTCGCTGCCCAGCTGCAATTCCCATTAGGATCATAACCGGCACGATGAAATCCAGCAAATACTTGTAACCAAATTGCCAGGCACCGGTATTGTAATAGTTTGCCAGCAGTCCGACCAGCAGCAGAACCGCGCTCCAGGCACCAATCACTAAAGGGGTTTTCCGGAAACTCCGGACCAGATAAAGCAATGCCGGGGTGGTCAAAAAGATACTCATTCCGGTTACCTGTGGCGCCCACTTTCCGCATTCGGGTTTCCAGACCGGCAACCCCAGCAGCATCACCTTCAAATTACGCAAAATGAAATGGGGATGAAACGTGCCGTAATTTTTCAAATCGCCTGCCATAAAGTCTGCCACATTTTCGTTCATGTAGCCGTAATCGAATGGGTTTCCAAAGCGAGCATAGTTGTACCACAGCAAACCCAGTACCGTCAGAAAGAGCGGTATAACTGCCCACGCGGCCCAGCCAGCAAGCTTTCTGTACGCTAGCTTTCCCAATTCATCGCGCATCAACTGAGCAGTAATCCCTAATAGCAAAGGGAAAGCAAGCAGGATGTTTGGACGTGCAATCATTGCTAGTCCCAGTGAAGCGCCACAAAGCCATGCGGGGGCTTTCTCCATTGCCAGCAATACAGCAATTGCCAGAAAGGTGATGGTCACAATCTGGCTCATGAACCACATCTTGCCGATGATAGCAATATACCAGTGTACGCTGCCAAAAGCGAACATCAGGGTTAGCCAGAGGTTGTCTGAAACACGCAGTTTAATCCAGTCCCGCCGGCTCGCCTCCTGCAAGATCATAAAAATCAGGGCAGTATTCAGCGCCCCGAAAAGGATCGAGAAAACCACTGTATTGAGGGTGTTTGCCCCGCGCAATGCAACCCATGGAATCATCAGCAGTGCCACCAGCGGAGGATTGGCAACGTACCAGTGTCCATTGTAGAAAGTCAAATCATGGGTTTGAGAGGGATCGTCCAAATATAACCGCCCATGCAAGTAAGCCTCTGCCAACTCATGGAAATATGCCTTGCCCGGCGTATTTGGACGCTCGACAATAAAGGTTGTGGCACGGTAAAGCACTAGCGTTGCAAAGAAGACAGCAAGGGCAATCAAAATAGAGCGATACCATGGTTTATCGCGGTGGTACTCAACTAACCACGAAAAAACAACGATTAACAGGGTAAACGGAAGAAAATAATCGTAAAAAGTGCGATAAAGATCAATTTGAAAAATCAAATCGGCAGCATAAACCTTTGTGGCAACCAGCAGGCCCAGCAGCACCACCACACGGAAGCTGCGCCAGCGGGCGGCAGGTTTGTTCCATGCCTCCAGCCAGACCCGCCGGGAGTTAAGGATAACCACTGCCAGAAACGTCTGGAGAGAAATAAGAAAACCCCATACCAGCAGAAACTTCAAACGGGCATAAATGGAACGCAACCCAATTCCCAGCGGGTAAGAAAGACCGCTGTTAAACACGATCAGCAGCCATCCACTCCATAGCACCATTACCACCAGCGCGCAAGCCAGCGGCAACAGCCAGCCTTCTACGACCAGCAGATGCCTGAGTTTTGCATCCAGCCGCGCTATCCATTCCTCATTGACAAACACCCTCAGCGATAAGAGTGCAAACAGCAAAACCACCAGTAAAACGCCCCCCGCCAAAATCAAACGCGGCAGAGAAAGTCCCAGCCAGACCACGCTTTCCTGCTCCGAAGTGACCCAAAATAAGGAAAAGAATACCAGAACACCCTCAATTGTATTGAGCACCCCATATATTCGATAGAGCATCCTTTGTTGATGTTCCAGCATAAAAATTTCCTCTCAGGACATAAAAAGCTGCAAATCGCCTGTCGAAATATTTAATCCCTCCAGCAGATTGCGGATTGTGTTCCAGTGCACGCGCTCCCATGCCGCAGGGCTGGAATTCGAGTTATGTGGGGCAAGCAGGACATTGTCCATACGCAAGAGCGGCGAAGAAATAGGCAGCGGCTCAGTTTCAAAGACATCCAGCGCCGCCCCGGCAATCCAGCCATCCTGCAAAGCCGCAATCAAAGCAGGTTCTTCCACGATCGGACCGCGCGCAGTATTAATCAACACCGCGCTGTGTTTCATCCAGCTCAAGGTTTCTGCGTTGATCAAATGATAACTAGTCGGATTCAAGTCGCAGTTCAGGCTGACAAAATCAGCCCGTCCCAGCAGTTCTTTCAGCGGAACCATTTCAACACCGTTTTCCAAGATAAAGTCCGGTGCAATCGATATAATATCATTTCCCAGCAGTCTCATTCCGAACGCCCGCGCCCGCCGCAGCACTGCTTTACCGATATTACCCACGCCAATCACACCCAGTGTGCATTCACTCAACGAAATTCCTCTGCGCTTCTCCCATTTCTGCGAGCGCATATCCCGATCCATCCAGGGAATCTGGCGAGCAAACGCAAGTATATACCCCATCACTGTATCTGCCACCGGCAGCGTAAAAGCGTTTGGGGTATTGCGCACCTGCACCCCCAGCTTTTGCGCCGCCTGACGGTCAATCGAATCAATCCCTGTCCCCCATTTCGAAATAACTTTCAACCGCGGCAGACAGGCTTTAATAACGGGTTCGGTAAAGCGGTCATCGCCGCAAATCACGCCATCAAAAGCGCCTGCAAAACGGAGGAGTTCCTCTTCCGAGAGTCGCTCATGAACTTCAGGAATGATCAGGTCTATCCCAAAATGTTCAAACACCGGACGGAATCGGTCAACAAAGGGCAACATATACGGTGCAGAAAGTAATACAGTTGGCATTATCCCAAACTCCAATCAATAAAAATAAAACTGCGCTTACTGTGACTTCAAGCGATGCGTGAGTAGCAAATCGGCTACCAGAAAATCAAGCTCTTCGTCAATGTCCCAGGCTTCAGCACGGTCAATCTCAAAAAGATATGGGCGTTCCCCCAAACGATTACGGCGCTGTTCCAGTGTCTGGCGTGTGAAGAGGTATATACAAGAATTTTCCTCATAGATGGGCGGCAAGTCCTGTGTTTGCAGCAGAATATTCGGATTATGGTTGATCGGTCTTGCCAGCGCATCCCACAACCGCGTCCGCATTCTGGTCACCGAAAACAGTGAATCGTATGCGGGGAAGTTTGCCAGCAGAGTTTGAATAGCTCTGGAAATTGTTTCCGCGCGAAGAAGCGGATTCGTACTGTGGGTCTGTAAATACAAATCAGCCAGCACCTGAGCGGTATCGTAGAGCAAAATCTCATTCATCGGGATTGTGTCCGCGCGTAAATATTCGGGGCGCTCCAGATATACGACCGTTGGAAAGTGCTCCGCCAATCCCTGTGCAATCTCCGGGCTGTCCGTATCTACAACAATCTGACTGATTTCCGGCACAGCTTGCAGGGTATGCAGAATGTGGTGAAAGAGCGGTTTTCCTGCCAGAGGGCGGTAATTCTTTCCTATCACCCTTTGAGAATGATGGCGCATTGGCACCAATGCAACAATCTTCTTTTCCATTTCTTATCCCTTTGTGTGCTTGGGAGTGGTATCAGCATACTGGATTGGAGTAACCTTGCGGGATGAATGTTGGCGGGGAAGTGCATCCAGTGAACGCGGATAATAAAAAGCCTGTTTCAATTGCCATGTTAGTGGTCCGGATTCATGGAAACCACGATAAGTTCCCCAAAACTGCATCCAGCGAAAGCGGGCAATATCCTGCCATTTTACCCGGGCGCGTTCCCGGCGCGCCGCGCGCAGGTCATGCCATACATTTGCGATCCATAGACGAACCAAATCATATAATCGAAATGTCTCGTGCGGGTAAATCTGCTTGAACGCCATTCCTTCACGACGGTAGCGATTGAATACTCCCTGCCAGCTTTCGTTATGGACATGAATGATTTCGGCTTCTGCCACATAGGCAATCGCGTGTCCCTGCTCAAAAGCCCAGCGTGCCCATGCCAAGTCTTCTAATGCCGGCAATGTTTCGTTGTATGGATGAAGTTCCCAAAGTGAACGCCGGATAGCTGCATTGGCATTGTTACAAAATGGGTGCGATTGGCGCAATTGAGAATGTTCCGGAAACCAGTGACGGAAAATTTGATGTTCGGAATACTTTGTGGTTTCTGCGCCACGCTGTTTTCCGTATGTTAAAGCCACTTGCGAATCGGTAAACGGTGCAAGCAAGTGTTCCAGCCAGTCCGGATAAACTGGATACACATGAGCGCTGGCAATAACCACAAAATCCGCCTGGGCATGAGAAATACCCACGTTCAATGAACGCCCAAAAGTAAAATCCTCTGGTCGGATAGAGACCACCTCTACCGGAAAACGCGAGGCAATTTCTACAGTTGCATCTGTCGAACCCGAATCTACCAGAATGGTCTGCACATCCTTGATTGTCTGCTGTGAAATACCGGTCAACAATCGGGCAATATGCTTCTCTTCGTTATAGGATCGAATGACAATCGAACAGGTTGGTTTCATTCTTTCACCAGAAAAGGTTTATCTTCCAGAATGCCCGCTACAATCGTGCGCATGGTTGCTGAACGTTCCGGAGTCAAAGCTTGCCACGAAAAATCCTTCAGACGCACATATCCCTGCCGGATACCATCTTCTTCCAGAAATTCGTCAAAGGGTATCGAGGTGTGAAATAACTGGACATACAAAAACTTGCGCGCATTACGCACAAATTCAGATGGCACGGATATTGGGTTTGCAGACAGGAATTCTTCTGCCTGCTGACGATACGCCTCTACCGTTTGTGGGAAAAAGACCGTCGGTATCTGCGTGTAACGCGCTTTGCCGCCACACAAAACCGCCGCTCCTAGCAGTGAGGCTTCCAGACCGATCGTGGAATTATAAACCATGACAAACTTCGAATGTCTAATCAGTTCGTATGAGCTGAGATACTCATTTGGGCTGACAAACATTACATTAGGAAGCTCCAACACGCCGCGCTCTTTTGCCCAATCCGCCACGCTTTCCTGGCTCTCTTTCCCCGGTCGTGTCTCATCTGGATGGGCACGCAAAACAAAAAACGTCTCAGGATGCGCCCGAATCAACTCAAGCACGGTGTCCAGCCAGGCAAACATGTGCGGAAAAACCACATTTGCATGACCCTGGCTGGTATCAAAAACCACATTCGTAAAGACGGGCACAATTTGTTTGAACGGCTTGACCCGTTCCCAGAAGTGCGACGGCAGGCTGCGCATCTCAGGCCAGAAACGAATCCCTGCCATACTGAAATTGCCCTGAAAACGATGCGATAAATAGTCATCCAGTTGCCGGTCCTGTTCAGGCGTTAATTCAAATTCCGGCGAAATTTCAATTGGATAAGCGGTTGCCTCTCCCGTTGTGAAAAATGCAGTAAAGGGGCGCAATGCCACCTCATGGCTGATCACACGGATACCGGCGCGCTTTGCAACAAAACGAACAATTGCTTCTGGATAAAACATGCCGTTGAAAACAACGACTGCCTGAGGCTGCAGAGAACCAATAAGCTCTTCTGCTTGCTGTGCCAGACTCCACGCCGACAAGATATACTGACGAAAAAGGTAACGGGTGTTTTGATCGTCTATCAAGTGGTGGCGGCGCAAAATCCAACGCAGTGATGGCAATACCATAATGCCTAGCGGTATTCCTTGATGTTCCACATTTTCCAGTTCCGCGAGAGACAGAGCTGCGATTTTGTGTTCCAGAGCGTCATCCCGCTCATAAGTGAACCAATGTACATTACTTGTTGGAAATGCTACCCGAGATTGCCTCAGACATTCCCGACAGGGCGGCTGTGATTCGGGATTCTGCCGGTTTGTCCCCAAAACACAGGGCTTCAGACCAGTATTGCAAACGAGATAAATCACCGGCACACCACTCAAACGCACTGCCAGGCTGGAAAGCAAAGAAAAAGCAGCATTCAAACTTAATCCACTCAACCGGGTTGAGGCATTAAAGAACAGAACCGGGCGGGTATCGGGTTTTGTCAAGGAATTGGCTTCAACATCCCGAAAAAGCCGTGCAATATGCTGGCGGTTGACTGCATCCACCCGCATTCTGCGCCATCTGCGCCAGGCTCGCTGCTCCAATGCTCGTAAATCTATCACACCCAACCTTTTACCTCACAGTCTCGCATGGATAGCGCACTTCTGTAAAATTGTAGGGAGTATCATGCTCTGAAAAATAACTCACATCCTTCAGCAACGGATACCCAGCATCAAACAATTCATTGAATACCACTCGAAAGGTATTGACAGGTGTAATTTCTGGGTAAAGCCACTTACCATGATTACCCGGCAAATAATATGCGCTGAAAATCGCCATTCGGTTTTCTGTATCCAGCCCATGATCCGCCTGCAAAATAATCACCGGCGGCGTTCTTGACTCTCGTATAATCGTTTGCATCAGCTCAAGGATACGCACATTCAGGTATTTTATTTCATTGATATAGCCTGGGTCTGCTTCACCGGTGAGCAAGTAGCTGCCATCCTCCGCAAAAACAAACGGGGGATGGGGCGCGATTAAGTGCCAGTAAACAAACTTTGGTCCGGTCAATTCAGGCACCTTAGCCAATTCATCCAGCCCATACAAAATCGTTTGATAATGATTTTGCTCCGGTGTCCGCACCACATTCCAATCGGGTAACACATACGGCTGTAATTCAACCACCAGTCGTAGTGCAGTAGTGCGCAAGAAAAGAATTTCAAACTCGCCAACCTGACGAAAATCCAGCAACAATACCCACGGAGAAGTGGCGCGCGAGATCACAACATCTGCGTTTTCCATCCGATCCAGATCGTTTCCAGTATCAAACACCACAATCCGATAACCTAACTGCTTAAACAATTGCAATACCAGACTTCTTTTTGCATAATCGCCCATGTGTGCCCAGCTCATATTGTTCCGCATTAATTCGGGCGCAACTTCCTGCAAATAATTCATGTTCAATACAGAAGGGATTGACAGCGACGTATGAGCATAATTGCTCTGGCTGCACAGCGCTACATAAAAGCCCATTTCGCTCAGACGATCAATAAATGGCGATACATCCAGACCATAAAATTTTCGCAACATATCATCACGCATATAAGCGTCTAGAATGATGTAATAAACATCCGGCAGGGCTTCACTCTGCAGTTGCCCATCCTTCGGCAACCATTCCACATCGTCACGATATGCCGTCTCAATTTGGCGGTTACTTTGGGCATGCGCCCGGTCAATCTCAAACTTCGTTACCTGGAAAAGAGGCACCACAAACAAGACAACACTCACCAGATTAAGCAGTCGGTTCAACGTCGCCAAATCACCGGTGCGTTTTAGTATAAACCAGCTTCCAGCACACAATAAAATGATCCAAAAAGGCGCAAGGACGCGGTGTTGTCCAATGACTACACCACCAATAGTCACCCGTTCAATCAACTGATAAACATGTCCATAAGAGAAAAACAGCACTCCCAGCCAGAAGAAAAGAACTGCCGCCCGCTGAACCGATAAAAAGCGCGTCAGCATAAAATAAACCAACACACCACATAGCAACGAAAAAACCAGTGGGCGCAATGCATAGACCGGATTCATCTCGCCCATGTTATGCGCCAGCAATGCTACAACTGGGTACAGGCTAAGCAAAAAAGGATGAAAGATGAACTCTCTTTTATTTTCAATTACCATACTTCGCCACGAAAGTCATTGTCTGCGTTGCATTAAGTACAAAATTCGCCCGGAGAAGCTGATTGGATGATCAGCACGGATTTCATACACTTCATTAAAGGCACGCTCAAAACTCTGTTTATGATATTCCGTAAAGATGTCCTTCCGGCTGGCGAGCAAACGCTGTACCTGTGAATCATCTTTTGGCACAAATTCAACCACTAGCCATTCGCCCATCTGGGAAAAATAATCGGCTATTCTCTGGAACGGCACATTGTTCGATATCGCCAGATGATGCACTAGCGCCAGCGCCAGTACCATGTCCGCCTTGCCCCGTTCAACAAGAGCCTGACGTTCCGCGTTCGCCCATCCCAAACCCGGGCTGGGATTAGTCAAATCCAGCACCAACGGCAGCAAATTCGTTTCTTTTGCGCGGACACATTCCCGGTAATTCAATTCAACAGCCGCTGGGTCAATGTCAAATGCAATCGTTTTTGCTCCCTGACCACTGGCAATCCGGCTGAATATCCCGGTATTCGCACCTAAATCCCAAACCATAGAAGGATGAACATGAGAAACAAACTCCTCCACCCGTTGTTTCTTATCCTCAAAAGCCTGATCACTGTAATTCGTTTCCCGATAATAATCAGCCCATTCTGTGCCGCGCGGTTTCCAGGAAAGCGATCTAATCGCCGCTTCAAGGCTGTCTATCAACCCCAATAAAGCCATCTTTCCCATTTTGCCACGGGCTGCTGTGGATATCTTTTCACCGGCATAACGCTTTTGGGCTGAAGCGTGAAGGTGAATGTGAGTCGCCAAACCCAAACTCAAACGAGTCTTCCATGGAAGCAGGCGACTGGCAAGGTCAAGTGGTATCCCATCCAGATATACCCGCAAAAGCTGGCTTAAACGCACATCGGTATAAGCCATCAACGCCAATGGTGCCAGAAAATGCTGGCAAAACTGACGGTATGCCACCCAGGGTTCCCCCTCACGATATTCCTCAAAAGAAAGTGTATCAATCAGGATTGGTTGATAACCGAAAAACTGGATGTTATAAGCGCTGGCATCTTTCAGGGTCATCCCGTGCTCAAGCGCTTTTCGCTGTATACGCAGCGTTAGCAACGCCGCATCCCTGAGCTGACTGAAACACCACTCATAAGGATAGGAGATAAAACTGACGGTTTCCGGCTTTAGAACCCGATAAGCCAGCTCAGAAAGTTCCGGTGGTTCCTGTGTCTCTTCATGTCCAACCATCAGCCCATCCCGCACCAGAGATGAGTATAGTCCGGATCGTATCAGGCAATCGTAATCCTTCTGGTATATGCGATTCACCTGACGAAACAGCATACCATCCCGCCAGAAGACAAACCCGCTTGGGTCACGAAAAGATGCCTGATGAAGATTACTCGTCATGCTCCCGATCCGCATTGATTCTTTCTTTATCCTCCTGCGAAGACGAACGGATGAACAACCCTTTGATTTTTTTCCAGTACACCTTGACAGCGTATGCGCCTCCCAGCAGCGCAGCCAGTAAAATTTGCAGGATAAAGCTGCCTGACCCCGGATCAAGGTAAACCCATGTAAAACCGCTGACTAAAATTTTCATCTCCAGACTCCATCACACAAATTCACCGGATGCTCAGCTATCCTGAACACGGCGTAGCTTTTTCAGAATGGGGATTTCACTGTCGTACACCTTTTTCACACCATCGCCAAGTGCCATCTCGGTTACCCGGATATACTTCACCAGTCGCTCGAACCCTCCGGGCTCCACCGAAGCTGCCTGATCCGAACCCCACATTGCGCGATCCAGCGTGAAATGTCGTTCCACCAGACAGGCGCCAAGCGCAACTGCCACCACCGAAGGAATTAATCCAACTTCATGACCGGAATACCCAATCGGGCAATCATACTCACTCTTAAGCGTCTGGATCATACGCAGATTGAGTTCATCCGGGTCGCAGGGATAAGCGCTGGTAGTGTGACAAATGACCACCCCTTCCAGCCCAATCACCTCGATAGCTTTTCGGATCTGCTCCATCGTCGACATGCCGGTAGATAAGATCAATGGCCGCCCTGTTCTTCGAAGGTGACGCAGCAAACTATGATCGGTCAAGGCCGCAGACGGCACCTTATAGGCAATTGGCTGATATTTTTCCATGAAATCAACTGCAGACTCATCCCAAACCGAGACAAACCAATCTATGCCCAGCTCTTTGCAATAGCGGTCAATCTCATCATATTCCTGTTCGCCAAACTCAATCTTGCGGCGATAGTCCAGATAAGAAATATAGCCCCAGGGAGTTTCGCGCATGACGTTGCGCTGCTCTGGTGGGACACACAACTCGGGTGTGCGTTTCTGGAACTTCACCGCATCCACACCAGTTTCTTTCGCCGCTTTGATCATTCGTTTTGCAATGTCCAGATCACCATTATGATTGATACCAATTTCAGCAACCACGTAGGTGGGATACTCATTGCCCACCCATTTTTCGCCAATCTTGACTGCCTTCGCCATCAAAAGTCTCCTTTCAATTACCCAATTTTTTCTGTCGCTGTAATATCAAGTCACAAATTTCGCGCACTGCTCCATAGCCGCCGCGCCGCGTCAAAACCAGATCGGCATGACGCACAACTTCGCCCTCGGCATCTGCAGGCACAGCCGCACAGCCCACCAGCGGAAAACAAGGCAAATCGTTGACATCGTTGCCAACATAGACAACCTCCTGTGGATTAACACCCTGCTCACTCAAATAAGCTGTCAAAACCGTTGCCTTATCTTCAATTCCCTGCAACACAGGAACATCCAGTTTTCGGCAGCGCGCGGCAACAACCGAGTTTGTTTCAGTAGACAACACCAACATCCTCACCCCCAGCCTGCGAAGACGTTTTAAACCAAGACTGTCACTGCGGTTTGCGGCAACCATCTCCCGTCCATCCTGATCCACCCAGACACGATTATCGGTCATTACGCCATCAAAATCAAACACCATCATGGCAACTTTTTCGGGCAGCGGCCGACGGCGTACAGGTGACACAATCTCCAGTCCACCATGATGCACCAGCCACTCATAACGCAGCCAGTCATACGGCGTATCAATATCAACCGTATAGCGGCTGTCAATCAGGATTGGTAGTATCACCTTGCCGCTCATTGTGTTTTGCTGCAGGATCACCCGCGGGCGGATCACGTCAATATGCCCGGTTTGCCAGTACACCGGCGGCAATACCTGGCGCGGGGCATTGTACGGCTCGGGAATGCCCTCCACAGTTAATAACGGCTGCATAATGCCGCTTTCGGGATCAATCCGCCACATTTTATGCGGGTTTTGTCCAGCCGGCACAACACCCCGAGCCGAATCAGCGTGAGGATTGGCAAGCATAACGCGGATTGCATCATCCACCAGTGTCGGCGGGCGTAAGGGTGAGGTTGGCCGTAATTGCACCACCAAATCAGGATGATAACTTTCGTATTCATCTAGCCAGTTTAACGCGTGTTGAAAAACGGGCAAATCCAGCGTGTCATCCTGCGCCAGTGATGCCGGGCGCAAGAAAGGCGTCTCTGCACCCCAGCGGCGCGCCACCGCGGCGATTTCCTCATCATCCGTTGAGACAACCACTCGCGTAACCAGTTGCGCCTGTAAACCAGCCGCAATACTATACGCAATCAGCGGGTAGCCAGCAAAAGGACGGATATTCTTGCGTGGGATGCCTTTTGACCCGCCCCGCGCCGGGATAATAGCCAGTACTTCCGGGCGTTCTACCATGCTGTCCATCCTCCATCTACCACCAGATTTGCCCCGGTCATGTAGGAAGACGCCTCTGAAGCCAGAAAGAGCAACGCACCGTTCATTTCATCTTCATTCGCCATACGTCCCAGTACCGTGCGCGCCGAGTAATTCTGGGTGAAAATCTCATCATGACCATGATACACACCGCCCGGCGTCAGCGCATTGACGCGGATATTCTTGCCAGCGTAATAGGTCGCCAGATAGCGCGTCAAGCCCAGCACTCCTGCCTTTGTCACCGAATAGAATACGGGTTTATATGACCGGGGCTGACCGGGTTTTTCATAAATCCGCTGATCCGGACCAACCAGCCCGTATGTCGAGCAAATATTGATAATCACCCCGTGATCCTGCTCCAGCATCGGTTTGACGGCAGCCTGAGCGCTCAGAAACATGCCGGTCAGGTTGACATCCAGCGCCTGTTTCCAGGCTTCCAAAGGATAATCCTCAAACGTATTCCTGTGCTGTCCGGCATGACTGCTGTCAAACTTCGGGTCCATCGCCGCACTGCATACCAGAATATCCAGCCGGCGAAAACTCTGCAGCGTTGCTTTGACCAATTCCTGAACTGATTCGGGGCTGGTAACATCTACCCCAACCCCTAGAGCGGGATAGCCTTCTTCTTGGAGAGCATCCGCCAATTGTTTTGCCGCCGCCAGATTCAAATCTGCCACAACCACCTGCGCACCTGCCTGTGCCAGCGTGCGGCAAAACTGCTTCCCCAGTAAACCAGCACCGCCAGTAATCACAGCTGTTTGTCCAGTCAATTTGAATTTGTCAAAAATGTTATCCATTCTCTATTTTCACCTCAGCTCTGAATGAGTGACGAATCTCCAAAGACAATATCCCTGTCATACTCAAACAACACTGGTAACCCCGCTGTCAGCTCGAGCATCCATGAGTTTTCAACGTCCTGTATCAGGTCACGAAAACCAAAGATCACAACAACCGCCTTCCCTTCCATTACCATCTGGCGAATACGCACCTGTTCTTCCTGATAGCCTTCGCGAGGCAACTGTGTGGCTGCGTTAACAGGCGAAAGCAGGATATAAGCACCACGCTGAGCCAGCAGGTTAACTGCTTGTGGACGATTAGTAAAGATATTAACCTTAGGCAATTGCTTTACTAACTCAATGGTTTGTGAAGTCGTCCAGGATTCATGGGCAAACCCCTGCCCCTGCTGGCGCCACTGCCGGACAGTATCCAGCGTGTCTTCGACAAATGATAGGCTCAATCCAACAACCAGAACCAAAGCCAGCACAGTTGTTGCCCAGCGCCTGCGCCGCCAGAACCACGCTAGCAAAGCAACAAAAAGTAGCAGCCACAGAACATAAGCGGGCATCAAAACTCTGGTTTCAAAGTTAACACTCGAGTCAATGAATAAAATTGTCACAGCTAGAGTGATAAGGTAAATCAAACTTTGTAGTCCCAGCAACCACCCAGCCTGAAAGCTTTTGCGGTCGCGCAATTCCACTTTATGCAGTGCAAGCCAGACCGCATAAATGAACCCACCAGTAAACAAGATCAGGAAGATGGCTAGTGCAATTCCCCAGAAATCAATAAACCGACTAATTAGCTGATACGGTTCAGGCAGCAGCCAGCCCCAAAAGCTGGTGATTCCTTCCTGGATTTTATCGGCGGCAAGCATTCGCAACATGAACTGGCGGTTTGTCGGATTACCCGCCATCACAAGATTACGTACTGTCCAGACCAGAAAGAATGGGAAACTACCCGCCAGAAAAATACCCACAGATTTCAACCATACTTTGCGTTCCCGCAAAAATACAAGCAAAAAGAGAAACCCTGTTGCAAATAAGGTAATTCCGATATATCGTGTCAGGTATGCTAATCCGGTAAATACTCCTGCTAGCAGTACCTGATACCAGTGTCGTTGCCGCAAAAAACTAACGAGCAAAAGCAGGCTCAGAAAATAACAGAAGAGAAACACCGGTTCGGTTAGAGCGAACAAATGATGGCGGAAAAACGGATCACTGATCAAAACCAGCCCGCCCGCCAAAACGCCGAAAGCGGCAGATTGTGTTACTTCTCGCCCCAGCAGACTGACCAGCACAACATTGACAGCAAGAAAAACCAGACTTACCCACCAGCTCGCCTGAATAGGCGCAATACCTAAAGCCATGATCAATGCCAGAACAAACGAATAAAACGGAGGAAAATTGGTAATGGGCACCGTCCCGCCCCAACCAACCAGACGGCTATACCCATTCCCCTGCAGCAGGTTGCGTGCTCCATCAATATACAGTACCGAATCGTTGACTAGCGCCAGCCCGTGAGGCGTGGAAAACCAGAACAACACCAACGCCAGCAAAACCAGCATTGCTAATGCTGTTACCCAGAATTTTTCCCGAAAACTCTGTCTAGCCTTCATTACACTCATCACTTGCTCAACCCAAAGCATCCCATTATAAACCGTTATCTGAGCTTCGGGTAAACGTAAATCGCGCCATCGTTTCCCCGGAAGAGCACTTCCAATCCGTCAACCAAACTCGCAATCCGTTCAGCGGTACGATCACCATACAACGACGCCATTTGATCAGAAATCGAGTCGAACAAAACCAGCACCGCGCCTTCTTCTCGAAAGACCCGCTGCGCCTCGTCCTGTGTTAAGTCGCCGTCGCCATAGCGGTAAAAAACAGACAGCGGTTTTTGAAAATAAATTTCTGCCAGCGGGTAAGAAGTCCGACCGGTTAAAAATAGCACCGCCATTTCTTCGTTGGTGACAATTTGGGTCTCTGCTGGCAATCTTTTGACTGCCTGCACCGTTTCCGAGCCCTCCCAGTAAACAGAAGTAAAACCCATCCCCTGTCCATAGTTCTGTTGGACAATACGAAATGAGCGCCAGCCATACCAGAGCATACTGACAAGCAAGATACCAATTAACGCCCAGCGCACCCAGAGGGTATTGCGCCATAGCTTCAGCGATACGCCACTCAATAATACAAATAAAACCAAAAATGCAGTTTGCATCGGAGAATACATGCGGCTTCCTATGGTAATAGGTGGATAGGTTACGGTATAAACCAGCAGAGTCACTACCAGATATGCCAGCGCAGCAAGCCCCATTAGGACAGCCAGCCGCAGTTGTCCGCTGATTTGCGTTTCACTCCGCGTTTTAGAAAGCTTCCAGCCCAAAACAGCAACCCATGTCACAAACAATAACCCTGCCAGCGGTACAAACCAGCGATTGAGAATTACCGGGTAAAACCTGGGAGCAGTCATCCAGGAATCGGGAATGAGCCAGAATAACAGCACTTCCTCAATACCTGACCAGAAGCCGCTCAGTCGTTCAAGCATTTCAGCTGCCGAAAGGATACTACGAGAAGAAACGGTTGCCGTGCTGGAGAGATCAATCCACACCCATACCGCCAACGGTGTCAATGCAATTGCCAGATAGATGGCTGTCCTCACCAAACGTTTTCTACGATTTTCCCTGTTTAAGAATAGCAAGCCCAGTGCCCCCGCTCCGACAAACGCTGCCATGCTGTACCGCGTAATTACTGCCAGCCCACCCGCCAAGGCAGACAAAATTAACCAGCGGGGGCTGTTCGGTTTCTGTAAATAATCCCATAAACAAGCCAGTCCGCAGAAACCTAAAAATATTGCCAGCGGTTCAGACATTGCCCATGAATATACATTAACCAGCACAGGCGACAAAGCCACCAAGCTTGCGGCTGCAAAAGCGAGCAGACTGGAATGAACAGCGCGGCGCACCGTCCAGCCAGCCAAAAACACCAAAGCCCCCAGCAAAATGATATTCAACCAGCGCGCTGCAGATACCAACTCAATCCCCAACCAACCCAAAAAACTCAAGACCAATGAAAACAACGGGGGAAAATAGGGTATCAACCGAAATTCACCGCCAGCGGTAATTAACCCCAAGCCTTTCCCCAGCAGTAAATTGCGAGCCGAAGTAATGTAGATAGTAGCATCCCCTCCAATACCCGGGCCCTGCCGCGTGCTGAAGACCAGTGCCGTCATTCCCGCAAACGCGGGCAGAAGTAAAAGCAACCACAACCCGTCTAGTTCTGAAATCAACCGTTTCATTGTTGTTTGCTCATCAGACAGTTTTTTAAGTTCCTGTTCTGCTACTCGTGTAAAAACACCATCTGCCCATCCATCTCCCGTACATATTTCAGTCCTAACGCTTCACACTTCCGGCGGACCGTATCTGGGTCGCTGTACGAGCTTTTGTCCACCAGCACATATTGAACATCCAGCTCAGACAGCAGTGAGACACTCTGCTCATCTGGGAAATTTTCCATCAAGGGGCGTAAACGGGCATACTGCTCCGGCGGAAAAGCATTGAAAAATCCGCCCACAAAGGGTTTGCCATGTGTCAGCGTGTAATACGTATGTTCCTGATCCTCGCTCTTTTCAAATGGAAACTGGATCACGGCACCCTGTCCGGGTTGCTGTGCCAGCCAGTAGTCCAGAGAGCGTGGCTGTATTCGAGCAAATTCCTGATAAGCACCCGGATAAAAATCCAAAAACACAAGCCCAAGCAAAACTATCGTTAGGACGGTTCTCAAGCTGGAACGAACTTTGTCCAACAACCAAGCAGCCCCAAGCCCAGCCGCAACGCTGAAAAACAGCAAAACAAATACCCCAAAGCGCATCAGGGCGCGCAGCTTGGCAAAGAAAGGAAATACATAGAACAAGATATATCCTGGCAATGGAATTGGCACAGCGTTGCGACCCAGTGCGTTAGATACCACAGCCGGTAGCGGAATTTCCACCGATTGCCCATTCCAGTGCAAATCAATCCCCATCGCCAGCACCAATGCAAATGCTGCCCCCCAGACACACAGGGCAAGAAACTGCCGATTTTCAATCCGGCGGCGTTTGATAAATGCCAGCACAGCCAGAGCAAGTGAAACTGCTCCGATATAGAGCGTACCTTCCACCCACATTTGACGGTTGAAATGCTCGCCTACCCACTTGCCCCACAGAAAATGATCGGTAGAGGGCAGTAAGAAATCCGTCGGGCTGGCAGAATACATCCGCACCAGACTGATATTGCGGTCCGGAAGCCCGCCTTGCTGGAAGAGCATTACATACGGCGCAACTGCAACCACAACCAGCGGCAGCGCCACCAACCCCATCAGCAACAACTGACGCCAGAAACCCCATTCACGCCAGCGAAGGCGCTCAAAAAACACCAAATAAGCCAGCACCAACCAACCAGTAACCAGCACAGCCATATAAAGATAATACTGCGATGTCCAGCCGATTAGCCCCAGCATCACACCCGCCAACATTGCCGGTTTCCACCAGCCCTTTTCCTGTTTGGCTTTGTCTTGCTTTTGGAAGATTTCAAATAAACCCCAGAAATAGAACGGAAACCACTGAATACCGGACAAATTCAAATGTCCGATCAGAAAATGGGCGAAGTGATAAGGCAGAAAGGCATAAATTGTACCCGCCACCAGAGCCGCAGCACGGTTACTTGTCAGCGCCTGCACCCACAGGAACATCCCCAATCCGGAAAGAATAAACGTGAGCAGCATCGCCGCGTTGTAAGCGAACGTAGCCCCCCCAATGAAGCTGAAAGGCAGGGCAATCAGCAACATAACCGGAGTAATCTCAGTATATGCCATGCTCCAGCCCTGTGGATAGTTCAAAAACCATACATTAAATGGGTTAACACCCAGCTCAAAGAGTGCTTTTTTAATCCAGCCAATCATCCAGATAAAATAAATATTATCCCCGATTTGACCGACAATTTCGCTCTTCATACGTAATGCCAGAGGCCAGGTCATTACAACCGTAAATATGGTGAAATATAGCAGCACCCATAATAAAGACATACGGGAAACATTCAGCCGCAGCCAGCGTAATCTGCCTGTATGGTTTTTATCTTGCGCTTCGTTTGTGATCGAACTGGTCTGACTCACCGTTTACCATCCGTTGGCCAGGTTTAAGCCGGCAATCTGCCAAGAATTTGCAGTGCCAGTTCTAAAGCTCGAATGCCGTCTTCCAATGTGCAGGCAGGCTCTTCCCTCCCATTCACAACATCCAAAAAGTGGCGCATCTCATCCAGAAACATGGTATTGCGTTCGAAGTCCTGCGGAGGCAAAAATACCTCTGGCTCATTTGCATTAGCTCGGTAAAGCCGAACGGCGCCATCAGCATTATCCCAAGTCAACAATCCATTCGACCCGGTAATTTCCAGCCGGTGAACCGGCGGGCGGCGAAAGTAATCCAGATGCACACTGGCAAGCAGATTACCGGGAAAGCGCATCAGCACTTCGGCAACATCTTCCACCTCAATTTCCAGATTGCTTAGTTTACCCACAAAAGAGTGGAGCAATTCACCCTCACCAAAGAACCAGCGTAAATAATCCAACGGATGACACAGCGTTAACACCACACCGCCACCCAGATCACCACGCGCACTATAACTCTGACGGTAATCCTCCCACGGATGCCATCCAGGCAAATACTCACCCCATTCACAGCGCAGCGATAACGGCTGTCCAAGCGCGCTTTCTTTGAGCAGGTTCTTTACCTGCCGCAAACCCGGATGAAAACGGAACTGAAACCCCACCAGCACTTTTCCGCCGCCAGCTTTGAGCGCTTCGCTCAGTTCCTCAACCCGCGCAAGTGAATGCGAAATCGGCTTTTCCAAAAACAGATGACAGCCGGCACGAGCGGCGGGAATGGCAATATCCAGATGAAGCGCCGTCGGGTTTGCCACAATCACCGCATCCGGCTGATGGGCTAATGCCGCCGAGAGATCAGTCTCCACCGGAACACCAAAAATCTCGTCTTCAGGTAGTGTGCTGCGGCGCGTGCGGTACAAAACAATGTCATGTTCACCAAGTGCAAGCAAATTACGTAGATGACGCCGCCCGATAGAACCATACCCTGCAATCAAGAAACGCATCGCTCACTCCTTTCAGCGCAAATGCCTTTAGCAGGCTGAACAGCAATAGTTCAAGCGCGTCTGCCTATCCTGGAAATCAAATACTCTCCAGTTCGCCTGCCAGCGCTGCCATCTACAAAAGTCACTTCGTCCTTAATAAAAGCCTGCCGCTTTTCCCGATCCAGTGATGGGTGGTCAAGATACAGGTTAATCGCTTGCTGCAATTCGTCTTCACTAAATGCCACGTGCCCGGCGCCCGCCTGACGGAAACGTTGGTGCGTAGGCCAGTCACCAATCTTTGACAACGCCAGCGAAAACCGACCGGGTTGATTCCAGCCGCCCGGTGCATCCAGACAAACGCTAACAATCGGGCGGTCATGGATTGCCGCTTCTACCACCATTGTCGAATAAACGGTGAGAAACACATCTGAATAAGCCATCATCGAAGTTTTTTCCGGCATGTCTTCCCCAGAATAATAGCCCAGTTCACCACCCAGCGGCACCGGTTCAACTACGTGAACATGAGGCAGCTCACGCGCCAGCCGACGAATTTTCTCGCGCTCGCCGGCAAACAGCGGCTCATCCATAAAATGATTGGGATGCAGGCGGATCAAAAGCTGAGCCGGGGCTGATAGTTGATTACCCGATACCAGACGCGCCAATGTTTCGACATTCTGATAATTGGGTGAAAAGGTCACAAAGCTACACGCATACCCCAGCAGCTTGCGCTGTAGGTCGAGGTTGTGCAACCGGAAGTACTCTTCGCGCGGTATCACCCACTCGCGGCGGAAATACCCATCATAAGAAGGGATACCGCCAACATGTACCCGCCGCGCGTCCCAATCGGAACCAAGCACCAGTTCCTCTTTTTGAATATCAGACCAGCAGGTCACCCAATCCACTGGCGCACCGGGCAAACTGTAACTACTTGGATTGTCCCAACCCACGATGACGCCGGCGGTCGGGATGCCGCGCTGAACTGCCTGCCGTAGCAAAAAGCGATCCAACCGCCATCCCAATGTGCTGGCAACCACCAATTCAGGCTGGTACTTTTCAAACAAATCCGTATAAAGCTGTGGCGAAAAACGCATTTGATAACGAACCAGCACCTGCCGAGCAGCCTTTGAATTGCGAAGCAGACCAACCAATAATTTCATCAACGGCATTACTGTTTTGCGGCGCCCGGTGGCTTCATAGTCCACCTGCCAGATGTGGCTGTCCATTGCCTCAGTATTGATGCGCTTTGAACCACCCACGCGACGCAAAAAGTGCAACCACCATTGCGTCGTTGGCGCGGTGGTCTGTGTATATCGGCGGGCTTCTTTCAGTCGCAGACCTTCGACGATCAATCCCGGCTGACCAAAACGCTTTTCGATCCGGTCTTTCAAACCATCATCCGTTAATAAAACCACTTCAACTCCTGCCTTCAGGATAGTGGACAATACCTCGCTTTGTAAAAAATAAACGATGGCTAAACCATGATCAGCACTGATAAAAATGCGTTTTGGCATCCTTATTCATTCCTCTATAAAAACTAGTATTGTTTCATCATCGGTCATAATACCAACGAAAAATTGCATCATACAGGGACAGCAGTCCCTTCTTTACAGGCGGAAAATCCAACAGTTTTTGCATCCGGACAGGCTTGCGGGTGGCATGCGTGGGTGAAACAAACCCCGGCATATTCCGCAGCGTGTTACTCATGTTCATCGCGAACGGCTCAGTCGGCATCAGGCGTAAATATCCGGCTTCATTCATTCGCCGGTCAAGCTGGCGAACCTGTCCCATCGGGCGGTCCATACTGAAGGGAAGAAACTGTTGCAAAACTTCTTTGCGTGCCATAAATTGCCAGTGTGAGCTGCCTGCAATCGCACTGACATTTTTATAGGTCAGACGAACATCTTCGCTGGTTTCATAATGCTGGCGGATTTCTTCCTCACTTTGTCCCAGACTCAAGTCAAATTCCCGGAACACCTCAAAGGGGATAAAATGACCATGCTCTACCGTAACCCCTGGCGTCTGTTCACCCCAAGCAACTGTGGCGCTGTAAAACTCAGGCGGAGTGCGGAAAGGTCTTGCCGTGACCATGCCAACATTCGGAAATGTCTCCAGAATTTCCAGACTGCGCTCCAGCCAGCCTCTATAAAAATAACAATCGTTATCAGTATAGGCGATGATCTCCCCAGGGGCGCCGCCAAGAATGATATTCCACGCGCCACCCTTACCCAGATTCTTTTCCGAAAGAATCAGATACTGAATCCGACCCACCTCGTGTTCGCCCATCAGGAACTGTTTGACCTCAGCACAGCTTCCGTTATCAAACACAAGCAGGTCATATTCTGTATCGGTATTTTCATAAATACTTCCCAAACAAGCCTTCAGCACATCCAACATCTCAGCATAAAAACCGCTGAGAAAAGGAATGTAATTCAACACCGTCACGGTGACCCGGGCAGGTCTGGCAACTTCTTTAACAAACTTTGCAGGGTTTTGTCCGATGCGCATTGTCAGCTCCCTGAAGCGGAATTACGTTCTCGCAGCCAGGCACGAAATTCCCGGTATGCCTTCTGAGGATGAAACAGTGCATACGTCAGTTGTCCCAGTAACATTGAGTGCAGTGAAACAAGCGGGAAAATCTCCACCTCGCGCCAGAACTTCTCCCAAGTAAATTTTGGCTTTTGTAATCGACCGTTAACCAAAACATGACTGGTATCCAGTAGGGTAAAAATGGTTCGTTTACCGCCACCAACACGGACATTTTCAAAGGTTTCAGGCAAACGATAATGGGGCTTGCCCCCAGGCAAATGACTGTAATCATGATCCTGATGCACAACCATTACCATCTCGCTGGCATCTACAACCGCCCAGCCATTCCGTCGCCCTTCATAGATCATCCAGTTATCCCAGCCGGCGCGACCCACCGCCAGCGGCGGTATGGTTGTAAAACAATCTCGCGGGAAAATAAAGTAATCACTACCGCCTCGCGGATGACGCTGCCCATTTTTCTGCACACGCTCTATCAACCGCGTTTGCCATCCTAATTCAAACCCCAGCGGTTCGCGCACATCTAGATCCCAGCGCTGGCCGACGATCAGAAACTTCTCTGTCTGTGCCATCACCAGGCGGGCGGCTTCCAAAACGTCTGGTAGCAACAATACATCCGCATTGACATATAACAACAATGGGCTGTCACTGTTGTGACGCGCCAGCTCAAATAACGAGCTGACCAGCGGCGTACCCGCAGCATTGCGCTCTACTCGATCAATATGACGAACGCCCATCTCTTGTGCCGCCTCGCCCAACCCTGTTTCCTCACCCATCAGAATAACATCCACTTCTGCGCCCAGAGCTTTCCAGGAGCGAATAGCATTGCGCTGAATCATCGCAATGTGTGGATTGACAAACGGCTTTGGTGCAGTGAAAACTGTCAAGAGAGTCATGGTTTTATCAAGCGCTCATCTATATCAGTAGCAGTTTTGTGCTGGACCTGAGCATTAATCTCTGCCAGTTCAGGATGCTGCTCAAACAGTTTCAGCACCTCCAACCAGCCAAAATCATCCCTGTCTTTAAAGTACGCAAATACCCGGCGGATCAATTCCAGGTCTTCGGGAGTATCTACCGTCCAGCGCAACATACCGTAATCGGGTTCATGATTGACAACCAGCACTCTGAAACGTCCTTCCTGATCATACAGGTAAGGCATGACATGCTCACGTTCAAACGGCTCTTTCGCCTCGAGCCAGGCACGTTCCAGCGCGGCAAAGGTGCAGACTTCTGTGTCTAATCCAATCGGATAGGTTCGCTTCCAGGGTGGCGGCAGGCGGTTAGCGGCAAAATCCACCCCATGCTCAAAAAACATGCGTACGGTGTGGTCAATCACATTCCAGTCAATCAATGGGCAATCTGCGGTAATCCGCACCACTACTTCAGCCTGAAAGAAACGGGCTGCCTGATAGTAACGGTCCAGCACGTCAAATTCATCTCCGCGGAAAACTAAATAACCGCGCGCCCGGCAAAACTCTGCTATCGGATCATCACTTTCATTGAATGTTGTTGCCACCCCGACCGCATCCAAAAGGCGCGCACGTCTGGTCCGCTCCATCACCCAACCGAGCATAGGCTGCCCGGAAATATTGAGCAACACTTTGCCGGGCAGCCGGCTGGAAGCCATACGGGCTTGAATAATCGCCACTGTACGAGGATACAATTTCGTCATAAAGATACCTCTAATCAATGATGCAGGCGCAAAGCCAGCTCATAACCTTCCAGCATCTTCGCCGCGTTGCGCTTCCAATCAGCACGTTCTTCAGCAAGCCGGCGCGCTGTCGCGCCCATCGTTATCAGCTGGTTTAGATTGAAGACAGCTTCCCGAAAGCGCACAGCCAACGCGTCAACATCCCCGTCCGGGAACAACCAGCCCTGCTCCCCGGGCGTAATCCATTCTCGGTTACCGGGTATGTCAGAAACAACCACTGGCTTCCCGCAAGCTAATGCTTCCATCAGGGAAACTGAAGAACCATCGCTGTGAGACGCGCTCACATACAAATCAGCCGCGCGGTAGAAACGAGGTAATTCACGGTTACTAACCTGCCCGCCGAAATACACCCGCTCCATCACACCGTGATTCAGCAGATGACGCCTCAACTCAGCCGCCTGCGAGCCACTACCCAGCAAAATCAAGCGCAATTGCGGCATTTGCTCAGCTGCCTGAACAAATGCCCTGACTACAACATCTACGCCATACAGGGGTTCCCACGCCCGCAGACAAAGCAGGACAAACGCCTGCTCCCAGCCAAGACGTTTGCGAAGTCCGTCGTCTTCTCCCGGAGAAAACACCTGTAAATCTACTCCCCATGGAAAAAGAACAAACCGTTCGGGTGAAAATCCAAATGAATGAGCCTTTTGTTTGACCGCTTCACAATCGCCCATTAGGACTGTCGTTCGCTTCAAGGTGAATTCTGTCACGCGGCGCATCCAGCCACTACGGTCAGCATCCAGAAGCAAATCAGAACCCCAAGACATGCTCACCAGCGGCTGAAAACCGCTCAATGCTGCCAGAAAAGCTGTTTTCTGAATCGGCCCTGCGTGGATCAAATCAGGTTTCAGGCGCCGAATTACTGCCCGCAATTCCGGCAAAAGGTGCGCCAGCATACGCCAACGGAAAGGCTGCTGTCCCCCGCTCCAGTGAATCTGTTCCACCTGTGAGGGGACTGGCCGATCCTCACGCTGCAGGCTTCCTCTTTCCAGCCTTAAAAGATAAACCCGATGTCCGGCTTCGGCAGCCGCGCTCAGAAAGCGATGGTCGTGTGGTGTATAATCGCGGGCAAAATACAAAATACGCACTTATTCACCCAACATTTTCCAGGTTAATTCACGTCCTGCCGGAATATCCACCAGCGCGCGGCAGCCAATTACTGCCGGAATATCATACGGCTGGATTGCGCCCGGAGTCGCGGGACGCAGAACGTCAATCATCTCACGCGTGAAAACCTCGCCAGCCTTAATATCGCGTGCTGCTCGCAAACACCGACGTTGCACAATCACCGTGTCCTTTTCATTCTCGGCAACCACTTTATCCGGCGAGCCCAATGCACGCTCCAGTTGTCTGGTGTTTTCCACCATATCCGCCCAGGATTGCGGATTCATAGCAAACTTGTGGTCTGGCCCTTCGCGGCTGTTGTCATCCGTGAAGTGTTTTTCAATTACACGTGCCCCCAGTGCCACAGCTCCAAGCACTGTCGCATGACCCGGCGTATGATCCGAAAGCCCTAAAATAACCCGCGGGAACATCGTCCGGTAGGTTTCAAGCACACGCAGATGAATATGATTGAAGTTTTCCAGACTGGCGGTGTAATTGGTATTGCACTGCATCAAAACCAGTTGCGGGTTGATGGAAAGAATCAGGCGGACTGCTTTTTGTACTTCACCAATATCCGAAGCTCCCGTCGCCAGCAAAACCGGCTTGCCTTTGCGGGCAATCCGCTCGACTTCTTCCAACCAGGTAATATCACCCGAGCCGATCTTGTAAGCTGGCACGTAAGGGTCCAGAAAATCGGTAGCCTCAAAATCATACGGCGAAGAAAAATAGTGAATACCAACTTTATCACATTCTTCTTTCAATATCGGCGTCCATTCAAAGGGAATGGAAGCATCCTGATACACCTCAAAAACGGATTTTTTCCAGCTTGCCTGATGGGAAACCTGTCCTCCCATCTGACGAAAACCGTAATCCGAGACAATCTTTGGAGCGCGGAAGTTTTGAAACTTGGCAGCATCCGCGCCAGCTTCCTTTGCCAGCCGTATCAACAGTTTAGCGCGTTCCAGACTGCCATCGTGGTTGGCAGCAATATCGGCGACAAAATAAGTCGGGTGGTTTTCCCCTATCAGACGATCTGCAATTTTCATTTCCATAGCTGCCTCCTTCTATCATCGAGTAATAAGATTGAGCGATATCACTGTCTTAAAGTCAGCAATCTCTGCGGGTACCCCGCACAAAATAACTGATAAAAACGCTCCAAACCCTGATCCTGCGTGGGTGGCTCATCGTCCAGCGTGTTTCGCAGTTTATCAACGTTCAGCGTCAGATTCGGCGAGCGGGCGGCTTTCAGGCCGGCTTCTCTCCAAGATACAGGCTGAATCAAAGAGCTATCCAACCCAAACCGCCGGGCAATCCGCTGCCCAAAATTATATTTGCTCAATGCCTCACCGCTTGCGACATGATATACACCGGAAGCCTTTAGGGTAATCAGCCGCATTAAAATCTCAGCCAGATGATTGACTTCAAGCGGGCAGAAAAATACATCTGTAAAGCCTTTCATTTGTTTGCGGGCTGAAAGGTTATAAAAAAAATGCTCCGCCAGACTGCGTTGCCCGCTTATACTCCAGCCATAAAAATTCACCCGAGCGACCAGGGCATCAGGATTAGCGTTTTGAACTGCCTGTTCACCTGCCAGCTTGGTACGTGCATAGGTGTTTTGCGGATTGGGTTGATCTTCCTCCGTGTAATTGCCGCGCGCCCCATCAAAAACCGCATCGGTAGAAATATGCACCAGATGAATACCTGTGTCTCGGGCAATCTTTGCCAGTTCACCTGGCACTTCAGCATTTACGCGGTACGCCAGATCGTTCTGGCTTTCACAGGTATCCACATTTGCCAGTGCCGCACAATGCAGAATCACTTCAGGATTCGCCTTCTCCACCAGAGCTTGCAGAACACCAAGGTGGGTTAAATCAGCCTGCAGGACTTGAAAAGGCACGTTACGCAACCGGTTTTGGTGGACAACCCCGATAATCTCGTGTTGTTCGCCAAAACGAAGCGCAAAATTCAACCCGAGCAGACCACTGGCACCCGTCACCAGAAAACGCGTCATGCAATCGCACCCTGTTCGTATTCGGTTTCAATGGGTTCAATCATCTTGCGGATATCTTCGATGCTTAACCACTGCGGGTTACTATTGCTGGCGTAGCGGAAACCATCCGGCAAGGGCTTGCCCACTTTCTCCCATTCGCGCCCAAACCAGAGCGCCTCAGCCGGCATGACAACAAACATATCATCCAGCTCAACCGTCGAGCGCGCCTCGTCTTCCGAAATCAATACCTCATGGAGTTTTTCCCCCGGTCGAATACCGATTACATTCAACTCTGCATCCGGTGCAACTGCGCGGGCTAAATCCACAATCGACATACTGGGAATCTTGGGCACAAATACTTCGCCGCCGTGCATTTGCTCGGCACACCGGATCACAAAGCGCGCTCCTTGTTCCAGTGAAATCCAAAAGCGGGTCATTCGCTCATCTGTGATAGTCAATTTTCCATTGCTCGCCCGCTGCTTTAAGAACACCGGTACCACGCTCCCCCGGCTGCCCACCACATTTCCGTAACGGACACAGGCAAAACGGGTTGCTTTGCCGCCGGCATACGCATTGGACTGAACAAATAGTTTTTCAGCCGCTAGTTTGGTTGCGCCATAGAGGTTAACCGGGTTCACCGCCTTATCCGTACTCAAAGCTACCACCCGTTTGACTCCGGCATCCAACGCAGCGTCCACAACATTTTGGCTGCCAAGTATATTGGTCTTGATTGCTTCCATCGGGTTATACTCGCAGGCTGGCACCTGTTTTAATGCTGCTGCGTGAATCACAATATCCACCCCTTGAAAAGCGCGCTCCAGACGAGAAAGATCACGCACATCGCCAATAAAATAGCGCAGACTGGGATGATCAAATCCAGATACGCGCATTTCATGCTGCTTTAATTCATCCCGGCTGTAAACAATCAGTTTTGCCGGGTGATATTCCTTGAGCATGATTTGAATAAACTTTTTTCCAAATGAACCGGTACCGCCGGTAACCAAAACAACTTTATCGTTCCAATCCATACGCGTTTAACCCTATTACTTATTTCTTGATGTAATATCTCATCATCGGTCTGGTTTCAGACCGGCGCGCCACTTCGACAAAACCCGCTTTCAGAAAAGCAGATTCTATGCCGGTATAGATAAATACTGCAGGGGTGTTTCCGCTTTTCACAGCAATCGGGTAACCCTCAACAATCTCTGCGCCGCAACCAGCAGCGAATCGCACGCCCTCCTGCAACAGGCGCGCTGTCAATCCCTGACGCCGGTATTCTTTTGCAACAAAGAAACAAACAACCGACCACACTTCCTGTTCATCAACAGGCTTCAGGACACGCGAGCGCGCCAGCCTTTGGAAGCTCTGGCGAGGACCCAGAGAAATCCAGCCGATGGCTTTGCCATCATGATATGCCAGCAATCCGGGCACTACCCCCGTTTCAATCAGCTTTCGCAGAGCAAAACGATTCGGCTCCCCTGCGCTGGCTTCAAATTCCCTCTGTGTTTGCCGCCAATACATGCACCAGCATCCCGCGCAGGCACCACGCGAGCCAAACAGTGCCTCCAGGTCATCCCAACGTTCGGGAATGAGCGGATGAAAAGACAGCCCATCCGGTAATATTTCAGCAGTCATTTTCTATCTTCCTTCCGGATCACGATCAGAGGGTACTGTCCACGCTCGCCAAAATACCGCGGATAGCGTTCTTCCAGCCAAAAAAGAAGCCGTAGCAAGAAACGTCCCGCCAATGCCTCATGGATCAAAGCGCGCAGAAAGCGCACACTGACGCTGCGCCAAACGCGAATCTCCACCGGCATTTGAGAGCCGATTTCCCGCTTCAACCATCCGGCATCTAGTTTCTGCACAAAAGTCCCGCTAGGTTTATTGTTCCCAACGGAAGCTTCGGGGGTTTTTTCTTTTGCCATCCCACCGCGCAGACGCGTCAGCCAACCACCCACACGCTCAAAAAACTTCACTAGAGGCTGCGTGCGGCGCATCAAAGGCGACTCGGTCCAGCCATTGACTACAACTGCCCGCCTGCCCGTCCGTAAGACACGGTAAATATCCGCATAAGCTTTTTTCTGTTCTGTCAACGGCAAGTGGTGAAGCGTATGCAGAGATACCACGCCATCAAATGCTTCAGCCCGAAAAGGCAAGTTTGCCACATCTGCGACAACATACAGCCCGTGTTCGCCAATCCGCCGCCGTGCTTCCTGCAACGCCACAAAAGAAATATCCAGACAAACCCGTTTCTGATATTCCCTTGAATAAGTCAAATACTCTGGATATTGCACCGGTCCCGAACCAGCATCCAATAGAAAGCGTCCGCCGGGCCGTAAAAACGGCGTCACCCGCAGGTGACAGCGGTGAATATACTCACTGGAAACCGGGCGCAAATCCTCGTAGCGCGCATTTTGATAGGTGTCACCGACAAACTGCCAGCCCACCTGATCATAAAACTGCCGCACCT
This sequence comes from Anaerolinea sp., assembly GCA_020725865.1. Classification (GTDB taxonomy): domain Bacteria; phylum Chloroflexota; class Anaerolineae; order Anaerolineales; family Anaerolineaceae; genus DYEC01. The sequence continues at coordinate 177,810 of DYEC01000004.1, read as the reverse complement.
GTTTTCTAACTTCGGGCTGGCTCATTTTCCTGCTCCACTTATCTGTACCTCATGGGTGGCAATTTGCTTCCAGTCTAAAGGCTCGCCAACGAGATAACGGAAGGTATCACCATATAAATTGAGACCTTCTGGACTTAGAACAACATCCAGCGGACGCATAGCGTAATCCTCCCACATCCGCACCAGATGCCATGGGAACGGACGCGGAAACTCAAAGAAGAAACGATAAGCATATTGCCAGGCAAGCTCAACTTTTTCCGGACTCAAACGATAAGCCTTTGGCTTTTCCAGCATTTGCCCGAGTAGTTTATAGTAAGCCACCCAGCTATCCGGATCAAAAGTGAAGCCGCGCCCCCGGTAATGCGTCTGACCGGTTACCACAACCGGAATCCCGTTCATCGCCATTTCCAGACCGACCGTTGTGGTATATACCAGCCCAAGATCGGCAACCTCAATCAGGTCATACGTGTTTACCGGGTCTTCCGGACGTATCAGCCGGATATGCTCCGGAAGTTTTGGCATTACATCCCGAACGACATCCACCATCGAAAGACCATGCGTCAGCACTTCACCCGGATGAACTCGTATAACCAGCTGAACACCGGAGATTTCAGAAAAGTACTGTACTGTCCGGGCAATCCACTCTGACATCGTCTTGCTAAAAACCTGACGTCCCAACGTCAGGCTGTCACCCAATACATTGGTTGCCAAAAGTACCATCGGGCGCTCATCTAAACCCAAAGCAGCGCGCGCCTTTTCCCCTCCCTGTGCCGGCACTCCCTGCCAGCGGCGGGCAAAATTCTCCCAGATTGATGCCCGCTGACGGGCAACAAACAAGGAACGCAACCGTTCCAGCTCGGCTTCGGTCAACGGTGTTCCCTGCCGGGCTTTCCAAAGCCCATCTGTTTCCTGACGCATAATCTCGGCATTCTGAGCCAGCCAGATGCGCTGACGCTGGTCGCCAAACTCGTAGGTAACCGTCGGAATGTTCAAGAAGCGCGCAATGCGATAGACAACTCCCAGCTCTTGAATCGTCCCATTCGGGACAATTACGACATCAGGGCGGTGATTACCCAGCCAAAACCACGCCGCACGTGCTGCTTCTGTGTTCCTCTCTAACCGCAGGTGATAAATCTCACTGTTTTGGTCAACATCCTCGCGTTGCAAGGTGTATTGGGTATCATAATCAGTAACCTGCCGAATCATGGCATTAACTACCTCAGGCAGCGGTTTATATGGGGTCTTGAGACTGAAAAACGAAACTGAATCCATCAGAGACGCTGCCTGAGAAAGCACCCGTTGAGCATAAACGTTCTGGCGGCGCAAATCGAAAAGATTAATTGGTTTTTGCCATTCTGCATACGGCAGATATGCCAGAGTAACCTTATGGCCCTGAGCAGCCAGCGTCATCCCAAGCAAAGCGACATGCTCAATCCAGTAATGCAGCGTGGCGAAAAGAAGTACATTCTTGCCCGGCGTTGCAGATTGGTGCAATATCGTTGCTTTGTTTACCAGCTCTGGCATTGCAGCCTGTAAATGCTTCAGGGAAAAGCGGCTGGTGATTGGCTTGCCGCGCTGCCGCGCCAGCCAATACAACTCAGCCGTAAAAGGGATTTGCCCCAGCAACTTTTTGATCACTTCTCTACTCGCAGCAGTCATTTGATCGCCTCAATTTTCCATTCCAGACGCGGGCGCACCGGTCCCAGTCTGGGCTCCGGCCAGTGCATACCGGGTGCACCCGTCGCATCCACGTTAAAGGATAATGCCTGATCATCCTGAAAATATCGCCTGACGCGAAATGAACTGGCATTCACGGCAACTACATACCGCCCTTCATTCAAAAAATCGGCCGGAATGGTACAACGGCTGATATAATGGCCGGCAGGGCGGGTAGCCAGACGTTCGAAATGCTCCGGCTCATCCGTATCAAATGAGGTAAAAATATATTCCCCGCGCGTGCTGAGCAAATAAATGCCCACGCGCAACCCGACAACCGGCGCAGCCAGACTGTATTCTATTTCAACCGTTACAGGTTCCACAGACCGCACCGTATCTGCAACTTCTCCATGAGGATTGAGAATACGAATGCCAATCGGGTGGAATGGCGCCGCTTCTGGGGGGATTTCGTCTTCTGCCCAAATCCTCTTTCCTTCCTGTGAAAAGCCGCGCGATAAATAGTAATCCACCGCCTGCGGGGTGGGTGCTCGGAGTGCCAGCCGACCCTTTTCAATCACCAGTGTCTCTTCGGTAAGGCGCAGTATCGCCGACATATTGTGGCTGACGAAAAGCACGGTCCGCCCCTGCTGGGCCACATCGCTCATCTTTCCCAAACATTTGCGTTGAAACTCGGCATCGCCAACTGCTAGAACCTCATCTACCACCAGTATCTCCGGTTCCAGATGCGCCGCCACCGCAAACGCCAGCCGCAAGTACATCCCGCTGGAATAACGCTTGACAGGGGTATCAATAAATTTCTCGACCTCGGCGAAGGATACAATTTCATCAAATTTCCGTTCGATCTCGTGCCGCTTCATGCCAAGAATTGCGCCATTCAGGTAGATGTTCTCGCGCCCGGTTAACTCGGGATGAAATCCTGTGCCAACTTCCAGCAATGATCCCACCCGCCCATGTATTTGAGCTGTGCCCTCTGTCGGGTAGGTCACCCGTGAAAGCAGTTTCAACAAAGTGCTTTTACCGGCGCCATTGCGCCCGATTACGCCCAGCACCTGTCCCTGCTGTACTTCAAAAGACACATCCCGCAAAGCCCAAATTTTGCCATATTCATCGGCGTTGGAGCGCAATCGGCGCACCGGCGAGACCAAGCGTTCACCCAAACTCTCGCGCAATGTCTGATAACGCACTGCCGGCAAGCCAATGCGGTATTGTTTTCCCAATTTTTCGGTTCGTATCGCAATCGTGCCCATCGTTTCAAATCGCATCCGTAACGCCAAGCTCAATCGGCCTTGCCGTATAAGCCAACTAAACCATATCGGCAAACAAACGCTCCATTCGGCGGAAATAAAATAACCCACTGACCAACAACACCAGCGAGACAATCACCGATGTCACAAGCTGGCTATCCGGCGCAGCAGTTTGAATGCCCAGAAGCGCCCAACGAAAACCATTGACCACACCCACCATCGGGTTTAAGGCATATAAAAAGCGCCACTGCTCCGGCACCAGCGAAGCCCCGTAAGCAATCGGTGTAATAAAAAGCCAGAATTGTGTTAAGAAAGGCGTGACATAACCCACATCGCGGTAAAGCACATTTAGCGCCGAGAGCCACAACCCCACGCCCAGCGAGGTGACCAAAGTCAACAACAGAAACAGCGGCAGTGTCCATACAGCTGGGGTTGGGGTAATGCCATAATATGCCATCATCCCAATTAGAATGACAAACGCAATCAAAAAATCTACCACGCCAGCTAGAATTGCCGCCAGCGGCAAAATCAGCCTAGGAAAGTAAACTTTAGTGATCATGTGGCTGTTTTGCACCAGCGAACGGCTGGCAACACTTAAAGCAGCGGCAAACAGTTCCCAAGGCAGCAGTGCTGTGTATGTAAAGATCGGATACGGCACACCTTCAGAAGGCACCTTTGCCAGTTCGCCAAAGAAAATACTGAACACCACCATAGTCAGAAACGGCCGCAGAATCGCCCAGCCTGCACCCAGCAAGGTCTGCTTGTAACGCACGATGATATCCCGCCAAGTCATAAAATAGACCAGCTCGCGGTAACGCCATAAATCCGTCAGATTGAGCGCCAGCCAGCCGCTCTCCGGTCGGATTACCGTAATCGAAGCGTCATGCCGTTCCATCACACAATTAGCCCGTTTTCCAACTCTCAACCGTCACCGCGCACCCGATGAGCACGGTACCACTCAATGGTGCGCCGCAATCCTTCCTCAAACGGAACCTGCGCGCGAAAACCAAAATACTTTTCGGCGCGGCTGGTATCCAATGCGCGGCGGGGCTGTCCATTCGGTTTACTGGTATCCCAAACCAGCTTGCCCTGATAACCGGTCAGACGGGCAATTAGCTCCGCCAGATCTCTAATGGAGATCTCAAACCCCGACCCGATGTTCACCGGATCGGCGCCGTTGTAGCGTTCGGTTGCCAGTAAAATCCCTTCGGCGGCATCCTCCACGTAGATAAACTCGCGTGTGGGCGATCCATCTCCCCAGATTTCTACCTCATCCCGCCCAGCATCTTGTGCCTCGATAAATTTGCGGATGAGCGCTGGGATCACGTGCGAGGATGCCAGATCAAAATTATCACGAGGACCATACATATTCACCGGCAGCAAAAAAATTGAGTTAAAACCATATTGCTGGCGGTATGCCTGCGACTGAACCAAAAGCATCTTCTTTGCCAAGCCATAAGGCGCATTGGTCTCTTCCGGGTAGCCGTTCCAGAGGTCATCCTCCTTGAATGGTACAGGAGTATATTTCGGATAAGCGCACACTGTACCAATTGCCACAAACTTCTTCACCCCGCGCAGCCATGATTGATGAATGAGCTGTACTCCCATCATCAGGTTGTCATAGAAGAACTCTGCGGGATGTTCACGATTCGCGCCAATCCCGCCCACATGCGCAGCCAGATGAATAATAATGTCTGGATTCGAGTCATCTAGCATGCGCTGAATATCGCTCAAGTTGACCAGATTGTATTCTTCAATGCGCGGCACAAAAATATCCTTCGCGCCACGCTGCTTAAGCTTTTCCACCACGAACGATCCCAAGAATCCCGCTCCACCAGTAACACAAACCCTGTGTTTTGTCCAAAACCCTTCTTCGCTCATACAATCCTTTCTATAAGGCTAACATCCGATAAACATCCGAGCCTCTCATAAGATAACACCGTTCATTCCAACGGCTTCTCCGGCCAAAAAACCCCATCCGGGAAACATACAATGATTTTCAACCCGTGAATTTCCAGCCGCGGTAAACCACTTTTTTCAGTAACCGCGATCCCTCTATCCAAACAGGTTAAACGGCAAACCTCAGCCACCTCACCATCACCAGAAATTTGAACCTGATTATAGCCGGCAGCCTGAATCTGCTCTAATGCTGCCAATACACGTTCACGCACTAATCGGTACAACCGAAAAGAATTTTGAATATAGTCAATAGTCAAGCGAGCGCGAAAAGCCATCCCTTCTGGGGTGATGATATAGCGCAGTTTTTTGCGCTGGGCGCGCCGAACTTTGACATATCCTTTTGCAATCAAACGTTTGAGATGCCAATTGATGGTGCCAACCGCCACATCGAGTTGTTGGGCAAGCGAAGCCTGCGTGGCGTCCGGATCTTGCTCAATCTGTTCAAGAATAATCAGATCCCGGCTATGTTCCGTTGAAAGTTCCATGAAGGTCCTTTCTAAAATTCAACTGTTGAATTATAACTGAAAAATATCAAGTTCACAAGGCAAACCCAAGTTAAGAATCGTTTAAGAGAGGTCTCTTGCCCTTTAAGGTTTTATTTGGGGGTAAAATAAAATAAAGGGATTATCTCAATATATTTTTGTAAGTGAAGGAGAAAACCAATGGGTAACTGGAGAATCTTGTTAACAGATGGATTGGAAGAAAATGGACAGGAAATCCTGCGTGCAGCGGCACAAACTGACGACCGCGCAGGTATCACGGCAGAAGAATTGCTGCAGGTCGTCGGCGAATATGACGCCCTGATCGTACGCGGGCGCACTAAAGTCACCCCTGCGGTCTTCGATGCCGGCAAAAAACTAAAGGTTGTCGGTCGTTCTGGGGTTGGTGTTGACAATATTGATTTAAACGCCGCCAAACAGCACAACGTTACTGTTGTCAATGCACCTATCGCTACAACCATCGCTGTAGCAGAGTTAACGATCGGCTTAATGCTGGCAGTGATGCGTGAAATTCCACGCGCAGACGCCGGCATGAAAGAAGGCAAATGGCTCAAGAAAGAGCTGGAAGGCGGCGAACTGTGGGAAAACACCCTTGGTATCATTGGATTCGGACGCATTGGTCAGGCGGTAGCCAAACGGGCAGCTGCCTTCGACATGAAAATCGTCGCCTACGACCCGGTGGTATCTGCCGATGATATCCGCAAACTAGGAGCCGAACCTGTATCTCTTGATGAGCTGTTCACCCGCTCAGATGTTATCACCCTGCATACTCCGCTCACCGACTCAACCCGAAATATATTAAACGCTGAAGCATTCGCAAAGATGAAGAAGGGTGTTTACATCGTCTGTGCGGCGCGCGGCGGCGTTATTGACGAAGCTGCGTTATTGGCCGCCTTGGATAGCGGTCACGTAGCCGGTGCAGGTCTCGATGTTTTTGCCACTGAGCCGCCCGGACAAACGCCGCTGGTTACCCACCCTAAAGTTGTGGCAACCCCGCATATTGGAGGTCAAACCGTTCAGGCGCAGCGCCGCGCCGCCAACGACATTGCCACCGAAGTTCTGGCAGCGCTGGAAGACAAACCCCTACGCTGGAAGGTCGCTTGAGGTTTCAACAAATTCTATAGCCTGGAAGCGGGAGCGGGACATCCTTGCTAGTTCACAAGCAAGACCCGCTCTCGCCATGGAAATCACTCATGGAACAGAAACTAAAACAATTGAAAGAAATCCTTTTTCAGGTTTATGACTTGAATGCAGTTCAACAGCTTTTGAACTGGGATCAACAAACCTATATGCCTCTTGGGGGAGCGGAAGAAAGAGGTGAGCAATTAGCAACGCTGGCCCAGCTCGCCCATGAGCGCTTCACCTCCCCAGAGGTCGGAGAGCTACTAGAAGATTTACAGGTTTTTGTCGATCAACTTCCTCCAGACTCGGATGAAGCCTGTCTGTTGCGCGTGACGCGTCGCCTATATGGTAAACAAACCCGTGTGCCCGCCAGTTATGTTGCAGAATTTGCTCAGGTGACCACACTGGCTCAAACCGCTTGGGAACAGGCAAAAGCCAATGATGATTTTGAGTATTTTCGTCCACATTTAGAAAAAATCGTAGAGATGCGGCAGCAATACGCAGAATTTTTCGCTCCCTATGAGCATATATACGACCCGCTTCTCGATGATTTTGAACCCGGGTTAAAAACTGCTGAAGTTCAACAAATTTTCGGCACACTTAAATCCGAACAGGTGGCACTGATTCGCACAATTGCTTCACGCCAACAAGTGGATGATTCTTTTCTGCATCAGCCTTTTGACGAAAAAGCGCAATGGGATTTTGGGGTGGAAGTAATCACGCGCTTTGGCTATGACTGGCGGCGCGGAAGGCAAGACCGTTCCGTTCATCCCTTCAGCACCAGTTTCGGCTTGGGGGATGTACGTATTACCACCCGTTTTGACCCGGACCGGCTGGCGACAGCATTGTTTGGCACCATGCACGAATGCGGGCATGCTCTGTATGATCAGGGCATTTCCCCAGCACTGCGCCGCACACCTCTCGCCGCCGGTGCCTCAATGGCGATCCATGAATCCCAGTCACGGTTTTGGGAAAACCTTGTCGGGCGTTCCAGAGCATTCTGGACCTTCTTCTACCCCCGCTTGAAGGAGACTTTTCCGAAACAACTTGGAAATGTCAGCATGGAGGCGTTTTACCGGGCAATCAACAAAGTCCAGCCTTCTTTAATCCGTACCGAAGCCGATGAGGCGACCTATAACCTGCATATCATGTTACGGCTGGAGCTAGAAATTGCACTCATGGAGGGCAGTCTCAAAGTCCATGAATTACCAGAGATTTGGAATTGCAAAATGCAGGAATATCTTGGAATTGCTCCGAAATCTAATCAAGAGGGTGTGCTTCAAGATATTCATTGGGCCTTTGGCGGCATGGGGTATTTCCCCACTTATGCCTTGGGAAATCTGGTTTCTGCACAGATATGGGAAGCAATCATGAAAGACATCCCGGATTTGGAAAACCAGATTGAACGCGGCGAATTTTCAGGACTGTTGAGCTGGTTGCGTGAAAAAATACACCGGCACGGTATGAAATTCCCGCCTCAAGAGCTGGTTGAAAAAGTTACCGGCTCAACTATTACCCCGCAGCCTTATTTGCGCTATCTAAAAAGGAAGTTTGGCGATATTTACAATATCTAAGCAAAAACCAGTGTTAGTTAAGACACTTTTTGTGCTGGTAGGCTTCTCCGTTATTTTGCTGCTGAGTGGCTGTGTTGGGTTTGACCCGCTCGCATTCATCATGACCCCAACCGCCACTTTAACCATAACACCTACCCCTGTGACACCAACGCTCACCCCTGAACCACCCAGTCCAACCCCATCACCAACAGAGACCTTCACCGAAACACCGCCTCCCCCAACCTTAACCGCCACCGCCAGCAAAACGGCAACCCTTGAGCCCACCGCAACGGACACAGCCACCGAGGGACCCTCACCCACTGCCAGCCGGACACCCACAAACACGCGCACTCCAACAAGAACGCGCATCCCCTCACGCACCCCCACCGAAACTCTAACACCAACCCTAACCCTGACACCCACCATCACAAATACCCCTACACCGCCGTTTGCTATGCTACGCATTGAACGACCCGGACCGCTCTCGATGGTAACCTCCCCGTTTACACTCGGCGCGCTGGTCATGCCGGGCAGAGATGGGTATGTCTGGCTGCGACTCGTCGGTGAAGATAATCGCATTATCGTTGAGCAAAAACTGGACTATCGGCAGTATAAAGACCGCAGTTTGCGTATCGCCCCTTTGGTGAACTTTTCCATCAGCTCAGCAGTGGAAACTGCCCGTCTGGAGCTAAGCACCAAAGATGAGTATAACCGCCTGATTGCCCTCTCGTCTGTTGATCTGCTTTTGATGCTTGTGGGAGAAGACGAAATTTATCCCCCAGATACAATTCAGGAACGCTATCTGGTTCGCTTTCCTAAGCCTGACTACACCATCTCCGGCGGGAATGTACCCGTCATTGGTCTGGCGAATCCGGTGAATAGCAATCCGGTCATCCTTGAACTGATTGATACACAGGGTAATATTGTCGGCTCCACACAGGTTCAGGTACCACCACCGACGGGCGACTTAAGCCACACACCCTTCGAGGCAGTTATCCCATATAAAATCAGCCAGAGCAAACAAGTCAGATTAACTCTGCGCCAGGAAAGTGCAGGGCGCATTCCGGGCACAGTAGCTTTATCCAGTCTGACCATTACGCTTGAACCTTAGTCCTCAGGCACAAAGCAGCTTCACAATTTTATGCTCCCCCTTGCGTGTAAAACTCCGGATCGGTTGGCGTGGCGCCGGATGGATCCCAGACATAGACCCAATCACCTTCCTTTGCCCAGTCATATAACCAGTGTGCATCACCAAGGGATAAATTGACACAGCCGTGCGATTGGGGATAACCAAACATCGTTCGCCAATAAGCACCATGTAATGCACGCGCCTGATCAAAGTACATTGTCCAGGGCACGTCCTCCAGGTAATAGGCATCCGATTTGTCCGCCTCAAATGCTCCTTGCATGGTTTCCAGCGGTTTCTTTTTCTCGATTTTAAACAAACCGGGCCGGGTGTAATATGGTTTAACTCCACTGGCGATCAATGTGGCAAACAGCAATCTGCCATTCTCGTATACTCCAAGTGTTTGTTCGTAGAGATTGATTTCAATCCAGCGATTATTATCCACACCTTCCGGTGGGGTAAGGTTGATCACAAATTGCCGGATGTAACGCCGTTCAACCCACTCATTCACCCCCACTAGATACCAGTCTCCCTGCGCGTTACGCTGAAGGTTATAAATCGGTACAACCGTTTCCCGCTCCAACACCTTTCCCAGCTCCGGGCTTTGGTAATCGGGTGCGCTACGCGGACGCGTCCGCTCCACAATCCAGCCAAAAGAATTCTTCGGCAATTGTGCAAACACCAACCCTTGAAAACTGGACAGCGCCGCCGGGGAAGCGCGCATCCATTCGCCGGTCTGCAATTGAACATAATGCCCCCCGCCCATATCCACCTGATTTTTATACGACACGTATCGTAAAATCCCACCGCCCAGATAGCGCAGAGGGTTGTTGCCGCTGGCTGCATCCTCCACAGACGAATAGATCGCCACAGGCTCCGTTGGCTCAACATTGATCTTGGCAAACTTGACCGGCACCTGATCATACTCCGGCCCAGGGTGATAAGCCGGCAAAGGTTGTGGCGGATATACAATTCCCAATCGTGCCAGATCAGTCAGGAACTCAGAAGGTCCCAAAGCCAGACAATCGGCAGAAACATTCTGATAAACTCCCGGCTGGCAGAGCACGTCACCAAACGGGGGTTCTGGTTCACTCGACAAGGCAGACTGCGCCTTTACCTGTCCCGTCACCCCCCAAAAACTCCCCAGTAGGAAAATTGCAAAAATCACGCGCTTAATCATAAAATTCTCGCAACCTGTAATAAACGAATTTTTATTCTGAGCGTCTCAAAAGCTCGATTTCCAATTCGAGTTCATCCCAAATTGGAATGCCGAATTCACCTGCAAATAATATCGAAGGTTTGATTGCCTGCTCTTTCTCCACAGCATTTTTAGGTATGCAACCATAAGTAATCAAACCCACCGCGCTACTCACCCGCTTCAAAATCCGCAAATCCGGGGGATTCCACCGGATAATCAACCACCTCATGAGCCACCACAATGTCATTTCCCCAACGCTCGCGAATCATCTGCCACACCCATAAACGATCTTCCGCTGTCATTTCGCGCATAAAATAGGACGAAAATTTCTCTTTATAAAACACACATGCCTTCTGAAAATTTTCTTTATTATACCTTGCTCTCATAAATGCAACGATTGGAAGAATTGGGGGTTATCGTAATATGCGGTTAAGCGCCTCAGATAATCTATGACGATTCCCCATCGTCAAAAATTGTTAACTTGCGGCTTGTCCAGATTGCTTTCTCATACCAATTATCACAAATTGAGAGTGAATATGCTCTTGACAGATTGTCACAGACAATTACAATTTTAGCGTTGCAATTGATCAAAACCCAGGAGGATAATCAATGTCCGATACATTCGAAGAAGTTAAAGCGGTGATTGCTGATGTGCTCAAGATTGACAGCAATGAAATTACGATGGAATCCCGCTTTATTGAAGATTTGAAAGCTGACTCGATGGATCAATTTTTCTTGATTGACGGTTTTTGTGAGAAGTTTGACCTGAATATATCCGATGAGGATGCCCGTCAGATTCGCACGGTTGCCGACGCCGTCAACTATATTAACAGTCACAAGAAATCATAATCCCAAATAGAGTAAACAGGCAGGAAAACACTCAGGGGCAGCAAAACTTGTGCTGCCCCCATGATGGTTTTCAAAATAATTCAAGAGCTGAGGAAAAGAGGGATTTCTTCCGGATTTCTGACCACATGCACCCCCGCGTTTTCTAAAGCTTCGATTTTGCTCTGCGCCAGACCTGCCCCGCCCTCAATGATGGCGCCCGCGTGACCCATCCGTCGCCCCGGTGGAGCCGTCAAACCGGCGACAAAAGCCACTACTGGCTTGGTCATTTCTTTTGCGATATAACTGGCGGCGCGTTCTTCATCCGTGCCACCAACTTCGCCAATCAAAACAACCCGGTCTGTATGTGCATCTGCCTCAAACATGCTTAAGACATCCAGAAAATCTGTCCCGATTATTGGGTCTCCGCCGATCCCAACACATGTACTTACCCCCATTCCAGCCCGTTTGAGTGCATACAGTATTTCATAGGTCAGAGTACCAGAGCGAGAAACAACGCCCGTGTTTCCCAGAATTGCAATATCGCTGGGAATAATCCCTATCTTGATTTCCCCAGGTGACAAAATACCCGGTGAGTTGGGCCCAATCAACCGGACTTTCTTTTGAGCGAGGTAATGATAGACCTGCATCATATCTTGATTGGGTATGCCTTCGGTAATACACACAATCAAACAAATCCCTGCATCGGCTGCTTCAAAAATTGCATCGGGAGCATATCGAGCTGGAACAAAAATCACCGACGCATTCGCGCCAGTCGCCTCAACTGCCAACCGAACGGTATCAAACACAGGAATTTTCCCATCCAGAACCCATTCCCCACCCCTGCCGGGAGTCACCCCTGCAACCACATTGGTACCATCGCGCACCATTTGTACCGTATGAAACAGTCCTTCCCGTCCCGTAATTCCCTGAACCAGCAAACGTGTTGATTTATTCGCCAGAATGCTCACTGCAACCTCAACTACTCGCCAGAGTAACCGCTTTTCTACCGGCTTCAACCAAAGTCTCAGCTACCTGCACCTCTGCTGTTGCCAATAGTTTCAAACCCTCTTTGGCATTCGTCCCTGCCAGTCTGACCACCATCGGCAGTTTGATATTTGAATCCGACAATGCCTGAAGAATTCCCCGCGCCACCTCATCACCGCGTGTAATTCCTCCAAAGATATTTACCAGAACCACCCGCACGTTTGGATCAGAGAGGATAAGCCTTAACGCCACTGCTACCCTCTCTGCGCTGGCGCCCCCCCCAACATCCAGAAAATTCGCCGGTCTTCCGCCGCACAACTTGATTATGTCCATGGTAGCCATTGCCAAACCAGCGCCATTTACCAGACACCCGATTTCACCTTCCATTTTGATATAAGAAAGGCCGTATTTGCGCGCTTCCGTTTCAGCAGGCGATTCTGCATCCAGATCGCGCAGGTCAGACAAATCGGGATGCCGAAAGAGTGCATTATCATCAAGAACAACCTTACCGTCCAGCGCCAACATCCTTTGATCTACTGTAATGACCAGTGGATTAATCTCAACCAGGGAAGCATCCGTCTCACAATAAACCTGCCAGAGCTTCTGCGCAATTTCAATAAATGATTTCCAGTGCTGATGAGGCAAATCAATTCCAACCGCAAGATCACGCACCGCAAAACTCCTCAGTCCTAATAGAGGGTTTATGTGAACGCGCGAAATTTTCTCCGGGCTTATATGCGCCACTTCTTCGATATCGACACCACCCTCGGAAGAAGCCATCATCAGCGGGGCACGCTCCTCACGATCACTAATAATCGCTAGATAAATTTCCTGTGCAATATTGACCGCCTCATCCACCAGAACCTTATGTACTGGCAGCCCTTTTATTTCCATGCCCAGGATGTGCGTGGTTAATGCCTCGGCTTCCTCAGGTGTCCGGGCCAGTCGGATACCACCCGCTTTGCCCCGTCCCCCCGCTAAAACCTGAGCCTTGATGACCACACGTCCGCCCAATTCTTGGGCGATTTGTCGTGCATCACAGGCATTGTCCGCTATTCTTCCTTGTGGAATGGGAATGTGATACTTTGAAAAAATCTGCTTGGATTGGTATTCGTGCAATTTCATCCAGATTCCCCAGCCAGTACAGGATGCAAAACCTGAAAAGCGATCTGATTATACCATGCGGCTATCCACCCCAAACAACAGGTCTTGAATCTACCGGTAAGAAATGATCAGCCCGGTACTCAATCCCGGGCTGATCATTTGTCTCAAGGTCTCACTGCCCTTTCAAGAAATCCTGCAAGGCTTCCTTGCTGATCCGGTAGGCAGCACCAATCTTGCGCGCTTTCAACTCACCGGCATTGATCGCGGCAATAACATCTTCTTCAGAAACCTTCAAAAACTGCGCCGCCTCTGAAGGTGTCATTACATCCGGCAAGGCCGCCCCGGTACCTGCCGCTGCTTCTGCGCCAGATTTTGCTCCCGCACCAGTTGCCCCTTGGAGTGACTGGCCGATTACCTGACCCAGTCCCATGCCTGCGCCGATTCCTGCCGTCAGGCCAGCACCACCACTTGGGTTCTGTGCCGCTTCACGCAAAGCGTCTGCCGCCTGAAGTTGTGTATATACATTCATATCAAGCATACCCATCGCACGGAGTTCTTCCGCTGATTTTTCAGAAGGCTTCAGATTGGCAATATAAAAACTCTTCAGCGTTAAGCCAATGGCTGCAAAATCATCCTGAGCCTTTGCGCGTACCCCGGCACCTAACTCCTCCGTCAGTCCGATCAGTTCAACAACGCTGTGTTTTTGTGCCGTCTCACCAAGCAAATCCTGAAGTTTTGAAAGCAACATGTTGCGCAAGCGGTTTTCAATATCAGCTGTCCGATAAATCCCTTGCGCCCCAACCAACTGGGTTACAAACTGCTGGGGATCTGCCACCTGGAAACTATATGTACCAAAACCCTGCAAAAGCGCCACCCCCAATCCCATGCCAGGATTCCTGACAATAATGGGCTGTGGTGTGCCCCATTTCCGATCAGCGAATTCCTTCATAGACACAAAATAGATTTCCGCTGTGAAAGGCGTGCGTTCGTTGAAAAGCTTACCAATCAGATCAACCAACTTGGGGATGTTAGCAGTAACAATGGTATGCATTCCAGGACCAAAAACGTCCAACGCTTTACCACTGCGGAAGAAAACCGCTCGTTGGGACTCGCGCACGATCACCTGCGAGCCAATTCGCAAATCTGCAACGCCGGTTTCAGGAAACCGATGAACGATTTCATCCGGCATCTCGCTTGGATATTCAACTACATCAAATACCCTACCCATGTCTCACTCCATTTCCTCTGAACTAGAAATCACTGTGATGATTCTTGACTGCCCAGGATCACCTCTGAGCGGCGGTTAAAGGCTTCAACAGCTTGTTGAGCAACCCCAGTCACATTACGGATCGCGGCGGGCAAACCCTCCGAACCGATAGATGTCTCCACCAGATCAATCGCTTTCGCCAGCTCGTCAACAGAATTTAACAGTGCAAGATCATATTCGTAAATCTTCGCCAGCTCTTCCTGATTGATCTTGATGCTATCGAAAAGGCCGGCATAACCATAGGAAGCAGTCTTAATTCGGTCGATAAACTGGCGTATCTTAACCGCGGCGCCCTCCAGGTCATCTACATACTGTATTTCTCCCTGACTGATCAGATCGCGTTGCAAGCTAGAAAGACGTTTCCATTGCTCTTCAAAACGGGCTGCTACAGTTTGGCGCACAAGTTGATCAGCAGCTCGACGGTTTTGCCGCTCAAAATAGCCACTGAATCCAGGGACCTTGCTCAGGATTTTTTTGAATATATCCGATTCCTCGGTAACACGATTGAACAAATCGCTCATGCTGACTCCTCCATAATATATAATTAGGGATGCAATCCAACCTCTTATTGCATTATAGCGTGAAATATAAACTTTTACATCATGTAATTCCTGAGATATATACGCTTGTAACATTAAAAATAAATTAAATTTTTACCTTGAAGAATTCTTATCTTGATTTCTCTGAAATTCATTATGTATAACGCTTCCCTCAGACGCTTCTCACAGATCCGGGAATTCGTTTTCCTGTCAGCTAGTGCGATCCTGTGCGTTGCATTACTGGTCACATTCATACAGATCTCTGGTGTCAATCGGAACCCAAAAGCGGGTTTTCGCGAGATGCTGAATGGGACAGCCTACAAGCCATACATCTATCGGGTCTTGGTACCCGGTGTCGTGCGCGGTGTACTTTCAGTCCTTCCGGTCCCTCTCGAAGATGCTGCGCGTAGCTGGCTTACCAGAAATCAAACGATACAAAGATGGCTGTTCATCTTCAATGCCCCACGTGACCTTGGATTGGAAGCATTGTTGGTTTGGATTATTATGTACTTTTCATTGCTCGGATTTTGTTACTCAATTCGTTATCTTTTATCCATTACGGGAGGCTTTAAGTCTTCTTTTTCTATAGACCTGTCCACCCTGTTTGCTTTGATTCCCTTGTTTTTATTTTTTGGCTTTGGTTACATTTACGATTTCACAACACTTTTCCTTTTCACCCTTGCTCTTGCCTGGATGGCACAAAAGAAATGGCTGGCTTATCTTTCGGTTTTTGTGCTGGCTTGTGTAAATAAGGAAACCGCAATCCTGTTACCACTGGTCTTTTTCATGCACTACAAAGATCAAAACCGAATGCCACGTTTGCGGTTTTTGACTCTGCTTGTTGTGCAAGTGATCATTTACGCTTTGGTCAAAGGCTGGTTGTTTTTTGAGTTTCGAAACAATCCTGGGGAACTTGTAGAGATTCACCTGACAGAATATCAGATGGTTTTACAAAAACAACCCTGGGTTGGTATTATCTCTTTCTTTATATTGGCGATCCTCTTGTTACTGGTTTTCCGCAACTGGAAACGCAAGCCTCTTTTCCTTCGTCATGCGCTGATTATGGTTCTTCCATTACTAGCACTGATTGTTCCTTTCGGTTTTCCGTATGAGTTTCGTGTCTTTTACGAGGTCTACCCTGTTTTTAGCTCGCTGGCTATCTTGAATATTGCAAGATAGGATTGCGAGATTGTAAGGTATTTGTAATGCCAGCGTTCTTGAAAAAGATATTAAACGCACTATAATCAAAACAGATAACAATTTTATGGACAGAAAGGAGGTGACAAAAATGCTGTTCGCACCCAAGGAAAAAGGCCAAGGTCTAGTAGAGTATGCGTTGATTCTTGTTTTAGTGGCCGTTGTTGTGATTGTTATTCTTGCACTGCTCGGCCCGGCTATCGGAAAAGTCTTCAGCGACATCGTCCAATCCATCTAATTCACCAACGCGGTTCATTTCACCGAACAAAAAGGGCTCTGGGTAACAGTCAGAGCTCTTTTTGTTACATTCACAACTTTCTAAAAGAAAGAAAATCTATAAACTTGGTATAGACATATTAATTTACTTTAGTCGTATAATAATAAAAAGTTGGGTTTCTGATTCTTTGCATACAAGGAGGTACATATGGCCGCAGGTGGTCGTCGCAGAAGGGGTAGTATTTTAATTATTCTTGCGCTGATTCTGATCCTGGTTCTGGCTGCAGTCGGCTTTCTTTTGCGCGACCAGATTATTGGGTCTATTACCGGAGGGGGTATCGCGCAACCACTGCCTACTTCTACCCCTGTACAAAACCTAGTTAAAATTTTGGTGCTGGCCCAACCGGTCAGTCGGGGAACTCTGATCACCGAAGCTATGCTGGCTTCCATTGATTATCCCCAGAGTGCCATGATTGTTGACGGCACAAATGAACTATTCTTCCGCGAAGAACGAAAACAAGAGATAATTGATCGAAAGCTGCGGGCCCGTTACGATCTACAAAATGGAGTGCCGCTAACAGAAGCTCTGCTTACCGACCGACCAATGGGATCATATGCCTCCAATAACATTGAAAAGGGTAAAGTGGCAATCTCTATTCCGATGAATCGGCTATCTTCTGTATCCTATGGGTTATATCCAGGGGATCGGGTCAATGTCATTGCGTCCATATTGCTTGTTGACATTGACGCCAGCTTCCAGTCCCGCTTGCCCAATTATTCAGCCCAGATTCTAGCCCCCGGTCCAGCCTCTCCTGAGGGAGTACCAATAAACTTAGGTATAACCATAACCTCCGGCGGGGCTGCTTCTACTCAGGGTCGTGCCGAGCTGGACACAACGTTGAATCAGGCTATCTACGTCGTACCCTCCGAACCTCAGCGACCTCGCCTAGTAAGTCAGACACTGGTACAGGATGCGATGGTGCTGTGGGTGGGTGAATTTCCCAGCGGTGATGTGGACTTGAATAAACCCACTCCCACCCCTCCTCCGCCTGCCGAGGGGCAAGCAGCAACCCCTGCACCAACACGACCTGACATTGTAACCCTTGTTGTTTCACCCCAAGATGCGGTTACACTGAACTACTTAATGCTTTCCGGGGCTAACCTCAACATAGTTTTACGTAGCGCTGGTGATACACAAGCCCCTCCAACCCAAGCTGTGACCTTACAATACGTTCTGGACCAATATGGAATTCCATACCCTGCCAAGTTGCCCTATGGACTGGAACCTAGACTTGACCTTCTGCCGTCCACCCTTCAAAATACTACTTCGCAACCTGCCCCTGTTGTGACCGGTCCATAAAAACTGAAGGAAAGAAACACTGGAATTAATTACTGGTGACACACAAAACATTTGGAGTAATATATGCCCGTTCAGGAAAAAATCCGGGTCTTGATTGTTGACGATATCGCAGAAACCCGCGAAAATATCCGGCGGCTCCTGCAATTCGATCCGGAGATCGAAGTTGTGGGTGCAGCTAAAAGCGGGAAAGAAGCGATTGACCTTTCAGCGCAACTCAAACCAGATGTCGTCATCATGGACATCAATATGCCCGACATGGATGGTATCACCGCAACAGAAGCCATCCGCCGTAAAATTCCTTATGCACAAGTAGTGATTCTATCTGTGCAGAGTGATGCCCATTACATGCAGCGTGCAATGAGGGTTGGTGCTCGTGATTTTTTGACAAAGCCGCCTTCGATTGATGAACTCACCGCCGCTATCCACCACGCCGGCGTGACGGCACATGAAGAACGAATCAGAGCCGCACAAGCACTTCCTCCAGGTGTGATTCCCGGCGCCGCAGGCGTCCCACTCACCTTCCAAGGCAAAGTGATCGTCGTGTATAGCCCCAAAGGTGGCACTGGTTGTACAATGATCGCGACCAATTTAGCATTAGCATTGCAGAGCCCCGAAACGCCAACGGCTTTGGTTGACGGAAATATGCTGTATGGTGATGTGGCAATTTTCTTCAATGAGCAGGTTAAAAACAGCGTATTAGACCTTACACCACGTGTCGAAGAGCTGGATGCGGATGTTGTAAAAGAGGTGATGATTGACCATGCAGCTTCGGGATTGCATATTCTTGCAGCCCCACCTAAACCAGAGCTGGCAGTCAAAGTAATTAGTGATCAGTTTGCGAAGCTGTTACAATTCATGCGTCAGGTCTATGCATTTACTATCGTGGATACGGCTTCCTACCTGACGGATATTACTCAGGCTGCATTGGAAGTTGCCGACCTGATCGTACTGGTAACAACACAGGACATCCCCGCCATTAAAAATGCCAATACGTTCCTGACAATGGCAGATGCCACAGGCATTCCACGTAATCGTATCCTCTTTGTGATGAATCGCTACGACAGACGCATCACCATTGCACCCGAAAGTGTTAGTAAGAGTTTACGGCAGGAAATCGTTGCAGTGATTCCATTTGACGAACGTGCGGTGGGCAATTCGATTAATCGGGGTCAACCGCTTTTTATAGAAAACAAAGCCCATCTGGTCTGTAAAAGTATCATGGCACTTGCCGAATTAACTCGTAATCGTGTCGTCAAATTAGAGATGGAAATCGAACCGATGATTAAGAAGTAAATAGTTTAGGGAGAAAGCTGGTATATGTCTATACTTAGGCGGTTGCAAAGTGACGAATTAAACAAACCTGGAGGGGCTGGCGATGTCCGCGGTCCAGCCGCTCCTCACCGCATTGCACATACAGGTATCGAAAGTACCTACCAGGACTTAAAAACACGGGTTCAAAACAAACTGCTTGCCACCCTTGATCCTGGCACCGATGTTACAAAAATTGCCGAAGTTCGCCGCACCATACAGGAAATGTTCGAGCAAATCTTGAATGAGGAGAACATCATCCTTTCCCGCTCAGAACGGGCTCGGCTATTTGAACAAATTGCGGCAGAAATTCTCGGTTTTGGTCCCTTACAGCCCTTACTCGAAGAAGACAGCATCACCGAGATTATGGTCAACGGTGCAAAGAATATTTACGTGGAGCGGAAAGGAAAAATCTATCGTGCGCCAGTGGCATTCGAAAGCAACGAACATGTCATGCATATCATTGAAAAGATTGTTGCTCCTCTGGGCCGTCGCGTTGACGAATCCAGTCCATATGTAGATGCTCGTCTGCCAGATGGCTCACGCGTCAATGCGGTCATCCCCCCCATTTCGCTGATCGGACCAGTGCTGACCATTCGGAAGTTCTCTAAAAATCCTATTACAGTGGAGCAACTGATCCAATTTGGTTCGATCACACCAGAAGCGGTGGAGTTTCTCCAGGCGTGCGTAGTTGCAAGATGCAATATCGTCATTTCTGGTGGCACGGGCTCCGGAAAAACCACTTTGCTGAATGTGCTTTCTGGTTTTATTCCCCCCGATGAGCGAATCATAACAGTTGAAAACGCTGCAGAATTGCAGCTTCGTCAGGAGCACGTTGTCACACTGGAATCTCGCCCGCCCAACATCGAGGGGAAAGGGGAAATCACAATCCGCCAGCTTGTCATCAACACATTGCGGATGCGCCCTGATCGTATTATTGTTGGCGAGATTCGCGACGAAGCTGCTCTGGATATGCTTCAAGCAATGAATACCGGGCATGAAGGCTCAATGACCACTCTTCACTCAAACAGC
The DNA here is from genome assembly GCA_020725865.1 of Anaerolinea sp. GTDB lineage: Bacteria > Chloroflexota > Anaerolineae > Anaerolineales > Anaerolineaceae > DYEC01. The sequence continues at coordinate 157,596 of DYEC01000004.1, read as the reverse complement.
CCACGTGATACTCTTGCCCGTTTGGAAACCATGGTGTTAATGGCGGGCATGGATCTCCCCGTGCGCGCGATACGCGAACAAATTTCATCGGCAATTGACCTGATTGTCCATCAGGAGCGTTTGCGGGATGGTTCGCGCAAAGTGGTCAACATTACAGAGGTATCTGGAATGGAAGGTGAGGTTATTACACTGACCGATCTGTTTGTCTTCGAACAAACCGGACTTGAAAACGGCAAGGTTATTGGTCGTCTGCGACCAACCGGTTTGCGTCCCAGATTCATGGAGAAGCTGGAGAGCGCCGGAATTTCGCTTTCACCTTCTATTTTCGGTTTTGGCAGACGCTGAAAACTATAGCTGGGGAGTTGCCATTTTTTCGAAAGGCAGGTGCAAGATGATTATTAATCCCATCATCATTTTAGGAGTTGGCGGTGGTTTAGCGTTACTTCTGTTGTTGATCGGGATTATCATTTCCATAACCAGCGAACGGTCCATTGTTGAAGAACGTCTGGGTCAAATTGCTGAAAGCGGCCGAGTAATTGAGCCGGAAAAAAGACGAGCTACAGCAACCCCCTTAACGGACTGGCTCAATAAGCGCGTTGAAGGGTCATCCTGGGCGGAGAAAATTTCAAAGAACCTGGCACGTGCCGATATCAAAATGAAACCGGGGGAGTATATTGCTTTACTGATTATATCGGCCTTCGTCGTTGGCTTGATTGGTTATCTGCTCGGTGGTCGTTCCACGCTGTTCGCAATCTTAGGTGCTGGCGGCGGTTTTTTATTGCCCGGCTTATATGTCAAGAGACAACAAGCCAGTCGTCTTATTCGCTTTAATGATCAGCTCAGCGACATGCTCAACCTGATGGTCAATGGACTGCGAGCGGGCTTCTCAACCATGCAGGCAATGGAAGCAGTGAGCAAAGAGCTTCCGCCCCCAATCAGTGATGAATTCCGCCGCGTTGTTCAAGAAATGCAGCTTGGTGTACCAATGGAAAAAGCTTTGGATAATCTCCTAAGACGTATTCCAAGTGATGATCTTGATCTCTGTATCACGGCAATTAATGTCCAACGCGAGGTTGGTGGCAACTTGGCAGAAATTTTAGATACAATCTCCTATACTATACGCGAGCGTGTCCGCATCAAAGGCGAGATCCGCGTTTTGACAACCCAGGTTATGTATTCTGGACGATTTCTATCAATCCTGCCGCTGGCTGTAATGGGTATCCTAATGCTGTTAAACCGCGAGTATATGATGGAGTTTTTCAAACCCGAAAATAACCTTGGTTTTCCTTGTGGGTACGTAGCATTAGGGCTTGCGGGTCTGCTTATCATCTTTGGCTACTTGGCAATGAATAAACTGGCTGATATTGAAGTCTAGCCAAGGGGAAGAGGTGAATTATGCTCTACCTGATGATCGGAATTGGTATTTTGTTGTTCGGCGCTGCAATTCTGGTGTACATCGGAATACGAAATCCTCAAGTATCAGATGAGGTGGCACTTCAGGCTCGCCTGGAAGAACTTACAAAGCGGGGGGAAACCGTTGATCTGGAGAAAATCGAGCTTTCTCAACCCTTTGCTGAACGTGTGATTTATCCAATTGCTCGCAAGCTGGGTGAAGTAGCCATCCGGTTCACTCCCCAAAACGCATTACAGTCAATTTCAAAGAAGCTGGAGTTGGCAGGTAGCCCGGCGCGACTTGACCCAACAATCTTTCTCGCCAGTCAATTCATCGCAATGGCACTCTTCGCCGGGTTGGTCGTTCTGGTCTTTACTGTTGGACCAACAAAATGGTCGGCTGGACGGATTATCTTAGCAGCACTTCTCTTTGGATTGCTTGGCTTCTACTTTCCGCAACTCTGGCTTTCCAGCAAAATAACTCGCCGTCAGACAAATATCCGCCGCGCTATGCCGGATGCCCTCGATCTTTTGACCATTTGTGTGGAAGCCGGGCTGGGTTTTGATGCGGCAATGGCAAAAGTGAGTGAAAAGTGGCAAACCGAACTATCTCTTGCTTTTGCACGGGTTATTCAGGAAATTCAGCTTGGCAAAATGCGCCGTGAAGCGTTACGGGATATGGCAGACCGCATTGGGATTCCAGAAATGACCAGCTTTGTAGCCGCGGTTATCCAGAGCGAATCATTGGGTGTTAGTCTTGCAAAAGTATTGCGTATCCAATCGGATCAAATGCGCATTCGGCGTCGTCAGCGAGCAGAAGAAGAAGCTCATAAAGCCCCTATCAAGATGCTGATACCAATGGGATTGTTAATTTTTCCTTCATTGTTGATAGTTTTATTAACACCAGCTGGATTGCGGCTTATTGGTACGCTTGGACCAATGTTTGGATTCCGATGAACAAATGGAGGTACACAGAATAACAGCAGCAGAGCTGCAATCGCACCCAGCTTTTTTGTTCCATCACCTGATGTGGACCACCATTGACTGGATTTTTCCACCAGTTTGCGGCGGTTGCGACAGACCCGGGTTGCGCTGGTGTTTGAAATGTCAGCAACAGACTACCATTCTGAAGGATGCAGTTTGCCAATCCTGCGGATGTCCATTACCCAAAGCCGGTATTTGCCAGGAATGCCAGTCTATACCACCACTCTATCGTGCCCTGCGTTCCTGGGGAACATATTCTGGGCCTTTGCGCAATGCCATCCATCGTCTCAAGTATAAGAACGACATGGGTTTGGGAGAAGCGCTAGGACATCATCTGATCCAGGTCTATGAACAAACACAATGGCAAGCCGACCTAATAGTACCGGTTCCACTTAGCTCACAGCGGTTACGGGAACGCGGATACAATCAAGCCAGCCTGTTAGCCAGACCAGTGGCTCTTTATTTCAAAATTCCTTTCTCGACTCGGGCACTTAAAAGAGTCCGTCATACAGAAGCCCAGGTTGGGCTGAAGGCTTCTGACCGCATCCAAAATGTCCACAATGCCTTCGAAGCCAATCCTACTTTTGTAGCGAATAAAACTATTCTCGTAGTTGACGATGTCGCTACAACAGGATCTACCTTGCATGAGTGCACCCGTGCCCTGCTGGATGCAGGGGCAAAGAGCGTGTATGGGTTAACTCTTGCCAGGGCTACATTTTCAGACGAAATCCTCTCTCAGGTTTCACCCATACCTGAAGAAAATCAATCTTAACCCCAAATAGGAGGCGAATATGGCAGTCAAAGCAGAAATTTTTGCAAGGAATATGGACGTAACACAACGCATTCAGGAGTACGTTACCAAGAAGGTCTCCAAACTAGATCGCTATATCAGCAACATCGAAGAAACTCGCGTTGACCTTGCCTATGTTAAGTCTGCTCGAAGCGCCTCAGACCGTCATGTGGCACAACTCACATTACGCGGGCGCGGTTACATCTTACGGGCTGAAGAACGAGCAGATGACATTTTTGCTGCTATTGATGCTGCGCTAGATAAAATGCAACGCCAGATTGAACGTTATAAGGGCAAACGCTATCGCGGACGGGGTGATGGAACACCCGCGCATGAAATTGTGCCGGAAACCGAAGCAGCCGAAGAAGAACCAACCCCCATCATTGCTCGTCGGAAAGAGTTTACGCTTGTGCCAATGGACGAACTGGAAGCGATTGAGCAAATGAAGCTACTTGGTCATGAAAACTTCTTCGTCTTTTACAATGTTAACACTAATGCCATTAACATCCTGTATACTCGTCGCGACGGAACCTATGGTTTGATTGAACCAAAACTGGGATAACATCAGCAAAGAATATTAACAAGATAACTGGCAGACTCATTCTGTCAGTTATTCTTTTAAAGACGTAAAAGCCGTTATAATCAACCTCATGCAGATTACCGTTATCATCCCCGTCTACAACGAAGCCTCAACCATCCAGGAAATTGTTCGTCGCGTTCAGGCAACTGGTCTCGCCAGTCAGATAATCATTGTGGACGACGGCTCAACTGATGGAACCCAGGCTATACTTCAAGGACTAAAACAACACAGCAATATCCACATACTCTTCCACGATCGTAATCAAGGTAAAGGCACCGCTATACGCACGGGATTACAATACGCTACAGGTGACGTTGTGATTATTCAAGACGCCGATCTAGAATATGACCCGCGTGAATATCCTAATTTGCTAAAACCAATTGAGGAAAACATCGCTGACATTGTATATGGCTCGCGTTTTCTTGGTGCTGCAAGACGACCAATCCTCTTTTGGAATATGGTTGCCAACAAGATACTTACCTTGCTGACTAATATTCTTTACAACAACATTCTCAGCGATATGGAAACTGGATACAAGGTTTTTCGGCTGAATATGGTAAAAGATATTCCCCTTCACGCGCAGGGCTTTGAATTCGAGCCTGAGTTCACTGCCAAAGTACTCAAGAGAAAATACCGCATTTTTGAGGTTCCAATTGCCTTTAACCCGCGTGACTACTCTGAGGGCAAAAAAATCCGTGCCAAAGACGCCTTTATTGCCGTTTGGACTTTATTGAAATATCGGTTTATAGATTGAAGTTCCAACCTAAAATGCTTGCCCAGCCGCCCTATAATTACTCTCAGTCCGGCTGGTTGGCAGGTTTCAAATCTCGGATATTTAGTTGAAGCGAATCGCGTCCTGAATAATGATTGCGCTCAAAAGAATACAGAATATCAATTCGGTCAGGGAGCTGTCCATCCCAAAATCCGAGACGGAAGGCAATCGCATCAAACACGATTGAATCACCGCTTAGCGTGAGACGTAAATGCTGCTGTTCACTACCAACGCGCTTGCTTCGTAACACTCGCACGTTACGAGAGACAAATAACACACCCGGGTTCTCAAGTCCCGTTGGCTCAATGGCATCGATGTCATTGAAAAGTTTGGGATGTAAATCAGGAAAATTGATTTCCATATCCGCCTTCAGGACAGGACGCACATCCCGCCCTTCAAGCTCGCGGTCAGCAATTAGAGAGAGCCTCTCAAACAGCTTGGGCAAATTCTCAGTCCGGACTGTAAAGCCAGCAGCCATAGAATGTCCACCATGGCGAACCAACAAGTCAGCGCACTCGTCCAAAGCATGGGTAATGTGAAATTCCGGGATGCTTCGACATGACCCCCGAGTAAACTCATCCTCTTGTGTCACAACAACTGCCGGGCGATAAAACTGCTCTGTCAGGCGCGAAGCTACCAGCCCGATCACGCCTACCTGACGAAAGTCGGTATAAACCGCATGTAGTAAATGGCGCGGCTCTTTGAACTGGATTAAATTCTCCGCCTGTTCGTGCATCTGGCGCATCATTTCCTGACGTTGCCGATTCTGATCATCCAATTGTTGCGCCAGTCTGGCAGCCTCCTGTGGATCATCCGTCATTAACAACTTGTAAGCTTCAAGAGCGGACTCGAGTCTTCCCGCTGCGTTCAATCGGGGTGCAATGACAAAACCAATATCGCGCGCATTCACCCGGCTGAGTTCCAGTCCACTTACTGCAGCCAGTGAGACAAGGCCCTGTCTTTGTGTATTGTGAAGTTTTAGCAACCCAGCCTTTACCAGCGAGCGGTTTTCACCAGTCAGGGGAACCACATCCGCCACTGTGCCGATCGCGACCAGGTCAAGAAAATCTTCGGTAACCAGTCCTGTCTGTGGAGCTGCACTCAATAAAGCCTCTGCTATTTTGTACGCTAACCCAACCCCTGCCAGATTCTTTTCAGGATAAAGATCACCCTGCTGCTTGGGACATATCACTGCAAAAGCTTCTGGCAACTGACCCTGCGGTTCGTGATGATCGCAAATAATCAGATCAATTCCCAACGATCGGGCAAAGTCCGCTTCAGCAGGCGAACGAATCCCGCAATCCACCGTGAGAATTACTTTTATCCCTTGCTGTTGCAAGCATGCCAGTGCACCATTATTGACGCCGTATCCTTCTTCAAATCGGTCGGGGATATATGGACACACTTGCGCTCCCAGATGACGCAACACCTGTACCATCAAAGCAGTTGCAGTCACTCCGTCTACATCATAATCCCCATATACAGCGATTGGTTCACCCAGTTGAACAGCCCGCATCAACCGCCAAACCGCTTTCTCTATATCCTTCATTCGGTAAGGATCGAATAACGAACCTCCAGCAGATAAATAAAGCTCCGCTTCCTCTGCGTCCGAAATTCCCCTATTGTAGAGAAGTTGACGAAGAATTGCAGGGTATTGAATAAGTTTCGCTTCAATTTCGGGTGGAATTCGTTGAGCAACCTGCCACCGTTTGCGAGATGAAGCCTGCATTGTTCGAGTATCTCCCTGTACCCCATACAAGGTACTATGTTCGGATATTTACAATAGCCGTATTATAATCCATGACATGGATCCAGCAGCGATTTTCACCTTGTGCCTAATCGTCTTTGCTGCGGTGACACTGGTCAGCGAACGTCTGCGTCCAGACCTAATTGCCCTCCTGGTCATGGTCATTCTTGGATTGAGTGGGATTACCTCACCTGAACAAACATTTGCAGGGTTTGGTGGTTCCGCAGTCATGACCATTCTGGGGATTTCTATTATTTCCGAAAGCCTGCGTCAGACGGGTATTACGCGCTGGCTGGGAACAACCATGTACCGCATATCAGGACAGCGGGAATGGCAACTCATCCTGTCGGTAACATTGTTTTCCGCGTTTCTCTCACTTTTTATGAACAACATCGCCGCAGTTGGTGTTCTCTTGCCTGCCACGATGACCCTTGCGAGGCAAAGCCGGGTATCTCCTTCACGCCTGTTATTACCCCTTGCCTATGGCACGCTGCTTGGCGGGATGGCAACGCTACTAACCACATCTAATATCATTGTCAGTGGCGCCTTGCGTGATGCCGGTGTTGTTCCTTTTGGATTGTTGGATTTTCTACCCATTGGTGCTCCAATCGTCCTGCTCGGCACGCTATATCTTCTGCTTATCGGTCGCCGGTGGCTACCTGCATCACCAGACCACCAATCATCCAAACCCAAAGGCGATCTGGCTTTCATTTATAACCTAGACAAGACAACCCGGGTTGTAGAAGTCCTCTCCAATTCCCCATTTGTCAGCCAATCTATTGCACAGGGACATTTGTCACAGCGCATCGGTGCAACGGTGATTGGGTTGATCCGAGATAACCGCCCTCTGGTAGCACCTGCCCCAAATCTGACCATCTTGCCGGGTGACCAGTTAATTCTTCATGGTCAGTTTGATTCAAGCCAATTGGAAGAATTGAGGCTGGCGCCAATCCCGGCAGATAATACCCCACCGCTGACCAGCGACGCGGTCACTCTAGCAGAAGTATTGATTAAGCCTCACTCTACATTGGATGGGCGAACCTTGGAACAGATTCACTTCCGCGATAAATACCATGTGAACGTCCTGGCAATCTGGCGCGATGATAAAGCCATCACAGCGAATCTCTCCAAAGTTCCTTTACGCTCCGGAGATGCTCTGTTGATACAGGGTACTGCAGCACACGTTCACCTTCTCTGCCAGGAACCTGATGTAATTCTGATAACCGAAGAGCCAGATGCTGTTATTAGACCGCAAAAACAGCTCCTTGCTACGGTGATCACGCTGATCTCTCTGACTGTGGCAGCATTAGGTTATCTCCCGGTTGCAATAGTTGTTCTGGCGGGTGCTGTGTTGCTAATCCTGACCCAATGCGTGGATATACAGGACGCCTATAAAGCCATCGAGTGGAAAGCAATCTTCCTGATTGCCGGTATGTGGCCCTTGAGCACCGCCATTCGCATCACTGGTCTGGCAGACCAGATCACAAAGGTCATCAGCGTTTTAGTTGGGCACGCCACACCTCTGATGCTTGCTGCCATCTTAATCGCCTTGGCATTTATTTTGACACAATTGATGAGTGGGCAGGTAGCAGCACTGGTTCTCGCGCCACTGGCACTGGCAACTGCCTCACAGTTAGGCATAGACCCCCACGGTTACGGTATGGCTGTCGCTCTAGGTTGCTCACTAGCTTTTCCCACACCCTTTGGGCATCCGGTAAACATTATGATTATGAACCCGGCTGGGTACACATTGAAAGATTATCTGCGAGTTGGAACACCCCTAACTATACTGACATCCTTCTTGATTTTGCTTGGACTAAAACTTTTTTGGGGATTATAATCAGCCCGCCTTGGTGATTTGCCATGAATAAACTGCTTTTTTCGTTTGACTTAATCGCAAAAGATGGACAGGCACGCGCTGGTGTTTTTCACACGCCGCACGGTGATCTGCCTACGCCAGTTTTTGCGCCCGTCGGCACACAGGCTACTGTAAAAGCAGTTACTCCAGCCCAACTGGAAGAGATTGGCGTTGCTTTAGTGCTGGCAAATACTTATCATCTTTACTTGCGTCCCGGTGCTGATGTAGTCGCCGAGTTGGGGGGCTTGCATTCCTTTATGCAGTGGCCGCACCCTATCTTAACCGATTCGGGTGGTTTTCAGGTATTCTCACTCGAACAAATGAGAAAAATTGACGAAGACGGCGTGACCTTCAAAAGCCATATTGACGGTAGCGTTCACCGCTTTACGCCGGAAAAATCCATTGAGATACAGCAAAATCTGGGGGCGGATATCATCATGGCTTTTGATGAGTGCGCACCTCCTTATGACCGCACCTATTCGGAACATGCCATGCAACGCACCCATCAATGGGCTGAACGCTGTTTGCAGGCAAAGATCCGTCAAGATCAAGCATTGTTCGGCATCGTTCAGGGCGGCGTGTTTCCTGATCTGCGGCAGAAATCTGCCGAATTCCTGACTTCCCTCGACTTTCCCGGATACGCAATTGGTGGCTTGTCTGTCGGAGAGACTAAAGCGGAGATGCACGCCATGCTGGAAATTGTCAATGCCATCCTGCCGCAAAACAAACCGCGCTATCTGATGGGTGTTGGCACACCAGAAGACCTGATTAACGGCATTCAACGCGGCGTGGACATTTTCGATTGCGTGCTGCCAACCCGTCTGGCGCGTCATTCGGCCGCCATGACTGTTAGCGGACGTTTGAACCTGCTGAACGCGGCATATGCTCGTGATCCTCAGCCTATTGATCCCGACTGCCAATGCTATACTTGCCGTCACTTCAGCCGCGCTTACCTGCGCCATTTGATCAGTGCTAAGGAAATGCTGGCCGCCACACTTATCTCAATCCATAATATTTTTACATTGGAAGAGCTGGTCCGCCAGGCTCGCCAGGCAATACTTGAACAGCGGTATAGCGCATTTGCTGCCAACTTTTTGCATCAATATCACTCGAGCAAGGCAACCACAGCTTCAACTCCCGAAAGGACTTTATGACTTTTCTTCAGGCGCTTATCCTCGGTGTTATTCAGGGCTTGACCGAGTTCCTGCCCATTTCAAGCTCTGCACATCTTGTTATCACTCCCTTTTTGTTGAACTGGCAGCTTCCATACCAGCAGGTATTTGCTTTTGATGTTCTCATCCAGGTTGGAACATTGCTCGCAGTGATCATCTATTTTTGGAGTGATTTGTATCAAATCATACTGGCGTTTATACGCGCCCTCTGGCGGCGTAAACCATTCGAAAACCAGACAGCTCGTCTAGGATGGTCTTTAATTTTGGCAACGCTCCCGGCGGGCATTCTTGGTCTTCTGCTTAAAGACCAAGTGGAAGCAGCTTTCAACAGTCCGGCAGCGGCAAGCGGCTTTCTTTTCGTCACCGCCTCCCTCCTGTTTCTCGCCGAACGGGTAGGGAAAAAAGTGAACACTTTACAAAAGTTGAGCTGGCTGGATGCGCTTGTTTTTGGAGCATTTCAAGCACTTTCCATTTTTCCAGGTGTTTCTCGCTCCGGTGCAACTATCTCAGGCGGCATGTTGCGTCACTTCCAAAGGCGCGATGCGGCACGGTTCTCATTCTTGATGTCCATTCCCGTGATGCTGGCTGCCGGTGTGATAGGTATTATTGACTTGCTAAAAGTTCCTGACCTCTCCAGTTTTCTTCCTGTTCTACTGCTTGGATTCTTGAGCGCAGTTATTGTTGGTTACCTTTCCATCCACTGGCTGCTTGGTTTCTTGATGCGCCGCTCACTCAATGCCTTTGCTTTGTATTGTGCTGTACTCGGCACAGTAGTCCTTCTGTTGATTTATGCCTTCTAAAATAATTCTTCCAATACTACTTGTTGTCCTGGTTGCCTGTACACCTGCTTTCACCCCAAACCCATCAGCACCAACTCTAGCCTCCATCTGGCGCGTGCAGGTTGATGCTGAGTTAGATTATCTCAGACCCCTTTTCAACCTTTGTGCTCAACAAAACCCCGCAATTGGGATTGTGCTGGTGGATGAAGGAACATCCTCAAGTACAGCAGTTGTGGATTTCTTCTTTCGATGGGGAGACCATAAAATAATCCAAGGACATGCTGCTGTTTTAGGTAAGGATAGTTTGGCAGTTATCGTCCATCCCGATAACCCAATTAACGGTCTCACCATAGAAGATCTGCGCAGTATCTACCAGAACAATATCCGTAAATGGAGCGAACTGAACGACTCGGCGGTTTTCTTAGAGCAAATTGAGGTGTGGCGTTACCTGCCGGAACAGGTAATCCAGCAGGATTTTGAAACATTATTGGAAACGCCCGTGTTGCGCAACCCCTTTGCCATGCTAGCGCCAGACCCCGAAGCCATGCGCCAAGCAGTCTCCCAAAACCCTGCCGCCATTGGCTTTTTACCGGCACGCTGGCTGGACGTTAACGTGAAACCATTAACTCTCAACAACGTAACCGAAGAGGATTTAAGCCAGCCAATTCTTGTGACATACAACGGCGAGCTGGACGCGCTCCAGCAGAGCTGGCTTCTTTGCATCCAGGATGTTCTGGAAAGAACGACCGTGAAGTGATAGCCAAAAATCTTAGAGCGAGATTGCCACGCAATGAGCATTTAAACAGCTTTATGAAAGTTGCTCCGCTAGGGCAATTATTTTCATCAGCTCTGAACGTAACCCATCCTCCAGTGGTCTGCCTGGGTGCTCGCGCAAAATCTTTTGTGCTTTTTCTCTTGCCCATTCACGGGCACCATCGCGCTTTTCTTCCCAAACGCTGTATGGGCGCCGGTCCATCAGGGTCGGCTGCCATAGTTCCCGCATGTGCTTCAATGTATGACGATGAGCAAGATAGTGTCCACCAGGTCCTACCTGCCGGATCACTTCCAAAGCCAGCGTTTCGTCATCCACTACAATTCCCCGTAAAGTCGCGCAAAGCATATTCCAAATCTCGCTGTCCATCAGTAATTCTTCATACGAAAAGATACGTGAACCATGTAATAATCCTGCTCCCAATAGCATATCCGCTCCTGTAGAAGCTGCCATGAATGCCGAGAGGCTGTTATCTACCCCTGCCTGCCAGTCTGGCTGTTTGGCGCCAGTGGCGAAAGCGCCCATTGAGAGCGGCAGGCGATAAAAATCCGCCAGAAGATTCGTGGCTGCGCCGAAGAGGTAATCCGCCGGCCCGCCGCCCGTGTATGCGCCGGTGCGCAAATCAGTTGCAGTTTGAGCCGCCGCATAATACACCGGGCAACCCGGATAAGCCATCTGCAACAGCACCAACGCAGAGAGGACTTCCACATTGCCAACCACCAGATTGCCCGCCAGCGTTGCCGGACCGGTAGAAGCGCAGGAAGCCATCGTCATAAACCCCACCGGCAATCCGGCTTCAGCGGCAACCAGCGCCGCTTCCAAGCTGCCGGCATCATGACAAAGCGGGCTGATCGTACATTGCATAATGCTCAGCACTGGCCGCCTGCGTAGCGCCTCGCGCCCACCCGCCAGCAAAGCAGCCATCTCAACCGCAAAGCGCATTTCGCGCTCGCTAACGATAGACTCGGTCTGCAAATGTTTGCCACTTACATTCCAGATGGCATCCAGTTCATGAAGTCCCCTGCTCTCCACCGGACAATCCTGAGCGGAAAGTGGCACCCAATGAAAGGCTATTTCTGGCAATGCGTCTGCTACCCGCCCCACGTCAGAAACATCACGCTTGGTGGAAGGCCGCTTCTCTTGAGTGAAAGCATCTATAATTTCCACCCCGCAGCCATCTGTACCCAGATAGCTGTGACTCCCATCCAGCGGCAAATCAAAATCTGGCTCCAACCCACATAAAGTATATGTTGAAGGCGCTCTTGACAGATGTTCTTCAGCAATAACACCCGGGATTTTCGCGATCATGGTCTCACGGTCTACCTGCGCACCGTGAGCTTCCAAAATGTTCAGTGCTTTTTCAGAAGGGAAACGCACACCAATCGTTTCCAAAACATCCATCGTCGCTGTATGAATGCGACGAATCTCATCCTCACTCAGCACCGAGACCCGTAATTTGGGATCAATCGCGCTCAAAATTTTCTGGCTCATATTATCCCCTCCACATCGAGGAGTCGGCGCGCTATTTCAACCGCTCCAATTGCATCCTCAGCATATCCATCTGCACCAATCTCATCTGCCCATGCTCGTGTTACCGGCGCACCACCCACTATTACCTTAACCTGTTCGCGAATACCGGCATCTTCAAGTTTCTGTATCACATCACGCTGAACCGTCATCGTTGTGGTTAATAACGCTGAAAGCCCCAACAGGTTTGCACCTGTCTCCGCAACTGCCGACACAAACTTTTCTGGAGTGACATCTACGCCCAGATCATGTACCTCAAAGCCATTGACTGAAAGCATCGTCCCGACCAGTGTTTTGCCAATTTCATGGATATCACCCTGAACCGTGCCGATTACTGCCACACCCGCCCTTTTGAGCATCTGTTGCCGCTGACGCATGACCGGTTCAAGAACAAACATCGCCTGTTTCATTGCCTCCGCCGAGACAATCAGGTTGGGCAAAAAATATTCACCACAGGCAAATTTTTCACCTACCCGAGTCATAGCCGGCACCAAAGCATTTTCCAGAATTGTCATCGGTTCAAACCCAATCGCCAGAGCCTGCCGTACCAGCAAGCTGATCTGTTCGTCTTCCCCCTCATCCAAAGCGCTTATGATTTTCTGCAAAATTTCATCCATAACTTTCCTCATTCCATAGAAGACTGAACTTGCTCTATCAGATAGCCGTCCGATCGGACAATCTTTCAAAGTTTAGCATAATCCGTCAATTTCCAACAATAACCAACACAAATTTTTCAAGAAGGTACTACATTATACAAAATATATACAAACCTTTCTTTTTGTCTTACAATTTGTTCATGCTTATCACAAAATATTTTGGGAGGGAACAGCATGGCTTTTTATCTAGCCACTAAAGAGGTCTGGCGCAACAGGGGACGCTACTTTCTATTCAGCCTGGTGATTGCGCTGATCACAACACTGGTGCTTTTCACTGCCGCGCTGGCGGAAGGACTGGCTTCTGCTAATCGGGAATATTTATCCAAACTCGATGCGCAACTCATCGTCTTTCAGAAAAACGTTGATCTGTCGGCAAATGCCAGTCAAATCGGCGAATCACTGCTCACCAGTATCAAACGGATAGAGGGTGTTGAAACAGTTGGTGCCATTGGTCTAAGCAGCGCAACAATTATTCTCTCATCCGCGCAACAATCCCAGCAGGACGTTTCACTAATAGGTGTGGAACCCGGAAAACCTGGTTTGCCCCCCGTCCTTTTGGGACGCAATCTTAAAACCACCCGCGCTCGTGAAGTCATCATTGACCAACGCATAGCGCAAAAATTTGACATCAACCCCGGAGACAACCTCACCATTAAAACTATCCAAGGGACTGACGAGAAGTTTTTCACCCTCAAAGTAGTTGGTGTAACAGATGGTGGTCAACAATATCTGTTCCGCCCATCAATCTTTGTTCCCTACCGAACCTGGGATGAAATTCGGTCGCAACCTACTCCAAGCATTATCAAGCCCGATTTGATTTTCAACATTGTGGCGGTAAAAATCTCTGCCGGGCAGGATACGTCTGAAGTAGCCAACCGCATACAAAGTGGCGTTAAGGATATTGAGGTCACGGATATCTCCACTGCTATCCGAGCACTGCCAGGCTATACTGCTCAACAAAATACCCTAAACACACAACAGATTTTTACTCTACTGATTGGAGTACTGGTGATAGGCGGCTTTTTCCAGATTCAAATGCTCCAAAAAGTCCCCCAAATTGGTGTACTCAAAGCAATTGGCGTATCGAACGCCATCGTAGCAATCGCCACCGTGTTACAAATCGTGTTAGTCACAACATTTGGGGTCGCATTGGGATCAGTTGTTACTTTCACACTGGCAGCTTTGATACCATCTACGGTGCCAATTGTCTTTAATGGCACTTTGGTAGCCATTGCAACCACTGCTCTGTTGCTGATTGGTCCCTTGGGTGGACTGGTAACCGTTCGACTGGCTGTATCCGTCGAACCACTAATTGCTCTTGGCCTTTCTTCGTGAGGATATTATGCAACCTGTACTGATAGCTGAATCGGTCTCGAAAATTTATTCAAATAATGGTTCAAGTGTTCGAGCTGTGGACAATGTCTCCCTCGATGTCAAAGCTGGCGAGTTTGTGGCACTGGTTGGGCCCAGCGGTTCTGGAAAAACAACCATGCTGGCTGTGCTTGCCTCTCTGCTTCGACCAACACTTGGGCACGTTCGGATCGATGGATATGATCTGAACGATATGAACGAGACAGAACGAGTCCGTTTCAGGCGCGAAAAAATTGGTTTTACCTTCCAGAATAATAACCTTTTACCTTACCTGACCGTTCAGGAAAACGTGGAAATGATGCTCAAGCTCAATCAAAAGCTGGACAAAGAGGGGCGCGAACGGGCAAGACAGCTATTGGTTTGGCTTGGATTAGAAGACCGCCTGAATGCTCTGCCTAACCGGCTTTCTGGAGGACAAAAGCAGCGCGTTGCAATTGCACGCTCACTTATCCATAACCCCAGCCTGGTGCTGGCTGATGAGCCTACTGCAAATCTGGATTCTGAGCGTGCCTATCAGGTTGTGAAAGTTTTTTCAGACCTGATTCATGAGCAAAACAAAGCGGGCATTATGGTTACGCATGATTTGCGTCTATGCGTGTATGTCGACAAAGTCATCCAGATGCGCGATGGCAAAATTGAGCAGGTTCTCACCACGCGACAGGAAATAGATAATTTTATTGCCTGTGCATAAAAGAAACCTTTTTGGGGTAAAATAGGAGCGCATTCGCTTACATTTTACAGATGCGGAGGTACGCCTGCCATGCAAACCGCGCCCAAATTTCCTTATAATTTTATTGACAAAATTATCATCACTCAGGAACAAATCGAGGAAAGAGTTTCCCAGCTCGGTGAACAAATCACCAACGACTACCGCGATTCAGACAGGCTTCTCCTGCTGGGCCTTTTACGCGGTAGTGTCATGTTTATCACTGACTTAATGCGTAAAGTTCAGCTACCGCTCACGATGGACTTCATGTCCGTCTCATCTTACTCAGGTTCTGAAAGCAGTGGTTTTATTCGCATTGACTCTGATCATAAAACCAACATCAGCGGCTGGGACGTCATTCTCATTGACGACATCGTGGATACCGGCTATACGCTCTATACCATCCGCAAGCTGCTTTTGGACCGAAACCCTCGCAGCTTGCGGCTCTGTGCTTTGTTGGATAAAGTGCCCAGACACAAAGTGGATATCAAAATTGATTATCTGGGTTTTGCTATTCCCGATTATTTTGTGGTGGGCTATGGTTTAGATATTGATGAAAAAGGACGCAACCTCCCGTATATTGCCTCTGTTGATCTAGACAAATATCTGGCTTCAAAAAAATAATTTTTCTTAAGGATGATTTCGCTGTGTTCTACCTGTTCATTGTTTCTATCATTTGGGCATTCTCTTTTGGGATTATTAAGGACGCTCTCACGGGACTGAACCCGAATATTGTTGCCTTTATACGTCTGGCGATTTCGTTTGTGTTATTTGCACCTTTCCTGCGTTTAAAGAGCATTGATCGAAAACTGGCTTTGAAGCTGATGGGGATCGGAGCTGTTCAATATGGGCTAATGTACATCACCTATATTTACTCCTTCCAATACTTGAAGTCCTTTCAGGTAGCCCTCTTTACCATCTTCACCCCGCTCTATGTAACTCTTATTCACAATGTTTATCAAAAGCATTTCTACAAGTTAAATTTCTTAACCACTCTGCTCACCATTGCAGGCACAGCTATCGTCAATGGGCAGAATCTACTTCAATGGGAACTCTGGGTTGGCTTTCTATTCGTTCAGGTTTCCAATATTTGTTTTGCCTATGGACAGATTGCTTATAAACAACTGCTTGCCAACAGACCACAAATCAAAGATCAGCACATCTTCGCTTTGTTGTATCTTGGGGCTATTCTTACCACTGCAATTTCCAGTCTGATGTTTGCAGATTGGAGCAAAACCGTATTTACACAAAAACAAATTCTGGCTTTGCTTTATTTAGGATTAATTGCTTCGGGTATTGGTTTCTTTCTCTGGAATTTTGGCGCCCGTCGCACCAACGCCGGCGCGCTGGCAATCTTCAATGACCTCAAAATTCCTCTGGCGGTTACTGTCTCACTGCTTGTGTTTGGCGAAAAGACTAATGTGCTTAACCTGCTGACTGGCGGAGCGCTTGTTCTGGCGGCATTGGCAATCAATGAGATCGCAGCAAGGCGTTCAACTCGGTTGATCTTGCCAGAAGCTTCAGAAGTCTGATACGGACTCAAAAATGCCCTGAGATGTTATCTGACAAACCGGTTCCTAACCCAGAAATCCAGATATCATCTGATTGCCTGGATTTCGGGATTTTTAATCCAGCACTTGAGGCCTCTGAATTACCTACTGCACAACTTGCTATCACGAACACAGGAACAGGGACTCTCGCTGGCAGAATCATTCCCCAGGTAAGTTGGGTCAAAGTTTCTCCCACAAATTTTCGTCTAAATAGTGGGGAAAGCAGTCAACACACTGTCCATCTTGAGCCACAAACACCCTCGAGCTGGCAAACCAAACCCTATTATGTGGATTTTCTGTTGCTCATTAACAGTAATGCGGGGACAAAAATCGTCGCTGGCACTTACCAGGTCCAGGTACACAAACAATCTCAGGGCGGAAGCTTTACGTGGATATGGGTGGTCATCCCGCTATTTATACTGATTGCCAGCATCGTTTTCGTTTTCAGCCAAATTAGCTCGTCGTTATTTTCTTCTCCGGATCATTTTATCACCCAGTCTGTTCAGATGCTATACACTCAAGGAGCAGCAACCGTACTGGCAAAACTGACACTGACCCCACCTTTTCCCGGCATCCGGCTCGCTCAAACGCCATCTCCAGTGGCAATTATTACGTTATCATCTCTTGAAACCATCCCACAAGCGACACCTACCCTGACACCATGGCAACGAGATGCCTATCCCAACCCGGAACAGTTCATCCGTGATTACTATAATACACTCAACAACCGTAAATACGAGCGTGCCTGGACAATGTTATCCCCCAAGTTTCAATCAAGCTGTTGTAGCATCGCCGGAAATGATCCATTTGTGGTTTATTCAAATTGGTGGAACACCATCGAAAAAGTAGAAGTGCTTACGGCATACCTTCAGGACTGGAATGCAAATCCAGCACCGGTGTATGTTACGCTCCGCTATGTCACCCGCAAGGGAAATGTGCTAGAGACCTTCAATGTATTCTATCTAATTGCTGACCCTGTTCGTAAAACCCTTCTGATTGACCAGGTCAAGTAAACCAAAAAGTACCCTAAGAAATAAAACTGCTTCATTCTTCAATCAACATAATCGTCACCCACGCTTTTGCTTCTTCATAAGGGGTAAAGGTGATCATGACAACACGCTGAGTGGCAGCCTCCTCTTTATTATAAGTCAAGGAGATCATTTGCCCGGTTTCACTCTTATAAATCTCCTTCCATCCGTTTTTTTCCATTCCAGTTTGATAAAACTTCACTGCTTCTGGCATGGTCATACTCGTCATAAATGTATAGGTAATCGAGCCTTCGGCGGTCATGCGCATAAAATTTTGAGGGTCTTCAACCAAAGGCACATCTTTCGGAAAATCTGCCAGTAATTCCGGTGATACCGTTGGAATGGATTCCCCGCCGCTTTGTGACCCTAGAGGCCCGCTCGGCGGTTGGACGGTAAACAGCAATGCACTTGTGGGCATAGTTGGCAAGCCACTTGTCTGTGTTTCCATCCCAGTTTGACTATCTGTTGAGGATTGGGAAAGATTACCCACTACGCTTGTTTCAGTCTGTTTTTTTTCGCCACCCAGTAACCCGCTCTGGCTTAATAACAAAGTGCCGCCGGTAATTACACAAATTCCAAGCAAAACAACGCCAACCAAAACCCCTGCTACAGGCAATACCTTGTTGGGTCTTGGCTTTTCAGGAAGCGTCGCAATCTCTTTAGGTGTTTGAGGCGTACCCGAGTAAACTGCTGTCCTGGTTTCGGCTTCCTCAATAAGATCAGTAGATTTCATCTGAGCAATACGTTCTAGTGCAACGGCAAACTCTCCCATGCTCTGGTAACGGTCTTCAGGCTTCTTTGCCATCGCTTTGAAAATAACCTGCTCCACCGCATCTGGTAGATTAGGCATGTAAGTACGAGGCCTGGGAAGCGGCTCGCTGATGTGTTTTAAAAGTACTGCCATAGGGGTATCTGCCACATAGGGCTTGCGACCGGTAACCAGCTCGTAAAAAACAACCCCCAATGAATAAATATCAGCGCGATAATCTACCTGAACCCCCATCCCTTGCTCAGGCGCCATATAATCCGGCGTGCCAATCCCCACCCCCGTGCCGGTTAAATGACTGGTTTCCTCTACATCTAAAATCTTGGCAATGCCGAAATCGGACAGCATTACATCGCCGGCTTTGGTAATTAAAATATTCGCCGGTTTTACATCCCGGTGTACAATACCTTCCCGATGTGCATACTCAAGCGCCCGGGCGATAGGGAGAAGCATTTTTGCAGCTTCGTTATATGGCATGGGTGTTCCCATCTTTTGCTTGAGCGTGCCCCCCGGAAGAAACTCCATCACAAGATAGGGTACTCCTTCTTCTTCGCCAAAATCATGCACCGGAACAATATTTGGATGGCTGACCTTGGCAAGCGACTTTGCCTCGCGTTCAAAACGCTTTAAGAATATTTCAGAATGCTGTTGACCGGGTAAAATAACCTTAACCGCCACATAACGCTCAAGGGCAGTATCATAGGCTTTGTACACTGCTGCCATGCCACCCTCGCCCAACCTTTCGATAATATGATAACGCCCCAGATTTTTTCCAACGATATCAAACATTGCCATCCCAGCATTCCTCCTTGAATAACGCACCTTTGAAATGATTATACAACACCTCATTTGGAGAATGTTATGAACAACAATTACAACCTTATCATTGTCGGTTCAGGACCCTCAGGAGTGGAAGCTGCGCTACGTAGCGCTAAACTTGGCTTGAAAGTCTTGATTGTCGAAAAAGACACCGCGGGCGGCACCTGTGTAAACATGGGCGCTGTGCCAACAAAAGCCCTTTTGAAGAATGCCGAAATTGCTTGGACATTAGGAAATTCGGGCAGGCAATTCGGCTTTTCGGCAGCCAATCTTGAACTGGATTACAAGGCTGCCATTCTGCGCAGTCGTCAGGTGGCAAAGACTCTGTCCGACCAAATAACAAGTAAGTTACAGCAAAGCGGTGTGGACTTTCTTTCGGGGATTGCCAGAGTAGTGAACAAAAATACAGTTGAGGTAATAACCCGCGAAAATTATCCTGTCCAATTTATGACTGATCACATTGTGATTGCTACGGGCGCTACACCCATGCAAGTTCCAGGAATCGAAACAGATGGCAGGGTCGTAATGGATTACCGCCACGCTATCCTCGAGGAAACGAAGCCCGAGTCAGTACTGATTGTCGGCGGTGGTGCGTTGGGAGTTGAATTTGCCTCATTCTGGAACGCTTATGGCGTTAAAGTAACCATTGTCGAAATGTTGTCTCACCTTGTGCCATACGAAGATCAGGAAATCGGCATGGAGCTAGAAAAAGCGTTTATGACTCGAGGTATTCGGGTCATAACTAACGCGTGCATTGAATCCATCCAACGCTTTACAGACCATGCGGAAGTCTATATTCAAGGACGCCAAGACAAAATAACGGTTCGTGTTGCCCGGGTGTTGGAAGCAGTCAGTTTCAAACATAACAGCGAAGGGCTCGGACTGGAAGAGATAGGAGTAAAACTGGGAGACAATGGCGTGATCGAAACCGATGAACACATGCAAACTAGCATTCCGGGCATCTGGGCGATTGGCGACGTCAATGGAAAATTGATGCTGGCTGCTGCCGGCCGTGAAATGGGACGGTATGTTGCAGAAAAGATTGCCGGACATAATCCAGCGTTGCTTAACTACGAAAACATGCCCAAGATCACCTATTGCCACCCTCAAATTGCATCTTTTGGAATAACTGCCGAAATGGCTCATCAGCGGGGGTATCGTGTCAAAACTGCGCGGATACCTTTCTCTTGTAACAGCATGGCAATATGCCAGGGAGATACGACTGGCTGGTTGAAACTAGTCGCCGATGCTGATACCCATCTGATTTTAGGCACACACATGATTGGAGCCAATGTTCAAGAACTGCTTGGGGAAATCATCTTTGCTACCGCCAACGGTCATACACTGGAGGAGATGGAAAGAGTCTGTCACGGCTTTCCTACGCTTGGCGAAATCATGTCCATAGCTGCACACGAATGCATGGGGGGATAATAAATGCCATTCGATCAGCACTATTTTATATTTTTGCTTCTGCCGAATATGTAATGTAGCGGTGAAATCGACCTTTTTTCTTGACGAAACAAGCAATGACCGATAAAATCTAACCTCAGCTTGCATGCCGAAAATTATTATAGAGCGAGGGTAACCTTTTACTGGGTGAGAGGCGCTCGAAGGAAGAAAAGATGGAAAAAATTACAATTTATGCAACTCAGCGTGATGTGACGGGGAAGAAAGTAGGCGCGCTCCGTCGTCAAGGAAAACTCCCAGCCGTGCTTTACGGTCACAACTTCAACCCAACACCAATTACTCTGGATCGCCATGATGCCACGCTGGCACTCAGTCACCTGACCTCTTCCAGTCTTGTGACCATCAATTTGGATGGCAAGGAACATGCTGCACTGGTTCGCGAAAAACAACGCGACTTCATTAAAAACGAACTACTCCATGTGGATTTTCAAGTGGTTTCGTTGACGGAAAAAATCCGTGCCAAAGTTGGCGTTGTGCTCACTGGCACATCACCTGCTGTTAAGGTCTACAATGGTGTGGTTCTCACCGGTTTGGAAGAGATCGAAGTTGAGTGCCTGCCACAAGATTTGCCTGACCGAATTGTTGTAGATATCTCTAACTTGCAAGAGATTGGGGATGGCATATATGTGCGCGACTTGAATCTCGGTGACAAGGTCGAAATTCTGGAAGACAAGGACGAAATGATTGTCATTATCACCGGCGGCACCGCAGAGGAAGAAATTGTCGAGGAAGTTGCCGAGGGTGCTGAACCAGAAGTCATTGAAAAGGGCAAGAAGGAAGAGGAAATCCCAGATTAGGATAATAATTCCTCAACCTGTTACTTACCTGTCACTGAACAGCGGCTTTTTGCCGCTGTTCAACTTAACTTAATAAGTTCAGTAATTTCAAAAGCATCAGGGTAATTTTGGCAGAAATTCCCCATAATAATTCACCATCATACTCGCGGAAAAATATCACCTGATGGATATTGCCATCAGGCAACTCATAAGGGCGCTCCTCCCAGTTAGAACGTTCTGCCAGCCACTCCAACGGTATCGTAAAAATGCGGCTGACTTCATTTGGAGCAGGCTTCGTCACCAGCGGCCACTTTATACGACCGACAACAGGGGTGACCAGGTATTGTGAAATCGTTGTAACTGGTTCAAGCTGTCCCAGCACCCGTACATACCGTGGACGCACGCCGATCTCTTCGCACGCTTCACGCAACGCGGTGTGCTCTATGCTTCGATCTCTGGGTTCAGCCGCCCCACCCGGAAATGAAACCTGCCCCTTGTGGTATTGAACTTCTTCGGTTCGGCGGGTGAACAACAAATGCCAATTGTTTTCTACTAACACCAGGGGGACCAATACTGCCGCGCGGCGATAGGAAGGATTTGGCACCCCTGCACAAGTTTGATGTGAATTCTTTCTCAAAAGCTCAACAATACGATTTTCGGTTAGGTGATCAACATTCATAGTATAAATTCTGCCATCCCTTTGGCGTCGTTCCCTAAAGCAATGGTTCTATGCTACGAGCTATTCATCCGATGACTGCAAAACAATTCCTGAAGAGTCATCAAGCAGTTCGCTGCGTGTGTCTTCATTAACGAAAATGACCGGGCGCGCAAAGACCAGAAAACCCGTATGCGCTACCATTCTATCAGTAGGTCTGAAATGATTTACATCCGTTCGATAATAACGCAATAATACCTCACAAACCTCAATAAAAGCAAAGTTGTTTTGTTTCAATGCTGTGAGCAAGTGAATAACCTGATTGACCGTCGGCAAAATACTGCCAAAGAAACCGCCCGGTTTTATACATGCGCGCACTTGCTCCATGTAATCAAAAGGGTTCTGAACATCAAGGAACAGCGCGTCAACGTTAGTCTCATCAAACCCCTCCCCAATATCCTTCAACTTGAAATAAACCCGATCTGACAACCCAAGCCTGTCAATATTCGCAATTGCAAGTTTCTGAATATCCGGACGCGTATCATAGCTCGTAACTCTGCCTCCTGAACCAACAGCAAAAGCTAGAGCACATGTTAACGATCCGGAGCCTGTCCCTGCCTCGACAACATGTTGTCCCGGTCCAATACCAAGATTGACCAGAACAAAACCAATATCTTTGGGGTACATAATCTGAGTAATACGCGGTGTATCCAACAGCAAATCACCCAAAGAAGGCTGAAGTAGAAAAAAAGGATTACCCAAATGGCTGAAAACCTGCATCCCCCACGGTTTGCCAATCAAATCGTCGTGATATACAATGCCCCGATGGGTTTCAAGTTTTCCGCCCTGTTCCAGTCGAAAAATAAAATGTGAATGTCGCAAGCCAACCAGTTCTACCAGATCACCTGCCTGAGCGTGTGTGCTGTGCAAATTCCAGGACATAGTTATCTCTCCCTGCGGGGTCAAAGAATCCAGCTACCCGCTGCACAATTATAGCCGATTGAGTGAGGCATAACCAAAAACATGTATGGTCGGCAAAAATCATCCCTACAACTCAGACACTTTTTTAAGAAAAGAAACATGCTAAAATAAATAACATGAAAAGAACAACTATTGAACTATCTACCCTGGAGATTCACCGACGCCAGGTACTGTGGCAAATCTGGCTACCGGTAGCCTTGCTTGTTTTGGTATTCATAGTGCTTGCTGGGCTTTCTATTATTGGAACTTCTTACAGTGCGGATAGTGGCACACATTGGTCAAGTATCTCAATTGTCATCCTAATTCTCCCACTCTTACCTGCAGGACTGATCGCAATAGGAATCCTGGCAGCCCTCATCTATGGTCTGGCGAAAGTGTTGAAAATTCTACCCGTCTATTCATTAATCGTCAGAACTTATATCTTTCAGTTCTCCTTTTTCGTTCTTGTGTGGGCAAACCGATTGGTTCAGCCAGTGTTATGGCTACAGAGCACTTCGGCAGCAGTAGCAAAATTCTTTAACTTGATCTTTTCTCACAAATCGAAGTTGATAAATGATCCCAATTAACCATACCGACGAAAAGGAACACCAAATATGAATTGGAAAACCAAAACCTTACTCATTGGCGCTGTTGCCGGCGCAATAACCGGATTATTGGCTTCGTACATTTTGATTCAGCGCGCAGAACAACAAGAGACAACACCCAAATTGTCTTCTGGCGAGGGAGTAAAACTTGGTTTAGGCATTTTAGGGCTTTTGCGATTGGTAACCGAACTAGCCAATCCTAAACATGGATGATTTTGCTATACCATCACCAAAGTTTATCATTGCCGGAAGACTCCAGAGGGACTATATTATTACACCTAAAGGCAAATCGCTTGAAGATGTTCCGGGCGGCAATTTACTCTATGCTGCTACTGGTTTGGCAATTTGGGGGGGCAATACCGGTTTAATCAGCCGCGTTGGACAGGATTATCCCCAGGAATGGATTCGACAAATTGCAGGATACCGCATGGATGTGCGTGGGATTCAAATAGCTCCCGAAAGCATTGATCTACGCTTTTTTGTCGCATTTGATGATTCTGAAAGCCGTTACTATGATAACCCAATTTCCCACTATGCCCGACTTGGTCTGCCTTTCCCCAAAAATCTTTTAGGATATACCCCAACTGTATTAAAAACGGATAACAAACAAAAACCAACACCGCTCACTATCCGTCTAGATAGTATACCCAACGATTATTTCGAAGCAGGAGCGCTACTGCTCTGCCCGCTGGATTTTCACACCCATACCATTTTACCCGTCCACCTGCGACAGGGAAATATCCATACAGTTATCCTCGATCCAGCTTTCAGCTATATGCAACCAGCAAACTGGAATGAACTTCCTCTAATCATCAAAGACCTGACCGCGTTTCTGGTCTCAGAAGAAAAATTGCGAAACTTTTTTCAGGGCCGCAGTGACAATTTTTGGGAAATGGCAGAAATGATCACCGGATATGGCTGCGAAATTGTGGTGATTAAAAGGGGCAGACAAGGTCAAATGGTTTATGATAAACCCGGAAATAATCGCTGGATCATCCCTCCCTATCCGGTACGCATTGCTAATCCCTTAGGCGCTGGTGACGCCTTCTGTGGCGGCTTTCTGGCCGGCTTTCAGAAAACCTTTTCCCCCCTGGAGGCAGCTTTGTATGGTAATATTTCCGCCTCAATTGTGATTGAAGGCAATGGCGCTTTCTATGGATTGGATGTTTTGCCCGGTCTGGCGCAATACCGTTTAGATGCACTGCGCGAGATGGTGCAAAGAGCTTAAGCAGGCTAGCGCAGTCCCAGTACTTCAAACACCATTAATGGCTCTTTTTTACCTTTGGCAAGGATTGGCTCAACCGGCATCGCAATAATATGCTCCATTGCCTGGCGGTATGCCTGCTGACTGATCAATATCTGTCCACTGGCTGCATTCTCTTGAATTCGTTTAGCGGTGTTAACGCTGTCACCAATCGCGGTGTAATCAAGCCGTTTCTGTGTTCCCACCAAACCCAGCACCGCATCACCTAGATGTATCCCCACTCCAAAGGAAAGGCGGTGCTTTTCAGGCAACCTGCGATGAAGATCGTGAACAGCCTGTCGAATCCCCAGCGCTGCCCGTACCGCTCGCAATGTATGGTCGAGTTGAGGAATTGGTGCATTGAACCACGCCATAATCGCATCCCCAAGGAATTTATCAATCGTGCCACCCTCCCGCAGAACGACCTCCGCTGCGGCTGCCAGATAAAGATTCAACACAGACACCAGCTCCTCTGGCTGAATATTTTCACTAAAGCTGGTAAAACCGCGAATATCTGCAAATAAGACGGTAATTTCCTGCCGCTTGCCACCTAACTGGAGAGAGTCTGGATTCAATTGATTAATCACTGCTGGCGAAACCATGCGCTCAAACAGCCGCCGCTGCGCCTCCAGACGCTTTTTTTCCGTCAGGTCTTCCAACACAATTGCCACACCTTGGGTATTTTTCTGAGCATCTTTCAGGGGAGATAGACTTAGACGCAAGTCCACCCGCCCGCGGTTAGGAAATTCAGAGCTGGTCTCCAGACCCAACACTGGCTCGTCATTCTTTAAAACAGACACCAGATGAGGTTTGATCACCGGAACAAGGGGGGGCAAAACCTCTGGGATACCACGGCCAACCAAGGCGCGCGAGGTCTCCCCAAGAATTTGTTCCGCAGCCCGATTACATAGCAAAATACGCTCCTGAATATCTGTAGTCAGAACTCCACTGGCAATAGACGCAAAAACGTTATCCATCAGGTTTTTGAGCTCAGTTACTTCGGCAAGGGTTCGGCGAACCGAATCAAACAAACGCGCATTTTCGAGCGCCACCGCCGCCTGATTGCTAAAGGCAACTAACAAATCCAGGTCTTTTTGGGTGAACAGGCCGCTACGAATGCGATTATCTGCATAAATAACCCCTGTGACAACATCCTTTACCTTCAAAGGAACACACAAAATCGAACGAAGATTATACGCAACCACGCTTTGCTGCCCAGTGAAACGTGGGTCTTCTTGAGCATTTGTGGTCAATACTGGCTGACCTTCATTTGCAACACGATAAATCACT
Source organism: Anaerolinea sp. (assembly GCA_020725865.1). Taxonomy (GTDB): domain Bacteria; phylum Chloroflexota; class Anaerolineae; order Anaerolineales; family Anaerolineaceae; genus DYEC01. Next base: position 131,331 of record DYEC01000004.1, on the reverse strand, counting down.
GTACGACTGATTGCCAGCTCAGATTTATCAATTGATTCCTGCTCCCAATTCCTGCCAATACGAATGACCAATTCCCCTTTTTCGTTACGCATCATAAGAAAGGCTCGCTCTGCCTCGGTTAGTTGGATAATTGTATCCATGACGATTTGCAACACATCATCCAGCTCCAAGGTCGAATTGACATATCTGCCAATCTGTGCCAGGGCATTCAAATTGCGCCGCTCTTCCTCCAAGGCGGTGATATGTTTACGCACCTGGGCAAGCACATTTGTCAGTTGTCCAACTCCCTCATATATGTTGGTTGGAATAACCGCCGGACGACTCTGCTGTAAGAAGGCCTGAAGCTGTTCGACAACAACCCCCAGACTAACCAGGCTTTGATCCAGTGCTGTGAAGGTTAAGGATTCGGAGCGATTAGATGCCATAACAATCCATCATACCTATTATATGTTTTTATTATAATCCGAACCCCCGTTTATTTTAAGACGGCTTCCTTTCCCTGCATTAGGCGGTTTTCCATTGCGTACAACACAAAACGAGCGAGTATTTCTGCCAAACTGACCAGGCGGGTACACAAAAGACGTCTCGATGTGTTAAACTATACTTATGCCCCCACTAGGACACTTGTATATTGTGGCGATGCCAATCGGCAACACGCTGGATATTACGCTGCGCGCTCTAAAGGTGCTGAGCGAAGTTGATGCAATAATCTGTGAAGAACTCCGTCAGGGAAGCAGGTTACTTAAGAAACTGGATATCACTGCACGAGAATTGATCGTGCTTAATGAGCACAATGAATCCACACAAGCTGCCGAAATCGTATCCCGCTTGTTGAACGGCCAATCTATTGCGTTAATTTCAGACTGTGGCACACCGGTTTTCGCCGACCCCGGACATTTCTTGATCAGGCAGGCAATCCAGGCAGGATTGGATGTCACTCCCGTTCCTGGGCCATCTTCGCTTTCAGCAATACTCTCCATCCTGGATTTCAAGCTAGAGAAGTTTGTTTTTGGCGGATTCCTGCCGCGAACTCCTGTGCAACGCAATCAGGAACTTAAACGTCTACGTTCTTTAAACATGCCCATCATACTGATGGACACACCCTATCGCATGGTCACCCTGTTGGATGAAGTCTCCAGAGTTTTTGGCAAAAAACAACATGTCACACTTGCCTGCAACTTAACCATGTCAGACGAAAAAATCTATCGAGGTAGCGTGTTGGATGTTAGAAATAACCTGAAAACCCGTAAAGCTGAATTTGTTCTGGTAATCCATTAGTTGAAAGGTTTGGCAGCTTTATAGAAGCTCACGTGCATACGCAACAAGGCTTATAATATTGTTGAAGGTTTGAACATGTGCGGGCGATTTACGTTGACACTGGAAGCTTCTGAATTGCAAAGGGAGTTGGGTTTAGGTGCTATTCCGGACAACTGGCAGCCGCGTTACAATATCGCCCCTAGCCAGTCTATTTTAGTGATAAAAGACAGCTTGAAGCGCGTTGCACAGTGGATGCGTTGGGGATTGATTCCTTCCTGGGCAAAAAATCCAGGGATTGGTAATAGGCTGATCAATGCCCGTTCTGAAACCCTGATGGAAAAGCCCGCATTCCGTAGGGCTTTTCAAACTCAACGTTGTTTGATCCCTGCGGATGGTTTCTTTGAGTGGCAAAACCGTTCTGGAGTTCCCTCACAGCGTCAGCCCTATTACTTTCATCTGCCTAACCACCGCCCTTTTATGTTTGCCGGTCTTTGGGATATCTGGCATTCACCTGATGGAAACGAGTTGTTAAGCTGCACCATCATTACATGTAAGGCAAATGAGGTCATCTCATTCGTGCATGATCGAATGCCGGTCATTCTGGATGCAAGTTCAGCGTGGATTTGGTTATCTGATTCGCCAGTAAAAGAACTTCAATCCATATTGGCTCCTTTTTCACTACCACTTGTTGCACAACCAGTATCACGAATGGTGAACAAACCCGAGCATGATACTCCCGATGTGATTACGCCTGTTGCAACCTGACCCGGCTCGATCAAACACATCAGATGATTTCAAGGCTACTCATCGAGAAAAAATTGCGAGAGTTTTAAGTGTCAGTACGTCTAAAAACAATTTTAGTGGTAATTGCCATCCTGCTGTTATCAACGGGGGGATTGTATATTGCTTCCAGAGCAATCCTTTTAAGGTCTCTAGAGCAGGCTGAGCGTTCGCTTGCCCAACAGGAACTAAAACAAATTACCAGTCTTTTTTCAAGAGATAATGACGAATTAACCCAACTTGCCAGAAACTGGTCAACAAACAGCAAAATCATGAACTTTGCCAATCAGCAGGATGCTACGCTTTTCACAAGTGATCCAATCTTCCTGTGGTTCAGTTCTTCAGAGGTTGACTTCTTGGGCCTTTATGACACTTCAGGGAACCAGCTTTTTAGTGTGGGGAGTTCCATACAAATAAACAAGTGGGAAGAAATTCCCGACTTTGTGAGCCCAAGCGAATTTGAACAAAGTTTCCGGATGGAATTATCACGATCCTGCCAGAATGGGGTGCTTAACCGACCACAAGAAAGCTATATTTTTTCATCCTGTCCTGTGCCGTCTTCCAAAGACTCTGAACAGATGTCAGGAATTCTCATTGTAGCAAGAAATCTGCTAAAAACAGAATTAATACGCCTTAAAGAACAAAGCGGAAAAGATATCCGGTTTGTGCCATATGCAGAATTAAGCGCTTCGGTACAGTCGGTTTTCTCAGATAATAATACACAGAATGACGAACTGATTGAATATGTGAATGAAAACTTACTTACAGGATATGTGCCGGTCATAGATTCACGCGGTTATTGTATTGGCGCGTTTCAATGGACAAGTCCTCGAATCATCTATCAACAGGGGTTGGTCAGTCTCAAATTCTTACTTCTGGCATTTGTTTTGTTAAATGTCACTCTGGCATTGCTGGGCATGTTTGTGGTGGATCGCCTCGTAACTCAACCGGTAACTCACCTGGTGGAAAACCTGCGCAGTAAAGCACAAGGTGAATTGTTGAATCTGATGGATTTTCCGGGTCAACTAGAAGAAGCCATCCTGACTCGTCCTCTACAAGCCCTGCTGGAACAAACCAGAGAGATTCAACAGAAAGCACTCCTGCGCAGCAGACTGTATCTGACGTTGTTGGAGAATGCACAGGTCGCTGTCGCGTTATTGGATGGCATAACTTACAAAGTACTCGATGCCAATGGGGTCTTTCGTTCATGGATTGGGTTGAAAAGGGAAGAGCTACCAGATGAAAGCTTTTCCAGACTGATCACCAAGGCTGGATGTATTACCGATCTGGATGATTTTGAGCAACGCATAAAAGTGCTACAGGAAAATCAGGTCATCACTTTTGAGATCAGTTGCCAGAAAATGGGGAACAACCGTGAAGATTTTTTAGCAACCGCCGGGCGTTTAGCATTTAACCAGCGCTCATTTATCTATATTACCATCAACAATGTCAGTCAAATAAAAAATCTACAACGCGAATTAAAACTCCAGCGCGATTTCGCCCTTCAGGTAATGAACAAAATGGGACAAGGTTTGATCATTACCAAACTGGATGGTAGATTTGAATTTGTTAACCCAGCATTCGCAAAACTCCTGGGATATACTCCTGAACAGCTATCAAATTCAACATTTTCAGAAATTGTATTTCCGGATGATCTTCATTTATTCTCTCGAGCTTTAGAAGAATTGAGGCAGAGCAGGTTTACACAGGATGAAATCAGATTATTGCGCGAAGATGGACAGATAGCTCTCACCCTAATGGTGGGTGCACCTTTAGTAAGCGCAGAAGATGTTACAGCGGCAATATTTGTGGCTACCGACTTAACCGACCGTAGTCGGGCAGAAGAAACCCTAAGAAGAAACGAGGAATTTTTACGAGTTTTATACAACATCACATCACAGGAAAACCTCCCATTCTCTCAAAAGATGCAATCCTTGCTACAAATGGGCTGTCAGTATTTCAAGATGCAGATTGGGGTGCTGACAAAAATTGAGGGAGAAACCTGCAATGCGGTCGAGGTCTACACATTAGAACCACAGAAAGTGACTAACGAGCTGGTCGAGTCAGCAACAGAACTCTATCACGCTACCTTACGTGCCAACCAGCTGATTGCTCATGAAGACTTAAGACATAGCAGGCAAGTGGTTCGCAATCAGAACACCCAGATCGAAAGCTACCTGGGCATCCCAATAACGGTGAATGGCAAACCATACGGCATATTGGGCTTTTTGGGTAGGAAAAGCCGAACAGAGCAATTCGCTTCATCGGAACAAGAAGCTTTACGTTTGATGGCACGCTGGGTTGGGTCAGTAATAGAACAGGAACAATATCTAAATCAATTACAGACCTATTCCGAGGAAATTGTGCGCGCCAATAAAGAACTGGCAATAGCGCGAGACCAAGCATTGGAAAGCTCACGACTAAAATCGGAGTTTCTGGCTACTATGAGCCATGAAATCCGAACCCCCTTGAACGCCGTGATTGGTATGGCTGAGTTGTTATTAGAGACACCTCTGAATCAAGAACAACGTGAATATTCAGAAATTGTGCGAGAGTCGGCACAGGTTCTGCTCAGTTTAATAAATGATATTCTTGATTTTTCTAAAATCGAGGCAGGCAAACTTGAGCTGGAAGAAATTGACTTTGAACCTTTACAGATTATCGAGTCAGCAGTTGAAATATTTAGTGTTAAGGCGCGCGAGAAAAATCTCAGTTTAATGTCTGGGGTATCGCCTGAAATCCCCGCAGTTTTATGCGGTGACCCTATGCGAATAAAACAGGTTTTGATCAACCTGATCGGAAACGCGGTGAAATTCACAGAGAGGGGCGAGGTCCTGGTTACTGCAGAGATTGAAGAGCAAACCGTTGATGATTTGCTGTTGCGTTTTGAGGTGAAAGATACCGGTGTTGGGCTATCTGCCTCAGCACGGGAACGGCTATTCCAACCATTTACACAAGCAGATGGCAGTACCACACGACAGTATGGTGGAACTGGACTTGGGCTGGCGATATCAAAGCGCATTATTGAGATGATGGGAGGAGAAATTGGTGTCGAAAGTGTCGAGGGGAAGGGATCAACATTCTGGTTCACAGTGCGCCTGAGACGCTCCGGATTCCCTATATCCAGCGCACCTCTTATATACCAAGACTTGGTTGGCACTCATGCACTGATTGTGGACGATAACCAGAATCACCGTCTGATTTTGAGGCGCTACATGGAAAGCTGGGGAATGGTTTGCGAAGAGGCTCCAGATGCTCAAAGTGCCCTTAAGATGATCAATTCCGCTCTTCAAGAAGGGATGTTATATGATGTTGCTATCATTGACTTGCAACTTCCCGATATGGATGGGTTTTCTCTAGCCGAAGAGATTCATTCCTCAGAGATTACACCAGCTCTGGTTGCACTAACCGCATTTGATCAACGTGGGATGGAAGACATGGCAATGCGGCGCGGCTTTGCTGCTTTTATTACAAAGCCTGTCAAACGTGGGATATTATTCCAGGTACTTTGCTCTGCAAAACTGGGCAAACCACTGATTTCAAAGCACAAGCCATCTTCTGAAAAAGCCTATGATTTTGAAAATGTCGTTATTCAACCAGAAACAAAACAGAAGGTGACACCAACAACCCGCAAGATTATTCTACTTGCCGAGGATAACCCGGCAAATCAAAAACTGGCAACGGTACAGCTTGAAAAGCTCGGCTTCCAGGTCGAAACCGCTGAAAATGGACAAAAAGCTCTTCAAGCGTATTTACAAGCCCCCTATAAGTTCGCCCTGATTTTGATGGATTGTCAGATGCCCGAAATGGACGGCTTTACAGCAACACGCTTGATTCGGGATGAGGAAATGAAGAGGGGGTTGCATATTCCAATTGTTGCCATGACAGCCAATGCAATGCAGGGTGATCGGGAAGCATGTATTGCTGCTGGCATGGATGACTATATCAGCAAGCCGGTAACCTTACCATCTCTTTCAGAAGCTATTCACCGCTGGTTAAGGACAAAAGAAACCGCCTTACCCACGCTTGAGAAAGCTCCACAACCGCTTGAAGATATTGAACCCCTAGACTACAATATGCTCAACAACATCCGTGAGCTACAAACCGAGGGCGAAGCGGATTTTCTTACTGAACTGATTGATATCTACTTGGAAGACTCTAACATTTTAATGGAGCGCATTCAGGATGGAATAATTGGAGGAAATTTGCAGGATGTGAGAAAGGCATTACACAGTCTGAAAGGCACCAGTGCCAACCTGGGAGTGCGCTCTATCGCTGCGGCATGTAATGAGCTTGAAAAATTATTGGAAAGGGACGACCACGAAGCTGCTCAAGCCCGGCTTCCTAAACTGCGAGAGGTATATCAACGCGCCTGTGAAGCTCTACGGGCTGAACGCCGTTAATGGTTCTAGAGCTGCCGTATCTTTTTGCCCAGCGGGGGGTTATAGAAGACAGTTGCAGTGAGAGCTATGCCTTTGGTTTCGCTTTTCCCCAATAAATATGCCTAGTCATATAGTGCAACTATTACCTGTAGCTCATAACGGAAAAGCCCTCCTCTGGTATCCTCTAACAGAACAGTATCGGCTTTCGCTTACAGTATAATCAATAGAAACAGGATGTTATGATTTCGAAATTTCTTTATTTCTTCTCAAAGCCCGTGGTCAAATCCTACATGGGAGCCATGTTAAGAACCAGCATCTTCCGACACGGGCAAATGCCAGAAGGCGCAAAAATCATCGCCGCTAATCACCCCAGTACAACTGATCCATTTTTTGTTGCTTCGCTAGCACGCCAGCAGGTTTACATATTAATCAATAACGTTTTATTTCAGGTTCCGGTATTGGGAACTTATCTACGCAAGTCAGGTCATATACCGGTTATCGCCGGCAACGGTCAGGCAGCCATGCAGGCTGCGCTTGAACTTCTGGCAGAGGGAAAAACGGTGATTATCTTTCCAGAAGGCGACTTGAGCCCTATCGAAGGAGGTTTTCTTCCACCGCGTACAGGTGTCGCCCGGCTGGCTTTGCTAAGCGGTGCACCAGTCATACCGGTTGGCATTCACCTCCAACGAGAGCGCCTTCACACGATACGGTCAGTTGTCAAGGGACGAGTCGAATATGGACGCTGGTATATTCGTGGAAAGTACAACATGACCGTTGGCCAGCCATTATATTTTCTTGGTGACCCTGAGGATCGTCCCTATGTTCGCGCAGTAGCTGAACGTGTCATGCATCACATTACTGAGATGGCACGTCAGAGTGAAAACCGCATGCATCAGGGACCCGCTTCACTCTTGAGCCTGCCAGCCACCAATTAATCATCACCATTGAGAATATTTCCCTGCGAAGTTTTATTGCCTTCGCAGGGCTTTTACCTAACACGAACGGGCACATAAGCAATCAAATAATTGCCGTCCAGGTCCTCAACGACAAGGCCAACAACATAATCTCCGGGTATATTTTCCTGTTTTTGCCAGCGAAATGGCGTACCCTGATACACCAGCGTACCATCCTCATATAACATAAAGTCGCCTTGCCCATATCCTGGTATGCCAGACTGACCGATCAGTTGGCCAAATGGAAGCGCAGTAGCCTGCCCCAATAAATCGGTTAACACAGGCGGTAAAACGGGAGAAGTTGGCTGCTGACCATTCTCAAACTCAAATTGTTGCTTTAGGATGGTGAATTTGTCCCCCCGCTCCGGTACAATTTCAAAGGGAGTGCCCCGAAAGCCCTCGCTTTCTTTGTATCCATAAACGGCGATCATCTTGCCGCTTCCATCAAAAAATATTCTGCTCGGCACCTGTTTGCCACTCAGATAGGTATATCTACCGTTGGTTGCATACGCGGCTCCTTCTACCTTTGCTACCGAGTTGTAATTCACTGGATAGATCAGCGCATCTTCCCAGCGTGTCCCATCTCCCACACGGGTAATCATGGGCTTCCAATTAAACTTAATGGGTATCTCTCCCTCTCCCCAATCCGGTATCAGAACACCACCAATTTCCCGACTATCCTGGGCACCCAAATATTGCATTTCTATCGTCCGAAACACTTGACTTCCATCCGGCCCAATTTCTTTTAAACCGGCATAACGATAAACAAAACCAATATTGTTCCCCGTGATGGTTGTTGCGAGATCAACAGACTGCCCACTGCCAATTGTCAGTAATGTCTGCCACAGATTTCCAATTACCTGGCCATTGCTTAAAAGATTGATCGGGGCAATCTGAATGTTGCCCAGACCTGGAGGAATAACTGTTAATTGATCAGCACTTTGTGTCGGCTGAACAGTTTGAGCAACAAAGGGCGGGAGTGTCCTGGTAACGGTAGATGTTGCAGGTGGGGTTATACCAGGCATCAGAGTTTCTGCGGGTTGAGTTGCTGCTGCTAATGCTGTGGCTGTCTGATTAATCGCTGCCACCTGAGCATTTTGCTGTTGTATTAAAAAAAATACCAAGGCAACGCTGACCAGAGCAATCGTTATCACCACGCCACTTACCAGGGCAGCATGCTCCAACACCCAACGCAACCATGGGCTTCGAGAGACAAGTTTCTCAACGGATGTTGTCCCGGCTTCGCCAGTCTGCCTCTCATCAACGGATTGTGGTTGAATTTCAAACAAAGTAAAGTTGTAACTGCCTGTCTGGAAAGATTGCCTTTCTTTTAAACGAACCGGCGTCTGTGGCTCAAGACGCTGTCCTTCTAATATCGTTCCAGAGACTGAGCCCAGATCGGTAACCCAGACACCATCGGACTTGAGTTCAAGGCGAACATGAACAGGTGAAATTTCTTCATCCTCAAGCTGAAGCGTTGCCTGGGCACTCCTACCAATGCTGATCTCACCAGCCAAGGGCATCTCTTTCCAGGTCTCATCATCTTTTCTGTAACGTAATACGTATTTTTTTGATGCGTACATAAAGTTATCCCTCCCGCCTTTTATTGGGAGTAATGAAATTCCAGAAAAGCAGGCCATCTGGAGTTTTGCGCAAAGGTATTTGCAATACAGGTATAGCAAAGGCTGTATGTATCATCGTATGTTGCGACATAAATCTCGGACAAGGGAAAGAAAATGGAAATGCCATGTGACCCGGGACTTTCTGGTCCATGTTTTTCTGAAACCACAACTTCTTGGATTGCATTGATTAACTGATCAGCCGATGCTGATAACTCAGCATTCTCACTATTTTCTTTCATTAGCATGGCAAAATGAGCCAGATCAATCGTGGACGAATTATGCAAAGGCGTGTCTTCGTCCATAAAGGCATCTTCATAATGTTGGGCGTTAGTCCGCGCCCAAGCTACAACAGACTGATCTGCATTTTGCAGAGATGCAATAAAAGCATCGAGCGCCTCAATGACCACAGCGATGCGGCTGGAATCTACTGCCGACATGGTGCTGTTTTTGCCTTTTTCATAAGCAACATCCTGCGCAGACGCGCCCTCAAAAATTTGATCACGGATGTAGTCATTTGTGACTATAATGTCCTGGTCAATATAACTATTAACTGCCGCTTGAACCAGGTCTGCCGCTTTCATGTCCGGATTATTCACTAACTGCTTCAGCATCCCTTCATAAGCCCAACCAAGCATAGGTTCAACTTCCTCAGAAGCAACCACATAACGAGCGTAAGGCGCCATGGTGAAAAAGACTTCCATTTGCCCCATTAAACAGGCATCAAAACCTAACACATCAAACTGACGAATACCAGTTTTTTGAAGGATATAAGAAAGAGCCTGCTCAATATCACTCAATCTCATGTAGTTTTTCTCAGTTGGAGTATCGTCAGCTAGCGCTCCCACCCATCCCATGCCATGATCCGACACAATTAATACATACTTGTCCGCCGGATAAGTCTCTATCGCCCAAGTGACATACTCGACAAAGGTTGTGGGGGCTGCGCTATCTACTTCACCCTGATCGCTGATTTCGGGCGAATTGATACGTTCGACATCGGTATCTTTGGCTATCTCCAATCGCTTGGCGCTGGTCCATCCACCCTCCTCATCTAGCCCACCTTTGAAACGGTCAAATTGTGTAACAATACGCACACGGTCACTGCCACCGACCAGCTCGCTTTCGTTTACATCCAGAAACGATCCAATTTCAAGAGGTTTGTCTTCTGCAACCTGATACAGAATAACCAACCAGGTCTGATTAGCTTTCACTTCAGGAGTGACTGTGGGCGAGGGTTTGGGTTTTTCGGCTTCTGAGATTGGGGTAATTGTTGCCTTTCCCATAATCATAACCTGAGCGGTTGAAGTTGTTCTTGCCGGTCTGAAAAATAAAATACCAACGATCATAACCATTGCACAAAAACAAACAAATAAACTTCCCCCCAGCAGAACAACTGTCAGCCCCGCGCCTTTGCCTTTTTGCACAGGTAAGGGCGAAGGTACAGCGGAAACAGGGCGAATTTCCTGTTTTGGTTGCGCAGCTTCAATTCGTTGTCTTTTAATACCGCCAACATCGGGTGCCGGGACTTTAGCCATAGTAACCCGGAATACAGTATTACCTATGGAAAAATCCTGCCCCAGTGGGACACTCTTCGGCACTTGTGCTGACAGCCGCTCGCCCATCAGAAACGTGCCATTGGAAGAACCCAAGTCAGTTAGCCAGACAGCGCCCTCTTTTATACTCAGGCGTGCGTGTTGCCGGGATACTGTCTCTTCGGTAATTTGGACATCGCAATCGTGTCTTCGCCCGATAATCAGATCGCGATTAAGTGGTATCGAGCGCCACTCTCCCACTCCATGGCGATACCACAATGTGAATGCCGAATAAGGAACCTGCTCTGCCCTGGGCGGTGGCTGTGGCATTTTAACCGGTTCCTCCGCTGATTTGGGTTCTGTGTGGTATGGCAATTTTGGTTCAGCAATTTCCACTCGAAAAGTCGCGTTTGCAATGACAAAGCTCTGCCCGGGTTGCAGTTTGTAGGGTTGATGAGGTGTAAGCCGTTTCCCTTCTACGTAAGTACCATTTTGTGAACCAAGGTCAGTCAGCCAAATACCATCTGCTTTGGTTTCAAGCTTCGCATGCCTACGCGAAATTCTGGCATCCGAAATTGGTAGTTCACAATCAGACTGCCGACCGATGACCATTTCATCTAGCAAATCGCAAGATGACCATTCCCCTTGATCTTTTTGATACCAGAGGGCATAGCTCGTCTTGACCCTAGATGGTTTAGGAGCAGGAGACGCTGGTGGTTTCCTTGGGGGGGTGTCTGTCACCCATTGTGTACCATCAAAACGAATAAAATTTCCGCTTTGTGGATCAATCATCCACCAGTTTCCCAACTCATCCTGCGCTTGCAGTTTATAAACTTCTGCCACAAACGCTTCAAAAGTGAGCTGACCTGACCGAAACTTCTCCAGCAAGTCCCGATACAACCGTTCAATTTGTTCGATTGTATATGTGCCCATGGGAAATCTCCCGGTAAGGAAAGAAAAAAATAAGACAGTCTCTGGAACTATTCTAGCACAATAATAACTTGTTACTTACAGAAACCGTCAGAAACTGTCAAAGACCCTACTGAATTGATGAATTTTCAACGATGTTCTAAAGTCCATCAGGGGAAGCAATTCGGTTATTCAACTGTCACAATGGCAACACCAACCAGTCCGTCACCGGCATGAACTGAAAGCCCCGGGGTGAATTCCACTTTTAGCACTTCTTCCGGGAGTGAAAGATGATTACGCAGTTCAGTTTCTAATAGATTGGTGTCCTCAAGATTATTAACATGAATGAATGCAACACGCTCTACTGAAGATGTTCCCACAGAAGTTTCCACCAACTCGACAAGCCTTTGCATGGCAACTTTCTTCGTCCGCACGCGCTCCAGCATCTCCAACTTTCCGTCTTTTATAGTCAAAATCGGGCGAATATTGAGCATGTTTGCCATGCCAGCAGCAATCTTTCCTACCCTGCCGCTCATCGCCAGATACTTCAGCGTTGCCAGAGCAGCATATAAGTGAACACGCTTGCCTACAGAAAGTGCTTTGGAAATAACTTCATCATGGCTGGCGCCAGCGCTGGCAGCCTGCGCGGCTGCCAGCGCCATAAAACCCTGTCCCATCGAAACACTGAGTGAGTCGATCACGGTGATTTCTTTTTCAGCAAATTCCTCTCGTGCAGTCAGTGCGGAATTATAAGTGCCACTGATCTTACTGCTGACACAGATACACACAATCGAATCAGCTCCATTTTCAAAGGCGGTTTGATAGGCTTTTAAGAATGCACTGGGAGCCGGTGCCGCGGTGGTAGGCAACCGTCCCAAACGATTAATGCGCTTAAAAAGTTCATTGTCATCAATATCCACGCCGGTTACAAAGGTCTCTTCCCCAAAGTGAACGGTAATGGGCACTTGAATAATTCCGTGTTGTGCCGCTAACGATTGGGGAAGACTCGAATCCGTATCTGTAATCACAGCAACTCTACCCATATTTACCTCTCTATCTTCATTTAGCACTCACTATATCCGCAGGTATAACATTTGCGGCAGCCTTCTTCATTAACCACTGTTGCCTGACCACACTCCGGACACAGATCGCCAATTTTATGCCAAACCTCTTCAGAAGCTGATGAGATTTCAAGCAAACTCAATGGTTGTTCATGACCATTGTCCTCCTGTGTTGCTTCAACAGGCTGTTCCTTCATGCGCTCCTGACGTTGCTCCAAATATTCCCCAAGCACCTGCGCCAGACCATCCGGTAACGAACGCACGCGATTGGGGCCAAAACCCAAGGATCGCCCGCCGCCGATGCCAGAAAGCTGACGGAACACTTCGCGCAGACGTGTGGCAGGTTCAATCGGGGACATTAGCCTCAAGACGTAAGAAATCAAACGCCCAATGGCTTCAGAAACGGCAGCAGTTTCTGAACCCGCTTTTGCTGTATTAATAAACACCTCAAAAGGCTGACGGTCACCATTTTCATTAATAGTAATAAAAGCTTTCCCCAGCGGTGTTTCAACGGAATATGTAAACCCTGATAAAGTGCGGGGTCTGGGTTTTTTGGCATCCTGCCAGAGAGCAGGTTGTGCCACGGTCTTAGCTGGCTTTTCAGATTGCTTCTTTTTCACCGTTGCCTGAGTTTCCAAAACCACCTTTTCGCGCGAGCCTGTGACGTAAACAGTGATACCCTTACAACCTAATTTCCAGGCAAGTTGATAGGCAACTGCCACATCCTGCTCGGTTGCCGTCTCAGGAAAGTTAATCGTCTTGGAAAGGCTGTTATCCACAAATGCCTGAAGTGCCGCCTGCATACGGACATGTTCTTCGGCAGTAATATCTTGTGATACAACAAAAACTTTACGGATGGCTTCTGGAATCTCGAAAATCCCCTGACATGTACCTTCCTGCAAAACCCGGTTGACAATCTGCTCTCGAACTTCTGGTGGGATGCTAGCTTTTTCAAGGGCTTTTATGAATGTTGGGCTGGTATAGGTGAGCTGCAAATCTTTGCCATTGTCGTTCACATGACGGATATATGCCAGTGCAAACACCGGTTCACAACCATATCCCTCGCAACCGGCAACTGTGGCAATGGTACCGGTTGGCGCAATGGTTGTCTGAGCAGCATTCCGGATACCATGTTTAAGGATATCCTGGCGAATGGCGCCCCAATCAAGCGATGGACGCCCCCAGTCATTTGCATAGGGAACGATGGAACGCGGCGGCTGCCAACGCAAATTCTCAGGGTCATAAATACTACCACGAATAGCTGGGAAAGGCCCGCGCTCTTTTGCCAGTTCAATGCTTGCACGCATGGCATGATAACGAACAAATTCCATAACCTGCGCAGCAAATTCCTGGCCTTCTGGAGAACCATAGGCAACGCCAACATGATACATTAAATCAGCCAATCCCATAATTCCAAGGCCGATGCGGCGGGCGCGTAGCGCCGCTTCTTTTAACTGCGGTACAGCCGGCACATATTGATTGGCATCCACCACATCATCCAGAAAACGGGTCGCCAGGATAACTGAGCGGCGCAACTCTTCCCAATCAACCATGCCGTCAGCGCCAAGGTGTTCAGCTAGATTGACTGACCCAAGACAACAATTTTCGTATGGACCAAGCCATTGCTCCCCACAGGGATTAGTGGCTTCAAGGGGGTAGAGATGAGGTACCGGGTTACCTCGATTCGCAGTATCTACGAATAATACTCCCGGCTCTCCATTGTGGTGTGCCTGACGGACGATTTTCTCAAATAGCTCACGCGCCCGCACCTTTTTATAAACACGGATGGGTATACCCTTCTCCTCTGCCTGTTCAAGGGTTCCATCAAAACCGCTGTATTCGGGAGCAAGAACATCTGGGAAACGCAATTCCCAATCCTCGTCATTTTCCACTGCCCGCATGAATGCATCAGTGATCCCAACGGATATATTGAAATTGGTAATTTGGTTTTCATCCGTTTTGCAGGTGATGAATTCTTCAATGTCCGGATGATCCACGCGCAGCACAGCCATATTGGCACCACGTCGTGACCCGCCCTGCGCCACCTCACCAAAAGCGTGATCATATACGCGTAGAAAGCCAACTGGACCCGTAGCCTGTCCAGCAGAAGATTTGACGATAGAACCTTTAGGACGTAGACGCGAAAAGGAAAAACCGTTTCCTCCGCCAGTTTGTTGAATCAATGCTGCATCGCGCAATGTTTGAAAAATACCCGATGGAGACCGTCCCATGTCGTCAGAAACAGGAAGAACAAAACAGGCTGCCAGTTGGCCGAGCGGGGTGCCGGCGCCGGTAAAAGTGGGGGAATTGGGAAAAAATTTCTTTGTGGTCAATAAACGATAAAACGCGCGTGCCTGCCCAATTACATCATTGTTCCAAACCTCTTCAACTTTAGCGACATGATAAGCGACCCGCCAGAACATCTCTTCAATCGTCTCACTGGCTTTGCCATCCTGCCCTCGCCGCACATAACGGCGAATAAGCACCTGACGGGCGTTCTCAGTCAATTGAACAGGCGGCAAATCTTTAGGAATTGGTGGTGTAGGCAAAATGCCAGCTTTTTCTATAGCCTGATGGGTTGTCATACGTAATCCTCCTAACCTTCTAACAATAAGCGATCAATCTCCTGTCGGATCGCATGTAAATCATTCAATTTAAGATAAACGATTGCATAACGGATATATGCAATATGATCCAGTTCCTTAAGTCCAGCTATGACCATATCGCCAACTGTACGGGAAGAAACTTCAGCACGCCCCATTCTTTGAAGTGCAACCTCAATCTCCCCCACCAGACGCTCAATATCCGCCGCAGAGACAGGGCGTTTGGCACAGGCAATACGAATACCACGCAAGAGCTTTTCGCGGTCAAACTCTTCACGATTGCCATCCTGTTTAATAATCAATGGTGTAGCTAAAATGGCTCGCTCATAAGTACTGAAGCGTTGTCCACATTTCTCACATTCTCGCCGTCTTCGAACCCCTCCACGGTTGTCATGAGTTGTGTCCAAGACCTTTGATTCTTCATTCTGACAATACGGGCAACGCATATCACCCTCCTGGTTGTAATAATTATAAAGTTATCCATCAAGTACACCCCCATATATTGGGATATTTCGAATTATTATCGTATATATACTGGTTTCAGCATTCTAGCACATTTATTCAATGATTTCAAGGGTTTTCTGAACTTTTAATCTTAAAAGTTTGTCAAAAAGATGAAGGATGCCCTTAGATGAAAGACTTACACAAAAAGGTTTCCTGAGCTCTCAACTGCTCAATTAAACAAAGGTATAATTTTTCAAAATGACAATAAAGCGTAAACTGATTATTTTGCTGAATTTGTTTTTATTTGCCTCTCTCGCTGGCTGCCAGATTTTTGCTGGCGCAACAGCCGAACCAACCCAACTGCCAACCGCTACGAACGTACCTCCATCGCCAACACCAACCGAGCCTCCCCTAGCAGCGAAGGTCAACGGCGAATACATCTTGCTTACCGAATTCCAGTCAGAACTACAGCGATTGCAAGCCGCAGAAAAAGAGCTGGGAGTTCAATCCACAGAAGCTGAGCAACGTCAAAAAGTCCTAGATGAATTAATCGGGCAGATGTTGCTGGCACAAGCGGCTGCTCAGGCTGGATTTACAGTGGATGACACTGCGTTGCAGGCACACATAGAAAAGATGGCAACACAACTGGGAAGCGCTCAAGAACTGGAAAAATGGATTGCAGAAAACGGTTATGACGCAGCTAGTTTTCGTGTAGCACTGAGAAGAGCAATGATGGCGGCTTGGCAGCGAGATCAAATTGCAAACAGCGTCCCCACTGAAATGGAGCAAATTCGCGCCCGCCAAATTCTGTTGTTGGATGAAGCGCTGGCAAACAAAGTATATCAACAGCTACAGGCTGGCGCAGATTTTGCAACACTTGCTCAACAATACGATCCGCTGCTTGGTGGCGACTTGGGTTGGTTTCCACGTGGCTACCTGACCCAACCTGTGGTTGAGGAAGCAGCATTTCAATTGCAGCCAGGAGAGTACACGCCAGTCATTAAGAGCGCTATCGGTTTCCATATTGTCCAGGTTTTGGAAAGAACTGTCAGACCATTGGAGCAGGACGCCCGTAAAATGTTGCAACATCAGGCTGTACAAGATTGGGTTAACAAACGGCGAGAAAATAGTACAATAGAGATACGAATTGGTGGAGGGTAGTTTTAGGAGACAACCAAATGGCATTCACCAGGGAATCACCAAAAAGAAATCCACGCAAAAGGACAGGAGGAGAGCTTTTCTGGAATTTGCTCACCATCCTTGTATTGATCATGATGTGTATTTTGTCTGGTGCATTTGTTGCAATCTACTTTAACCCTAACATACCACTCAACCCGTTGCCGCCGCCCACCATGCCTGTTCCGCTGCTACTGCCATCGGATACACCGCTTCCGCCTGCGCTCCCTCCCACCTGGACAGCAACCATTACGATTACTCCCTCCCCATCCAATACACCACAGCCCCAAACACCCACAGCTACGGAGACGCAACTGCCCACCGGGATTAGTATCCCTCCAACAGCAACCTTAGTTTCGACATACCCCTTTGCCTTGCAGGGTCAACCGACTGGCATTGACGCTTCTGTTCTTTATCCCGAAAGAGCCTGCAAATGGATGGGGGTGGGAGGACAGGTGGTAGATTTACAAGGGCGTCCTGTAACGGGAATAACGGTTCAGCTTGGGGGTACGCTTAACGGGAAGGCAATAGACCAGACCACGCTGACCGGGCTTGCTACCAAGTATGGTGAAGCGGGATATGAATTTGAACTGGCAAAAGAACCAGCCGCGACCAGTCAGACCTTATGGGTACGTTTGGTTGATCAGGCACGACTGCCTCTATCTGGTAAAATTTTCTTTGACACCTATGCAGAGTGCGAGAAAAGTCTAATTATTGTTAATTTCCGTCAAGTGAAATAAGGTTACTTCTTTCTTCTAGTCGTATTCAGTCTTGGGCGGAGAGAGCAGGTCCCGTTTTGGGTAAAAAGCCCGCCAAGGGGAGCAGCCGGCACATCCAAAATACCGCCATTGGCAAAGTAAGCAAAGTCAAAACTGGTAAACTCACCTCTTTGTTTTCCCGGAATGGGCATCAGGCGTGCAGTCAATGGTTTATTGAGTCGCATCGCCAGCGCCGCTACGTCCAGCAAAACCGCCGCCAATTGCTCACTGGTCACGTCGCCCGGAAGAGGCACGGTATCTAATCCAGCACCACACACAGCAGAATAAAGCAAAAGATCTTTCAGGGTTAGAACTTGCTGCGCGCTGCGATCTGCCAAGATTGAATCCTCGAGCACCGGTAAAAACAACCCATTAAAGCCTGTTTTTAGCCATTTGCCCCGCTCAAGAGTGTCTGTCAGGATTGCAGCAGCCGCCAACGAGCCAGCGAGACCAACTCGAGGTACTCCCATTTTTTCCAAAGCTGCCCCAATAGAACACCAATCCTCAGGGAAAGGAGCCAGAGAAAAGTCAATGCCTAAAAAGCGAACCCTGAAGCGGTGGGATAACCACCTGGCAATAGCAGTCAGGGTATGCCCTGCAGTTTCAAGAGTCTCCAACATGGAACGCTGCCCTTCAGCAATGCTGTTTGCATTGCTAAAAACCTGAACAGCCACATCTGCGCATTCCATCGCCAGAGCAAAAGCCGGGGTATCGCCTTCGTGATATGAGGCGGGGAAAAATGGCACATAAGCAGGAACGTTTGCCAGCGCCGAAAAACGCAAATTAGCAAAACCATCGGCCGAGATGTGAGCATTGCGGGCAATGATTTCACCACAAGCATGCACCGATGGGAGCGATATTCCCTGCTGTATGTCGCCCACCACGGCACTGAGAAACACGTTGCGGGTCGCTTGCAGTAGGTCTGGAATCAGTGCATAGCTTGACGGCGATTCAGGCAATGCAGGTCCAAGGGAAAGATAGCTGAAGCCATGTTCTTCAGCCCGTTTCTCTAAGGAAGACACCTCTTTGAACAACGTCTCTGGTGATTCGATTGGCAAGAAAATTGGGAAAGGCGTAGTCGTCAATCGGGTTGTCTGCACCTCAAAACCAGCATCTTGAAAAGATTGTCTGGCAGCGATAATAAGCGCGCTAAATTGAGCCATGATTTGAGAGAATGCGGATGCTTTTGGGTCATAAAAACAGGTGATTGAACGAATTTTCATGATGACCTTTGTCTCACTACTTCAAAGATTAATATACCAGCAGCTACAGCGGCATTAAGCGATTCACTCCTCCCAGGCATAGGGATGCAGATCAACTCATCAGCTCGCCGACGAGCTTCTATTCCGGTGCCTTCAGCTTCACCGCCGATCACCAGGGCAAGCGGTTGTTTGAGATCAAGCTGCCAGCAGGAAATGCCTTCCGCTGGTTCAGCGACAAAAATCCTTAACTGCGGACAATGGGCTTTAATGAGATCATCAATCTCCTGCCATGTTTTTTGAAAGACCGGCAACCTGAAATGGGCGCCCATGCCGGCGCGCAACACCTTGGGAGAAAATACATCTGCGGTGCCCGGCGTCAACACAATTGCCTGCACCCCGGCTGCAACAGCGGTCCGCAAAAGTGTGCCAAGATTACCGGGGTCGCGCAGCTGATCCGCAATGATGATAAAGTCAAGTGGTTCCGGAACAGGCAACTCGCGTTGTGGTAT
This sequence comes from Anaerolinea sp., assembly GCA_020725865.1. Taxonomy (GTDB): domain Bacteria; phylum Chloroflexota; class Anaerolineae; order Anaerolineales; family Anaerolineaceae; genus DYEC01. The sequence goes on along the minus strand of DYEC01000004.1, from coordinate 112,143 downwards.
GACTGCTAATATTCCCTGTGGCGTTTCTGTTCCTGTCATGTATTGCATGACAGAACTAGAAACCTGTTCAACCTCCACCTGGCGAGCGGTAAATTCGCTGATAAGCGCTTGGCCGCGCAACGAAAGATCATCGCTAAAAAATACCTGTCTCGGTAGCCAGCCACAGATCAGCGCCTCCTCAACCAACCTGACGCCCTCGATCACAAAGGACTGCGTTTCCTTCCTTTCCTTACGCTGATCCAGCAAACTGCGAATTTGTTGAACTCTAGGATTCCTTATGGATGTAATCATTAGCAGGGAGACTTTTCTTCCAGTCAATGAATTCGTTTAGGAAGACTTCAAGAGTCGGAACATCAATAATGCATAACCGGACAAGTCTTAGGATTGTAGCAGGATGTTCAGCAAAATATTTCTGGATTGTGTTATAGAAAATCAGCGCCGCACGCTCCTTTGGAAAACCAAAGATGCCTGTAGAAATTGGTGGAAAAGCAAGTGAAGTTACCCCAAGCCGGTCTGCTAGATGCAAACTGCCGGAAATAGCAGCAGCAAGTTTTCGATCTTCGTCCCCCTCTCCCCAGATTGGTCCAACCGCGTGGATCACAAAACGACAGGGAAGGTTTCCACCAGAAGTATAAGCTGGTTCAGCATGGGAAACCGGTCCATACCGCCGTACCCATTCATCGCTTTCACGTTGAATTTGAATGCCTCCACGCCGAACAATCGCCCCAGCTACTCCTGCTCCATGCGCAAGATGAGAATTGGCTGCATTGACAATTGCATCTACGGACTCTTCGGTGAGGTCACCATGTACAATTTCCAACCTATGAAACGGTGAGAATTCATAGTACTTCTTGACGACATTCATATCACATATTCTAGCGCAAATTAAAAGGAAATGGGATGGACTTTTCAGCCATCCCAGGGAGTCAACCGTCCGAAATAATTTCAGGCGGCTTTCGCTTTAGCGACTACGGCAGCAAAAGCCTGTGGATCACGAACCGCCAAATCAGCAAGCACCTTGCGATTTAACTGGATATTCGCCTTCTTCATGGCATGAATCAGCCGGCTATAGCTGATGTCGTTCAGCCGGGCTGCAGCATTAATACGGGCAATCCATAAGCGGCGCAAATCGCGCTTGCGCGTGCGGCGGTCACGGTAAGCATACCAGAGGCTTTTCAGCATCGCCTCATTGGCGCGCCGAAAGAGCAAATGCTTACTACCGCGTTGACCTTTGGTAAACTTCAAAACTTTTTTGTGACGCAGGTGACCTCGCGGTCCTCCTTTAACACGAGCCATATTTTTTACTCCTTTGCGAACCCCAGGGCGTCGGTGAAAAACTCACCCGTTGCAAACACCCAGCAGCCGCACTAATCTGGATAAACGACGAGCCTCAGTCCCCCATATGGGGAGCAAGGCGTTTGACACGTTTGATGATCTTTTCTCCCTCAACGGGGATCATCTCGGTGAATAGAGCCTTGGTGCGCTTTGCGGTGCGACGGCGTAGATGGCTCTTACCGCCTTTCGTGCGCAATAAGACTCCACTACCCGAAAGGCGAAACCGTTTAGAGGTTGCCTTATGGGTTTTGAGTTTAAATTTTCCTGCTTTTTGCTTCCGTGGCACAGCGAAAACTCCTCTTTACAAAAATTTTTGCGGTCTGTTCTTCAAACAGGCCGCAAGTTTTGACGAACCTGTTTGTTGCGAAGATAGGCTCAGACACTCTGGGTCGAAGCCGCCTCGGGTTGCTCTTTCACCGTTACAGCTTTTTTACCTTTCGGGATGGGCGCCAGCATCATAAACATCATTCTTCCTTCCATGTTTGGCGCCTGCTCAATGACTGCTATATCGGACAACTCTTCGGCGATTTCCTTCAAGTCTTCCAACGCCAGTTCAGGATAGGTGATTTCGCGTCCGCGGAAGCGAATACTCACTTTGACCTTCATCCCTTCCTGTATCCAGCGTCGAGCATCTCGAATTTTAAAAGAACGGTGGTGCTCATTGGTTTTGGGGCGCAGACGCACCTCTTTGATCTCAATTTTTGTCTGGGCTTTACGCGCCTCGCGTTCCTTCTTTGTGCGTTCGTACAGGAACTTCCCGAAATCCATCACCCGGCAAACTGGAGGGTCTGAGTTTGGAGCAACTTCCACCAGATCCAAATCTGCCTCGCGAGCAATACGCAGCGCCTCTTTGATATCCACAACACCCAGATTTCCACCGTCAGCGCCAATTAAACGAACTTGTGGCACTCGAATGGATTCATTTACCCGAAAGTTGAGTGTGCTGATAATCTTCTCCTTTCAACAATTCAAACGAATAACTCAATAAGCCCGTAGTTTGACGGACTTCAGTAGCCGAATATACCACACACTCTGGCATTTCGTCAATTGCCAGAGCACATTTCTATCAAATTTTTTCTTCAATCTCTTTCTTTGCCCGTTCTAGGAAAGTAGCGATTGGTATCGGTCCCGGGTTTTCACCGCTGCGTAGTCGCAAAGCTACCTGACCGCTTTCCATTTCCTTGTCACCGACTACAAGCATATAGGGGATCTTTTGATTCTGCGCATCTCGAATCTTTGCATTCATGCGTTCCGCGCGGTCATCAACGCGGACACGCAGACCTGCCAGCTTTAACTCTGAAGCAACTTTTTGAGCATATGCGACGTGACGATCGGCGATTGGGATCAGTACCACCTGAATCGGCATTAACCAGACGGGAAAAGCACCGGCATAATGTTCAATCAAAACGCCAAAGAAACGCTCCATACTTCCTAACAGCGCGCGGTGAATCATATAAGGACGATGCGGTTGTCCGTCTTCACCGATATAGGTCAGATCGAAACGTTCTGGCAGGTTGAAATCAAACTGAATAGTGGATAACTGCCATTCACGTCCAATCGCATCATTCACCTTAAGATCAATCTTCGGGCCATAAAAAGCGCCGCCACCAGCATCCACCTCGTAGGGCACCCCAGATCGCTTGAGTGAGTTTTCCAGTGCAGCTTCTGCAGCATTCCAGCGTGCTACTTCGCCATCTGCTTTCTCCGGCCGGGTACTGAGATATGCTTTAATATCCTGAAAACCAAAGGAATGTAAAATATGCAAGCTGAAATCCAGGACAAAATCAATCTCTTCCGGCATCTGATCTTCCCGGCAAAAGTGATGAGCATCATCCTGAGTAAACCCACGCACGCGAAACAATCCATGAAGCACCCCGGAACGCTCATAACGATAAACTGTGCCTTTTTCAGCCAAACGCATTGGTAAATCTCGATAGGAACGGATTTGGCTTTTATAAATGTGGATGTGGAAGGGGCAATTCATTGGCTTCAAATAATATTGTTGACCTTCTATATCCACAGGTGCGTACATGCTTTCCTTGTAAAAACCCAGATGTCCGCTTGTTTCCCACAACGCTGCCCGTCCGATATGAGGCGTAAAAACGAACTCATAACCTGAACGTTCGTGTTCATTCATCCAAAAGTCTTCAATGATCTTGCGAACTTTAGCTCCCTTTGGATGCCAGAGGATCAAGCCGGGACCAACTTCATCATTAACGCTAAATAAATCCAATTCCTTGCCAATCTTTCGATGGTCGCGTTTGCGCGCCTCTTCCAGTTTCCATAAGTACTGCTGAAGCTCTTCAGACGTATACCAGACTGTGCCATAAATTCTCTGCAACATAGGGCGATGTTCATCGCCACGCCAATATGCGCCAGCCACCGACATCAGCTTGATGGCATCCGGGTTAATCTCGCCTGTGCGCTCGACATGAGGACCCCGGCAGAGATCGGTGAATGAGGCATGCGTATAAATCGAGATCACCGGTTTCTCCGCCAGTGGTTCTCCATGCTCATCAAAGCCACCCTGTTCCAGACCCTCTATCAACTCCAATTTATAGGGTTGATCTTTGAAAATCTGCCGCGCTTCGTCCGCAGAAATTTCGCGCCGCACAAAGGGATGATTCTCACGAATGATCGAGCGCATCCGCGCTTCAATTTGTTCTAGGTCCTCCGGTGTCAAAGGGCGCGGCAGGTCAAAATCATAATAAAACCCATCGTCAATAGCGGGGCCGATCGCATATTTGGCATCCGGAAATTTTTCCAGTACTGCCTGCGCCATAACATGCGCAGCAGAGTGCCGCATACGAAACAGTTTGGTATCCTCATACCTTTCTTTACTCATGTGTGCCTCCAAAAGAAAGTTCCATTCCTAATAACCAATGATGCCTTTTAAACCAATTACCTCTCGCCATCTGGGGCGAGAGGTACGCTCACGCGGTTCCACCCAGTTTGACCCATCCAATAGGTAGGTCATCTCCTGTGACTGATAACGGGGTCAACCGTTTCCCATACTAAGGGTAAATACCCTGTTCAGGGTTACGCTCGCAGGTGGTTTTCACCGCCCGATTGCCGAAGGGAACTCTCAACGTACCATTCCCTCTCTCTGTCGGAATACAAGTCGGTTACTCGTCCTGGTCCTCGCGTTTTTAAAGTGGGCGGTATAGGACTCGAACCTACGGCCTTTGCGATGTCAACGCAACGCTCTAACCAACTGAGCTAACCGCCCGGGTTGTTTTTTATTATACCTGTGATCAATTAAATAGGCAATAGTTTTTTAATTCATCGAGTGTATTTAGATTCTCGGTGAGTTTATAAAAAGCTGGGACGACATAAAGATCTCTGATATAACGGAAGAATTTGAAAATTAGTTTCCAGGAGGATACTGACAAAGAATCGGCGCGGGTATAATCAAATAGATAAAATTTTAAGCACAAGATGATTATCCCTTATTCCTGAAAACATAAAAACGAGGGGTTTTGATGGCACGAGAACAATCCACCACATATCGTATTGCCGATTTGGAAGAAAGACAACGACCGCGTGAACGTTTGGCAGAATTGGGCGCGCAGGCATTAAATGATGATGAATTGTTAGCCATCCTGTTGCGGGTTGGATTAGAGGGCGAAAATGCCGTCCAGGTTGGGAATCGTTTGCTTCGCGAATTAGGTGGTCTGTTTGGTTTGCAACGCGCCACTTTTTCGGAGTTATGTCAACAACGAGGTATTGGAGAAGCCAAGGCGGCACAGATTAAAGCTGCGATTGAGCTCGGCAGAAGACTGATGATGGTGCATCCGGACGAACGCCCAATTATCCAAAGCCCGGAAGACGCTGCAGCGCTTGTTCAGTATGAGATGTCAGCATTCTCTCAAGAGCATCTTTGGGTGATTCTGGTAGATACTCGCCATCGCGTAATTGCAGTTGACAAGCTTTATGCAGGTTCTTTAAATGCTTCCACTGTGAGAACTGGTGAACTGTTTCGCATGGCGATTCAACGCAATGCGGCTGCCATTATTGTGGTGCATAATCATCCATCCGGAGACCCAACGCCCAGCCCTGAAGATATTAATTTGACGCGAGCATTGATTCAGGCGGGCAAATTACTCGATATTGAGGTGCTGGATCATCTGGTTATTGGGATAGGTCGTTTCGTCTCGTTGAAGCGGGAACGGCTAGGGTTTGATTGAGAAGAGTTTTTAAAGAACCAGCCGGATATTTGATCGAGTATGAAACATTGATGACAGGGGCAAAAAAACGGGCTATACTTGGGACAAAATAGCTGATAGCCGCTATAAAATTCGTGATGCGGGTTGAAGGCGTTCTGATAATTGTGAAATTGTGGAGAAATTATGAGCCTGCGTTCAGAAATCTTTGAACAACCAACCATTCTGGAACAATTGTTGACCGAGCAAATGGGACTGGCTAGAGAAATTGCACAGGCAATTCAAAAGAGCGATGTTCACTATGTCTTTCTGGCAGCGCGCGGTACATCCGATAACGCCGGGCGGTATGCAAATTATCTATGGGGTGGGATCAATCGTTTGCCTATTGCGCTAGCAACACCCTCACTTTTCACGCTGTACGAACAACCACCCAACTTGCGGGATGCATTAGTTGTTGGTATCTCACAATCCGGTCAGTCACCGGACATAATTGCTGTGCTGGAAGAAGGAAAGCGGCAAGGATGCCTGACACTGGCAGTAACCAATGCAACCGGGTCACCTCTGGCAAAAACCGCTGATTTTGTGTTGGATATTCGTGCCGGACAAGAACTATCAGTAGCTGCTACTAAGACATACACTGCAGAGCTGATGGCAATTGCTATGTTATCAGTGGCTTTGGACAAGAACACGAATCGGCATCGGGAACTGGAACAAGTGCCTGCCTGGGTTACCGAAACACTGGCTTTGGAGGAACGTATCAGCCGTATTGCTGAACGCTATCGGTATATGGAACAATGCGTGGTATTGGGACGTGGGTACAATTATGCCACTGCTTTTGAGTGGTCGTTGAAGTTGAAAGAATTGACCTATGTGGTTGCCGATCCTTATTCATCGGCTGATTTCCTTCATGGGCCAATTGCAATGGTAGATCAGGGATTTCCTGTAATGGCAGCAGTACCAGATGGTCGGGTATTTGATAATATGCTGACGTTGCTCAAGCGACTGCGCCTTGAACATCACGCTGAATTATTAGTAATTTCCAATCGAGAGGAAGCTATTCAATTGGCTCAATCGGCAGTTCAATTGCCGGTTGGTATTCCTGAATGGTTAAGCCCCATCGTGTGCATTGTCCCAGCACAGTTGTTTGCATATTATCTGGCAAACACCAAAGGATATGACACGGAGGTACCACGCAGTATCCACAAAATTACTCGGACCGAGTAATCTTTCTGGAGCATACCCCTTCAGTTTGGTCACGCCCCTTGGTCATTCAGCGAGGGGCAGTTTTTGGTGAAGACTCTCAAGCACTTTAGATAAAACTTCAAGGCGATGCTTGAGCATTTCACGATATTCGACGCGGTCGGTGTGGCGGATTTCATCCTTTAGGTCGTCAATGCAGCACTCAAGGGTTGCAGCCAGGATATCGCGCTCTTCTAATGACAAATTGAGCCTAATCATGGCGACCTCCTTTTGAATACCAGTACCGATCAAAACTAACAGAGCAACCCCAGATACAGATTGCCCTGTTTTATTAAAGTACAGACAGAAATTAAATCAACCGCGTTCGTGTGAATCCCTAATTACAATATAGCATTTCCTGAATAAAAATCAAGCAATTTCGCCGGTGTTATGATATCCAGTTTTCCCTGTTCGCGCAGATCACATGCTGCTTCCAAAAAAGTTATAAAGAACTTAATACTTTCGTGGTCTTCGCCAGCCAGTGTATTAGGGTGGCCATAGATAACGGCGTTTCCGCCAGACTGTGCTGCTCGCCGAATTACTGTCATTGAGTCAGCTGCAAAACCTCCACTGCTCACCTTCAGACAGAGAATACCCTCTATCCATTCTTCTTGGGTTGGCAGTTTTACGGCTTTACCGGTCAAGCGGCGAAGCAGCATATGGTGCAAGGGTTCATAGGCGATTCGCGCGGTCCGGTAGCCGGTTTCTCGCAGTGCCCTGCAGAGTGTAGGTATATCGGTATGAGGGCGTCCATTGCGGCGTCGGTCATAAAGCCCAATAGATGTTCTTTGCAGGAAGGTTCTAGGCGCGTTCCAAGGAGGAGCAAAGGAAATAACTGGCTGCCCGGTAACAACCTCTAATTGTTCTTTGCTTTTACGAAGAGTTTCCAATAATTGTATATAAGTTAAACCCGGCACCCAGTCGTGCATCCAGGTGTGGCTGGCTACTTCGTGGCCCCGCCGTGCTATTTCTCGGATCTGAGCTGGCGCGTGGTAAGGAAGCTCCCCATCCAACGCAGCAAATCCAACCACAGCAAAGGTTGTCTTCACTTGATATTGATCAAGTACTTCCAGTAATTTTTCTGTTTGACGAAAGTCTTCTATGCCCCAATCGTGTCTTCCACTGGGTGATACGTCTGCCCCACGTTGGAGTTCGTAATCCCAATAAATCAGCAATCTTCCAGGATGTTTCATAACCGGTAACCTTTTGTCAGGATTTGCTATGACGTGATATGCCAGTTCGTGGTAATTTTGATTTCCCGCTCGATCCTCTTGCAAAGTATATGTTCAAATATAACATGTCTTGTAAAAAAATCAACTTCGGGATCTCGTGGTGTTAAGATAAGGAGCTGTCTGGAAGAAAACCAAAGACAGCCCCTTATTGTTAGTAAAATTCTTGTTAGTGCAGCTCTGGGTGCGCTGCCCAAAGTTTGGCGACTTTTTCCTCCAGTGTTGGCTGAGGGGCAGGTACCGGAAGCTCCAGACCAGCCCATTGGCGAAGTTCAGCTTCGGTGCCATTGAACCAGTTCATATCCACCTGTTTGCTCTCCATGCCGAACAACAATCCATCACCTTTATCCGTCCACTGCCAGAACGTCCACTTTGTCCATGGCGAGATCATTGTTGGTTGCGGTACACCATAATGTGCAATCCATAGGGGATAGTCTGTTAACCAAGCAGGAACAGGTTTCAGTGTGTAATAAATCATGCTTGGATTGGTATAGAAAAGCGGCTTTTTGCCAAAGGCGGTTTCCAGTTCACCAAGAAATATCTGCGTCACCTTGAGCAAATTTTCTCGTGAGGGCAGAGGCCAGTAGGGATTGCGCTCCAGATCCATAACGGGAGGAAGCTCACCGGGATCATTTTGAAGCAACTTGATTAGATGCTGCGCCTGCGGTTTTGGCGCCACACGGTAATCGAAGTAGTGATAAGCGCCGCGTAGGATCCCGGCTGCCTTCGCCTCTTTCCAGTTGTATTCAAAATCCTGATCAGTGTAAGTTGCCTGACTGGCTTTTATAAAAGCAAAGACTGCACCGGCAGCTTTTGCTTTTTTCCAATTCACCTGCTGGGGGGTGGTGTTATCGTCTTGCCAAAACGAAACATCAATACCTAAAGCTCGACTCATGATCCGTCTCCTTTTGAACTACACCTGAACTCGAGTTAAGTAAAGCGAGGATAAAATCTCAGAAATACTGTCCAAATCCAGTATATTCAAAAGAAATGCGCTGGTCAACAGGCAATTTATGCTGGTCGTTTGCGACGCGATATAATTGGTAAAGCAATTTTTATTCTTAGAACAAGGCGATAATCCTTGAAAAAGCGCTTTCCTCCTGAACTTATTGTATTGACCCTAATCATTGGCTTGTTCCTGTTATGGAGTGGTGTTTTCATCTACAAATCTTCTACCATTGCCATTGATGGGCAACGCTATTTCTCATTATTTGACGACGCGATGGTATCCATGCGTTATGGCTGGAACCTATCTCACGGCTTTGGCCTAGTGTGGAATCCGGGCGAGCGGGTGGAGGGATACACCAATTTATTAATGACGTTGCTGATGGCCCTATCCACACTGGTCTTTGATAAAGTAACCGCAGTGCTGGCAATTCAACTACTGGGGGTTCTATTTGTGGTAGCTTCAGCACTGCTGGCGGGAGAGATTGCAGCCCGTTTGGTGGATCAAGAGAGCGCTGCATGGAAGGTTTCTGTTCGTTTGCTGGTTGTCTTTACCACATTGTTCTATTATCCGTTGGCATACTGGAGTTTAATGGGGATGGAGACCGGTCTGCTGACCGTGCTGATACTGAGAGCGGTTTTCATGGCATTCCGATTTGCGGAAACAAAACAAAGGTCAGATTTGTGGAAACTGGGATTATTTTGCGGACTGGCATACTTGACCCGGCCGGATTCGGTGCTGTTTTCGGTGGCTTTGTTTGCTCTTGTTTTTCGCGAAATTTGGAAAATGAAAGGTGAGCGGAGCGAATGGCTGACGGCTCTGGGGGCATTTGGTTTGTTGATCGCCTTTGTCAGTGGGCAGACACTGTTTCGCTGGCTGTATTACGGCGAATTGCTACCCAACACTTATACGTTGAAGGTGGCAGGTGCGCCGCTCTCCGTCCGGTTGCGCGGTGGCTTTGATTATATTAAGCCTTATCTCAAGAGTGTGTTGCTGGTGACTTTGCTGGCAACCAGTGACGTCCTGTTCAATTATCGTCGGCAAAAACTGGTCCTGTTCCTGCTGTGGGGTATTGCTGTCTTCTATACCGTATTTGTTGGGGGAGACGCCTGGCCTTACTGGCGTCTGACTGCCCCAACAATGCCTTTGGCGCTGGTGTTGGCTGCCCTGGGGGCACAAGCGTTCTTCAAGAGCTTGAGCGAGACGGGATTTTTCCGCAGCTATTTTTTGCGTAAGCCTCTCCTGCCGGAAAGGTTCGTTCCAGCATTTCTGGTAACAGTAATCGTGATCAGCGGGCTGGTGTTCTCCGATTACGGCTTTCGGCGAGAAATCTTTTTCCTGCAGAAGCTCTATACCACTGGGGCAAATGCCTGGAACGTGAATGTTGCGCTGGCAATTCGCGAGGTAACCACAGAAAACGCCAGCGTCGGTACGACTGCAGCCGGAGTTATGCCATATTACAGCGGGCGCAGGGCAATTGACTATCTTGGAAAATCGGACAAGTATATCGCCCATCTGCCGCCAGACTTATCCGGCGCAATTGAGTGGCGGCCAGGACACATCAAATACAGTCTAGAATACTCTCTCAAGCGACTCCAGCCAACTTACACAGAGACCTTTGAATGGGGTGGACAGGATCTCACCGAGTGGGCGTCAACTCGTTATGCCATTGTTGGATATAAGGGAGTCAGTCTGAGATTGCTGAAGAATTCTCCGGATGTGCTTTGGGAGAAATTGGGGCATTAACAATTTCTGTTTTGGGATTAACACAACATATCCGGGTTTGAACCGGATATGTTGTGTTTTCTGGCTACTTTTAAATTTGGAGGAGGGGCAGCAGACCAGATATCACGCGCCATAACTCCTTCAAAATGAAAGAGAAGGCGGGGAGTATGTTATAAAGCGTAATATTCCGGCAACGCGCCGCAAGCGCATGCCCATTGCAATCACTAGCGGCAGCAAACTAACGCTGCTGAAACCGCTTGCGCATAAAAGCCGGTATATTGTCAATGTCTTCTGTGTTGATCACCCGCGGCTGGAAGTCACTGTGAGCCGGTCTTTGGGTAGTGGCACTGACCGTGACTTCCGCCTTATCAGCTGAACGCACAGGCACATTGGTCGAGTGAGTTTCCTCAAGGCGTAAAGGGCGTTCACTGACCATACGGCGTGGGCTGGTGGCACGATCAAATCCGGTTGCAATTACGGTCACGCGCAGTTCGTCGCCCATGTTCGGGTCAATTACCGCACCAAAAATCAGGTTTACATCCGGGTGAGCGGTTTCCTTGATAATAGCCGCTGCCTGATTGACCTCGAACAGCGTCAGACTGTTACCGCCGGTTACATTGAAGAGAATACCGCGTGCGCCATCAATAGTAATATCCAGCAGCTGGCTGGAAATAGCTTGTTCTGCAGCTACGCGGGCACGGTCTTCTCCACTGGCTTTTCCAACCGCCATTAGTGCTGCGCCGCCTTCGGACATGATGGCACGCACATCGGCAAAATCCAGGTTGATCAAACCGGGCACCGTGATCAGCTCGGAAATGCCCTGAATACCCTGCCGCAGGACGTCATCCGCGACCTGAAACGCTTCCTGCAGACTGGCACGTTTATCAACGATCTGCAACAGACGGTCATTGGGGATAACAATCAGGGTATCAGCATGTTCTTTCAGGCGGCTGATGCCTGCTTCGGCTGCCTGGCTGCGGCGATTGCCTTCAAAGGAAAAAGGCCGAGTGACTACGCCGATGGTCAAAGCACCCACCTCTTTTGCGATTTGGGCAACAATTGGAGCTGCACCTGTGCCGGTGCCACCACCCAACCCGGCAGTGACAAACACCATATCGCTACCTTTGAGTACTTCGTATAGCTCTTCAGCAGACTCTTCGGCAGCTTTTTGCCCCATTTCCGGGTTACCGCCAGCACCAAGACCGCGTGTGACCTTTTCACCAATGCGAACGCGGATGGACGCTTTGGAGAGCAACAACGCCTGAGCATCCGTGTTCACCGCAACAAACTCGATGCCTTGAACGCCTTCGGTGATCATCCGATTGACGGCATTGCAACCGCCGCCGCCCACACCGATGACTTTGATGCGGGCAAAAGACTCTGGTAATGATTGAGAAATGTCCATGTGATCCTCCTCCAATTTTGAATCATGATGGTTTGATCGTAACCCGGCCTTGTTTAAGCCTTTAGTTACGGCAACAGACGTTTGAGAAAACTTTTGACTGCTTCCCATTCGGTATTTCCACCTCCTTTTCTCGCTTTTGAGCGTGCACCCAACCGGGTAGGGGTAGTTTCATGCATCAACAATGCCCAGTGTAACAATCCCACACTGGTGGAATATGCTGGCGAATGTAATTGATCCACCAGCCCAACCAGATTCTCCGGTTTGGCAACGCGTACCGGCAAATCAAGCACCCGGCTTGCCAGCTTGCGAATGCCGGGTAAACTGCTGGTGCCGCCTGTCAGCACCATGCCCGCCGGCAGCAAACCATCATAGCCAGAGCGCTTAATTTCCTGCAACACCAGTTCGAATATTTCCTCCACGCGTGCTTCAATAATGTGCGCCAGATCAGTGCGAGCAACTTGAACAGGCTGATCATGCCCAAAAGCGCGCGTCGTGAATACATCGTTTGGATCAACTTCAATCTCAATAGCATGACCATATTGCTTTTTGGCTTCTTCAGCCTGGGAGACTGGCAAACGTAAACCATGAGCTACATCCGATGTAATGTGAAAACCACCAACCGGCAACACCATGGTGTGCCAAACATCCCCATCTATATAAATCGCCATGTCGGTTGTGCCACCGCCAATATCACATACGACCACTCCCATTTGCCTTTCCTGGTCGGTTAGGACGACTTCAGCAGAAGCCAGGGGATTCAACACAAATTGGATCACTTCAATCCCTGCCGCTTCGACACATTGACGCAAATTCTCAACCGCCGCGGCGGCTGCAGTGATGATATGCGCCTCCACTTCCAGCCGGTAACCATGCATCCCGATGGGCATACGGATTCCATCCTGTCCATCCACAACGAAACCGCGCTGGATGATATGAATAACCTCTCGGTTGTGCGGGATTGCAACAGCCTGGGCGGCTTCCAGCGCGCGCTCAATATCATCCTGATCAATTACCCGCCCGGCAATCCCGACAACGCCGCGACTGTTGACTGAAGAGATATGAGATCCGGCGAGACTGACCAATGCTGAGGTGATTTCTAAACCCGATGTACGTTGTGCTTTTTCTACCGAGCGAGCAATCGCTTGAGAAGCTGCCGCTAGATCAACCACGTTGCCTTTCTTGATCCCAGCGGATGGTTCAATACCAACCCCAAGGATACGCAGGTTGGTTTCTCTCTCAACCCTGGCTACCAGTGTACAGACCTTGCTGGTGCCTATATCAATCCCAACAACAATCGGCTCGTCCATAGCTTTATGGCTCCATCCGATAAAAAGGCGCATGCATGTGTTCTACACTGATCATTGCGGGCTGAATGCCCTGTTCGTTTAGCCTGTTGACGATTGCCTGATAAACTCTCATTTTTTCATCAAACTGTTCCAACGAAGTGCCAATAAATACCTGCCAGCCAGCCGGGTCTTTCCAGCCCAAACCATCCTTTCCGCTGTAAACTAGCGGCACACCTGGGATCAAGCTGTTCAGTTTTAAAATTGCCTGCAACAGCTTTGGGTCCATGCGTGGATGCAAATCGGCTTTTTGCGAGAGGTCTTTTTCGCCTTTTGTGTTTTGTTCATCACCTTGCTCTCCTCCAACGTCCTCATTCAATTCTTGTTGATTGTTCTCATGAATGAGAGGCGGGGTAGTGTCTCCAACAACATAAACCAGCTGGTTAGATGGTTCACCACGTGCCGGAAAGATGTACCCTTCGGCATCAATCCACTTGACTTTGCCGTGCTCCCATGCCAGTACAGGCTGGCGTTCAATGACCGTAATAATCACTTTGTTGGGTAATCCCACCTGAACATCAATGTAGCCTAATTCCGGGAAGGATTTTTCCAGCAGCGCGTGTGTGTTTTGCGGATCGAAGAAAAAGACATTCATTCCAGAAAGATGCAGAACATTCTCAAAATCTTCAGCCGTCAAACGCTGTATTCCGTTCAGCTGTGGTGCAGAAATCCCCAACATCGGTGCGGTGAGCATCATGTAAATTAGGATGCCAAACGTGATGGTCAAAAACCCAGATAACAATCTCCAACCCGGGCGGATGATCGGCAGCGAAGGTGTACGCACCTCTGTCCCCGGCATATCCAGCGGGATTGAAAATGAACGACGCGGACGGTTCTTTGAGCGTTGGACTAAAGGTGTGCCGATCCCACCACGCACGACCACGGCTGGTAATTCCGAGGTAAAAATGGCGCGCTGGGCAGCACGACCGACACGTTCCTGACTGCGTCGGGCCCGGCGCTGGCGCACCTGTTCAGAGCGTGGAAGCACAGCCTTGTTGCGCACCGTCATCCATCTCTCCTGAAAACTCGTTCGGTCTGGTCGTTTTCCGCTTTACGTTCCAATGCCAGTTCAATTAAGCGATCCACCAGTTCTGGATATGAAATGCCGCTGAGTGACCAAAGTCTTGGGTACATGCTAATGCGAGTGAAACCGGGAATGGTGTTTATCTCACTGATATAAATCGCCTGGCTATCCGACTCCATTAAAAAGTCCACCCGCGCCATTCCGGCACAGTCTGTTGCTCTATAGGCTTCAATCGCAAGCTCTTGAAAGTGTTTAATCTCCCTCTGGCTCAATGGGGCGGGAGCAAGCAGTTCAGTGCTATCATCATAGTACTTGGCATCATAGGTGTAAAATTCCTGCCTGGGACGGATTTCACCTGGAAGTGAAGCCTGTGGATTGTCATTCCCCAAAACACTGACCTCAATTTCGCGCGGGCGATGCAAACCTCGCTCCACCAGAACTCGCCGATCGTAACGCGCAGCTTCCATTAACCCTTCAACCAGATCCCCACAGTTGCTACATCTGGTAATGCCTACCGATGACCCAAGATTTGCCGGTTTGACAAACAAAGGATATGCACTGATAGCTTCAGCCTGTTGAATGACTGCCGCCATATCCTGCCGAATCTGACCACGGGTGAATACCTGCCATTCGACAACCGGTAAACCATGTGCGCTGAGAACTTTTTTACATAACGCTTTATCCATGCACACTGAAGAAGCCAGAACACCTGCACCCACATAGGCAATCCCTGCCACTTCCAGCAATCCCTGCATCGTACCATCCTCGCCAAAGGTACCGTGCAACACCGGGAAGATCACATCCAGTTCACTCAATGGCTCCAGCTGGGTTTGCCCTTCTGTTGAACGCAAAGCATACAACATGCGAGTGCCGGGTTTCGGTAGGATAGTAACCGGAATAAGGGAGGTGGTATCGCCACGCTCCAATGATTCCAGTATATTTTCTCCGGTGATCCACTGACCTTGTTTGGTTATTCCTATTGGTATTACCTCGTATTTTTCAGGTGAAAGCGCATTTAAAATAGAACGAGCAGACATTAGCGATACTTCATGTTCGCCAGAAATCCCACCAAACAAGACACCAATTCGGAGTTTATTTGTTTTCATCCCATTCACCCAATAATTCAATTTCAAGTTCCAAATTCACATTAAATTTTTCTTGAACGGTGCGCTTCGCCAGACAGATCAGTTTCCAAATATCCTGGGAAGTTGCATTTCCATCGTTGATAAAGAAATTTGCATGTATTGGACTGATTTTCGCTCCTCCAATTCGGGTGCCTTTCAACCCCGCAGCTTCAATTAACCGGCCGGCAAAATCTCCCGGCGGATTTTTGAACATCGAGCCCATACTAGCACCCGGGGGCTGCGTCCGTCGCCTTTTTGCAGCATACTCTTGCATACGTGTCCGGATTTCGTCCCTGTCACCAAGCGAGAGACGCAAGGTGGCGGAGAGGATGATTAATGGCAGTCTTTCCCGCTTTATGGCACTGCTACGATATTCATAACCCAGACGTTCACAGGTCCACATCTCTATGCCGTTTTGAGGATGCAAGATTTCTGCCATCAGCAGACTTGTTTGCATATCTGCACCGTGTGCACCGGCGTTGCCATACACGGCTCCGCCAATGGTTCCGGGGATGGTGGCAGCCCATTCCAATCCGCTCAGGCATCGCAGGGCTGCCTGTCGGGCTACACCGCTTAAGCTTGCACCTGATTCAGCCCAAACCGTTGGCGGTATCTGGCGGGCATCGATTTTTACGGCGCGCGCATGATTGAGCACCACCACTCCCCGAAAACCAGCGTCACTGACGAGTACATTCGAGCCACTGCCCAGAATGCGGAAAGGCACCGATAGCTCCCATAAGCTGCGTCCAATTTCAACCAGCTCTGCGCTGGAATTGGCAACCAGCAAGCCATCTGCCACCCCGCCCACGCGGGCAGTAGTGTAATTTGCCAGCCGCACATTTTCCTGCAGACGCTCGCCGAAAATTGCTCGAAGCTTACTGAAAAGGACTCTATCGGTCACAGAGCGCATCCCTCACAGTTCTCTCACACACTCAATCAGACGATTCACAACTTCAACTTTTTCTTCCCGCGACAGCTCTGTCGAAAGGATGAAAGGTTCTCGCCGTCGCTTTGGTTTTTCTGACGGTTCTGAAGCCGCGGGTATCAACTTCAGGTTCGCTAGTCCCGAAATTTCAACATGATAAGTCTGTTTTCTGTTATCAGCCATTGGTTATCAGCCTTTCTTGAAGACCCGCCAGCACATGCGCACTGATCTGGTCCGCATCGCCTGCAGATAGCACCAGCAGAACATCACCGGGTTTGAGTTCCTCCAGTAATTTCTCAGCCGTCTCGATCAACCCGGGGATAAATCGAGCATCCGGATGTTTCATTTGCTTCACTACCTGAAAAGCAGAAAATTCCTCTCGCGGTTCTCGTGCTGCATATATCTCGGTTACTACGACCCGGTCCGCATCCCTAAACGAATTAGAGAACTGCTCAAGCAAAGTACGGGTTCGGCTATAGGTGTGTGGCTGCCAAACTGCCCAGATGCGACGCCCTGGATAACGACTGCGGGCAGCCGCCAGCGTTGCCTGAATTTCTGTCGGGTGATGGGCGTAATCATCAATGATCGTAATCTGATTGGCCTCACCGAGGATCTCAAATCGCCGCCCAGAGCCACTATATTCTTCCAACGCATGAGCTGCTTCGGATATTGAAAGCCCTAATTGATGAACAACTGCGGCGACAGCCAGCGCATTGCGAACGTTGTGCTGACCCGGCACGCGTAGGCTAATCTGAGCCAGTGCAACATCCTCAAAACAGGCGGTGAAGTCAAACCCGCCTTTATCATTGGCGGTCAGGTTAAGGGCATGGTAATTTGCTCTGCTTTCTGTTCCATATGTCAATGTTCGACAGGCAGGTGGAACAGTATCTTTCAGACTACTTGCACCAGCATCATCGCGACAGAGCAACACCAAACCGCCGGGTTTTATATGCTGAATAAACGACTTGAAGGCGTTTCGATAGTCCTCAGGAGTTGGGAAGCAATCCGGATGATCATGTTCCATTGAAGTTATGATAATTTGTTCAGGGTGCAATCCTAGAAACATGAAGTCATATTCATCTGCTTCGATGACAAAAAACTGACCCTTGCCTGCATGTGCATTGCTGCCAAGATTCTTTGAAACCCCACCGATAATGTAGGATGGGTCGAGCCCCAAACGCGTCAGCACCCAGGCAGTCATGGCAGTCGTAGTAGTCTTGCCATGTGTGCCAGCAATAGCAATCACACGTTTTTCTGCCGTGATTGTCCCCAAAAAATCAGACCGCTTCAGCACCGGAATGCCGGCGGTACGCGCAGCAACAACCTCCGGATTATCTTCCGTTACGGCAGAGGAACGGACAATCAAGTCTGCGCCGATGATGTTTTCGCCAGCATGTCCGATGAACACTCTGACACCCGCCTGGCGTAACTCTTTCGCCAGCGGTGATTCAACACGGTCAGAGCCGCTGACCGTATAGCCGCTTTCCAGCAGCACACGGGCAATGGCAGATAAACCGGTCCCTCCAATTCCAATCAAGTGTATGTGTTTCATCAAATCAATACCACCAATACAAACGCAAAACAAACCGCAACGGCGAGATAAACAGTCACACCCTGCAACCAGGTCGGCGGAAGCAAGGCAAGCAACGGCTCGGCAGCTTTGAGAAAAGCGCCAGTTGGTGCGGCGATGACATCTGGAAACGGATAATTAGCAACATGCAGGAAATGCCATAACGTTCCAACCACCAGATAACCGTTCAATGCACCCAGAAATAAACCCAAAAGTGAGTCCTGCAATTTTTCGCGGATAAAGCGATTGGTTGCTGCCAGTTTTGAAATGTTCGGACTTTGGTAACCAAAAAAGACCAGCACTATAACCAGGATGGTGCGTAGCCAGAAGAGTGGCTTGGGATCTTGTGCAGCGATGGCAACTAGATTGGAAATTACCGGCAGATTGTTCCTTTCCAGAACATTCAGCATAAAGAGCGCTAAAATCACTGAAAAACTAACCAGCATTTCTTTTGCCCAGCCGCGATTGAACCCGATAATAGCAAACAAAATAACCAGCATCCAGAAAAGTACTGCCAGGGATATCATCTTTGCTGCCCTCCTGCCAGCTCGCGAACCAGCGCTGCCAGTTCTCTGGCAGCTTGAGGACGTGCCAGCGATTGCATCGCCTGACGCATCTGACCCAGGCGCTGTTGATCTGCCAGTAACACCTTAACGAGAGGAAACAATCGCCGAGGGAGCAACTCGTTTTCGACGACAACTGCAGCGCCGTGACGCTCCAGATATGCCGCATTGACCTTTTGATAACGCCAGGCGTATGGATAGGGCACCAGAATGGCTGGCAAACCAAACAATGGCAACTCTCCCAGAATGGAAGCGCCAGCGCGGGTGATCGCCAGATCTGCACTTGCCAGCACCGCGCCCATTTCGTGTACATATGGAAAGGCATGATAGCGTTTCTGTAATATCTCCGGCAGTGAAGAACGGAAGGCTTCCACTTCCTTCCAATCCAGTTCACCGCTAATATGGATGATCTGGCAGAATTCTAGAAGTTGAGGCAGGCAATCCAGTAGCGAGCGGTTGATGGTGCGTGCACCGCGGCTACCGCCATAGACCAATAGCGTAGGAAACTGATTACCCAAGCCAAGCCAGTTCTTAGCCTTCTCAGGTGTCCATTCGCGCAATTCCACTCGGGTTGGATATCCTGTGACGATTACTTTGGCACGTGCTGGCAGGTAAGCACGCGTCTCTTCGGCGGTTACCGCAATCACATCTGCGAAGCGAGCTAGAAACTTGAGCGCCCATCCCGGCTCAATATCCGGAACATAGAGCAAGGTCGGGATATGTCTGGCTGCCAATGCCATTGGCGCAGCAACATACCCGCCGGTAAACATCAATACATCAGGGTTGAAATCTTTCAAGATGCGCTGTGAAGCCAAAAGACCGCGTAGCGAAAGCAAGGCATTACGAGGCAATTGAGTAATGCCCACCCCGTGCAAACCTGCAGACGGAATAGCGGTGAATGGCACACCAGCGCGCTGAACCAGGGCGACTTCCAATCCGCCCTGACTGCCAACCCATAAAACAGGGTTGGCTTCAGCGCCGAGTGTTTGCAGGACGGTCAGTGCGGGATATACGCCGCCGCCCGTTCCGCCTGCGCAAATTAAAAAGCGCATCCAGAAACCTCCACGATTGTCTCTTTCTGCTTCTCCGTACAGTCCTTTCCGTGAATTGGACAGTAGAATTGGTTATCCAGGTATACTCATTTTCTTCTACGGCGGAAGTGACAGGTTCTCCGCCCAAGGTATGAGATCGTGCTCTTGAGGCTCGAACCTGCCTTAGAGGTTCAGATTTCACCGTGCTGACCGGCAACACCCCGGCCGTCGAGGTGCCTTTTGCTGTCTGGCGAGCAATACTGAGCAGAATTCCAATACCCGATAGGGTCATCGTCAGATTAGAGCCGCCAGCGCTGATAAAGGGCAGAGCATTCCCTGCAAATGGCACCAGATTGACCATTGCGCCGATGTTGATCATAGCTTCCATTGTGATCCAGATCGTCACTCCGCTGGCAAGCAGGTATCCCAGTTGATCAGGCGCTTTGCGTGCAATGCCAAACCCGCGCCAGAGGACAAGGATATACAATCCAATCACCACACAAGCCCCAAGTAAACCAGTCTCCTCAGCAATGACTGCAAAGATACTATCTGTCCAAGAGAAAGGCAGCCCGGTGAATTTGGTAATGCCTTTACCAATACCAACACCAAAGATGCCACCCCGAACAACAGCTTCCAAAGAGCGTTTGATATGATCGTGTGCCCGCAACGGATCTTGCAATCCATTGATGTAATAACTGATACGATTTTGCCCATTCTGGCTGACAGACACAACCAGTGCACCCAGCAAGACAACAACCACCACAACCAGGACTATCTGGCGAAGTTCCCCACCACAAATAAAGAAAAGGAGACATCCCAAAACGACAATTGTTGCTGCAGCACTCAAATCTGGCTGAAGCAGGATTAAACCCGCCGTGATACCCAGAATGAACATCATTGGGATCAAACCAAACGAGATGCTGGCTATTTGATCGCGTTTCGAATACAGCCAAACCGAAAGGTAGATAATGATAACCAGTTTTGCCATCTCAGAAGGTTGCACTGAGGTGCCAAACAAAGTGCGAGCAGGTGTTTCCGAATCGCCGCCAGACCATAGTACGATCAGTAACATCAACAGTGTTATCGCCATGATGGGGACAGCAAGACGCGCCAGATGATGATAGTCAATCATGCTGATTATCAGCGCGACTACAATGCCAAAAATTGCCCAGAGCAATTGGCGATTAAGCAGATAAGCCGGATCACCTTTTCTGGGAATCACATAGTTCCAACTGGCTGAATAGACCATCAACAAACCGATAATGGTAAGTGCAATAACTGCCAGCACCAGAGGAATGTCCAACCAAAGCCGGCTGGGTTTTGACCGTATTTTGGATACAGCAGGAGATGTTCTCACGAAAGTTGTTTGACCCATTCTCGAAACCTCTCTCCGCGTTCCTCAAAATCCTTGAACTCATCAAAGCTGGTACCGCCAGGCGAAAGCAGCACAACATCTCCCGGTTCGGCAATTGCAGCTGCCCGATAAACGGCTTCCTTAAGCCCAGCGACACGGTCAACACTAAAAGGACGGTAACCGGGGCGCTGCTCTCCAAGTGCTCGTAAAATTTTTTCAGCCGCTTCGCCAAAGACAATCACATGATCAACCCGACTGTGAACCAGTTCAACCAGCGATTCCCATGGTAAATTTTTGTCACGCCCACCCAACAACAAAACGAGTGGTTCTTGAAAAGAGCGAATCGCAGCAATCGTTCTCTCCGGGGCAGTGGCAATTGAATCGTTATACCAATCTACACCGTGCAATGTTCTGACATATTCCAAACGATGGGGAACGCCCGTGAAACCCCGAATTCCTGCAATCATGGCTGAAACTGAAAAGCCAGCTGCATGTGCAATGGCACAGGCAGCAAGAACATTAAGCAGATTATGGTCGCCGCGCAATTGGATGTCATTGCACCCAATAACCTTGAAACATTGACCGCCATTGCTCAAATAGATAGCATTGTTTTCCACGAATGTTCCCAATTGTCCTGCAGGGGGGCGTTGCCGCCCAAATGTTATTAACCGACCGCGCACCTGTCCAGCCAGTCCCCAAGTGACAGGATCATCACAACTCAAGACGGCAGCATCCCGCTCCGTTTGAAAGGTCAAAATCCGCGCTTTTGCAGCAGTATAAGCAGCAAAGGTACCATGACGATCCAAGTGGTTAGGAGTAATGTTCAAAATTGCTGCCACTTGAGGGGAGATGGTCATTTGTTCCAGTTGAAAGCTAGAAAGTTCAAGTACCACGGTATCATGAGGAGCAATTTTGTCTAATTGGTCAATGAGCGGCAAACCAATATTGCCGCCAACCCAAAGTTTTGCTGGTGGTTGAACAGCTGCCTGTGCCATGCGCCCAACCAGGGTGGTGGTGGTAGTTTTTCCAGCAGAGCCAGTAATGCCAATGACCCGGCAGGGTACAGCTTCCATAAAGATTTGCGAATCATTTGAAAGCGGAATACCGCGCCTTTGTGCTTCAACAATAATGGGTAGAGCGAGCGGGATACCTCCGGATAAACAGACCAAGTCTTTGTTCTCCAGTAAGTCTAGCGGGTGCCCGCCCAAAGCCCAATGAACCGGATAACCTTCCATACTTTGGATGGCATTCTTCATTTGCTCGGCAGGATTTTGATCGTTCAACGTCACGTCTGCCCCCTGGCAGATCAAAAAACGAGCCAACGCCAGCCCCTGACGGGCTGCACCAATAATCAGAACGCGCTGACCTTTCCAGTTTTTCATGATCACACCAACGCCAAAGCAATCCCTAACATTGCAAATAGCAGGCTGACCAGCCAGAAACGCTGTACAACCTGGGTTTCGCTCCATCCCAATAATTCAAAATGATGATGCAAGGGTGCCATTTTGAACAGACGTTTGCCCTTGGTTAATTTGAAATACGCCACCTGTAAAATCACACTCAGGGTTACACTGACCGGAATAATGGCTACAATGGGTAACAGCAGCCATTGCCCTGTCATTAAGGCAATGACGCCGAGCGTGGCACCCAAAGATAGAGAGCCCGCATCACCCATGAATAGTTCAGCAGGGTGAACATTAAACCACAGGAAACCGAATATAGCACCAACAATCGTAAAGCAAAAGCGAGCAATAAAGACCTGCCCCTGAAGCAGAGCAATGCCTCCATAAGCTGTGAAAGCAGTTGCGCTGATCAAACCGGCTAATCCGTCCAATCCATCCGTCAGATTCACCGCATTGGACATGCCAACAATGATGAAAACCGCAATTGGAATATACCAGCCGCCAAGTTCGAAAGGCTCAGTAACAGAAGGCCAGTACATTTCGGGCACATGCAGGTAATTACGAAGCGCAAAAGCAATGCCAATTGCAAAAGCAACCTGCAGAGCAAACTTGGTGCGGGCCCGCATTCCAAGACCACGCCGGGCGCCACGAATACCTTCCCAATCATCAATCATGCCTAACAGCATATAAATTAACATTACCAGTAAAGGCACTAAAACCGATTGGCCCAAAACATCCACACCCAACAAGGAGGCGGCATTGAGTAATACTGTGATCAGGGTCACGGGAAGCACGATCATTACTCCCCCCATCGTTGGAGTTCCCATTTTTGTCACATGGCTATCCGGTCCTTCGATCCGAATCAGCTTGCCAATTTTCAAATAACGCAAAAGGCGAATCAAGGGTCCCCCCCAAATGACCGCCATCATAAAACTCAACGTGCTGAGCGCAAGCGCTAAAGAGGTTTCTTGCATCATTCTTTCTCCATAGCTGCCACAATGCGGTCCATTCGTAAACCATGAGAACCTTTTACCAGTATCACCTCGCCATGTTGAAACCTGTGCTGACTTAAGAAGCCAATTGCTGATGGAACATCCGCAAACCAATGCACCCGTGAGTGCGATAATCCAGCCGCTACGGCAGTATCAGCGATTATTTTGGCCCGCTCACCGACAGCAATCAGCTCGTTGCAAACTTCGGCGGCGCGGGCACCAATCATTTCATGTCCCTGCCGCTCATAGGGACCTAATTCCAACATGTCGCCCAAAATGGCAATCTTACGACCGCTCATTTCATCCAGTAAGTTCAACGCCGCCAGAGTGGACTCGGGTGAAGCATTGTATGTATCATCCAGAATCAGAGCACCGCTTGGTGTATGAACCGCAACCAAGCGCAATTGGTTATGACCAGCTTTCAGTCCATTGATAATTTCCTGCCAGCCAAGTCCTTCCACCAGTCCAACCGCCACTGCGCGCAAAACGGTGTGCACCGAATGACGGCCGAGCATCGGTACCCGTAGGTGTAACACCTCATGGCGATAATGAAGACGGAACCGGATACCCTCCAGTCCCAAGCTCTCAATCTGGTCAGCCCACAGGTCGGCAACAGGATCTACACCATAGTACAAGACTCGCGCTTGCGTCTGTTGTGCCATCGGGCGCACCCAGGGGTCGTCATAGTTCAGAATGGCAACGCCATCCGGCGGCAATGCCTGAACCAGCTCAGCTTTCCCACGCGCAATTACTTCTTGCGACCCTGCCCGTTCGGCATGAACAGTACCAATATTGGTAATAACACCCACTTGTGGCAAGGCAAGATTACAGAGCAGTGTGATTTCTCCGGGAACATAAAATCCCATCTCAAGCACCGCGCGTTGGTGCCCCGCGCTCAGGCGCAAAAGCATCAGAGGTAAGCCAATCTCATTATTGAGGTTTCCAATGGTTTTCAATGTGCAGTAACGCTGGCTGAGCACTTCGGCGATCAGTTCCTTCGTGGTAGATTTACCCACACTGCCAGTGACCCCGATTACACGCACATCCTGTTTTCGTCGCCAGAATGCGGCAATTTTTTGTAATGCCTCAAGACTATTTTCCACATATATACAAAATGGTGGAACAGGAGGAACGAAGCCCTGTGGAAGCTGACCACCTCTCAAGTCCAGGGTAGTGAATTGAGCAGACAGGTCGCGTTGCACCAGGGCGAGACTGGCACCGCGCTGGAACGCTTCGCCTACATAATCGTGCCCATCAACCCGCTCGCCTGGCAGGGCAACAAACATGGCTGCCGGGATGACCTGACGCGAATCAATAACCGTCTCGCTGATCACAAGTGAGATTTCACCAGGACGGACACCGGTCAGTGCTTCAAGAACGTCAGAAAGAGTTAACACGATAACGCATCCTTACTGTCCATACAAAGAACGCCGTATATCATCCGGCGGAATGTTAAGCAGATAAGCTGCCTTGCTAAATGTTTTGCTGAAAACTGGCGAGGCTACAATTGAGCCCCATTTTTCCGTTTTCGGCTTTTCCAGCCAGACGTACACTAAAATGCGCGGAGCATCAGCAGGACCCCAGCCGACAAAGGATGCATTGGTGAGGGGAGAAGTATAACCCTCAGCGGTAGGAATTTCTGCCGTGCCTGTCTTACCAGCTACTTTGTAACCTTCCACATGCGCGGCTT
Source organism: Anaerolinea sp. (assembly GCA_020725865.1). GTDB lineage: Bacteria > Chloroflexota > Anaerolineae > Anaerolineales > Anaerolineaceae > DYEC01. The sequence goes on along the minus strand of DYEC01000004.1, from coordinate 87,082 downwards.
CGTATGACTCACTTTCAACAGTTGCTGCCAGCATGGCGGTCAGGGTACGAGCAGCTTCTGCGCTGATCGGCGTGTTAACCAGCGTTGGGGTTCTGTCACGCTGCTGCCCATTTTCAATAGTGGCTTTAACCACGTGCGGCGCCATAATCTTGCCATCATTCGCAATTGCGGTAATGGCACTGGCAATTTGAATTGGTGCCACCGAGAGCGCCTGGCCAAAGGAGTTGCGTGCCAGATCGGAAATACTCCAAAGTTCATCACCCGGGACACGTAAAGGATAAACCGCTTCACCAGCCAAATCAATCCGGCTGCGCTGTCCAATACCAAATTGTTTAAGTGATTGGTAATAATCCGCCGAACCGATCTTTTCCACGGCAACATGCGCCAAACATACATTTAGAGAATATTGCATACACTGCGTCATGGTGACCTGGCCATAAGCGCGCCCATCCCAGTTTTGCACTGGAAAATCACCTGCCTGAAAGGAACCTGTATCTACAAAAGTCGTATCAGGTGTAACCCGGCCTAAGTGGAGAGCAATAGCCATTGTAATCGTTTTGAATACCGAGCCGGGTTCATAGGTTATATTGACGGCTCGGTTGAACGGCATGTTCGGGTCCAGTTCGTTAACCTTCCAATATTCATTCAAGTTAATACGCGGCGAAGTTGCCATCGCCAATACTTCGCCGTTTCTGGTATCAAGGATGACAATTGTACCCGAATCGGATTGGGTAGAAGCGACCGCTTTATCAAGAATCTCTTCAACTGCTGCCTGGAGCTGAATATCAATGGTGAGGATAACACTGCCACCGGGGGATACAGTCGGGATTTCGCGAAGTTGGTTGGGATCATAGGGGATTACAAATCTGGCAGGTGTTCCGGAAAGCAGGTTGTTATACTCTTGCTCAATGCCACCGGCCGGAACTGCATCTTCCCACTTCAAAAACGGGTAAATTCCAATGACGTTTGAAGCTAGTGAACCCTCTGGATAAGTGCGAATCATGCGCGGTTGCCAGATCAATCCCGCCAGACTGGGTTTGGGTTCACTTTTGCCAAACAACCGCCTTCTGACCGGCTGGTCTTCGTACTCTTTCATCCTTTTTTCCAATTCTGTGATGGCATCCGGTTCAATGGGACTGGGAAAGCGGATATATTCTTTTTCTCCTCTAACGTACTCGATGCTGGCATACCCCAATACTTCGGCATAGTCCATTCCTAACAAACTGTTCAAGGTGGTAGCAATAGTATGCGGATTCTCCACACCTGATAGATCAAGACCAAGCTCATACATGAGCTTATTGCCTGCCAGCAAATGCCCATAACGATCATAAATATTACCTCGCTCGGGCACCAGTTCAACGGTTCTGGCGACCAGATTTCTTTCAGCGTAATTGAGCAGGTCCTTACCACCACTGCTAGCTTGAACGCGAGCCATTTGAAAAACGATCAGGAGGCTAACTGTGGTCAAAAGAACCGCAACAGATTGCATCCGAGCGATTAGCGAGTTATTCATTCCTCGCCCTCCCTTCCAGGAAGGCTTGCCATTTTGTTCATCAACCACTCACCCAGTGATTGTGTATAATCCGGCTTAAGTAGTGGTCTTGAGGTTTGCAGAGGACTTGGAGGCGAAGCAAGCCGAATTGAGTCCCGACCCGGGTAGCCTTCAATAACCATGTATTCGAGCTGGTCAGGATTGACCGGTTCGTATCCCAACTCACGCGCCCGTCGTTCCATCTCGACTCGTGACGACATAAAACCCAGTTGGGTTCTTAGGTCAGAATTCTGGCGCATTAATTCATCACGCTGTTTTTCCAATTTGCGGGCTTCTACTCCAGCGGCAGCAGTTTGGGCTGTGATATTTAGATAAAGTCCAGCAACAATTGCAATTGCAATCATTGCGGATAAAAACGCCGCGATACGTTTGACCTGTACACGCCAGGGCGCTTCTTTATATGCCTGTATCCAACGTTTATTCATAGTGCTACCTCAACACGCTCTATCTCTTCTGTTGGACACCTGTTTACGACCTTTATCTCATGCAACTGTCATGCCAGTTTGAGTTTTTCAGCAACCCGCAAGCGAGCACTACGTGCTCTTGGGTTTTTCTGAATTTCCTCTGCGCTGGCTACCAATGGGCGGCGGGTAATGATCTTGATGGTTGCATGGTGCCCGCAAGTACACATTGGCTGACGTGGAGGACAGATACAATTTTGACTCTCCTGAAGGAAGAATCGCTTGACAATTCTATCCTCCAACGAATGAAATGAGATGACCGCCAACCGGCCGCCTGGTGCAAGCACCGCAACTGCCTGGGGCAAGACTTCTTCCAGTGCGTTTAATTCCTGGTTTACAGCGATACGCAACGCCTGGAAGGTGCGGGTTGCTGGATGAATACGGCTGGTACGCCGTCCCGAAACCTTCAAAATAACATCCGCCAGTTCAGAAGTGGTTTGCAGTGGCCGTGCCTGACAGATTGCCCGGGCAATACGGCGAGCATTTCGCTCTTCTCCATAGCGCCAGATTATATCTGCCAGTTCTTCCTCGGGTAGTTCGTTGACCAGTTTTGCAGCACTCAGCGTTTGACCAGGGTAAAAACGCATGTCCAGGGGACCATCTACTCGAAATGAAAAACCTCGCTGAGGGGTATCCAACTGCATTGACGAAACTCCCAAATCCAGAACGATGCCATCCACCTTCTCCCAGCCCAGATGTTGTAGCTGCTCCGTCAGTGTGGTATAGGATGCCTGGATCAAAATAACCCGATCCCCAAAAACAGCAAGGCGCTGGCTTGCAAGAGCCAGCGCCTGGGGATCAACATCCAGACCCAGCAGATGACCAGCCGGGCTGCTTTCTTGCAGAAGCCCCCAGGCGTGCCCCCCCGCACCAACTGTGGCGTCCACATAACACCCTGGGCTTTTCGGGCGCAACGCGGTTATAATCTCTTGGTAAAGAACGGGCTGGTGCGGTGAGAGTAGTTTATCCGCGCTTTGTGTCATGGTTTTACCGGCAGGTCAAGTGCCGTCAACCGCTCCAGCATGGATTGATCTTGTAACAGAACGTCGTGCTCAGCCCAACGCTCTGGAGACCAAATTTCAAAATAGCTGTTGCCCGTACCAACAATGACAACCGTTTTTTCCAGACCACCTGCCTCTCGAAGAAAGCCGGGGATGAGAATACGCCCGGCACGGTCAATGTCAACCGGTTCTGCAGTAGAAAAGATCATTCGCCGCAGCATTCGGGCTGTTGGGTCGGTAATGCTCATTTGGTTAACGCGTTGGGCGACTTCTTCAAAATCCGCCGCGACCCACACAAGCAAATTCTGGTCAAACCCACGCGTAATATATGCGCCATACAATAACGCGTCGCGAAAACGCACCGGAATCGTTATGCGACCCTTTTCGTCAAGTGTATGATCATATCGCCCAAAGAACATACGTTCTACCCTCTGTGTTTAAGCCGGAACGCCGGAGAAGCCCGGCGCTCCACTTTAACCCACTTTTAACCACTTTCTTCCACAGTATATACGAAAAACTTGGATTTTGCAAGTGGTTTTTACACTTTGATTCGTTACAATTTTGTAAGAAATGGAGGCTCTTTCAATGAAACCACAATTGCTTGCAGTGTTGACTGCTATGGCCTGGGGGATAGGAGGTTATTTCGAGAAAAAGGGTCTACACCTTGGACAACTTTCACCGCAAATGGGCATTACAATTCGCACTGCGATCGCGTTTTTAATCCTCGGTGCAGTTAGTGCGCCCCAGTGGAAGACCCTATCCCAGGCTGGGCCAAAGTCGCTGCTATATATGATCGTTGGTGGGGGTGTGATGGCTGGCTCGATAGGGATGCTTTGTTTTTACGCTGCAATCAAAGGCGCACCACTAACACGTGTCATGCCAATTGCATTTACTTCACCATTATTTGGTGCTTTAATGAGTACATTATTTGGGGGCGAACCGTTAACAGTTAAGACTGTGACTGGAATGCTGCTCACTGTGGGTGGAATTGTCTTATTAACTGCCGGTTAGTCGCTTTTTGTGAGTTGAGGCAAATGAACGATGAAAATGCTGCCCTTACCCGGCTCGCTTCGAACCTCGATTGAACCATGATGTTGTTCAATTACCTGGCGGGCAATAGATAACCCTAGCCCAATTCCTCGAAAGAGATGTCCACCGATGTTATCCAGATGGAAAAAGCGGTCAAAAATTTTGGGTAAGGCTTCGGGTGTAATGCCAACACCGTGATCTTGAAACAGGATGTGAATCAGGTGGCGGTCACAGCTGACCTCTATCAGAACTTCACCTCCATCCGGGCTGAACTTGATGGCATTGTTCAGGATAGCCGCAAAGGCTCGAACCAGGCTTTTGGCATCTGCATTCACGGGTGGCAAGCCAGAAGGAATAGTTAGTTTCAGATCAACCTTGTTACGCGTAGCATAGGCGCGTTGCTGCTCAACAGCAATGGCAATCACGCTGTCAATATCCGTGGGCTGAAATTCTGGTAATATCAAATCCATTTCCTGCAAAAACAGAATATCGTTCACCAAAGCGATGATTTCTTGCAGATTACGTCCTACCGTGTTTAGGGCAGAAGACAAGGCTTCTTCCTGTAGTTTGCCGCTCAGAATCACCTGCATATACCCGCTGGCAGCCATCAGGGGAGTGCGCAATTCATGAGCAATGGTTGTAAGAAACTGACGTCGGGCGAAATCCAGTTCCGCAAGTTGTTGATAGGCTTCTGCAAGCTCTTTCGCTTTCAGACGCAGGTCTTCAATTGCCATCTCGTCATTTTCACGTAATCTCCGACTGACTTCTCGAACCATCGCCAAGGACATGCTACTGTTGGTCTCTAACAATTTAGAAAACGCCTCTTTTTGGATGACCAGCGTTGTAGTTGGAAGAACAGTTGTGACTGTTGCTGCACGTGGTGCATTATGGATGATAGCCATCTCTCCAAAAAAGTCTCCGGCTTTTAGATGCTTTAGAACACGAACTTCATTCGGGTTGATCAGTTTGGTGACCTCGACCTCCCCCTCCAGGATGATGTAGAATGTTGTTTCATACGCTCCCTCGCAACACACCATTGTGTTGGGTGGAAAACTGTGCAATTCGCTTACACCAATGATGTCCTCGGCCTCCTCTTTGCCTAAACCCGGAAAAGCGCGCATGAGAATTTCAAGGGGAAGAATGCTGGTTTTCATCCTTAGTCCTTCAGAATTGCTGGGCTGTCTATATCAAATGATTTTTTACAATAGCCTTATGCCTGCTCGAGCAACAAGAATTAAACGGTTACTCTTGTTATATTCTAAACCGAAAACGGGATATGTCTTGTGTATTTTATGAGAAATTGTTGTACAATGATGATATCACTGGTCAAATTTAATCTATCCAATCATAAGGAGGCACAATGTCCAGTTTGTTAAGCGTTGAGGGAATTGGCGAAAAATTTGCCGCAAAACTGAAAGAAGCTGGGGTAACCAGCACAGATATACTTTTGCAAAAAGGTTCGACTCCCAAAGGGCGCAAAGAGCTTGCCGAGCAAACGGGTATTTCAGAAAAGCTTATACTTGAATGGGTTAACCATGTAGACTTGTTCCGCATCAAAGGTGTAGGCGAGGAATATGCCGATCTTCTGGAAGAAGCAGGTGTTGACACAGTTGTCGAACTGGCTCAGCGCAATGCAGAAAACCTCTATAACAAACTGGTTGAGGTAAATGCCGCCAAAAAACTGGTGCGGAAGATGCCAGTCAAACATCAGGTAGAAGACTGGATCGAGCAGGCAAAGTCGCTTCCACGCGTGATTACCTATTGATGGGTAAACTCAGCCAGGGTGTTATCTACCGGGCTGAGATTTTTATTCGGGAGGTGCACGATGGCTAGACACAGCATGGTTGTTGCCATGCAAAGTGACAGTATTGTCTGGGCAATTATTATCGTTATTGTAATCCTTCTCGTTTTGCTGCTAGCAATCTGGCTGCACCGTCAGGAACGCACAAAACTAGCATCAAAATCAGTCAGCCCAGAGAAACCAGATGATCTGAAGGTGATTGAAGGAATTGGGCCCAAGATTGCAAGCACATTGCAGGCAGCAGGGATTCAAACATTTGCGCAACTGGCGCAGACTGAGGTGGAAACTCTGCACCGCATCCTGGAGGATGCTGGCCTGCGGCTTGCCGATCCCACGACCTGGCCCGAGCAAGCGCGCCTGGCTGCAAAGGGCAATTGGGAAGCACTCAAGAAGCTGCAGGATAGCCTAAAAGGTGGTCGCGAAGCTTAAGGGTGCTGACCTGCCGATAAATAAACTGACAGAGCCTCTATTCTGTGGGTTCGAGGCGGGTTGAGAAGTATTTAAACATTGGGGCGAAGTAATACTCCTGCCAGCCTTGCTCATAGCTGGCTGCTTGACTCTCAGGAATATTGGTGTGCCTGAGTATCAAACATGTTCCATCTGGAACGGATTCAAATATAATTTCCAGCAGGCTATCCGGGTCTCCATCTGCAAAATCGGTTGTGCGCCAACTTTGCAGGATACGGCGTGGTGGCTCTAATTCGAGTGTTTTCCCAGTGATATAACCATCCCAGACACAAAATTCTCCGCCTACCCGCGGGTCAATCACCGCACTACTTGTAGTAAATCGTGTGTGTTCATTGCTATCCAGCCATGCACGGTATAACTCCTCTTGAGAAACAGGTAAGACGATAGATAAGATCAGGGTTTCCATCGTGCTTCGATCTCCTCATAGCTCTTCTTTTTTACTGCGTTCTTGCCGGCGTATTTCGGTAATCACACTCCAGACCATTGTACCGCCCAGCAGAAAAGCAATTATAAAACCGATGGCGCCCAAAACTTGAAAAAATGTTCCCAGTCTTCCAGAAAAAATATTCATCAAGATCGCAGCGGCGATCAACATGCCGGTGATAATCAGACCTGCAACCAGGCGATTGGCAATGACCAGGATTGAATTGATGATCCATTTGAACATCGGAATGTCAAGACCGATGACCAGTTTGCCTTCGGCAAGCTGACGAATGATGGATTCCATTGCACGCGGCATAACAGAACGCAGGCGGTAAAACTCCCGAGTAGTATCGCGCAGGGCATCTAGCATGTTTTCAGGAGCAAGACGCTGCAGGATAATTCGCCTGGAGACGGACTCGGCAATTTCTGCGATAGATATTTTTGGATCAAGCTGGCGGGCAATCTCTTCACCTTGCATAATCGCTTTTACCGCCAAGCTATACTCGCTGGGCAGGCGGATATTGTGCCGGAAGATCGTACCAAGAATTTCTTTGAGTAATGTGGCAAACTGAATCTGTTCCAGGGAAACTTCTAGATAACGGTTAATAATATAGTCTATAGAGTAGAGCAAGCTTCGCTCATTAACTTTTTGAAAGGGCGTACCAATACTCATGATGATTCTGGTCACATCGGCACTATCGCGCCGCATAATCGATAGAATGATATCCTCAAGCGCCTGCCGTTGATCAGCAAGTAGGCGACCGGTCATTCCCAAGTCAATATAGATCAAGGTTTCATCATCAGGATCAACCAGCAAATTACCAGGATGTGGATCTGCATGATAGAAACCTTCCAGCAGCAATTGGGTTAGTAGACTGTTGATAAATACCCTTGCCAGTTCGACGCGATCTACATGTGCCGCATCCAATGCTTTCAAGTCATTAATTTTAATGCCATCACAGCGTTCCATGGTCAGGACGCGCTCGGAGGTCAACTCCCAATAAACCACAGGAACACGCACATGATGTTGTGGCATCATTAATCGGCGCAAATGGTCAGCGTTACTGGCTTCGTTACGATAATCCAGTTCACGGTCGAGCGTACGTGCAAATTCATCAAAAATTTCAGACAGCCCATAACGTCTGATCCAGCCATTGGTAGACTCGATCAGGCGAACCAATGAACGAATGATCTCGATATCAGACTCAACTTGAGTACGAATTTCGGGTCGCTGTACTTTTACAACCACTGGCGTGGCATCGAACAAACGGGCATAATGCACCTGCCCAATGGACGCAGCGGCAAACGGCTGTGGCTCGAAATCCAGAAATATCTCCGGAATGGATTTCTTGAATTCGTGCCGGATAACTTTTTCGACCTGATCGAACGAAAAGGGAGGAACCTGATCTTGAAGTCTGGACAACTCTCGGATAAATTCACCAGGGAGCAAGTCACTGCGGCTGGAGAGAATCTGCCCCAGTTTGATGTAAGTTGGTCCCAATTCTTGAATAATTAGCCGTAGGCGTTCGGGAATGCCGAGCTGAAGAGTTTCAGCCTCCGCCTTACGAAAGCGCTTTCCCATCAAAGAGCGTATGCGGCGCAGTTCTGTCGTTTCAAACAGGAAATCAAAGCCGTAACGAACGAAAGTCGCCTGCACTTCAACCAGACGGCGAATGTTGCGCGTGGGATAGCGGATATTGAACATGCAAATTCTATTGACGCTCGCTATGGAAGCATCTTGGAAAAAACCGATCCGCTTTGTTCTCTAATAAGAAATTCATTATACTTCAGTTCTCTGACGATACTGCAATGCTTCGGCAAGATGTTGCGGTGTAATGGGATCGCTGCCTGCCATATCGGCAATCGTACGCGCCAGCTTGAGCACACGATGGTAGGCGCGGGCTGAGAGTTGCAACTGGTTCATAGCAGTTTTCATTAAAGCGCGACCATTATCATCCAGGACACAATACTTACGAATATCTGCCGGGCGCATTTCGGCATTGGTTGCAATATTACTTCCACCAAAGCGCTGACGCTGTCGTTCCCGAGCGGCTTCAACACGTGAACGAACAATCTCAGAAGGCTCACCAAGACGTCGGTCGCTCAATTTTTCATATTCGACTCGTGGCACTTCGATGTGAATATCAATTCGATCCAACAACGGTCCCGAGATTCGTTTTTGATATTTAGTCACTGTTGCAGGAGCACAGGTGCAGGGTTTGACCGGGTCGCCATAATAGCCGCAGGGGCAGGGATTCATTGCAGCAACCAGTTGAAAATTAGCCGGGAAAGTCAGTGAACCCTGGGCGCGGCTAATGGTAACAATTTTGTCCTCAATAGGCTGGCGCAACACTTCCAACACATGCTGACCAAATTCAGGTAATTCATCCAGGAAAAGCACACCACGGTGCGCCAGCGATACTTCACCCGGATGCGGCCAGTTACCGCCGCCGACCAGCCCGGCATGACTGATGGTGTGGTGGGGCGCGCGAAAGGGTCGCGTACGGATGAGCGGCAAATCAGGTGGAAGTTGATCGGCGACCGAGTAGATGCGCGTGACATCCAGCGCTTCATCAATGGTCATCTTGGGCAGGATAGAAGGCAAGGCACGCGCCAACAGAGTTTTACCAGCTCCCGGTGGACCAACCATCAGTAAATTATGTCCGCCGGCTGCTGCCACTTCCAGCGCCCGTTTGACGTGTTCCTGTCCTTTGATATCACTGAAATCAGTCAGGACACTGGGGATGAGTTGTTCTGTTTCAACCGGCGGATGTGGCGTGATGGGATGATGGTTGTTCAGGTGAGCAAGTAATGCAGCCAGCGTTGACACCGGAATCACTTCAATATCCGGGATTAAAGCCGCTTCTGCAGCGTCTGCTTCGGGGACAAAAATGCGTTTGAAGCCCTGTTGCCTCGCCATCGCCGCCATAGGTAAAACGCCGCGCGTATGGCGGACAATGCCATCTAGTGATAACTCACCGATAACGATGGTACTTTCCACACATGAAGGGTTCAGGTCGCCGGTCAGAATAGCCACCCCTAAGGCAATCGGAAGATCATAAGCAGGTCCTTCCTTGCGCACAGAAGCCGGTGCCAGATTGACAACCAGTCGTTTGCGTGGATATTCTAGACCAGCGTTTTTGATGGCTGCCTGAACACGGTTACGGCTTTCCTGAACTGCTTTATCAGGCAAACCAACAATGTCCATTCCCGGCAACCCAGGGCAGATATCTACCTCAACTTCGACAATCACGCCCTCCAGGCCGATGACTGCACATGAATAGACGCGGGCGAGCATAAGTTAAGTTTAAATTGGCTATCAAAAAATGTCAAATTTTGCCGAGGTAGCGTTTAAGACCAATTCCCAAAAAACTATTGCAATAATGGAAATTTTGTGGACATAGATGTATAATTATGATAAATTTAGTCCGATTACTTGAAAGCGGTTGAAGATGAAAAAACAGCCTATTTTGAAGGGGGGTGCTTTTGTCCTTTTACTATTTACTCTACTTGGGTGCACTGCACGAGAGATTTCACCTGCACCAAATCAAATCCAAACCTTCCCTGTTTCTACCCCAACCACCACGTCTTCGCCTGCCCCAACAATGGTTGCAACCATTCAGAATACTGAGCCAACGATTGCACCTTCACAGCCTTCAATAACAGAATCTTCACCCACATCCATGATAATGAAAGATTGCGTGGATACTGCGGGTTTCTTTGGCGATGTCACTGTACCGGATGGTTCATCTTTTGCACAAAATCAAAGTTTTGTCAAGACATGGCGCATTCGTAATGAGGGAACATGCACCTGGAATGAAACCTATGCGCTGGTTTTTCACAGCGGGGATATTTTAAATGGCGCACTATCCAACCCTATGCCACCAGCAGTACCAGGGGAGATTGTGGACGTTTCGGTTAACCTGCGTTCGCCTGCAACGGGGGGAGAATTTACCGGTTACTGGCAGTTTCAAGACCCTTATGGGAACCGTTTTGGCGTTGACAGCGGCGGGGTTGGTTTGATTTGGGTCAAGATCGGTGTAAGCTGGTACCCATTGAAGGCACCCGAAAAGAGCACTGCTGTGTCATCCCCTTTGGCCCAGCCTGTGCAAAACACGCCGGCACCTTCATCAGGCGTTTGCTCACCTCAACGAAACGCCGGCTATCTGGAGGAGTTATTACAACTCATCAATGGTGCCAGGCAACAGGAAAACATACCTACATTGGCTTCGAATGAAAAGCTGGCAGCCGCGGCAGACGTGCATAGCGCGGACATGGCATGTCAGGATTTTGTGGATCATATTGGTAGTGACGGTTCCACTTGGTATACCCGCATTCAGGCGCAGGGGTACAATTACGCGTACGCAACTGAAAATATTTATGTGGGCAATCCAGCCTTTGGAGGGACGCCGGTAGGCGCATTTAATTGGTGGATGAACAGCAAGGTGCATCGCGATAATATCCTAAGCCCGAAAGTAACAGAGATTGGTATCGGCTATGCTTATAGTCCCTCCAGTTCTTATGGGGGCTATTATTCGCTGGTTTTTGCCAAGCCCAAATAGAGTCTCCTTTGGGAACCGGGTGCTCAGCGCCATCGTCTATTGTATATAATGAGAGTGAGGCGCTAAGATGATTTCACGTGGAATGTTTCTGATGATACTTTTTTCTTTTTCTATGATTGCATTAGTAGCCTGTTCGCCGCTGATGCTACCAACTAACACCAGAACTCCAGTGATCCCCCCGCCGGACCATGCTGTCGCTTCCCCAACAGGCATCATCGAGCCAGTTACCAGCATTCCAACAATTTCACCGGTACCTCCACAGGAACTGACTTCAAATGCGCCGGGAGATGTTTTTATCCCATTGCCAACAAATCCCTATCAGCCACGGCCTGGCGATGAGCGGTTCGCCAGAGGTTCGGTTTTCATTGATACGGCTGATTTGCTTATCAGAGAAAGTTACCCGCCTCAGTATGCCGTGGTGATCAAGGGCAACCTGCCAACTCCCTGTCACGAAGTGCGCGCTGAAGTCAAACCACCGGAGATGAGCAAACAAATCAAAATTAGTGTGTTCTCGCTTGTTGATCCAGAAAAAATCTGCGTTCAAGTGCTGGCGAAATTTGAAATGACAATCTCGCTGGGTAGTTTTCCGACAGGGAATTACGAAGTATTGGTCAACGATGTGGTTATTGGTCATATTAATGCTCCCTGATTGCTGACTGTTTCTATTCAGATGAAACTGGATTTATTTTTCACAAGGGGGGGATATGTATTAGACCCTCATAAAGCTTGATACAGAGTGTTTTCTGTCAAACTCTTTTGCTGTAAAATAATCTTAGATAAAGCGCTAGATTATCTGCCTTGTTCTTGTCGCCCAGCACAATACTTCTTGTTTTCTTATTGTTCTTTCACAAGGGGATTATCACATTTTCTTGGTCCCATTTTCGCTCTGGTGCTAATGTAAAAAAGGAAAATCATGGATGTTGGGATTGTATTATTGAGCGCTTTTCTTGGTTACATAACAGGTAGCATTTCTTTTCCCCGCTTGGCAGTGCGATTATTTGCGCCGGAAGAAAAGAAAGAGCTCAAAGATTTTGAGCTAGATGTCCCCGGCAGCGACCGGAAAATGGTTGTAAGCGCAAAAGGTGCTTCAGCCGCATCTGAAATTTTGGGATCAAAGGCAGGTTGCGCAATCGGCCTGCTGGATATGGCAAAGGTCTTCATACCAACACTGCTCTTCAGGCTTTATTACCCCCATCAATCGTATTTCTTGATCACTGCGCTGGCTGGAACAATTGGCCACTGCTGGCCCGTATATTATCGGTTTAAGGGTGGGCGTGGATTCTCAACAATTTATGGTGGATTACTGGCTGTTGACTGGCTGGGTGCCATAGTGTGTTCAATAGGTGGCTGGATTCTTGGGCTGGTCGTATTTCGCAACTTCCTACTGGTATTTCTGAGCGGTTTGTGGCTGCTGATTCCCTGGATGTGGTTTATGACTGGCAACCTTACTTATGTTAGATATGCATTGGCAGTGAACATTTTGTTTATATTAGCAATGATTCCGGAACTGAAGCAATATTTGCAATTCAGGGATCAGGTTAAGAACATTTCATTGAGCGAAACAATGATAACCAATCCAATGGGAAGAGCAATGTTAAGGATTATGAATTATTTTCGGGGGCCACACAAAAGCAAGCCCTGAAGTTTACATTGCTCCGAGTTTGTTTGAAGCCCGTCACGAAGAGGGAAAAACAGAGGGTTTATATGAACAAAAAATACATTTTTAACTTGCGGGAGAAGCGGCTTCCTGCCTCGATTGGTAATAAAGCGCGTAATTTGCGTCTCTTGCAGGATAAAGGGTTTTTGACACCAACAACATATGTGTGCACATGGCAGGCATACGATGGTTATCTTAAGAATAATATTGAAATGCTTGCCTCGCTAGAGAGTGAGCTAAACCAGATTATTGCACCAAATATTCCGTATGCTGTGCGCTCCTCAGCCAATCTGGAAGACGACTTTGAGCATTCTTTTGCAGGTCAATTTAAGACCATCCTGGATGTGTATGGCGTGAGTGACATATTGCGGGCAATCTGGTCGGTTTGGGCTACCACCCAATCTAATGAGGTTCAGATTTATATACAGAAGCATAATAAAGGTCAGAAGGAACTTCACATGGCGGTTATCATTCAAGAGATGGTTTCTCCTGTGCTTTCCGGTGTGGCCTTTAGCAAGCATCCGATAACCGGCATGGATGAGACGGTGATCGAAGTTGTCAAGGGACGAGGCGACGCGCTTGTACAAGGAGGAATTACCCCTTATACGTATATTAACAAGTGGGGAGTCTGGATTGCCAAACCAGAACATAATGAAATCGATCTGACGTTAATGCAGGAGCTTGTAGACAAGATCCGTAGAATCTCTAAAGTTTTTTGCAAAGATGTTGATTTGGAGTGGGTATATGATGGGAGGCAAATTTATTGGGTACAAATGCGGGAGATTACCTCAACAAGAAACGTACCAGTTTATTCTAATTCAATTGCTAAAGAAATGATGCCAGGTATGATCAAACCGCTGGTCTGGTCTTTGAATGTTCCTTTGGTTTGTGGTGCCTGGAAAATTTTGATTACAGAGATGATTGGCAAGAACGATATTGATGTGATGAGCCTTGCCAAACCGTTCTATTACCGCGCATATTTCAACATGCAAATTTTGGGTCAGGTATTTAATAGTTTAGGATTGCCACGCGAGGTTTTAGAAATGATGATGGGAGTCGGGCCAGCAGGAGTACAGATGCCAGCCTTTAAGCCGAACCGCGCCTTGATTCCCAAAATTCCTCGCATATTGCGTATGATGTTGGATAAGTGGAATTTCTCACCAAAGATTCAGAAGTTTCTAATCGAAGCCCAACAGGAGTATCAAAGGTTTTCAATTGAAAAAGCCTCGCAACAAAGTCCCCATGAGCTGATCGAAACCATTGACCAACTTTTTATCCTTAATCAGAAGACAGCTTATTACACGATTGTCGCCCCACTTCTCATGTCTATGTACAATATGATTCTGCGCGGTCAACTGAAAAAAGCTGGCGTTGACCCGGATAAAGTGGACGTAATGTACGGTGTGGAAGAATTAAGAGAATTTGATCCAAACTTTTTCCTTATGCAACTTCATCAACAGTTTAGTCAGTTCGACGAAGGTTTAAGAACCCAAATACTTAATAGCAGCTATGCGGAATTTCAGAAACTGCCCCAGATTGAAGAGTTTCAACAAGCGGTAGCCAATTTCATTGATCGCTTCGGCCATCTGAGCGATGTAGGTACAGATATTTCAGTGTCGCCATGGCGCGAGAATCCGAATTTGATCCTCTCACTCATCGCATCCTTTACACAACCTGAGATAGGAGCCGGCGAACGTCTTCTCAGGGTGCCCGAGATACAGGCACCGCTGGGACGCCGCTTGGCACTTAAGATCCTTCATCATCGTGCCCAACGGTTTCGCCTGCATCGCGAACAGATCAGCTCATTGTATACTTATGGCTATGGTCTGTTCCGGGTATACTTTCTGGCACTTGCTGATCACTTTGTTCGTAATAGGTTGCTGATTGAACGGGATGACATATTTTACTTAACTTTAGACGAAGTAAAACAGGTAGTTAAATATCCAGATCAGGGCTATAAATGTGCGGACATAGTAAACCAGCGTAAAAAAGAAATGGAAGATTACCGCGATGTTACCTTGCCAGGTGTCATATATGGCGACGAACCACCGCCAGTAGGGATCGCCACAAACAACAAATTAACTGGTGTGCCAACTTCACGAGGATACTATACCGGACCTGTGCGCCTGATTCGGGGCATTGCAGATTTCAATAAAGTCAGAGAGGGTGATGTTTTGGTGGTACCTTTTTCGGATGTTGGATGGACTCCTCTCTTCGCACGTGCCGGTGGAGTAATTTCCGAATCAGGCGGAATGCTTTCACATAGTTCCATCATTGCACGAGAGTATAAAATTCCAGCAGTTGTTTCAGTATCCAATGCTTTTTGCCTGACAGATGATATGATAGTTACAATTGATGGATACAAAGGAGAGGTTATCATCCATGACAGATGAGAGAATTCTAGTATATTGGTTGCCAAATGAACAGTTTATGGGTAATTGCAGGAGGTCTAGATGACTGTTGTTGAGGCAAAAAACCTTCATAAACGGTATCAGTTGGGCAAGCATGTGGTAAACGCGCTGGATGGAGTGAATTTCTGTGTGGAAAAAGGTGAATTTGTTGCTATTATGGGCGCATCGGGTAGCGGAAAATCAACCCTGTTACATCTTCTGGGCGGTCTTGATAAACCGTCTGATGGTGAAGTTATATTGGCAGGAAAACGACTTTCTGTGTTAGATGACGGACAGGCAACGCTGGTTCGTCGCCACAATGTTGGATTTGTCTTCCAGTTTTACAACCTATTGCCAACCTTGACTGCTGAAGAGAACATCATGCTGCCAATTTTGATCGATGGAAAAGACCCGCGTTACTATGAACAGCGCCTGCAGACGTTGCTTGAACTCGTTGGATTATCTGATCGCCGCCGCCATAAACCTGACCAGCTTTCGGGAGGAGAGCAACAGCGAGTTGCATTGGCACGCGCCTTGATTACCGAACCAGCTATTGTGCTGGCTGATGAACCAACCGGCAACCTCGACTCAAAAACTGGTGTGCTAATCATGGAATTGCTGCGACGCTCCTGTGATCAGCTATCGCAAACAATTGTTGTAGTCACACACGATCCACGCGCAGCAACATACGCAGATCGAATTGTGTTTCTGAAAGACGGGCAAATAAAAGTTGAAATCCAACTGAAACACAATCAAACACCCGTGCAACGTTTGCGGTTAGTGATGAAAACTATGGCGAAACTTGAGGCTTAAGTGCTTTACACATTATTGGTGCTGACTGTATGGTCCTTTCACGACTCTTGATCTTTCGTTCCCTGAGATCCAGACCAACACGAGTCTTACTCAGTGCTTTTGGAATTATCCTGGGCGTTGCCAGTATGCTGGCAATTGGGATTACTAACCTGACAGCGCTCGACTCGGTAACGCGTCTATTTAAGAACACATCTGGAAATGCCAGTTTAATGATTGTGAGTGCCGACTCAACCCAGCGCGGTTTTTCAGAACGCGTGTTGCGAAGAGTTGAAAACATACCGGGCGTTGCAGTAGCAATTCCCACGATACAGGTGAAGACCCTGCTTGCTGAGCAAATTTCCACAGATCAAATTGACTTAAGCTTTTTTGGCGCAAGTATGGGAGGCTTAACCCTGTACGGTATTGATCCTGAACTGGATATACGTGCTCGCACTTATCAAATTTCAGAAGGGCGCTTTCTTTCTAATGATCACACGACAAATGAGATTGTACTGGTCAAAAGTTACGCCGATCAAGAGGGAATCGGGTTAGGTGATTGGGTCAGCATTTTATCTCCTAAGGGTGCCCAAAGATTTAGGGTTGTAGGATTGATAACAAAAGACGGTCCGGGGCAAATCAACAACGGGGCTTTTGGTGTCATTCCACTCAAAACTGCACAAAATGTTTTTGATCGCCCGGGGTATGCTGATCAAATTGATATCGTGGTTTCTTCAGCATACAGCAGTTCAGATGCGCTCGAATCGTTACGATTAGACATCCAGGAACGACTAGGGAAAGATTATGCTGTTATCTATCCAGCATCCCAGGGCCGCCGCATGGCGCAAATGCTGGGTAGCTACCAGATTGGTTTAAATTTCTTAAGTGGTATTGCTCTTTTTGTGGGCGCTTTTCTTATTTACAACGCTTTCGCGATGACGGTTGTTGAGCGAACACGTGAGTTTGGTATGTTACGAACTGTGGGCATGACCCGATTTCAAGTTACGCGCCAAGTGGTCATTGAAGCATTTGTATTGGGAGTTTTAGGTTCAATCTTAGGCGTGGGATTAGGCATTTTCCTAGCGCGCGGCTTGAGCAGACTAATGGGCATCATGATGAACCAAGAGATGGGAACGATACGAATTGACCCCAATGTTCTGGCAACCAGTTTATTGGTAGGTGTAACTGTCACAGTTTTGGCTGCTTTGATACCCGCATGGCAGGCTGGGAGAATTTCTCCGCTTGAGGCTTTGCGGATACGGGGCACTGGGCGAGATAGCTGGTTGATTGTTCACGGCTGGAGCATTGGATTGGGGCTATTGTTAGTATCACTAGTTATATTAATACTTAATCCCTTTCCTTATGATGTACAGTTCCGTCTGGGCAGTCTGGTGGTTTTCGCATTGTTTGGGGGTGCTACCTTAATCCTGCCCGCATCAGTCAGCCTCTGGGAACAAGTTTCACGACCATTCATGCGCCGCATTTATGGAAATAGCGGGCGTCTCGGAAGCAGTAACGTTCAACGAGCAAAACTACGAACCACCCTAACGGTGGCAGCATTAATGATAGGGGTGGCAATGATTTTGATCGTTCGTGGAATGACCGAGTCGTTTAGTGGTGATCTAAAGGAATGGATCAATGCTTACATTGGAGGTGACCTGTACGTCAGCTCTTCAGTCGGTTTACGCCGTGATATTGCGCGCCGGCTGGAATCAGTTGAAGGAGTAACAGCAGTTGCACCAATCCGCTATCTAGATGTCAAATGGCTTAAGCCAGATGGTAATGAGCAAGATTTAAGCTTAATGGCGATTGATCCGGCAATACATGGACGGGTAACTTCGTTTGTTTTCAGCGACAAAGCCACCAATCCCAGAATGGCAATGCAACATCTGGCGGAGGGTGACACTGTTTTTATTTCGAGCGTGATATCAGAAAAATACGGCTTAAAAGAAGGCGACGTAATCCGCCTGCGTACCCATATTGGTACCAAAGACTTTCGCGTAGCGGCGGTGGTGGTTGATTTTTACAATCAGGGACAGGTAATTGAAGGCAGTTGGGGTGACTTACGCCGTTATTTTCGCGTGAATGATGCCACTGCATATATGATAAAGGTAAAAGACGGTTACGATGTTCAGGAAGTTCAAAACCGTATTGATGCTTTATATGGAGCGCGAGACCGACTCATCATTGAGTCTAATCAGGAAATTAAACAACGCATTTCTCAGCTGATGGATCAGGCATTTATTATGTTTGATGTGTTGGCATTGATTGCCATGCTGGTAGCTTCATTGGGTGTAGTCAACACCCTGACTATGAATGTGATAGAACGAACTCAGGAAATAGGGATGTTACGTAGTGTAGGGATGACTCGCTGGCAAGTGGTTGGCATGGTGCTTGCGGAAGCCGGCTTAATGGGACTGATTGGCGGCATCTTCGGTCTCATTTTGGGAGTGATTCTTTCGCGTATTTTTATGATCTCAATGACAGCTATGTCAGGTTATAACTTAACCTACGTTTTTCCGGTGCAAGGGGTTGTGGTGGGATTAGCAATCGCGCTGTTTGTTTCGCAAATTGCCGCAATTTTACCGGCGAGGCGAGCAGCAATGACACCAATACTGGATGCAATTCACTATGAGTAAAGGCTTTCCGAGTTACAGCGTATCCTCACTCAGTCCTGCGCCTTGACGTTTCCAACTTCCTGTACATCCACCGGCACCCCATCTAGGATTCGGGGGATAATATCCTCTGGGTCCAATTGCGAGATGGGAACCTTTTGACGAACCAGCACAATTAGAGCCATTTCCTGTGTCCAGGTGGGTCCCCTGCGCGCCAGCCCAATGCCCACCCCCACAACATTGGCTTTAGACAAAAGTGAAGCTTCATGTGCCTGCTTAACCGCTCGTATTTTCTCAATGCCGCTTTGTGAATGATCTTCCGGAATATCATTTTTGGAGGTCATTCATCTACCTGCTTTCTATAGAATAGACATGCTGAACAAATTCAGTCCGCTTCCAACAATCCCAGAATTTGCTGAATCATCTGTGGATCATTACGTAAGAAACCGGCTTTCGGTAAACGCTGAAGCAAGACTGCCCAGGCGGTGTCTCTCTCGAATACTTGCTTGAAAATCGGCAACGCCTGTTCCAATCTCCCCAGCTCCGCAAGGGTAACAGCGTGCCAAAAAGGTAACTCAATGATTGCAGGTGCCATTTGCGCCGCAGAACGATACCGCTCAAGAGCTTCTTCAACGTTTCCCCGACCGAGATATTTATCACCCTCATTCATCAGCTCGTAAGCCTGATGTAGGGTAACCAGACGGCGCAACTCGGCAATGGGTCGCGGATGGTCTTCCACACGCAGATTAATTAGTGTTTCCTTCCAGGGCTGATCACTCGGCTGGGCAGCAACAATCAGTATGGCAGCACTTTGCTGACCGCGTATATCGCCGCCGGCTGCTTGCCCGGCTTCGAGTGCGATGAGCAACCGCTCTGCAAAGTTTCCACTGGCATTCTGATAGGCTACTGCCATAGCATTCCAGACAGTATTATTTCCCATCATGTTTGCCTGAACGGAGAATCCCTCACCAATATAATGCCCGGCAGCCTCGATACAACGCTCGCCGGTATGTGCTGCTACTCTGCTATGACTATCAACCATGGCAACCTGACGCACAGCGCGCTCGCTATCATTTCGTAAAAGCTCCGTGAGCGCCTCCGCAGCAGACAAACCGGACTTCATTCGTTCGAGGCCCAATGGGCCATAGCTAACCTCGACGACCGCCTGCGTGGCGACTGCGCCAACGCCAGCCTGAGCCCAGGTGACCAGCGAACCGACAGAAAACCAATGCGACTGAACAGCAACACCCAATTGTCCGGTTTGTGGATCACGTGCTACGATCGAGAAAGTATGTGCAAGAGGAAAACGAGAGTTTATTAAAGAAATCATAGACACCTACCATTTGCATTATACTAATTTTTTGTATCGCATTAATTGGAAACAAGCTAAATGGATTTAGATTCGCGGGACCGCTTTCGAGGGTGTTTACTTGGTCTAGCCGTAGGTGAACTTGGGTCAAGTGTTGAGTTTTGTCCACGCGGGGGCTTTGAACTGCTGACTGATATGATTGGCGGCGGCTATTTTAACCTTCTTCCAGGGCAGTAAACAGATGATACACCAATGGCGCTTGTCTGGCAACCAGTCTGCTGGAATGTGACAGGTTCAAGGCACTTGACCAGATGGAGCGGTATTGTCGCTGGGTGGATACTGGATATGTGTCTCCTTTGTTGATTCCAGCAATGATTGCGCGCAAATCCCTTTATGCCCTGTTTTACCAGTTTTGAAACAGGAGCGTGTTGAAAAAGTCATATTTGGCGCATATCTATGCAAAAAATTGAGCATTTTACCGCCATATATGGTGGTTTGGTTTTGTTTTCAACACTCTCGAAAAAGTCACAAGCTAACGCGACAGTTTGCAAGATTCGCCTTGATATGGTAAACTTCACATGCTTAATTACGGGAGGTGCACTTCCCGTCTTTCCGCTCCCGGCCACACCAACGGTGTGAGTTGGGGGCAAACCCAAGGAAAGGAGGTTTCCAACATGCGTGATTATGAGGTCGTTGTAGTACTCCAGCCCGATCTGGATGATGCCAGTCTGTCAGGTTTGGTGGACAAAATTGGCAGCTGGATTAACGATTTCGGTGGCAAGGTTGCCAAAGTGGACCACTGGGGCAAACGCAAACTGGCATACCCGATTCGCAAACATCGGGAAGGCTTTTATGTTCTGCTAAATGCCCAGATGGCACCCTCATCCGTTCGAGAACTGGAACGCAACCTGCAATACACCGAACCAATCTTGCGCTATTTGGTCACTATAGCCGCATAGGAAGGGTTCACTATCAGGTTGTGCTTCCAACCGGTACTTTGTACCGATTAAACCGGTAAAAAAGCAGGAGATAGACATGAGCCGTGGATTAAACAAGGTGATGATCATTGGTTACCTGGGGCGAGACCCAGAAATGCGTTATACACCTTCTGGCAAACCGGTGACAACTTTCACAGTCGCAACCAGCCGAACCTGGAACAGTGCGAATGGCGAACGCCATACCGAAACGGAATGGTTCAATGTGGTCACTTGGGGAAATCTTGCTGAAATTTGCAAGCAATACCTTACCAAGGGACAACAAGTTTACGTCGAGGGCAGGTTGCAAACCAGACGCTGGGATGATTCGGAAGGTGTCAAGCACACCAGTGTTGAAATCGTTGCGAACGAAATGATGCTATTGGGTGACCGTCGCGAAGGCAGCCAAACCGCGGTGGGCGAACCACCTGAACCCGGTGAAGTAGAAGAAGATTATCCATTCTAATTATGGAGTAAACCATGAGTGATGAAATCATACAAGATCAAGAACGAGTAGTTGGGCGGCGCTTTGTCGCCAGACCCAAAATCTGTCAATTCTGTGCTGATAAAAACATTGCTATTGATTACAAAAACATCGAGTTGTTGCGTCGTTTCGTTACAGAAGAAGGCAAAATCCGACCGCGCCGACAGACAGGCACCTGCGCGAAACATCAGCGTGAGCTGGCAACAGCCATCAAACGCGCCCGGCACCTTGCCTTGCTACCTTTCACCCCCCAACCCTATGAAGATGCAGGGCATTGATTTTCCACCCTGTGATACTCAATCCTGAATATATAAGGTAGCTATGGCAAAACAATCAACTCCAAAGGTGGTCACGAAAAAACATTTGGCGCGTCTGGAACAGGAGCGTATTAAACGACGTTACCTGATCATCGGTTCTATCGTGATCGCCGTTCTGGTGGTGGGCGTCATCCTTTTCGGGATTTTGGATCAAACCGTGTTGAAATCTCGAAAACCGGTTGCAAAGGTTGGTGATCAAATCATCACCGTTGCCGATCTGCAAAAACAGGTCTACTATTACCGCTGGAATCTGATTAAGAACTACGAATATACCTATCAGATGTATCAATTCTTCGGTAACGACCCGACATTTAGTGCGCAAATTCAATCGCAATTAGAGCAGATCAGCTCACAGCTTAGCGCAGAAAATGCTACAGTGCTGGGCAGCACTGCGCTAGAGCAATTAATTGATGCGAAAATTATCGAACGCGAAGCCAAAGCACGCGGCATTACCATGACAGATGAAGAAATTGAAAAATCAATGCAGGAAGCCTTTGGCTTCTACGCAAATGGTACTCCAACGCCAGCACCTACTCCCACTACATTTGCAACGTCCACCCTGTCCCCGCTCCAGCTGACATTGATACCACCAACGGCAACGCTACCCCCTACGCCAACGCTGGAAGCATCACCAACCATGACTGCTGAACCAACTGCCACCCCAACCGTAGATCCTAGCCTGCCAACCAACACCCCCGAACCCACATCTACGCCATATACGCTGGAAGGATATAAAAACCGTGTTGCAGAGTATATCGGCGAATTAAAAGAACTGGGATTCAGTGAAAGCGACCTGCGCGAGATTTTCCGCCGCGAACTGCTAAAAAACAAAGTGTACGAGGCAATTACCGCTGACATTCAACCCGAGCAGGAACAGGTCTGGGCTCGTCATATTCTGGTTGACGATGAGGGTACTGCACAAGCCCTCCTCGACCGGATTAAAAAAGGTGAGGATTGGGGTAAACTGGCTGCCGAATATTCAACAGATACCAGTAACAAAGATAAAGGTGGCGATCTGGGCTGGTTCGGGCGCGGCATGATGGTCAAGGAATTCGAAGATGTAGCTTTCCAGCTGGAGATAGGTCAAATCAGCCAGCCTGTTAAAACCCAATTCGGATGGCACCTTATCCAGCTTTTAGGCAAAGACGTACGACCGTTGAGCCAAAGCCAGTTACAAAACCTCAAAGATCAAAAATTCGACGAATGGTTACAGACGCAACGTGACGGTGAGGACATTGAGCGTTACGATTTGTGGGAGACAGTCATCCCAACCGAACCAACCTTCGTGCCTCAATTCTAGCAATGCGAGACAAAAATAAAACAGCATGGGCTGCCAGGGGCAACCCATGCTGTTGCTCTATTTCAAGGATAAACGGCTTATCCCATCATATCTTCCCCAATTTCATCCATTTTCAGACTAATGATCTGACTGGCTGAATCGCGCCCCATTGTTACACCATAGATTACACCAGCAGTTTGAACTGTGTTGCGATTGTGTGTGATGACAATAAACTGCGTTTTATGACTGAGTTCCTGAAGCAACTCGCAAAACCGCCCTACATTGGCTTCGTCCAGCATGGCATCCACTTCGTCCAAAACGCAAAACGGTGTCGGGGATACCTTCAACAAGGCAAAGATCAAAGACACAGCGGTAAGACTCCTTTCCCCACCAGAGAGGAGCGCCAGGCCCTGCTCGCGTCGCCCCGGCAATCTGGCTTCAATATCAATCCCCGCCTCGGTTGGATTATCTTCATCAGATAATAATAATCGCGCCGAGCCGCCGCCAAATAAACGGGTAAACATCTGCCGAAACTCAACCGCCACCGCATCAAATGTCTTGCGAAACTCTTTTTTCATTAGCTCATCAAGCTCTTCAATCACTTTTCGCAGATCGGCATCAGCGCGCTTTAAGTCTTCCACCTGACCTGTTAGAAAATCATACCGCTCACGTACAGACTGGTATTCACTCAAGGCTTCTGGATTAATCGCTCCCATGCGGCGCAATAGTGAACGTTGACGATTGATATTATCCTCCAGCTCAGGAGGCAACTCGACCAAAGCAGGAAGCTGCTCCACCATCGAACCAAGCGGCAAGGGGGCTTGTGTTGGCGAGCCCGGCGTAGTCTCAAAGGATACCAGCCCAAAATCGTCTTCAATCCGCCTGCGTAGAGAATCCAGCAATTCCCGTTGGCGATTCAGGTCTAGTTGAGCTTGAGCAACATAGCGCTCCGCGACAGTTACTGCCTGTTGTGCGGTTACCTGTTCCTGCTGAAAGAAAGTATATTGCTTTTCCAGTTTTTCCAGCTCATCTTCCGCAGGTTCAAGTTTAAGACTCAGCTCTTCAACCTCGTTGTTCAATTCCTTTTCCAGATTGCGCAGCATTTGTCTCTCTGCCTCTAAGGTTTGCAAGCCAGTCTCAACCATGCCCAGACGTTGTAGCAGACTAGCATGAAGTTGACGATCGCTTTCCAGAGTTTGTCGGTACTCCGATAAACGATGTTCAGCATCTTTCAAAGCACGTTCTGCCACCGCTGCGTTTGTGTGCCAGTGTGCAACGGCAGTCTGCAACTCATCCAGCGCCGATGTCGAAAGAACATGTTGGCGTTCCTGAATTTCTCCATCCAGTCGCGCAATTTCCTCTTCAAGACCTCGTTGCCCTTCAGTAACTTGTTTCAATTCGTCATCGGTCTGTTGTATCTGTGTCTCAATACTATTCAACTGTCTACGTTGCCAGTCCTGACGTTGACGCGCCTGTTCCAGTTCTAGGCTTTTCTTTTGAATAATGTGCACCGCCTCTTGTTGGAATTTACGGGCACTGGTTAATTTTTCTACCAGCATGGCAACACGATTTCGCTGAGCAGCGATTTTTTTCTCCACCTCCCTCTTTTGAGCACCAGCCTGCTCCAACTCATGAGTGACAGCAGCAATCGCCTCTTGTAGCTCGCGCTTCTGGCGCGGGCGCCCCACCAACCCCTCTCGCCCCTCACGACCAGCAATCACAACGCCATTTCCCCAAAACACTTCCCCTCGCAGTGTCACTGCTCGTGCGGTCGGGGGCAATTCCTTTGCCAGACGGCGGGCAACCGCTCGGTTGCGAACTAGGATCACTTCACCCAACAATTGCCATAAAACAGGCTGTAGCCAGTTCGGCGACTTAACGAGCTCCGCTGCGCAACCCAAAATACCCTCTTCAGAAGGAACATCCAGCCGGACGGGTGAAAAATTTGATTGTACAGGAACTAATACGGCCCGACCCTTCTCGCCTGATTCCAGCATAAGCAATACAGGCTCCGGGTCTGTTTGCCCCTGCAATAAAACACCGTCCAGAAACTCACCCAGTGCAGCAGTAATTGCTACTTCTATCTCCTCAGAAACTTCTAACTGGCTGCTTAATATCTGATAGGCACCCGGCAAGTTTCCCCGTCGCGCATTTTCAAGAACAAACTTAGCACCCTGATTCAGACCGCTGAATGATTTTTCAGCTTGTTCCAGAACTTGCAACTGAGCTGTCAGTCGGCTACTGCGGGTTTCCAACTGCGAGATATGTTCCTGTACACTTGCGCGCTGCTTCTCAAGTGTATCAAGTTCCTGTCGGGCTACTTTCAAATCAGCTTCAATTATCGCGAGATTTGCCTCTCGCTGTTCTTGCTCTTGCTCTGCGGCTTTTATGCTGTCTTGTGCTTTTTGGTAAAGCTGCTTTTCCTCCACAAGGGAGCGTTCCAGTGAGACTTGCGAACTCTTGAGACCGTCCAGGCGATTTGTCAATTCACCCCTTCTGGCATTTAGCTCAGCAAGGTGTTTTTCATTCCTCAGGCGTTCAGAACGGATTTCCTCAAGTTCGGTTTCAACCCGTTTGCGTTGACACTGGCGTTCCTCAAGTGCCCGGGTTGCTTGTCCTACCTGGCTTTGTGCTTCTCCCAATTCAATACGCAACCGCTGACACTCCACCTCTGTTTGCTGCACCCTTTCCTGGCGCGCCGCCATTTCTTCCTCCAGGCGTACCAATTCGCTCTGAAAGTTTTGCCGTTGCTCATTAAATGAGCGCTGACGTTCCTCCATAATAGCTAAATCTCGGCTGACCTTTTCGCGCCGGCGATGCAACTCTGCCATCTGTCCATGCCACAAATTGAGTTGTTCCCGCAACACCTGAAGCCGACCGCGAGCACCATTAAGTTTCTCCTCTACCTGTGCCAACTGCTTACGGGTGGACTCGTAGCGGTTTTCCTGGGCACGCAGTGCTTCTTTTGCACGAATGATTTCTTGCTGGGAGCGATGCCAGTGATAGCCATACCAGTCACGCAGTAAAAGCTGGAGATCCGACTTGATACGTTCATATTCTTGAGCGCGGCGTGCTTGCCTCTCAAGACTCGCCAGGCGTGGTTCAAGTTCACCTAAAATATCCTGCACGCGCTCCAGATTGCGTTGTGTAGCTTCCAGACGGTTGAGCGCTTCATCTCTGCGACTGCGATAAAGACCAATCCCCGCCGCCTCTTCAAAAAAACGGCGCCGCTCATCTGGGCGAAGTGAAAGCGCCATATCCACTAAACCCTGCCCAATAATGGTGTAGGTGCGTTCTGCCAGTCCTGATTGAGCAAGCAATTCAGATATTTCCTTCAAGCGCACACGCTGACCATTTAAGAGGTATTCATTAGTTCCATCTCGATAAGCCCGTCGAGTGACCGAAACTTCAGCATAATCAATCGGTAACCAGCCATCTTCGTTATCAAAAGTAATTGTGACCGAAGCCATGCTCGCGCGTGGTCGTTGTTCCGACCCGGCGAAAATCATATCCTCTGTCTTGCGACCTCTTAATAGGGAATAAGATTGTTCCCCCAAAACCCAGCGGATCGCATCAGCAACATTCGACTTTCCAGCTCCGTTTGGACCAACGATGGCAGTGATGTCTGCCGGATATTCCATCACCGTACGACCTGCAAAGGTTTTATACCCCTGCAATTCAAGCATTTTCAAACGAGGGCTCATGAAGATACCTTTTTGTGCTGTGAAATTCTCGCATCCCCAGATTGATTATTCATCCAGTAAGCCAAGGCGCCTCAGTGCGTCCAGAGCTGCTGCCTTCGTAGCCAGTTGTTTACTCGACCCGCTCCCGCTGCCATAAACCACCCCGTCAATCAACACATCCACATCGAATGTTTTAGAGTGATCTGGTCCACTGGCTGCACGCGTAACATAGTGCGGTGTTGACAACCCCTGCCCTTGCGCCCATTCCTGTAAACTGGATTTTGGGTCTTCGTTTTTATGATGAAGCAAAATGTCTTCTGCGGCTTCTTCCAACAATGGAAACAGGAATTTTTGAACAGCCTCAAGACCTGCATCAAGATATAGCGCACCGATAACCGCCTCAAACGTATCGCATAGTAAGGCAGTACGCTCACGTCCTCCAGCCTGAATCTCGCCACGCCCCAACCGCATCGCCCGTCCCAAATCAAGTTTACGAGCAAAGTAAGCCAGTTGTTCGGTATGTACCAGTGCCGATCGCATGCGCGTCAAATCGCCTTCAGGCATTTCGGGATACAGATGATACAACCAGGCGCCAACTACGAAATCCAAAACCGCATCCCCAAGAAACTCCAGGCGTTCATTATCCTCAAGAGCCTCTGGATGCTCATTGAGATAGGAGCGATGCGTTAACGCCCGGCTGAGTAACAACCAATCACTGAATTGTAAACCCAAGCGTTGAGCCAGCTCTTCAGGCTGCTCTGTTGCAATGGAATACATTTGCTGATCCATGAGTTCCTCCCCGAACTCAGGGAACGCCAGCCACCCCACCCAAAATTGAAGTAGCTGGCGGTCCATCAGTTCGCTGAATAATCACGGGCTTATTTTAACCCAAAATTTCGTCTTCAATCATCTTTGCCTGGAATATAGTGACCTTCTACCCACACCTCACCATGAGGTCCGATTTCTTTCTTCCAAACCGGCACGATTTCCTTCAGACGATCAATACCATAACGGGCTGCTTCGAACACACCACTATCACGATGTGCTGCAGAACAGGCAATAATAACCGTCGGCGTACCAGGCTTTAACAAACCAATCCGTTGTACCATTGCAATCCCCTGGACCTCAGGCCAACGCTGACGAATTTCCGCGGCAATCTGCGCCATCTTCATCTCTGCCATCTGGTTGTATGCCTCATATTCCAACAAAGTTGTTTCATAAGGTTTAGCGCGCGTCGTGACGCCGCGCACAAATCCAGTAAATACACATACCGCGCCAGTCTCCGAAGAAACAATCTTGGCTATCAGATCATCTAACTCAAGATTCTCGGATGTGATTTTAAAAATCTCCGGGTAAGCACCCCCCCCGCTGACCGGTGGGAAAAAGGCAACCTCAGCACCCTCCGGAATAATGTCATCGTCTGCGGCAAAAGCATGATTTATTGCCACTAGAGCAATTGGAAGATGAGGGACCAATACCGGATATAGCTCTGCCAGGTTCTGTTTCAAATCACTCACCCGCCTGTGCTTATCCAATTCAATCGTCACGCTCTTGTGCCCCACTTTATCTCTCAAAGTTGCAAAAAACAGTACCTGTATTTTCATGTAGCACCTACTCGTTAATCACATCACCACTACGCCCGCCATGTTTTTCTACCAGGCGGATGTTTTGAATACGTCCAGTCTTTTCCACCGCCTTGACCATGTCATATACAGTTAAAGCCGCCACAGAGACCGCAGTCAGGGCTTCCATTTCGACCCCGGTCTTGCCAAACGTACGCACCTTCGCCATAATCTGCACGCCCGGAAGGGCATCATCCAACACTAATTGCACATCTACCTGGTGGATCGGCAAAGGATGACAGAGTGGTATCAGCTCATGTGTACGTTTGGCAGCCATTACGCCGGCAATTTGTGCCACACTAAGCACGTCGCCCTTTTTCATCAGCCCTTGACGGATAAGATTAACTGTCTCAGGTTTCAGGTGCACCTCGCCTCTGGCAATGGCAATCCGAATGGTGTCAGCTTTATCACCAACATCCACCATACGCGCGGTGCCGCTTTCGTCAATATGAGTAAGCCTGCTTTCTTCTTTCATGCCCAAATTATACCCTGTCTAACCCTCACAAAGCCAAGACCCTGATATAATCCCCTGTGTGAGTTTTCATATTGCTGCTCAACATATAGAAGGGTATCAGGTCAGCACAGACATCTATGAAGGGCCACTGGATCTGTTGCTGAGCCTGATCGAACGCGCCGAGCTGGATATCACCACTCTAGCGCTAGCGCAAGTTACTGACCAGTATCTGGCTCATCTGCAAAACATACAGGAACGCAATCCGGATGAGGTTTCGGCTTTTCTGGTCATTGCTGCTCGTTTGTTACAAATTAAGTCCTCTGTATTGCTACCCAAATCCGCAGTTGCGCCACAGCCTTCCGATGAAGAAGATCCGGGTGAGGCACTGGCTCGTCAGCTCATCCAATACAGACGCTTCAAGCAGCTGGCTGGCTGGCTGGCAGATCGCGAAGCGCGCGGTCTGCGCACCTATTTGCGTGTGGCG
The DNA here is from genome assembly GCA_020725865.1 of Anaerolinea sp. Classification (GTDB taxonomy): domain Bacteria; phylum Chloroflexota; class Anaerolineae; order Anaerolineales; family Anaerolineaceae; genus DYEC01. The sequence continues at coordinate 57,728 of DYEC01000004.1, read as the reverse complement.
CCTCCACCGGTAAAGGTCTCAGCAAAGCTGGACATGAGCGACTGGACATTAGAGGATTTGGTAAAGGTTGCCCGCGAAGTACTGGAACACAAAAACGGCCTTACCAATCTCAGTAAGGTGGTGGCAATGCCGCGCATTACCATCCGGGAACGCATTCACACTATTCTGCAAGTTCTAAAACATCAAAAGATAGCCAGCTTTCGCTCCATGCTGTTATCCCGCAACCGGATGGAAGTTGTTATCACTTTTCTTGCAATGCTGGAACTGATCAAACAGCGCGTTATTGAAGCGCAGCAATCCATCCTGTTTGGTGACATCCAGCTTCAACCCACAGGAGAATTGAATGAAAAAGAGGTTGGCACATCCGAATTCGGCGAATAAAGCCAACCTCATTGGTAGCATAATAACAATATTATGCCACCCTATTCAGCTGGAATAATCAACCACAAAAGAATATAGGGCAATAGTCCCGGTACACCTCCGGGCAGTAGTGCAATTAGAAATGCCAGGCGAAACCAGAAAGCACTGATTCCAAAGAACTCTGCTAGCCCACCGCAAACTCCCGCAATGACCCGGTTATGGCGTGATCGCCGGAGAACATGTTGTGTGGTGTTCATGTGTATGCCCTTTCTCTCGCTAATTCGCGTTTCACCCCAATATACGAAGAAAGAGCGGTTCTGGTCGCGCTTAACTCTCCCGGCTTACTTGCTCGCTAATTTCATCCAGGGTTTGTACTTCTTCATCACTCAAACGCCAACCCAACGCGCCGGCGTTCTGCTCAACCTGTTCAAAGGTCTTAGCTCCCGGAATGGGCAAGGCGCCCTTGCACAAGACCCAGTTCAATGCAACCTGAGCAGGGGTTTTATCATCATGATTTGCCCCGATTCTGCGAAGTTGGAGAATCAACGGCTGAATTCGTTCCAGGTATTTACGCGAGTAACGGCCACCTCGCGTGCCGTGCGGCGGGTTTTCTGCCGTATACTTTCCGGTCAACAATCCCATTGCCAGAGGGCTGTAGGCAATTACCGTAACACCCAATTCCTGACACAGTTTGAGCAACCCGTTTTTTTCGATTTCCCGGTTCAAGAGATGGTATTCCACCTGATTGGAAGCCAGGGTAACCCCATGACGCGCCAACATTTCATAAGCTCTTTGTGTCTGCTGGCGATTAAAATTTGAAACGCCAATCGCCGCAGTCAACCCTGCCTGATGGGCATCCAGCATGGCAGCCATCCAGGTTTCCACCGTTAATGGTGGCAAAGGAAAGTGAATTTGATAAAGATCAACCCGGCTTAAACCCAGACGTTTCAAGCTATTACGCAAAGCTCGCATCAGGCTAGAGCGACTCAGCCGCCATGGAAAGGGCATGAATTTGGTCGCCACTTTGACAGAGGCACCGCTTTCGCATATAAATTTCCCCAATAACTTTTCGGATAGACCTAATCCGTACACCTCAGCAGTATCAAAAAATGTAATGCCCAACTCCAAAGCATGCGCAAATGCGGCTCGTAAGTCGTCCTCAGAATAACCACGTCCATACCCCCAAACCATCCGATCCCCCCATGCCCAACACCCAATGCCAAACTCAACCCCTTCAAATACCGGATTTCTCTTTGAGAATGGCTGATCCATCTCATCCTCCTGTTTCCACCGGCCCGCCCCCCGGATGAATAAAGACTTCATTTTGCTCAGAGGCTACCGCTGATGCTGGTTTTGCAGAAATCAGATCATCAAAAAGTGGCAGTTTGCCGGTTCGAACCGCTGCCTCTGCAAAGAGAAAAGAAGAAGCAGACCACGCCTGTTTGGGATAACCCATTGGGTGTCCGGTTTCACCATGGAGCCACTCATTAAATTCCCAATGGTTTTGCCGATTAGCTTCCGCTAGCAAAATCACCAAGCGTTCAGCTTCCGCATGCCATTTTCGTTGCACAAGAGCTGCCACGTGAAAACCACCAATCATGGGCCAAATACCGCCATTATGATACTGATGAGGCAGATTGAGATTACGGCTGCGATAATACTCACGCCAGTTCGCTTCGCCTGGATAAATGGGTGGGTGGATTGCCTTTGTTGGAAACGGCTCTGCCATCCCCACCTGCTCCATATAGCGCAAAATATGCCATGAACGATGTCCATCAGCAATGCCGCACAAGATTGCCAGCAAATTTGCCAGACTATCGCACCAATCCCCATATTCGCGAAAAGCCAGCCAGGGCAAGTAAAACGGTCGGCTGGAAATCGTACCAACATTGTGATACAACATGAACCATTCTAAGCGGATGGCTTTGAGTTTTTCCAGATGCTCGGCAAAATGTGCCGCCACCCAGCAGCGATCAATCCAAAACAGCAGGTTGATGCGTTCATGAATGCAGGCAGCGTCCACCTGACAGGCTGGTCGCTCAATCCGAGTCGGCATCTTCTTGCTCATTTCCTGATATGCCAGCGAGGCGGCATAATACAGCGCGTTATCATACAGGGTATTGTAACGAACTGCAAGCAAATCCATCCAGTTGCCCGCCTCAGGAATTTCCAACAAACCACAGCCATTCGAATCCTGATAATCTAACCAGAGCATGGCTTTCTGGATGATCTCCCAATTTTCTGCCAGAAAATCATCATCACCGCTTAACTTATTGTATAAGTAGTGTCCCAAAATAAACCACAGGTTCGAATCCATTGCCCCGGCGTTTTCAGTGCTGATATAGCCGGTGTCCGGGTTGACATTCAACGGGATCAAACCAAATGAAGACTGATGGCGTCCTAACGTTTCCAGAGATGCTCTCCCAGCTTTGATTAATTCCGCCTCGCCACTGGCAACTGCTCCCAGAAACGATACCATGCTATCCCTGCCCCACACCTGGGGGTATCCCGCTGCCAACGCCGAAGCGCGAAAACCGGCAGGTGTAACGCAGCCAAACAGCACATCCAAAGCGCGCTCGCGTGCCTCCGAAACCAGTTGTTGCTGTAACTTCTTCAATGTTCACCTCAAGTATCAGTGTTTTAAGCGCCTTCTTGTTTGCCAGACCAAACGAAAGTAATGATATACATGACGCAGCGGTCGAATGTGTGATTTCTCGTCGGCATAAATCGTCCGAATTGGAACCCAATCCAACTGATAACCGCGTTGCAAGCAAACTACAATCATATCCACCTCGAACTCAAATCCCCCTTCTCGGCTGTCCAACATGGCTTCCATTAAGCGGTTACTAACCAACCGATAGCCAGATTGGTTATCCGGAATGTATTTTCCGGCCGCCCATGAAAAGAGATAACGCCCGATTGTATTGGTTGTTCTGCGAACGAGCGGCATCTTGGAAAAATCACGTAAACCAATGACCAGATCTGCCCATTTTTGATGATAGACTTGCAAAAAAAGCGGGATCTCTTGCGGGTCATGCTGACCATCAGCATCCAGCATCACCACTGCTTGCGCACCAACCCCCAAGGCATAATGAAAGCCGGTCCGTAAAGCCTCCCCTTTACCCTGGTTGGGCTGCTGGCGGATTACGTATGCGCCGGCTGCTTCAGCGTACTCAGCAGTACGATCCCGCGAGCCATCATCTACCACCACAACCGGCAGGTAAGCACACGCCTGCTCAACAACTCGAGCAATATGCTTTTCCTCGTTGTAGGCAGGAATCAAAGCCAATATCTTTTCAGTACCAATGTTCATTATCTTTTTTTCGTGATAGTCTGAAGCCGTATTCTATTTTACATCAATTCCCCCTTGCTGAAATGGCTGTGCCAATTTAGAATGTTATGTATGTCCGAAGACGTCACTCCTATCCGGCAACAATACCTAAAAATCAAACGGCAATATCCGAACGCTATTCTCTTCTTTCGGCTGGGTGATTTTTACGAAACTTTTGACGAGGATGCTCACATCACCTCTCGCGAATTGGATATCGTCCTTACATCGCGAAACGTTGCTAAAGGGGTACGCGTCCCAATGGCAGGGATTCCCTATCACGCGGTAGAAAATTATCTGGCGCGATTGATCGAGAAAGGCTATCACGTTGCCATTTGTGAGCAGGTTGGCGACCAGCCCACACGCGGGTTGTTCCCACGCCAAGTTGTCCGTGTGGTTACCCCAGGAACAGTTGTAGAACCCGGCATGCTGCACAGCGATCGCAACAACTATCTGGTCAGTGTCGTGATACAGGAAAACTTGGTGGGATTGGCTTATGTGGATATTACAACGGGGGAGTTTTCTACCAGCGAATTGACTGGTGAAGACATCTACGCTGTATTGCGTGCAGAACTAGTGCGCCTGAAACCAGCAGAAATCCTAATTCCTGAAGGAACTTCTTTACCTGAGGAGATTCCAGGCTCTATAACAAAATGGCCCGTCTGGCGCTTTGAGCCAAGTCGCTGCCAAGAAATCCTGTTGAGGCATTTTCAGGTTGCAGCTTTGGATGGCTTTGGCTTGCGGGGTAAAGTATTATCAATCCGCGCCGCCGGAAGCATCCTCCAATACCTCCAAGAAACCCAGCCTGCCGCTCTTTCTTTGTTGACTAGTCTCTCAACATACTCACTAAGCGAGTTTATGGTTCTGGATGCCGCCACGCGGCGGAATCTGGAGCTGACCGAAACCATCCGCAGCGGAGAAGTGCAAGGATCGTTGCTGGGCGTATTGGATCATACAGTGACGCCAATGGGCAAGCGCCTAATACGCCAGTGGGTCAATATGCCCTTGCTGGATTTAACCGCCATTCTGCGCCGCCAGCAGGGAGCGAAGTATTTGGTTGAAAATGGCTTGTTACGAGCCGAACTGCGCCAGGCTCTTAAACTGCTAGCAGATTTAGAAAGACTAACAAACCGCGTGATTGCCAATCATGCCACTCCGCGCGACCTTGTTGCTCTGCGCGCCACTTTGGCTGCCTTGCCCACCATTCGCGGTCTGTTCAGCGATGAGGGAATACCTCTCGAATACATCCTGGGTAAATTACATCTTTGCTCCGAAGAACTGGTACTGTTACAAACCGCAATTACAGAAGACCCGCCCGCAACATTGCAAAACAGTGGCGTAATCCGGCGGGGTTACTCGGCAGAACTAGATCAGATCGTCCAAGCTTCGCAGCACGCCCGCGAATGGATCGCTAATCTAGAAAATGTGGAGCGGGAACGCACCGGAATCAAGTCGCTCAAAGTAGGTTATAACAAGGTTTTTGGATACTACATTGAGATTACAAATAGCAATACCAGTCTGGTGCCGCCAGAGTATATCCGTAAGCAGACGTTGGTTAATGCCGAACGATACATAACCCCAGAAATGAAAGAATATGAAACGCTGGTTCTAAACGCGGAAGAACGTATTCGGGAAGTGGAAACGCGTCTGTTTCGCGAATTGTGCCAGCAGCTTGCCCGTTCCGGGCAACAGTTACTGGAGACCGCCCGTAGCATCGCTGAACTGGACGCCCTTGCCTCATTGGCAGAAGCAGCTGCACTCAATGGTTATATCTGTCCAGAACTCAGCACCGATACCCGTCTGGATATTCGCGACGGACGACACCCGGTGGTCGAGAAAATGTTGACCGGCGAACGTTTTGTTCCCAACGATGCCATCTTTGAACCCGGTGAGATTATCCGTATTATCACCGGACCAAACATGAGCGGCAAAAGTACTTTCCTGCGCCAGGTGGCACTGATCGTACTTATGGCGCAAATGGGAAGTTACGTCCCTGCTTCTTCTGCACATATCGGACTGGTGGACCGCATTTTTACCCGGATTGGCGCTCAGGACGAAATCCACGCCGGACAGTCCACTTTTATGGTCGAAATGATCGAGACTGCCAATATCCTGAATCATGCAACAGAACGCAGTCTGCTTATTCTGGATGAAATCGGGCGCGGCACAAGCACCTATGACGGGGTTTCGATTGCCTGGGCAACGGTTGAGTTTATCCATAACCATCCTAGCCTGCGCGCCCGCACATTGTTTGCCACTCATTATCATGAACTTACCCAGCTCAGCGAGCTACTCCCCGGTGTACGCAATTACAATGTTGCCGTGACTGAATCGGAGGGTCATGTTGTCTTTCTACATAAGATTGTGCCTGGGGGAGCAGATCGTTCGTATGGAATCCACGTTGCACAACTGGCTGGTTTGCCGCGCCCTGTGATTCAGCGCGCTGCCTCAATCCTAAAACAACTGGAAGCATCTTCAGGTAAAGCGGTACAAATTCAGCCAGATAGCGCCCGGCAGATGGCACTCTTCCCGGAAACCAACCCCCTTTTGGAGGAGCTAAAAGGACTGGATATTAATACCCTTTCTCCAATCGAAGCCCTCAATAAGCTTTACGAGTGGAAAAAACGCTTCCTGGATGGCAAAACGTAGGTTTAAAGGTATGGAGGAACAGTGAACAGCTTTCGCGATTTGAAGTGTGTACCTTGCCGAGGTGATCTCCCGCCCATGGAACTGGAGCAAGCCCGCAGGTTTCTCGCTGAAATACCCGGCTGGGAAATCATCATTGAAGAAAATATTCCCCGCCTGCAACGTTCATTCAAGTTCAAGAATTTTGTCGAAGCCCTGACTTTTACAAACAAAGTCGGTGAAATTGCTGAGGCGGAAAGGCATCACCCCATGCTGATCACAGAGTGGGGCAAAGTAACCGTAGTCTGGTGGACTCATGCCATTCGTGGATTGCATCAAAACGATTTTATCATGGCTTCTAAAACAAATGACCTTTACGAAGCCAGACAGGGATAGGTCCCTACATCTTGCCCATTTGATCAGTGATGTATTTCCAAAGACGATCGGGACGGCGGGCAAATTGCCCTAAGGGAATTCGCTTTTCCGTCATGCTTATCAACACATCCGTCAATATCCGGTTGATTGGCGTAGCCACTTTCACCCGTTCACCGAAACGTGCCACAGCACCGTTTAGATAAACCACCTCGCTCTTTCCGCGTCCATTGTGCAAGTCAATATGTAATGAGGGCATCTTTGCCCCACGTCCTTTGCCCACACCCCGTTGCAATAAGCGCCGGCTGACAAACGCAGGTGATAAGCGCACCGCCCAACTCATAGTGCGCACTGGTGTAGCCGGCAAATCTGTCACCGGAATATTCATTGCCCTCATAACCGCCAGCGCCTCGCGCAGTTGAACTAGCTCCATCCAGCCCCCAAACCGATCTGCAAACACTTCGGCTGGCGTCATATCCAGAATAGCCGCAGTGGCGTTGCCCATCAGATTGGTCAACATCTTAGACCATTTCATGGAATCTGCCCGCTCATACAGACGTGCGCGCAGTCCTGCCTCCGCCATTGCTTCTGCCAGCTTTTGAGACAAAGGATGTCCATAGGCAATACCCACTCCGCGTAGCCGCTCTAAAACAATATCTCCTGCCGCCCGTCGCCCAACGGCGCTGGTCACTGTCGCAGCAATGACTCGATCATGACCCAACACATCTGCCAGCAGTGACTCGTTTTCAACACCATTTTGTAAACACAGCACCGGAGGAAACGTAGAAATGTAAGGCTCCATTGATTTAATAAATTCTGCAGTATCAAACGATTTCACTGCCAAAAGTGCAACATCATACGCGCCCGTTTCAAGAGCCTCACCAATAGTCTCAACCACAATCGGGTTATATACTTGGTGTTCAGAGTCACCCAATTTCAGGCGTAAACCGCGCTGGCGAACTTCATCCGCAATACCCGCCCGTTCTAAAAACACTACGCTATGCCCTGCAAGAACCAGACTGCCGCCGATGTAAGTGCCAATTGCCCCCGTTCCAACACACAGAAACTTTAATTTATCTGCCAAGACTTCTTTTACTTTCTATTCAAAAAATTTTGATCTGAAGGCAACTACACGGCTACCACTGCCGCGCGCCGCGCAAAAAGACGTCACCTGCCATCGGACGCTTCCCAGCCGGCTGAACTTCATCCAATACCAGATACCCCTCGCCGGTGCCGATCGCAGGGAAACCGTTGATTACCTTATGTTCACCCACTCCAACCTGATTAGTAGATGGTAACGGATGTGCCCGTATCACTTTCAGAGGGACACCCTGCCAGAAGAAAAAAGCTGAAGGCCAGGGATTAAATGCCCTCACCTGACGGGCAAGTGTGACTGCATCTTTGTTGAAATCTAACAATCCGTCTTCCTTCTTCAACATCTTTGCGTAGGTAGCCCGATTGTCATCTTGTGGTTGAGGAAGTAATTCGCCTGAAAGATAAGAAGGCAATGTTTCGATTAGTAAGGAAGCTCCCTCTAATGCAAGCCGTTCTGTCAGTGTGCCGCTGGTATCCTCCGGCAAAATTTCAACCGCACGTTGCGCCAGAATCGGACCAGTATCCACGCCAGCATCCATTTTCATGATCGTTACCCCGCTGATTGTATCGCCATGCAAGATTGCAGCCTGTACCGGAGCAGCACCGCGCCAACGTGGCAGTAAGGAAGCGTGAACATTGATACAACCATAAGGGGGCAAATCAAGCACATTCTGACGCAAAATCTGTCCAAATGCAACCACAACGATCAAATCGGGGTGCCATGCCTGCAGTTGCGCAAAGGCGCCCGGTTCCTTCAAGCGTTCAGGTTGAATGACAGGAATACCTAAATCCTCAGCCAGAGCCTTAACCGGCGGAGGTGTCATCGCCCGCCCACGTCCGGCGGGTCTATCCGGCTGTGTGACGACACCAACTACCGGATAATGTTTTGTCAGTTCTCCCAAAGCGGGAACAGCGAAATCAGGTGACCCCATAAATACAATGCGTGGCTTTTCCATAAGAAGAATTTTAACATGATATCAAGACGAAAAACGATCATACTTCTTATCGCCCATCAATACAACGCTTCTTAAAAAACCTGGAAATTATCAAATCTGGCAATCGTTTTAGTGTTGATATTTCGCAAATCTGTTGTAAAATGAATTTATCTGTATCCCAAAATCTAATCGCCAATGGAGGAAAAAATTATGTCAGAACAGGTAAACCCAACATCCGAAATCACCAGCGACGACAAGCTCTGGGCTCTTTTATCATATATCCTGACTCCTATCGTGCCAATTATTGTTCTCCTACTCGAGGAAAAGAAGAACAGACCGTTCATAAAAGTTCACGCTATGCAGGCACTGGTTCTCGGTATTGTTTTATGGATCGTCAATATCATCCTCAGCTTTGTTATCATCGGTCTATGTACTTCCGTACTGACCCTTGTGTTGCTGATTTACTATGGCATCAAAGCCTACCAGGGTGAATATATTGAAATCCCAGTCGTAACTAATTTCGTCAAAAATCAGGGCTGGGTCTGATTGGATTGGTAATTTGTAGTACGATTAAGCCTGCCAGAACTGGCAGGCTTTTTTGCAACTTTTACTGGCCACACACGTAATATAGAATGAATAACTCTTTCAGGGAGCAAACACAATGTCTGAACAGTATTCTGCACCGACCCCATCGAGTATGCCGCTCAACCCGTCTGATGAACGCACATGGGCAATGCTGGCACATCTCTCTATCCTAATAAACCTCGTTTCTGGCATCCTTGGACCTGTCGCAGCCTTAATCATTTACCTAGTTTACAAAGACCGATCCCGCTACGTCGCTTATCAATCCCTTCAATCTTTGATCTTTCAGTTGATTGCATGGGTGGGTGCTGGCGTTATCGTCGGAGTCAGCTGGGCTATAGTCGGTGTCCTCTCCGCTGTCATTGTCGGTATCTGCTTGATCCCTATAGCAGCAATCATCAGCCTGCTTCCCCTGGCGGCATTGGTCTATGGCGTTGTTGCCGGTATCAAATGTTCACAAGGCGAAGACTTCCGTTACTGGCTGGTTGGCGATTGGGTGCGAAGCACCTATACAGGTTGATCAACTCTTTACCTGCTGGTCCTGCCATGCCCGACTTTGGGGTAAAATATATACCGATGCACGGGAAGAGCAAAAACTCTTAAAGAAATGGGCATAAACACTTTATGGAAGAATCCCAGAAAATCATTGTATACGGGACAAACTGGTGTGGAGACAGCCGCCGAGCAAGACGGTTTTTAGATGAGCATAATATTGCTTATCGCTGGATAGACATTGATACAGATGCTGTAGCGCGAAAGTTTGTTGAAGAGACTAATCACGGCTTCCGTAGCGTCCCCACAATTGTATTTCCGGATGGTAGTATTCTTGTTGAACCCAGTAATGCCGAGCTCGCCAGAAAGCTCGGCATCTGAAAACCCTCAAGAATTTTTCAGCGTAACCGATGCAACATCCAGACCAGCAAAACGCCCAGAAACAGACCGGCAGCCATAATGAGCAATGCCATACCGCTGGACGCATTCTCCAGCACCACAGCCGGCGAGTTCACCAGACGATAACGCAACTGACTGGTAAAAAACGGATCGGGATTAACCGGATGTAGCGAGGCATCCAAGCTCCGTTCTAGTCTGTTCAGTAGTTCTTCCGTGTGATTCTGAGCAGACAATCGCCCCATTTCTCTAAACAATGCTCCTCTCCACAGGATAAGCTACGAGGCCCACCGTTCCGGGACCTAAATGAGCAGCTACCGGAATAGACAATTCCATCACAATCAATTCTTTAAAATTGAGCACCTTCTTTGCCCTGTCAATAATCGCCTGAGCCGCGCCCGGATCAACCGCATGTACTACCGATAAGTAAATCGCTTGCGCATCAAAATGCTCGCGCGCATATTCTATTACCCGTTCAATAGCCGCTTGTCGAGTACGTACTTTCTCTGACATCTGAAGCAAACCATTCTGCAGAACAATAATTGGTTTAATCTTCAGTATGGAAGAAAGAGCAGTTTGCAGTGCATTAACACGCCCACTCAAGCGTGCAAACTCTAGGTTATCAACCGTCAGTACCACAATCAGCCTCTGACGAATCTCTTCCAATCGCGCAAGGATCGCCTGCATCGAAAAACCTTCTCGACTAAGCAAACGCGCCTCGCGGCACATGTAAGCCAGCGCAGCAGAACCGGCACCCGAATCAAAAGTTGAAATGTCGAATTCTTGCTGCATCTCTTTAGCAGCCATCTGGACAATCGAATAAGTGCCTGATAGCTTACTGCCCAAATGAATAGAAAGTATCTCGTCCCCTTTCCGGGCAATCTTACGATAGAACCTTGCTACATCCCCAGGGGATGGCAAAGAGGTATTGGGAATTTTTCCCGTCTTTCGCACCATATCATAAAACTCTGCGCTGGTCATATTGACACCTGGGATAAAGTTGCGTTCACCAAAACGAACGTATAGAGGCAAAACATCAATCTGATACTCAGCAGCCCACCCATCGGGCATGTCCACTGACCCATCTGTCACAATTCTTAACATTCTCACTCCTTTTGTTTATCTAATCGCTCAAGAGCATCTCGCAGTGCCAGTAACGTCCGATGGTACAGGCTCTTAATTGCTCCTTCACTTCTACGCATGATAACCGCAATTTCTGCATTTGACAAATCATCCACAAATTTTAATATTAACAATTGCTGACGATCATCAGGAAGGGTGCGAATGGCTCTTAGCAGACGCTCTTTTTCCTGTACTTCCACAAGTGAGGATTCTGGATGCTCCGATTTTGGTATTTGCGGATGATCATCCAGTGGAACCTCACGCCGTCTGCTGTTGTCCCTATACCAGTTGGCTACCAAATTGTGGGCAATCCGGTATAGCCAGGCTGAAAAGGGAATTCCCGTATTGCGATACGAGCTGATGTGACCAAAAGCCCGATAAAATACCTTTGCGGTCAGATCTTCAGCATCAACAGCACTTCCCGTGCGGTAAAAAACATAGTTGTAAATGCGCCCAACGTACCGTTCATACAGAACGCTAAATGCTTCAGCGTCGCCTTTGACAGCTCGCTCCAGAGCAGAATCATCGCTGAGATCAGTCACTGTTGCGCCTCTGTCTATTGCGTTCGTAATGAATAACCCTGTTCGGGCTTAATCGTTTCTTATTCCAAGAATAAATCTTCATTTCCTTCTAAATTCTAACGCTCTCTGAACCGCAGCGTAAGCATCTACTAATCCAAATCCTGCTGCGTTTCGTTTCTCGCCACTCGCTTCAACGCACTCCGGGAGGACTCCCTCATAGGGCTTTGCTGTCTCATTCAGAATTTGCTCCGTTAGATCAATCTCCCCAATCAAGTCTGGATTCGCCGACCACATTAAAGCCACCACACCGGCAACATGAGGACCAGCCATTGAGGTTCCACTGGCAATCTCGTAACTGCTGTTTGGATAAGCAGATAGCACGCCCGCCCCCGGAGCAATAATATCCGGCTTGACCCGATAACTGCCATCCACTTCAACGGGGCCGAGACTACTGAATTCCGCCAGTTGACCATCACGATTCACTGCACCTATAGAATATACCTCATCATATATAGCAGGGGGATCTTTCACACTCCCACAACCCGAATAGCCAGCATTCCCAGCTGAAACAACCACAAAAACCCCAGCTGAACGTAGAGCTTTAACCGCCGAGAGATAGACCTCCGCATCGCATCCTTCAACCCATGGACATCCCCAAGAGTTGTTGAGGATATGGGCACCCATAGCGGGTTTTCCATCCTTGAACGGATCGCCGTTTTGCGGAAAAGGCGATAGCATGAATTGCCAGCAATCCAGATACAACGCAGGATTACCAAGATTGCGTGCCAGATTGACGCAGCCAATCCAGCTCGCATCCGGCGCTACACCAACAGAATTTCCCACAATCGTCCCTAATGTATGTGTACCATGTCCTCCAATATCAGTTGGGGAACTTGTCCCATTCCATGGGTCAAACCAGTTATAGTTATGGTTGCCATCTCTGCCGCGATAACTATCCACTAACTCTGGATGATTACCCTGCACTCCAGAGTCCGATTGACCGATCACAATACCCGCTCCTCTTATCCCCAACTCCCACACCCGATCAGCACCGATAAGCTTCAGATTCCAATCCGGACTCTGCGGTTTTGTCTCAGCCCCCCGTACAGGTGTTGCAGCTTTCGGTAGTGGTCGTAAAACAGGGCTATCCAATATCCGGTCCACCTCTGGGCGAGTTTGTAACCACCAGCGAATCAGCGGACCACCTCGCACCTCAAGCGCATTAACCAGATAATAAGGTGTGTAGGGAATACGCCAGCGATTCAGCGCCCTGCGCAGTTCACGCTGGGACTCATCCGCTTTTGTAACAAGGGTTTGATAAACAAATTCCCGCCTCAGCTGGTCATCCACAATACTCGCTGCTTTGGAAACATCCACCTGATCCTTCAAAATAACAAAAAGCCGTTCACCATAAAAACCGGGGCGACCATAAACGAAGTAAACCACCACAAAACTCGCCAGCCAACCAACCGCTAATACCACTTTTCCCATCCGGAGTAGTTGCATACCATTTTCAACAGAGCGACGCAAAATGAACCAGAATATTGTCAAGAGGATGATAATCACAACAGTTACCAGAATAGCCTTATTCACCCATTGAATAAGCTCCCCCGATGAGCCATTAATGACCAGCATTAATTCATCTGGGTCAACAAAAATCAGAGGCCACGCAGTAACAAGTCCAAGACAAATCGCCAGCGTGCCCCAGTTTCCACTTCGTTTTACATCTGCCTTATAGCGGCTCAGCACAGCCAGAGTCCAGGAAAGTGGCGGCACCGATAAAAACAGCAAAGCCTGGTTGCCATTTTGTGCCAGACCGCCCACCATGATCAGTAAAACCAGAAAAACAACAACCCCATCCCGGAACACACTCAACCCGCGATAAGGTTTTTGGGCATGGACAACTGAGAAAAAGCTCGTTTTCAGCAAAAACCCGACACAGGCGCCAAACGACACTCCAACCACCAGCCCCAGAATAGTATCCAAAGGTGAGCCAAGTGCTCCCCAGAGTACCCAAGGGAAAACCACCATTCCCCCACTTACCAGCCCCCAGCTAAAACCCGCAAGCGGCCTGGAATGCCAGTCAGATGAGCTATTCAAAAGTCGGCGTGACCAGACCTGCAATCCCAGAAAGAATAACATCAGAACAAGAATTTGGTATGCCATTACGCTTTGCATATCTATAATTGAAAGCAAACGTGAGGGGACTAAAAGTAAGGCAAGCAAACTGGCAAGAAACAATAAGCGATAAAGAGCTTTTTGGTAAGGGTTCCTGATCAATAAAAATGCAACAAAAAACGGCACTACCAGAGCAAGAGCATAGCCAAGCGCAATCAACCAGCGCAAATCCTTAACGTTCAAACTGCCTTCGAAGATTGTCTGCTCCAGCACCCAGGCGCCAGATTGAAAAATCAGTGTATTGCCGACAACCCACATGGTAGTCAGCACCATCAGCACCAACGACACACACCCTTTGCCATTGGCAATGGGGGCTGTTTCCCCAAATGTTTCCGTTCCTGTTTCACTCATCAGGCTTGCTCAATCTCCAAAGTCTAATACAAACCCACCATTTTTATATAACAGCACATCATCTACCCAAATCTCTCCGCCTTGCCGCAAGTCACAAATCATATCCCAATGAACAGAAGATTCATTCTTGCTTCCACTTTCAGGATAACCTGCGCCCAAAGCTATGTGAAAACTGCCGGCAATCTTTTCATCAAAGAGAATCTCGCGCGTGAACTGGGTGATACCAGCATTCGTTCCAATTGCAAACTCCCCAACATAACGCGATCCCTCATCAGTATCTAGAGTTGCAAGCAAAAATTCCTCATTCTTTTCTGCAGTTGCCTTGACCACGCGCCCCTTTTCAAACCACAAACGCACACCCGTAACTTCCCGACCGCCATAAATCGCTGGATATGAAAAATACACCTGTCCTTCAACACTATCCTCAACAGGACCAGTAAATATCTCACCATCCGGCACATTCTCGTGACAGTCACAATTAATAAAAGTGCGTCCGGCAATACTCAAACGTAAATCAGTTTCCGGAGCAATCACCCGAACCTCGTGTTTATCCTTCAACCATTCAATGATCTTCCGCTGTTTTTTTGAGACCCCTCGCCAGTAACCAACAGGGTCATCAAAATCCGGCATGCACGCATTGTAAACAAAATCTTCATACTCCATCAGACCCATTTCTGCATCTTGAGCTGCCGCGTTGTTGGGGAATAGGGTCACCGTCCAGTGCAGTTCTTTTTTCGCCGCTCTCGATAAAATTGTTTTCATGAGATCCCGATACGCCTGTTGGCGCAACACGGTTTTACGCGGGTCAACTCGGCTGAGAGCTTTTGTGTTCGAGACACCCATTATGGAAATCTGAACATCGTACGTTTCATACAAAAGCTTCACCGGAGGTGGTACAAATTGAAGTTGCTGATCAGAAGCATGACGGTAAAACAGTTCCTCCATCCCAGGCAATTCAACCAACACAAACGGATAACCGCCAGCTTGAAGAACCTCGCGATAAACCGCTTTGATCAGGGGCTCTGCCAGACTCTCTCCCCGAATCAAGACTTTCTGTTCGGGTCTTACCTCAACCGAATAATTAACCAGTAAATCAGCCAGTTTCTCAATTCGTATGTCCATTTTTTCCTTTCAGCAGTAAAGGGGATAGTTTTGTTTTTGTTGCTCTACCCTGTCAAAATATATTTTTCTTCAGGCAAAGTAATTATAGCTTACAAAGTTTCACCGCAAATCAAAGTAAAACAGTTGGGCAATTATGATTTGTCTCTCACTTCAACACAGGCATCTCATATCAATTGGAGTCCACCCCTAACCAAAAAATCTTGACCTTAACCCTTTACAGGGCTACAATATAAATGCCATGCAATTGGATGACAGTACTTCAATGTTCCGCCTTTTCAGTAAGGCTTGCATGGTTATTTTTATTTTACAGCCCGATTTTGTTTACCAAGGAGCAAAATATGTCCGACTATCTTGTCCGCGGCTCTCTATCTGATATTGACCCGGAGGTTTACCGGCTTTCACAGCTCGAGCTGGAACGCCAGTACCGAAAGCTTATTTTGATTCCCAGTGAAAGCACCGCTCCACTGGCAGTGCGCGAATCACTCGCTTCAGCCTTCCAGAACCTGTATGCGGAAGGATACCCTGATGAAGAAACCCGCTGGATGACCGAAGAGGAAATTCTGGATTATCCAGCACGGCTTGCTTATTATCGGCGCTACTCTGATCCGCGCTACTACAAAGGCGTGGAATATGCCGACATTGTGGAGGCGCTGGCACGTCGCCGCTGCGCAGAGGCATTTTCCACCCCAGCGGTATCACCCGACCAACTCTATGTAAATGTTCAACCTCTGTCAGGTGCGCCAGCTAACAACGCAGTATATCAGCTTATCAATCCGGGTGATACAGTTCTTGGCATGAATCTGCTACACGGTGGGCATCTTACCCATGGATCTTCCGTCAACCGCTCCGGGAAACTCTACAAAGTTGTGCATTACAACGTTGACCCGGCTAACGAACAAATTAATTATGATACGGTAGAAGCACTGGCAAAAGAGCACCAGCCCAAGATGATCATTGCCGGTTATTCTTCATATCCCTGGGCACCTGATTGGGAACGCTTCCGAGCCATTGCGGACGCGGTTGGTGCAATTTTACTGGCGGATGTTTCGCATATTGCCGGTCTGATCGCCGGAGGCGCCATTCCATCACCAATTGGACATGCCCATGTAATCACCTTCACCACTCACAAAACATTATGCGGTCCGCGTGCCGCCTGTATCATCACTACAGACGCAAATTTGGCGAAAAAGATAGACCGCGCTGTCTTCCCGGGCGAGCAAGGCGGTCCACATGTTCACGTGTTTGCTGCGCTGGCGACCACTTTCAAGCTGGCAAAGACTGAAATTTTTAGACAATTACAACATCAGATTATCAAAAATTGTCAGGTGCTCACCGATCAATTGCAAAAACGAGGATTACGAATCCCCTATGGTGGCACAAACACCCATTTGGGCAATGTGGATTGTAAGACCATCGTCGGACCGGACGGGACCAAACTCTCTGGCGACCTCGCTGCGCGCATTTTAGATATTGCCGGAATTGTCCTTAATCGCAATACCATTCCCGGTGATAAGACGGCGCTCTTTGCATCTGGTATTCGTTATGGCACGCCCTGGGTGACCCAGCGCGGTTTGAAAGAAGAGGACATGGTGAAAGTTGCCGACATCATCGCCGATGTCTTGTATGCCATCAAACCCTACTCTATCATCTCTCGCCAGGGTGAAGTTGTACGTGCCAAGATTGACTTTGATGTGCTGGAAAATGCCAAACTGCGAGTACGCGAAATTGCTGAGAAAGCCGGCTTTGACTTTGAAGTAAGGCGCAGCGGTTATCCACATTTCTTTTACATTGATGACCAAATCGGACAAAAGAATGGGACGGTCACCTTTGAACTGAACGGGAAAGGAACTCGTCATTTTGTCAATTATGTCTTCAGTAGCAATGCTGGCATTCTGAAACCTGGAGAAAGCCAAGCTACCCGCCTTTACACACCCAAAGGTGCAATCAACGCGACTTTGACTTGTGTAGAGGACCATGTATATCAGGTCACCGTGCCAAGCGAACATGCTGCTTTGACGCTCGCATGGCTTTCTGATCTTTCTGATGGATATGTTGCCTTTGATAAAGACATCACCCGCCGCCTTCCTGGCCCAATCACCGTTATTGAGTGTGAACCTAAAGCAGGTAAAATGGCTTCAACCGAACCTGTTGATAAATATAAACCTTTCTTTATCGGAATGGCGGAAGAAGGCCTAGGTGAGGCTTTGCCTAAATTTACTTGGGAAGAAAAAGAAGGTGAACTGAAACGTACGCCGCTCTATGACGTCCACAAACAACTAGGCGCCAAGATTATTCCCTTTGCCGGCTGGGAAATGCCGGTCTGGTATAGCTCTGTCATGGAAGAACACTTAGCAACACGTCAGGCAGCCGGCTTGTTTGACGTTTCTCATATGGGTGTTTACCAGATTGAAGGAGCTGATGCAGCGGTATTTCTGGACAGTGTGTGCGGTAATGATATCGCAGCGCTGGAGGTGGGTGAATCCTGTTATACCCACTTCCTGGATCCGGACGCAAACGTGATTGATGACACAATGGTCTATCGGCGCAGCAAGGATAAATATCTGGTGGTTGTCAATGCTGCCAATGACGACAAAGACTGGGCATGGTTAAATGCCGTTTTGCAGGGAAAAGTGCTGGTGGATAACAACCGTCCTTGGGTGCGTGCGTATGGACTACAGGCAACCTTACGCAATTTGCGCGATCCGAAAGAGGAAGAGGATATGCGGGTGGATATTGCACTGCAAGGTCCCAAATCCCGTGATATTCTGCTGGCGCTTGGCGTGGACACCGCCAACCGCAAGAAAATTATGAAGCTAAAACGCACCGAGCTTTGCGAGGCAATCGTTGGCGGGTTTGACCTAGTTGTGGCACGCACGGGTTATACTGGTGAGAAAATGGCTTTCGAGCTGTTTGTCCACCCGAATAAAGCAGCCGAGCTGTGGAAGGCATTAATGGCTGCGGGCGATCCGATGGGGTTGAAGCCCTGCGGTCTCGGCGCACGCGATTCTCTGCGTACAGAAGCCGGTTTACCTCTCTATGGTCACGAGATGGGTGGTCAGCTCAACCTGGGTGTCGCCGAAGCTGGTTTTGGCTCATATGTCAAAACCTATAAACCATGGTTTATCGGACGCGATGCCTACCTGAAACGCGAGGCATCCCGTCAGGGAATCTTAGTGCGCTTCCGCTTCACTGAAAAAGGTGTCCGCATGGCACACCTTGGCGATCCCGTCTTAGACCACAAAGGGCGCGTGATCGGTGTGGTGACCAGTTGTGCCATTGACGCTGAAGGTTACCTGACTGGACAGGCTTTTGTCGAAATCAAATCGTCTGAGGAGGGTACCCCCATCTTCATCTATCAAGGTGCGCCCAAAGCCACAGGAAAAATGCCAGCTGAACTTCAAATAGGAGACCGCGTTACGCTTCCCACACCGGCGATAATTATCAGCCGTTTTCCCAAAGCAGGTTAAACCAGCGACTGTGGGTGTAAATGCACCCACAGTCGTATCTTAAACCAGAGGGAAGTAAGATGTCCGATAAAAACCATACTGTATGTACAGGAGCCAGAATGCAAACACCTTGGGAACACCGTTATGCACAGCGCACCCTACGTATGAAAAGTTCAGCCATACGCGAACTGCTAAAGCTCACCCAACAACCAGATGTAATTTCCTTTGCAGGAGGGATGCCTGCGCCAGAAGTTTTTCCAATTGAAGAATTCCGGGCAGCCTGCAATCGGGTCTTGCAAGAGCGCGGAGCTGAAGCACTGCAGTACGGCGCAACAGAAGGGTACCTGCCATTGCGAGAAATGATCGCACGTCATAATGCTGCTTATGGCATGCATGTAAGCGCCGATAATATCCTGATCACCTCGGGTTCTCAACAGGCGTTGGACCTTCTGGGTAAGATTTTCATCAATCGGGGCGACCGCATCCTCGTTGAATCACCCACCTATCTGGGTGCATTGCAAGCCTGGAATGCTTACGGGGCAGAGTATGTCGCAGTGCCCTCTGATGATCATGGAATGATTACCTCAGCGCTGGAGGAATCACTTCGTTTGGGTCCCAAGTTTATTTATGTACTGCCAAACTTCCAAAATCCCACCGGAACAACACTGACTCTTGAACGCCGCAAACAACTAGTAAAACTAGCGGATCGTTTTGGTGTTCCCATCATTGAAGATGATCCGTATGGACAGCTCCGTTTTGAAGGAAAACATATTCCGTCTGTTGTTGTACTGGACAGTCAGTATCGCAAAGACCCGGGTGCCTACTCGGGAAACGTAATCTACTTAAGCACCTTCTCCAAAATTCTGGCACCCGGCGTTCGGCTGGCATGGGTAGTCGCTCCCACGCAGGTGATTTCTAAACTGGTTCAGGCTAAACAAGGGGTGGACCTGCATACAGCGACATTTAATCAAATGGTCGCCTATGAAGTTGGTAAAGGAGGATTCCTCGACCGCCATGTAAAAGTAATCCGTGAATGCTATCGTCAGCGCAGGGATGTTATGATTGAAACACTGGAAGAGCACATGCCGCAAGGTGTTCACTGGACACATCCTCAAGGCGGATTGTTCCTTTGGGTAACTTTGCCTGAGGGTCTAAATACAACCAAAATCCTTGAAGAGGCTGTAAGGCAAAAAGTCGCCTTCGTTCCGGGAGAGTCATTCTTTCCTTGCGGCGGTGGCGAAAATACAATGCGCTTGAACTTTTCTAATGCAAAACCAGAGAAGATCAATGAAGGAATTGCGCGCCTTAGCCAGGTAATAAAGCAGTATATGTAATTTTAAACAAAAAGCCCCACCGTCCTGAAAGTCGGTGGGGCTTTTTTATTACACCTACTTCCAAATCTTAAAATCTGCCAGGATGGAACCACCAATAAACTCGCGCAAGATGGAGTTGTTCGGAATAAAATCAACATTTTCAAGGGGTAAAAACCATTCCAGAAAAGCCAGCAATCTCTTGGCTTCGATATACTCCGGAGAACCATACGGCACCTGTCTTAGCAAAGGCTCAGCTAGCGGTCTTAAGGCGGATAGCTCATACACCAGCGCTGAGTTGAACATTTCATCAGCATTATCCTGATAAGGAAAAATATGCCTTCTCTCACCCCGCCTTACCGATTCCCAACGGGAAATTGTCTGTTGGGCAGTATATCCACGCTCGCGCATATCGCGGACAATACGCCGGATTAGGCGTGTATCAGTTGTCGAGATACGATTGTGCCGATCCAGGTTCAATTGTGTCAATGCAGAAATATATATCCGAAAAGTCGTTTCTCGCGGAATATCGGGCAACAGGTGAGGGTTTAAGCCATGGATCCCCTCAGCAATAATAATCTGACCTTTCTCCAGTTTAACTGTATCACCCGGCTCCCGCTTGCCAGTTTTGAAATTATAGAACGGTAATTTCACCACCTCACCAGCGATTAAACGCCGGATGTGTTCGCTCAATAGAGCAGTATCCAATGCCTCTAAAGCCTCAAAATCCGGTTTGCCATCCTCATCAAGGGGTGTCTTATCCCGATCAATAAAATAGTTATCCATCTCCAGCGCAAATGGCGATACGCCTAGTGCCAGCAATTGCATGGTTAGTCTTCGGGAAAATGTAGTCTTTCCGGAAGAAGAGGGACCTGCAATGAGAACGACTCGCGCTTCACTGGCACGCGCAACAATGGAACGGGCAATCTCAGCAATTTTTTGCTCGTGCAAAGCCTCAGAGACTAGAATAATCTGGCGGATGCGACTCTGGTGAATGGCTTCATTCAAAGCACCCACATTATCAATGCCAAGTTTCTCCAGCCAATCGCCATACTGCCGAAAGGTCCTGAACAGTGTTTTTGATTCTGGCAGGGGCAACAATTGGTCAGCAAACTGACGCCGCGGAAAACGGACAATAAACCCATCATCGGCAAGTTTCAAATCAAACCAGCGCAAATAACCTGTTGAAGGTACCATGTACCCATGATGATAATCCCGGTGTTCACCCAATTTATAGAGAACCAATGTTGGTTTTTGGCGGTACTTTAACAGTAGCACTTTATCTTGATAACCCCGTTTCTCAAAATATTGCATTGCCTCTTCCAGCGGAACAATATCTTTCTGGAAAGGCAAATCTTGTGCAACCAGATTACGCATTGCCCTTTCCAGTAGCTTAAGTTCCTCGCGGTTCAATGGCGGGCGTCCGCGCACTTTGCAAAAATACCCCCCCGAAGAGACTGAATGATCCACCGACAAAACAACGTCCGGAAACAATGCTTCAAAAGCCGCCTCTAAAAGAAACGTGAGCGAACGGCGGTAAATTCTTGCTCCATCCGAATCTTTCATCGTCACAGGTTGAACACGGACATCTAACTCAATCGGGTAGGTCAGTTCTCTCAATTGCGTATTAACAATTCCGCCAACGATTAGGGGATTGCGAGCTTCGGGTAATTTCATTAAGAAGTGTTCGAGAGAAGTGCCACGCGGACCGGAAAGTACGCGTCCATCGGGAAGATGCACCTCTACGGTTTCGCGGGGTTTTACAAAACGAATGAGTGGCTTTTTCAGGGCTTTGGACATATCAACCTCGCTTGAACACTTCACTACAAGCCAGCTTATTTTACCACTCTGTTCACATAATGCTTTGTTTGGTCAGGGTTGTACGAAGACTACCTCGTTATATCCAAGAGTTCTAAACAAGCGCACCAGATAATTTTCGGCATTAACGCGCGCCTGTTCCAAAATCCCATCATCCAACGCTGCCTTATAGATTTCATTCTCGGCCACTTTGCGGGCTTCTGTTTCCAGATCTACATTACCTTTTGTCAGCAAACCAGTTTCGCGGTCATACACATAAGACTTTTCATTATCCAGCGTGGCTACAAATATCTCTGGCTGCGGTAGACGGACATAAAGCACCTGCCCTTTTAATGTCAGGTCATCCGAGGTCAATTTTCCAAGATCAACCCCGGCGATCACATACCCATGCGCGATAAACAATAACCGATCTCCAAACAAAAAGGCAAATTGATTCTGCCCACTCTCTGCCGTAATAACTTTTTCCACAGAATATTGAATAGTCTCCAACCGCGCCAACGAACGCACTTCATGAATAATTGTGACTGGATCGGGGATAATCGTCGGGGTTGGGTTTAATATCTGGGCAACCTGAGTGCGCAGTTCCTGGTCAGCCCGTTCAAATGGCGCAATCGCGCGAGCAGTTGCAGAATCGATAATTTGCATTAGGATGTACGGCAATACAACTAGCATAATCAATAAAATGGCAACGATTCCGCCAATCACCAATACCCATTGAATTTTCTTACCCATTATGCCTCCTTTGTTGCCTTTGTTATAATTCATAATAACACAAGTAAATCAAGGGAGTATTAGCAATTTTGAAAGCCGCGTTCATAAAACGCTGTTCCAGTTTTGCTGTTTTGTTTCTTGTCTCTATTCTGGTGCTCACGAATTGCCAGCCTCCTCGGCAAAATGTTACGCCCCAGCCGACAATCCTTGTTACACCAACAGAGACTTTTTCCCCAAATTTAACTCCGCTGGCGAGTCCACTCGGTAGCGACGAAAATCCTCTGGTTATTGGGATTATTGTGGAAAATCTGGAGTTTACCGACTTATCAGCCCTGAAAGATTTGATGGAAACCTTATCAATATCAACAGGTTACACAATTGTCAGCAAGGAGTTTGCCACCCCTGGAGAGTTACTGAGTGATATGGAAGCCGGTTTTGTACATGCAGCCTGGCTGATGCCTCTCCCATATATCCGGGCAAGTAATAATGATTTTGCGCGTGTAGCACTTCTGATTAATCATTTCGGCGTATATGAATATGGCTCTCAATTTCTGGCAAGTGCAGATAGCGGTTTCATCACTTACTACAACCCTGTAACCAGCGAAAACCTGGCTGACGCGTCCACAGCCCTATCGCAATTTGCCGATCAGCGCCCCTGTTGGGTAGCGCCAGATTCCCTTTCCGGGTACGTTGTACCAGCCGGATTGCTTGCTGAAAACGGTATTTCTGTGCAGCCGGGTGCAATTATTCGTGATCATGCCGCGGTCGTGAGAGCATTGTATGTACACGGTATCTGCGATTTTGGCGCTACCTTCGCTCTCTCCGGCGACCCACGCACTTCCCCCGCATTACAAGACCTGCCGGATGTCATGAACCGCATCATTGTCATCTGGCGCAGCGATGCCATCATTCCCAACATGAACTTTTCAACACTCCCGGAATTACCAGAAGAAATGCGCCAGAAGCTAATTGCTTCGCTGGTTGATCTGGCTTCCAGACCAGAAGGACGACAATTACTAAGCGAATCACTCAATTATGATGTTCAAGAACTCAAAGCAATTGATGACGAAACCTATGAGCCACTGAAAAGACTAATTGAGGCTGCTCAAATCAATTTAGACACGCTTTTCCAGGAATGACTGCAGATCTTGACCACGCCAAAACCCACAAGCGGGCGTGGTAAAATCGGCTCATGCTAAGAAAAGTTTTTCATATGCTTGTACGCATCGTGGTGTCCCTTGCTCTGCTTGCGGGAGTGGTGTTGGTGTTGTCTCGCTTGTTTGTTTGGCTATATGCAAAACCACGCGCGTATAATACTCCTGAATCTATATCCCCTGCACCGGTTGCCATCGTCTTTGGAGCAGGCTTGAACCGCGATGGCTCCCCAACTGCAGTCCTGCGCGACCGGGTAGCGACCGCAGTGGAATTATATCGGGCAGGCAAAGTCAAAAAACTGCTCATGAGTGGCGACAATCGTTTTATAAACTACAATGAGCCCGCCTCAATGAGACAATATGCCCTTGACCTTGGCGTACCTGAACAGGATATCGTACTGGACTATGCCGGACGCCGGACATACGACACCTGTTATCGGGCAAAAACAATTTTCGGAATAAAACAAGCAATCCTGGTTACTCAGAATTTTCATCTGCCGCGCGCACTTTTTACTTGTAATGCACTGGGCATACGAGCATCCGGTGTTGTCGCTGACCGGCGCGCCTACCAGCGCAGGGCATATGCCATTTGGGTCATGCGCGAGCTTCCAGCCACTTTTGTCGCTCTCTGGGACGTTTTGCTCCGAAAACCGCAGCCAGTCCTTGGACAACCTGAACCGATCTTCCCGGAAAACGAACCCTTAACAAACTGGCAACAAGATATTCCCTGATGTGGTTCAAAACTTGCACGCATTGCATGTATAATGGCATTTAGTTGATAGTTATCACAATTTATCAGTTTCAGGAGTGCTACATGGATCGCACTGAAGCTCTTGCCATTGTCCAAGAATTTGTCAAGAACCAAAACTTAATAAACCACATGCTGAGCGTTGAGGCAGCCATGGTGTTTTATGCTGAGAAACTCGGCGAGGATGTACATACTTGGGCGCTGACCGGACTGTTACATGATTTCGACTGGGAAATTCACCCCACCCTCGAATCTCATCCCCAGGAGGGCGCACCCATCTTAAGGGAACGCGGTGTGCCGGAAGAAATCGTTCGCGCCATATTAAGTCATGCAGATCATACGGGAGTACCCCGCCTAAGTCGGATGGAAAAAGCACTCTATGCCTGCGACGAAATCACTGGTCTGATCACTGCTGTTGCGCTGGTGCGGCCGTCTCGTTCGCTATATGACTTAACCGCCTCTTCAGTCAAGAAAAAATGGAAAGACCGCGCCTTTGCCGCAGGTGCAAATCGTCAGGAGATCGAACAAGCCGTGGCAGAATTTGGTATGGACTTATGGGAGCACGTGGAAAATGTTATCCTTGCCATGCGCCGCATTGCTCCCCAATTAGGTTTGGAAGGAAACATTCAGTCGAATAGCTAGCTGACCGTGCAACTCAAATCCACTGTGTCAATTCAGACAGGAGGTTAAGAAATGGGACTGCAAGGAAAAGGTTTTATGATCTGGCAAATTGCCCGCTGTGAAGGTGGCAATGCCCAAGCCATCGCTAATGCGGCGCAGGCAGCTGGTTTGACCCATGTGTCGATCAAGATTGCAGATGGGACAGTAGCATATAACATTGACAAGACCACCGGGAAAGACCTAGTCCCTCCTGTCGTCCAGGCACTGAGAGCCAAAAATATTCAGGTATGGGGCTGGCACTATGTATATGGCTATAACCCAGCCGGGGAAGCGCAAATTGCCATTAAACGAGTTAAAGAGCTTGGCATGGAGGGTTATATTATAGATGCCGAAGCAGAATATAAACAACCAGGTCGAGATGTCGCCGCACGTCGTTTCATGGCTGATCTACGAGCCGGTTTGCCCAGCACCCCTATTGCACTTTGCTCCTACCGTTTCCCCACCTATCACCCACAACTGCCCTGGAAAGAGTTCCTCGAAAAATGCGATTTGAACATGCCTCAGGTATATTGGCAGGCAGCCCATAACGCCGGCGCGCAACTTCGCCGTTGTGTAAGCGAGTTCCAAGCCATTACCCCTGTCCGACCAATCATCCCGATCGGCCCTGTTTACAAAGCTGGTGATTGGACCGCCACCCCCGCTGACATTATTGAATTCCTCGATACAGCACGAGCCTTAAATCTGGCGGCAGCGAGCTTTTTCGAGTGGTATTACGGTCGCACCATCCTGCAATCACTGTGGAACACTATTGCCAGCTATGCATGGTCACCTACCCAGCCACCTGCTCAGGACATGCCACAAAAATACATTGCTGCCCTTAACACGCGCAATGCAACAAACGTGGCTGCTTTGTATGACTCGAATGGGGTTCACATTACAGCTGCACAAACCGTGCAGGGCACCGATGCCATCCGAAACTGGTATACGACATTCTTAACCCAGACTCTGCCCAATGCAACCTTCACTTTAACCGGCGTCTCCGGTAGTGGCAATTCCCGTCATTTTACCTGGCAAGCCAATTCATCCGTTGGTAAAGTCCTCAACGGAAATGACACAATTGGCTTGATCAACGGAAAGATCGGCTACCATTACAAATTCTTCACCGTCTCAACCTGATTGAATTCCTGAGCCGGACTTTCGTTTTCTTTTCGCCGGTATTTCGGGCAAAATGCTGAGTTGAGCTTCACTTTTGTTTTGCCTAGATACCTTCTTCGGCATTTCGGGTTTTTCCTTTGGACTGGATGAGCTACTGCGTCCGGTAGGGGATGGGGACTTTTTTGCTGGTTTTGCAGGTTGGGACACAGTCTTTTTCTCTTTATTACCACGCGTTCGTGAAACAGCGGCACCTTTTTTTGTAACGGTTGTTTGCTTTCGTGCTGTCTGTCGGACAGCCTTTCGAGGTTTTTTGACAACAGGGTAGACGTTATCCAATATAGGTGTCAATGCAATTACTGAATCACCAGCTTTTACCTCGACAACAAGCTGTCCGCTTCGCTGTCGTTTGGATATCATGACCTCTTCCATTTTCAGCAGACGTGCTGCAGCTTTTTCAAAATGTACCACCCCCATCTGTGCTTGGTTACTCCCCAAACTACCAATCAATCTGGCACCGCGTCCCAGCTTGCAGGTTATCACTCCCTGTCCATACCGCCCTTGCAGAGGAATTTCAGAAAGTTCAAACCGCCAGGCACGTCCATCCGAAGCCAGCAATAAAATCTGCCCTTTGTGATGAAACGCTTCTGCACCAATAACCCGGTCACTCTCTTTAAGCTTAATGCCATTAACCCCCGCTGCGATGAGACCCATCGGTCTCACTTCCTCTTCGGAAAAATGGATTGCCATTCCAGATGCCGTTGCCAAAACCACATCATCCTCACCATTGGTCAACAAAATACTCTGTAAGGCATCTCCAGCGTTGACCTTCGCCAATGTGAACGGGTGAGCCGAAGCCCCTGGCAATTCGGAGACAGCAGATTTTTTAACCATTCCAGCCTGGCTCACAGTCATCACATACCGCGCATCACTCCCTTCATCGCGCAACGACAACGCAAAAATACCAGCCAGTCGTTCATCTTCACCCAGTGGAGCAATCTTATGAAGGTTTACACCTTCTGAAAACTTTTCAGCCTCCGGCAAGGTTTCAACCGATACAGCCGCGGCTTTCCCGCTTTCACAAACCAGATAAAGTGTGTGGTGTGTGGTGGCCTTCAACATCCAGCGGGCAGCCTGTTGACCGGCAGGACGCTGTGGTTTATCCCCGGCAACACGAGCAATCAAGCCATCCTCTGTCACACCGATCCAGACTTCGCGGGCAGCGGTTAATGCTGCAGCAGTAAGTAACGTTTTAGCCGACTCGCCGGCTTTCAGGATGCGAATCTCGGTACGGCGCGCATCTGCATATCGCTGTTTCACCTCCAGCAATTCATTTTCCACTTGGGCGCGTAGTTTTTTAGGCGAGCGTAGCAAAGCCTCCAGTTCCTTGATCCTGGCAAGCAACTCCTTATATTCCTGCTCAATCTTCTTCCGTTCCAACGCAGCCAGTCGTTTGAGCGGCATATCCAGAATTGCCTGCGCCTGTTCCTCACTCAACTTGAAACGCTTCCGTAATCTTTCACGAGCTGTATCAGCATCCGGAGCAGCGCGAATTAAGGCGATAATTTCATCCAGATGGCTAATCGCAACGCGCAAACCTTCAAGAATATGTGCCCGCCTTCTGGCATGTGCAAGCTCAAACTCACTGCGCCGTCGCACGACTTCCAAACGATGCTCCAAATAGACCCGCAACGCCTGCTTGAGGGTCAACAACCTGGGCTCGCCATCCACCAGCGCCAACATAATGATGCCAAAAGTGGTCTGTAACGGTGTGTGTTGATATAGCGATCGCAACACCTGATCAACCTCTGCACCTTGTTTGAGTTCAATCACCACCCGTAATCCCTGACGGTCTGATTCATCCCTCAAATCGGCGACTTCTTCCAGTTGACCCTCGCGCGCCATCTCTGCAATCTTTTCAATCAGACCGGATTTATTGGTCAGATAAGGGAGCTGTGTGATGATCACGCGACTGCGCCCGCGAGCCATCTCCTCTAGAACCACACGCCCGCGCACCGTGATGCGGCCGCGTCCGGTTGCGTAGGCAGTCAGTAATTCGTTCTGCTCGTCCTCTTGCAGGATAATGCCACCCGTTGGAAAATCTGGACCTTTGATATATTTCATCAGGTCTTGAACCGAAAGATCGTCCAGATGCTCCCATTGGCGCAACATGAAAGTCAGTGCATCTATTACCTCACCCAAATTATGGGGTGGGATGTTTGTAGCCATACCTACAGCAATACCACTTGAACCATTAACCAGCAAATTCGGGACGGCTGCAGGCAAGACCAGTGGTTCTACAAGCGTTGCATCAAAATTTGGCAGAAAAGCAACCGTATCCTGATCAATCTGCTTCAACAATTCCAGTGCAAAGCTGGTCAGACGAGCTTCAGTATAACGCATGGCAGCTGGTGGATCGCCATCCACACTGCCAAAATTGCCCTGCCCTTCCACCAAAGGATAGCGGATGGTGAAATCCTGTGCCAGGCGCGCCATGGCTTCATAAACTGCCATGTCGCCATGTGGATGGTACTTACCCAGCACCTCACCCACAATTCTGGCAGATTTTTTATAAGGTGAATCCGGGCGCAAGCCCATGTCATACATAGCATACAAGATTCGTCGCTGAACGGGTTTCAAACCATCGCGGGCATCTGGCAACGCACGCGCCACAATGACGCTCATCGCATAATCCAGATAGGATTGCTGCATTTCATCATCAATATCCACTTTGCGCACCAGACCAAGTTCCATTAGTTTCTCCTCTCTCAATGGTTCAAGACCTATCTTACGTGTAATTAGTCATTCCGTCAATTCAACCCGAGTAAATATTACCTCCCCCAGTCATATTTTTCTTGCAACAAACAGAGAAGACTACGAAAAAGCTTTTGTTATAATTCGACACATGTCCAAGGCAGGTCCATTTTTCCATCCATCCAAGCATCCGCGGTCATCCGAATTTTTGCTACTGCCATTGGGCTGCATGATCCGTTCCCCGCTTATTTTTCTGTTTGTTATACTGGCAGGATATTTGATCTGGTCACTCATCAGCAGCGGATCGAATTGGCTGAGCCCTGTAGAACCAGACTTCGAACACTGGCAGATAAACCGATCTTTTACTTCTGTTAAAGTACCTGAAGGCGAAGCATGGAAAATTGCTTATGAGTTCAATCAAAACTCTACTTTCGAAGGTCTGGTAAGGCATATCACCGAAATCCGTGAGGGGGACTACCCGTTGCTGAGTCATGACATCCTGGTCACCAGTGGTGATTTCTCAGATGGCGACAAGGTTGTAGCAACAGTATCCGATCATCGGTTTTTCTGGTACAGTCCACGCATGACCAACCCGAAAGGAAAAATCAACCTGCTGCACACTGTACCGTTGAATGCGGAAATATATCAATCGCTCAGCCACATCAAAATCGGCCAAACCGTGCGTATTCAGGGCAAAGAAATTCTGTCCATTGAACACTTCGACGCGAACGGAACATGGTTGGGAAGCTGGTACGACACAGGTTGTAATACTCTATTGGTTGTTTCGGTCGAGATACTTCCCTGATGGGATTCTTTGAAAGAATTTCAACGGGTTGCAAACAATTCTTAGGTTACACACAGGGCTTTCTTAAAGTCGTGATAGGGCAGTCCCAAAAGACCTTCTTCGGCAGCTTTGGATCGTTAACCACAAATCCGAGTCGAGGAAGGTCAACATGGAGTCTGCCAGAAAATTTTCCGCGACAGAAGCCAAGAGCCTGTATGAATATTTTCAAGCGATGGTTGATCTGCGCAGAAAGCGCAGGGGGCGCCATCCCTTTGCGGCGCCGTTGCTCCTGATCGTTCTGGCAGAGATGTGCGGCGAGGACAAACCTATGTGCTTGACAAAGCGTTTACTCTTTCTTATACTAATTGGTGAACACTATCACAAAACGAACTTTGAGTGAATTTTGTTACCATTATAAGTACGTACAAACGTACATACTGATTTACACATATAAGCACTTTTTTCACTTGTAAATCCTTAAGGGAGAACCGAAATGATTGGGATAGCGTATAAAACAGCGCAAGAGATGGTATTTGGCAATGCTCTACATCCGGTTACCACTCCAAGCGGAATTGTGATTGGTGGTGGAGCAGTCATCCCAGAAGTGAATTACACACTACCCCCAATGGTAATCAATGAAACAACACTACCGGAAGTTCGTTTGCGCTATCGAGAGATGACCAGGCGCATTCTCCAGCGGGCTGTGGAGCTGAGACAAGAAGTACTGATATTGGAATTCGAACAACTCTACGAACTAACTCAATACCCTCATTGGGGGGCTTATGTGACCAGTGACATCAAGGAAGTTATGGAGGAGTTCACCCGCACCTATGGTGTGAAATCAGCCTTGCGAGTAACGATTGCTGACATTCGTGACAAAGAACGTCCACCGCGAATGCGCAGCGGTGAGCCGATGCAAACCATGTTGAAAGCATTTGATCAGTGTGCAGCTGCTGGCGCAGACATTTTGTCTATAGAAAGCACTGGTGGCAAAGAACTAACAGACCGAGCCTTACTAGATGGCGACATTGAAGGATTGGTTTATGGGTTGGGGGTGCTTGCACCTAACGATATGGTTTATTTATGGGACCACATCGTAGCAATTGCTCGAAAACATGGCGTCATTGCCGGAGGTGACACTGCCTGTGGCTTTGCCAATACCGCCATGCAACTGGCGCATCAGCGCATGTTACCAAAAGTCCTAGCAGCAATTGTACGCCTGATGGCAGCACCGCGCTCCCTGGTGGCAATTGAGCGCGGCGCAACTGGTCCGCTTAAAGATTGCGCTTACGAGAATCCTATTCTAAAAGCCATCACCGGAGTACCAATCAGCATGGAGGGAAAGACCAGTGCTTGTGCACACTCTTCGCCCTATGGCAACCTGACGGCGGCTGTATGCGACTTGTGGAGCAATGAATCAGTACAAGATGTCAAACTGTTAAGCGGTTACACTCCTGAAGTTTTTACCGAGATGCTGATCTACGACTGCCGGCTGATGAATACGGCTTTGAGACAGAATGCAGGTCAAATGCTTCGGGATCTGCTGGTACAATCCGACCACAGGACGGATATCCAATCACTGGTCATGGATTTAGATGTCTGCTTTGAAACGGCTCGCCGCATAAAAGAAGCTGGTACAGACTCTTATGCACGCACGCTTGCTGCAACTCGATGGGCGCTAGAGGTCCTACTTCAGGCCCAACAGAATAACGTGACAGAATTTTCCCGCAGTGAAACCCGCTGGCTGAACCATTTGAGCAACGCAATACAATCCTTACCGGAAACTCCCGATGAGTTGCGCCACCGTCTAAAGACAGAATATAATTCATTATTCATACCAGCCGAATACGAGTTATGGATATAAAAATTTCTTTTAGGAGGACATAATGGAAGCATTGTTACAAGCAATTTATGATGGCATTATTGACGGAAACAAAGATCAGGTAACCGCCAAAGTTCAAGAAGCTCTGGATAATGGCTTGCCACCAGAGACAATTTTGAATCAGGGCATGGTAGCCGCTATGGCTGAAGTGGGAAGGTTATTTGAAGAAGGGGAATACTTTGTTCCAGAGATGTTGGTTGCCGCACGTGCTATGCAAGCCGGTTTAGCACTCCTGAAACCCAAATTGGTGCAAGCGGATGTAAAAGCTGCTGGCAAGGTTGTTGCTGGCACCGTTAAGGGCGACCTTCATGACATTGGCAAAAATCTGGTATGCATGATGTTGGAAGGCGCTTCCTTTGAAATTATTGACCTTGGATCAGATGTTAGTCCAGAAAGATTCGTTGAAGCAGTGCAAGCATATCAGGCGGATATCGTGGCTATGTCTGCACTGCTCACTACCACTATGCCCAACATGAAAGTTACCATTGATGCTTTAAAAGCAGCGGGATTACGTGATAAGGTAAAGGTGATGGTTGGTGGTGCCCCGGTAACTCCTGAATTTGCTCGAGAAATTGGTGCCGATGGCACCGCTCCAGATGCTAGCCAAGCAGTCACACTGGCAAAGTCGCTGATAGGTGCCTGAAAATTAGCTATCTGAAGATTAGATTTACAAAGTGCAAGGAATAGTTCTATGGCTAAACTATCACCACTTGATGGCAGGCAACTACTTCTAGCTGTATTGCGACATGAAAAAACTGATCAGGTGCCTTGGGTACCTTTTGCAGGCGTTCATGCTGGCAAGTTGAAAGGATATAGCGGACGAGAAATCCTTACTGATGGTGGTAAACTTTTTGAGGCACTGATTATGGTCAACGAGGTGTATCAACCGGACGGGCAACCGGTTGTATTTGATCTGCAGGTCGAAGCCGAGATTCTAGGTTGCCAGTTACTCTGGTCAGAAACTGCACCGCCTTCAGTTGCCTCACATCCATTGGCACAAGATATGACCATTCCCACCCATCTGCCACAGCCAGACGATGGACGCCTGCCGATAATTCTGGATGTGATGCGACGCATGAAGCAAGTGGTTGGAGAAAAAACCGCCCTTTTCGGGTTGGTCACCGGGCCATTCACACTTGCTTCGCACTTACGAGGCACAGACATTTTCATTGACAGCGTTGACCATCCAGATTTCCTCACCGACTTACTTTCCTATACCACGCAGGTTGCCTTTCGCATTGCAGACTATTATCTTGAAGCTGGTATGGATGTTATCGCCGTTGTTGACCCACTGGTCTCACAAATCTCACCACGCCACTTCAAACGTTTTATGAGCGAACCATTCAGTGCGATTTTCGACTATTTACGAACAAAAGATGCACTCTCTTCGTTCTTTGTCTGCGGCGATGCAACCAAAAATATTGAAGTCATGTGCCAGACCAGCCCAGACTCAATTTTTATTGATGAAAATATTGACATGGTTGCCGCCAAACAGATCACCGACCGCTACAACATCACATTGGGGGGCAACATTCCACTGACCACGCGCATGTTGCTCGGAACACAGCAGGATAACATGGCATACGTCATTGATTTGCTGGATAAACTTGATCATCACAACCTCGTCATAGCACCAGGTTGTGATATGCCTTACGATGTACCAGTGGAAAATGTTATTGGGGTCATGCGTGCAGTTCGCGAACCTGAGCAAACACGAAAAATCCTAGAAAACTACCAAAGCGTTGAGTCTGCTATCGAAGTGACGTTGCCAAACTATACCAATCTCAAACGCCCGCTGGTCGAGGTTTTTACAATTGACTCGGACACATGTGCTGCTTGTTCGTATATGTACAGTGCTGCCAAGCGTGCCGCTCAAGAACTGAACGGTGCCATTGATGTCATCGAATACAAGATTACCCAGCCAGAAAATGTGGCTCGGGTTAAGAAATTGGGTATTACCCATTTGCCATGTATCTTAATTAATGGCGAGCTGAAGTTTTCTTCTATTATCCCAAGCACGCGCGAACTACTGGAGGAAATTGACAAGGTTGAGCGCGGATAATACCTACCGCTTGCATCTAGTAGGCGGCTTTCTGGGCAGCGGTAAAACCACAGCGATTATCGCTGCCGCTAAAGCCTTAATGAAACGCGGAGTCAGAGTTGGTGTAGTCACTAATGATCAGGGCAAGTATCTGGTAGATACAGCCTTCTTCAAGCTGTCAGACTTACCAACCGTAGAAGTAAATGGCGGATGTTTTTGCTGCAATTACAATGACCTGGAGAAACAAATCCATACACTTGAACAACAGGTTAAACCGGATATCATCTTTGCTGAATCAGTAGGTTCATGCGCTGACTTAGTTGCCACGGTTATTAAGCCGCTGTTGCAATTGCGCCAGACAGCATACATCCCTGCCAGCCTATCCGTATTTACTGATGCCCGTTTGTTGCGATTGCGCCTGAAGGACTTGCCGTTACCCTTTAGTGATAATGTGATCTACATTTTTGATCAGCAAATTGAAGAGGCAGACTTGCTGATCATTAACAAAATTGATTTGGTTTCGCCTCCAATTCAGCAGGAGCTTATTGAGTCAGCGAGACAACGTTATCCCACCAAGGAAATCATCGGCCAAAATTCACTTGCCCCAGACGGTATCACCGCATGGTTGAATAGAATTGAGAACAGGAACTCCATGTATCCTATTGTTCCCCTATCTATAGACTATCAGCGATACGGAGCAGGTGAAGCACAACTGGCATGGCTAGATGAAACGCTCATAATCTCAGTACCTGCTGAACACGCTAGAGCCACGCTTATTGAGTCAATTAACGATATTTTGGCTAACCTAACGGCTCACAAGATAACCATCGGTCATCTCAAGTTTCTGGTCAGTTCTAATGCTGGCCCAGACATCAAGCTAAGTTTCACCACAGTAGAAACACCAAAGTGGGATGAAAACCTGCCTTCACTCCACAGCGGGGAAATTCACCTGATGGTCAATGCGCGCGTTGAAATGGAAGCCCAAGCTCTGCGAATATTAATCAATAACTGTTTTGAACAGGCAGCAAGAAAATTCGGTGGTTCTATGCATATCGAACAAAGCGATGCTTTCCATCCAAAATTCCCCCAACCAACATATCGTATCCTTGATTCCTGAAATCTTCCAGGCAATAGAGAATTTTTAGGCTTACATCCGAAAGGTCCCGATTGTCTGATTTTTCCTCTAAAATCCTGTGGTATTATAGTATATACATGAATACCACTTCTCAAATGACCTTCTGGGGAATAACCCTTCGCACCATCATTGTCCACACGATCACTTACTTTATTATTGGGTTGGTTGCTTTCTCACTATTCAATTACAGCGCTCGGTTTGCCGAACCACCCATGAACGCCTTTATGCGTCCAACCGATGATCCAATTGTAGCCCTTGGTGTTCTCTTCCAGCCGTTGCGAGGTTTACTTTTTGGAATTGTCTTCTATTTGCTTCGCAACAGTTTGTTTTCAAGCAAAAGAGGCTGGCTAACCGCCTGGGTGATGTTAGTTTTCGTGGGAATTTTCTCCACTTTCGGACCGACACCAGGCTCAATAGAAGGTTTCGTCTACACCATCATTCCCCTGAAGGGTCAACTTGCCGGCCTATCAGAAGTTCTTACGCAATCATTTTTGCTTTCTGCACTGGTGTTTTACTGGGTTCGACATCCCAACATACGCTGGCTCAACTGGGGACTTTCTATCTTGTTTCTCATTGTCCTTCTACTGCCTCTGCTAGGCATGCTGGCAAGCCGAGCAGTTACGCCATGAGGTAAACCACTGCTCTTCACTATAACAGCAATGAAAAACTCCGCCGAAGCCCAAAGAATTATTGCCATTGGCGAAGCGGTGTTGACAGCAGCGATTTGGGCTTCTTCATTTGTGTTGGTAAAAACCGGATTACAGGATGTAGGCCCACTCACCATTGCGGGATTTCGTTATTTTCTGGCTTTTCTAGTTCTGACACCCTTTCTTTTCCGACCGAACACGCCTAGACCAACAATAACCAAAAAGCTTTGGGGACGATTGTTCCTTATTGGCGTCAGTGCCTACACAATTGGGAATGGCGCACTCTTCTGGGGGTTGAAATTTCTACCCGCCACCACCGTTTCTTTCCTAATGAGTCTATCTCCGCTGACCATTTTATTCGCTAGTATCTTCTGGCTAAGAGAATTACCAACAAAATGGCAAGTTGCTGGGGTACTGATATCTATAGCCGGTAGTGTGCTGTTTTTTTCATCAGGATTACAGTTAGGAGAGCCAACCGGCATCCTGATTGTGTTTCTCGCTTTGATCGCTTTTATGTTCTTCGGCATTTTGGGACGTGAAATCACCCGTGTCAGGCAATTGGACACACTCACTTTAACCGCCGTCCCGTTAGGTATTGGCGGGGGCCTCCTTTTCATCGTAGCGCTTCCCCTTGAAGGAATACCCATCTTAACCGCTCAATCGCTTGGGGTAATGTTCTGGTTGGCAGTTGTTAACACTGCGCTGGCTTACATCCTCTATAACCACTCTCTGCAAAACCTCACCGCGCTTGAGATGAACATGCTGCTCAATCTTTCGCCGCTTGTCACGGCTGTGCTGGCTTGGTGGATACTGGAGGAAAGGTTAAGCCTCACGAAAATTATCGGTATGCTCATCGTGGTTATCGGCGTGGGGTTTGTGCAATGGGAATCCAATCAACAAAACAATTAGCTTTATTTACACCCTTTGCGGTACTAGCGACAGTGCATAGTCTACAATCATACCGGGAATATCCACACCGGTTAGTGGAACGGTTGAGTGATACTCCATTGTGTGATTGACTTCATTCACAAGATAACCGCGTATCGGGTCTTCAAGGATATCTATCGCAATCACTCCCCCACCCACAGCTTGTGCCGCTGCAACGCTGATGCGATCTAGCTCTGGTGTCACCGGGCAAATTTCTGCTCTACCGCCGCGAGCAGTGTTGGTGATCCAATGAGGCGAACTGCGATAAATCGCACACACCGTGCGGTCACCGATAACGAAAGAACGAATATCCCGCCCAGGCTTTTTAATATATTCCTGAATATAAAACACCGAATGCTGAAACGACCCCAACACGTCCTTGTGCTCAAGGATCGCTTCGGCAGCCTCGCGGTCGTTGATTTTTGCCAACAGCCGACCCCAGGAACCAATGACCGGCTTAAGAACCACCGGATATCCGATGCGTTCCATTGTTTCCAGCGCAGCCTCAGGAGTAAAAGCCACCCAAACTTCCGGCTGCGGCACACCAGCGCGTTGAAGCGCTACCGAAGTCGCCAGCTTATCGCCACAGGTAGCAGCAACGTGCGCCATGTTAACCGTGGGAATCCCCCAAGCATTCAAAACCTGTGAGATGTACAAACCGTTCTTGAAGGAAAGGCTGCGTTCAATCACTACATCGTACTGCGTCCATACTGAAGAATCAGATAACCGCAATGCCACCTCCCGGTCATCAAGGCGATCATAAGGTATTGCGCGTTTTTCCAGTGCCTCAAACAGCCATTTTTCCTCAACACGCACTCGTGAATATAATACAGCGATTTTCATCATCTACCTCCAAATCGGTTCAATCGTTCAACCGCGTAAGAATTGCCTTGAGAACCGCCTCGGTTGGTATATCTGGTTTTAACTGGCTACCCGAGACTTGTATATCAAACTCCAGCGCCCGCCGAACTGCATTCTCAATTTGCCAGGCAACTTGGGGAAGATTCCAATAATAGCGCACCAGTAGAGCGGCGCTTAAGATCGCCGCGATTGGGTTGGCAATGCCTCTGCCAGCAATATCCGGCGCCGAACCATGCACAGGCTCAGCAATAGCAATCTCATCCCCCCAATTAAGCGAGGGAGCCAACCCCATCCCTCCACACCAGAAAGCCGCTTCGTCTGAAAGAATATCGCCAAACAGATTTGTAGTCACCAGTACCCCAAAAGTGTGCGGATGGCTGACCAGTTGATAAGCTGCCGTATCCACCAGCAGCTCATCTACAGCCCAATTCTCCCCCGGATGACGCATTTCCTGCACAGTAGCACACACCGTGTCACGAAACAGCCCATCAGTAAGTGGTAGAATGTTGGCTTTGTGAACGATGGTCAGCCGCTGAAAGTTCTCTATACGAAGTACTTCCACTGCACGTCTTCCAATACGCTGAGACGCACGTCTCGTGATCACTCGCTCAGCCACAGCACTATCCTCTTCCATGCGCTCGCGTCCGACATATAAGTCTTCGGTATTCTCGCGCATGATGACCAGATTTACATCCTGCCGGGGCGAAAGGCGCGGCAGGCTACGCACCGGACGGACATTTGCATATAAATCCAGCTCTTGGCGCAGGGTCAAAATAGCACTGCGATAGCCCTCTACTTTGCCAGAAGGCGAAGAAACTGCCCCAAACAGTGCTGCACCGCATTTTCGCACTGCGGTGAGAGTTTCAGTCGGCACGGAAGTTCCGTGCTCTTGAAAAGTCTGCCATCCTGCCTGCGCCGCGTGAATGTACAAATCTGGAATAACAGCTTTCAACACCTCAACCGCCGCTGGGATCACCTCTTTCCCAATGCCATCCCCTTCAATCACACATAATGAAAACATTTCTCACGCCTCTCCTGGAAACCGCCCATACTTACGGACATAGGGAATAATGCCGCCAGCCGAGAGAATATCTCGGGCAAATTTCGGTAGTTCCGGCAACTGAAAGACTTGCTCCCCCCGTATCAACCGCCCATTGGGAATATCCAGCGTAATCTCGTCACCATCCTGAAGTGCCTCAACGATCTCTGGTGCTTGAAAAAGCGGAATGCCTAGATTGAGCGCATTTCGGTAAAAAATTCGCGCAAAACTCAGCGCAAAAATTGCTCCTACTTTTCGCCGCCGCAAAGCTTCTACAGCATACTCGCGCGAGGAGCCACATCCAAAATTCTCCAACGCTACAATCACATCCCCCGGTTGGGCAGTTTTCGCGAACTCTGGTCGTGCTTCAATAAATGCAGCTTCACCCACATCCGCATCCGGACGCATATAAGGGGCATAACGACCGGGTACAATCTGATCGGTATCAATATCTGCACCAAATTTCCATACTCTAGCCATGTTATCCTCCTCGCTTATAATTCACGTGGATCAGCAATAACGCCTTTCAGAGCTGTTGCAGCTGCCACAGCCGGCGACGCTAAATAAATCCTGGCTTTGGGCG
The DNA here is from genome assembly GCA_020725865.1 of Anaerolinea sp. Classification (GTDB taxonomy): domain Bacteria; phylum Chloroflexota; class Anaerolineae; order Anaerolineales; family Anaerolineaceae; genus DYEC01. The sequence goes on along the minus strand of DYEC01000004.1, from coordinate 18,636 downwards.
ATCCCATGCGCCCCTTGAAATTACGATTGGCAGTTGAAAGACAAACGTCCTCTTCGCCCAGCGTTCCCTGATGCCGCCCCATACACATCCCGCAACCGGGAGTAGTCAGCGTAGCCCCTGCTTCTAGCAAAACAGACAATGTACCATCTATTGCCGCACGATTAAGTTCTCGGCTGGATGCAGGCGTGATAATCAGACGCACGCCACTCGCAACCCGCTTCCCACGTAGAATATCTGCTGCAATACGTAAGTCTTCATAACGTCCGTTAGTACAAGTACCAATGAATATCACACTCACTTTCGTTCCTGCGACATCTGAAACGTCAGCCACATTATCCACCGCGTGCGGCACAGAGACTTGTGGTTCCAGGTCATTGAGGTTAACAACCACCGTTCTAGCGTACACTGCTTCAGGATCAATAGATAACCAGCTCGGCGCAGGAAAATCATCTGCAATTACCCCAGTCGGCGGAACAATACCTGCTTTAGCACCCATCTCGACCGCCATACTCGCCAGCGTCTGACGATTGGACAACGGCAACCAATCCAATCCGTGATACTCGACTGTCATGTAATTTGCCCCGTCAATTGTGATTTCCCGGCATAACTTGAGCGCCAGGTCTTTAGCATCCACCCCGATACGGAAACGACCTTTCACGGTAACCCGTAATGTTTCAGGTACACGCAACCATGTTTTTCCTGTCGCCCATGCCAAAGCAACATCCGTCGAACCCATTCCAGTTCCAAAAGCCCCCACTGCGCCATAGCTGGTCGAATGTGAGTCAGAACCGATCACTACCTTGCCGGGCATGGCAATCTTTTCTTCCACCAATACCTGATGGCAGATACCTCGCCCAACCTCAAATAAACGGATATTGTGCTCTTGGGCGAAACGCCGTACCAAATTTTGCGCGTCCGCTGTGCCAACTGTTGAAGCTGGCGCAACATGATCCATTGAGAACACCAGCCGTTCTGGGTACTTCACTTTCTCAATTCCCAGTTCCTGGCGCAGAATCTTGATAATCCCTGGCGTCAGCGAATCATGACTCATCACTACGTCCGGCTCAATCACCACAAAATCCCCACTGCGCACTGTTCGACCTGCAGCGTGAGAAAGAATTTGTTCACTCAATGTCTGTCCCATCGCATCCTCCTTATGCCTCTAGATGAACAGAATGGTCAGCAAGAGCCTCGGATGTAACCTGTCCATTGATTGCTTGTTCATGGGTATATAACAAACGATCCACTTCATCTAATGTAAGCTGCTGAGTATCTGCCATGGCTTTAACCTGCTCGGTAATGCGTCGGATTGCGTCATCACTGAGTTGTAACCCTAGCTGATCGGCGCGGTAGCGAATGGCGTTCCAGCCGGTCAGGCGGCTGGCAATATGAATGTAACGGTGCAAGCCAAAATCTTCCGGTTTGAGAATCTCATACGTCGAGGGATTGTTCAACACCGCTTTGGCATGGATACCCGCTTTGTGAGTGAATGCAGCAAAACCTGTAATGTAGTTATTAAAGGGAATATCTACATTTACCAGACGGGCGACCGCCTGATCCAGATGCATAAGCAAAGGCAAATGATACTTGGCAACCAGCACCGGATTGATGGAATACATACGCGCAACAAATCCGCCTAATGGGGTAATTCCATTCCGTTCACCGATACCCAGAACGCTGGTGTCCACATGGGTTGCTCCAGCTTCCAATGCGGCAAAAGCATTAGCGATCGCACATCCCGTATCATTATGTCCGTGAAATTCAATATCCGCTCTAACACGTGAGCGCAGTTCTTTGACCAGCTCATAAATTTGGCGTGGTGTGCCAATGCCGACTGTATCCGCCACGCCTACCCGGTGTACTCCCATTTTGTCCACCGCTTCATAGACGCGGAAGAGATCTTCCGGGTTACTGCGCAGACTGTCTTCGGTACTGAAGCGAACCTCGACATTTTGCTTCGTCAGGAATTCGATCACAGTTTGCGCCAGTTCAATGATCTCTTCAATACTTTTTCCATGACTGAATTGCCGCAGGTAGGAAGACGTACCGATTACAACATCCACACCATCCACACCGGTATCAACAGCAAGCTTGACATCCTCCAACGCACAACGTGTATGGGTAAGCGTCTTTGCTCGCAGCCCCAGCTTAGCAATCGCACGGCAATCCTTTTCGCTCTGCGGTGAGGCCGCCGGGGTGGTCAATTCAATATACTCCACCCCAAAAGCATCCAACAGCGTAGCCAGGCGTATCTTCTGTTCGGTGGTGAAGAAGGCATTGACGAATTGCTCACCCTCTCGCAGCGTTGAGTCAATAATGAAAAATTTCTCGATACTCATATGACACCTCTCAATCTCCTATTCTGGTCAATATTTATTTACCTAACGATCTTCCAATCTACTTGATATAAAAAGCGAGCGGGCTTGCCAGATTTCTGGTAAGCCCGCTCTCACTTAGATTCATCACAAGTTTAAGCGCAACTTACCAGACTTACATCCGGCTTCTTCTCCTTGCCAAACTTCTTATAAGACATCAAGACACTCATCTTTTTCTCTCAACTTTCATCTCAGACATTGGTGTTCATGATAATTTCCAGAGCCTGCGTCAACACACTCACACTCGTTAAATATTCGCTGATCCGCAGGTGTTCATAGGGTGTATGATCCAAACTGGAATCGCCAGGTCCATAGGCAACAATCGGGCAATTCCAGAACGGTCCAACCAAGTTCATGTCAGAAGTCCCCGTCTTCAATGAAAAAGCTGGCTGACCGCCTGCTTTGCGAATGGCAGAAAGGAAAGCCCGTACCAAAGGGGTGTTTTTCTCAGCACGATAAGCCGGAAGATAATCCTCTACAAAGCGCTCACCCGTTTCCATAACACCGTCTAGCAAAGCCTCTAAAGCAGGCTGATCTAACTTTGGTGGAAGACGCATACCAACGCGCATCTCAACTATCTCAGAGTAGTCATCAGGAAACATCTGAATACTACGCAACGTGGGAGTTAACTGATCAAATAGACGCTCTTTGCCCTCGTTCCATTGGGCTACCACACGGCTGAGGCGATTCCAGAAGTCAACTGCGGTTTCACAAGCGCTTGCACCATTTGCCGCAGTATGAACCATTGGCTGACTGAGCCGATAACGAAACCAATAGCTGCCTTTGTATCCCAGGGTCAGGTGGTCCCAGCCGCTCGGTTCACCGATAACGACCATTTTGGGAGCGGGGTGAGTTTGGCAGACGTGTTTTGCTCCGCGAGAATCTCCTTCTTCACCCACTGCACCGATTACAGTAATACGCCAGTCAGGTGTGAGCCGCGCCGCAGCGCCGGCAGAAACAAAACAAGCCAATGGACCTTTGGCATCTACTGCGCCGCGTCCATAAATCACATCACCCTCCCAGCGCACTGGGATCATTCCCGACACAGTATCAATGTGCCCCAACAGCAAAATCTCACGGTTGCCGCTGCCGCGGCTGCCAATCACATTGCCAGCCTCATCACACCACACTTCAAAGCCCATCGCGCCCATACTCTCCGCGAGAAAGCTCACTGCCTGTTCTTCCTCACCCGTTGGGCTGTAATATGCCAATAAACCAGGTAATAAAGCCAATGGATCTCTCATTACTCGCCTCCTTCGGACAGCGGCTTGGACAACACTTTGCGAACCGCTTCAACCACTTGAGCAAGCTCCTCCTGCTCAATCACCAGCGGCGGCAAAAAGCGCATCACGTTCAAGCCAGCCGGCAAAGCCATGATGCCTTCCTGCATCAACGCTTGCAAATAGGGGGTTACCTTTTGTTTCAGCTCCACACCGACCATCAGCCCCAAACCACGCACTTCACGCATCAAGGGCGATTCGATATGGGCAAGTTGTTCCCGAAACCACGCGCCCAGCTCAGCTGCACGTTGCGGTAATTGATTTTCCTCAATATAATCGAGCGCTGCCAGGGCCGCGGCGCAGGCAAGCGGATTACCTCCAAAAGTTGAGCCGTGGACGTGTGAGGGAAGCTCGCCCAGCGGTTCTACCATCAGTGTCGCACCCATCGGCACCCCGCCAGCGATAGATTTCGCCAGACAGAGAATATCCGGCTGCAGCCCATAATGTTGAAAAGCAAACATTTTGCCGGTGCGTCCAAAACCGGTTTGTACTTCGTCAAGAATCAACACCGCGCCGTGCTCATGGCATATCTGTCGGGCGCCCTGGAGAAATTCAGCCTTGCCGAGGTTGACACCGCCCTCACCCTGCACCACTTCAAGAATTACTGCCGCGGTTTGGTCACTCACTGCCTGATCCAGCGCCGAAAGATCATTGTATGGTACATGCCGGAAACCCGGAACCAACGGTTCAAACGGAGCGCGGTATTTTTTATCCCAAGTCGCCGACAGTGCGCCCATCGTGCGCCCATGAAAGCCGCGCATACAGGCAACCACTTCGCTTCTTCGGGTGAGCAGACGAGCAAATTTTATCGCCGCCTCGACAGCTTCCGTGCCAGAATTGCACAAGAAAAGGCGTGACATGCCAGTCAACTTGCATAAGCGCTCTGCTAATGCAGCGCGCCGATCATTGAAGAATAATTCCGGGCAACTGATAAGTGTCTGTGCCTGTTCAGCAATCGCCTGAGCCACAGCAGGATTGGCATGACCAACATTCGCCGCGCCATGCCCTCCAACGCAGTCAATGTACTCGCGCCCATCGGCATCCCAAAGACGCGCTCCCTTACCGCGCACAATGACGACCGGGCGTTTGCTATAGACACCCGTGCTATGCACAAGCTCAACTTGACGGAAGACTTCTGAAAGCCCAACCTCAGATTGTGTGGTAGAAATCATTTGAACCATATGAACCGACTCCAACCTTTAAGAAATCACTGTACCTTTGCCCGCCAGCGCGTCCAGAACAGGATGTTCAACACGCCCATCGGCAAAGATCACTTTGGAAACACCTAAGTCAAGTGCCTCGCTGGCGCCCAGCACTTTTTTCTTCATCCGTCCTTCTGCAAAGGAAAGCGCCTGCTCCAGACCAATTCGCGGCAAGTGCGGAATCAACGTATTTTCATCCGGGTAGTTACGCATCAGTCCTGGAACATTCGTCAGAATAACCAACTGCTCTGCTTGCACAGCACCAGCCACCATCGCCGCTGCGCGGTCAGCATCTACATTGACCACCTCGCCTGCCGGAGAAATTGCCAGTGGAGCGATCACAGGTGTTAGACCTGCTTCCAGCAACAGACGTAATAAAGCCGCATTGACCTGCTCAATTTTGCCAGTATAGTCATCACGCAGCATCCGTTGTCTGCCGTTCTCCACAATACGGATGGCTTCTTTGCGCTGAGCCATCATCAGCCTGCCATCCACACCCGAAAGCCCAAAAGCATTTACTCCGAATTTTTGCAATTGCTCAACCAATAACGTATTAATACGCCCATTGGTTACCATAGCAAAAATTTCCAGAGTAGCACGGTTGGTATAACGGCTGGTAAAACCGGAAACACTGGTGACAAAACGCGGTGGGTGTCCCAATCTGGCAGATATTTCATTTGTCTCTGCCGAACCGCCATGCACCACTACCACTTTTTGACCCTGCTGGATAAGCGCACCCAGGTCTGCACAAATGGGACCTAGTGCTACACCCTGCGAACCACCGATTTTAACCACCAACATCACCGTGCCTCCTAAATCGGATGTAAACCACCAAATTCCAGTCCGGCGGTTTCATCAAAACCACACATCAGGTTCATCGCCTGTACGGCAGACCCTGCCGCACCTTTCATCAGATTATCAATCGCAGCCATACTGACTACATGCCCACTTACCGGATCAAGGTCGAAACCCACATCCACATAATTACTACCCGCCAACACCTTTGGCTCTGGAACACGGTAGATACCCCGTCGGTCTTTGACCAGCCGTACAAAAGGCTCAGCTTCAGCCCAGGCTCGATAAGCACGCCATAAATCTTTCTCACTGACGCCGGGCTTAACAAACGCGTGTGCAGTTGCCAAGGCACCACGAACAAGATCCACCGAAGTCATTGTCAAATGAACATCATGCAAGCCTAATTCTTGTATTACCTCAGCCGTGTGGCGATGTCCAAAAGCAGAAAAAGTGCGAATGATACCGCTGCGTTCAGGATGGTGAGAGCCAGGGTTAGGAGCTGCCCCGCCCTCTGAAGAACCAACCTTGATTTCCACGATGATTGAACGACTACGGTCAAGAAAGTCATTTGCCAGTAAGGGGTAAATCGCCAGAATCGTAGCAGTTGCATTGCAACCCACACCACTGATGTATTGCGCACTGCGCATTTCTTCCCTGTGCAATTCCGGTAATCCATACACAAACTTGCCCAACCATTCCGGAGCAGTATGATCATGTTCATAATATTGGCGATAAAGCTTTGGATCATGCAGACGGAAATCTGCTGCTAGATCAACCAGACGCGGCGCAAGGCTGGCATAATATTCAATATTCTTCTGACTTTCGCCATGTGGCAGGGCAAGAAACAGCACGTCACAAGGCTCAAGTACCTGGCGCGAAGAAAATTTCAACTGCGTTCGTTTACGCAAATTAGGATGTTGCTGGTAAACATACTCCCCCAGATGACTTTCTGAAGTCGCTTGGTGCACTTCAGCATGAGGATGATCAAGCAACAAGCGTAAAAGCTCACCACCAGCATAACCAGAAGCGCCAACAATGGATACTTTCATGCCATACCTGCCGGAAAACGGAATGGATGTACAGACACGCTTACCGCCTGCGGCACAGACATCATCGGGAAAGGTAAAGACTGGGATGGAACAGCCGTTTTGATATCGCCACGTGCCACAGCAATTGCATAGTCCACGATAATGCCAGCAATATCCACACCAGTTGTGGGTGCCAGCGTGTGGAACTCCATCGTATGATTGACTTCATTGACCAGATAACCGCGTTGCGGGTCTTCGAGCACATCTACCGCAAGTACACCACCGCCTACCGCTTTCGCAGCTGCAACACACAACTCATTCAATTCAGGTGTGACCGGGCAAATCTCGCCCTGTCCGCCGCGGGCAGTGTTAGTAATCCAGTGCGGGGATGTGCGGTAAATTGCACAGATGGTTTCATCTCCCACCACCATGGCACGAATATCCCGCCCGGGCTTTTCAATGTATTCTTGAATATAGAACACCGAATGCTGATACGAACCCAATGTTTCTTTATGTTCCAATATTGCTTCGGCGGCATCGCGGTCATTAATTTTCGAAAGTAAGCGTCCCCATGAGCCCACGACTGGCTTTAAAACCACCGGATAGCCCAGTTCCTCAATCGCCTGAAGAGCAGCCTCAGCAGTAAAAGCTACTTTGATGCGCGGCTGAGGAATGCCCGCCCGCGCCAGCGCGGCAGAGGTCGCCAGTTTATCACCGCACACCTGCGCCACATACGCCATGTTTACGGTGGGAATGCCCCAAGCATTCAGCAACGAGGTGATGTACAACCCACGTGCAAAGGAAAGGCTGCGTTCAAGAACCACATCATACTGCGACCATGAACCCGGGTCAGCAAGTTCCAAGTGAATATCTCCATCATCAATGCGCTCAAAGTTGACCCCGCGCTTTTCCAAACTGGCAAGCAACCACTTTTCCTCAACACGCACCCGTGAAAGTAACAACCCAATCTTCATACGTCCGCCTCGTTTTAGGCTACTCGCCCCAGTCTTCTTCTTCCATCGGAGCCAGTGCAAGCTCGAACGGCTCCAAGCTGATCACCTCTAGGTCCACGCCGCAATCAGAGCAGACCACAATCTCGCCCTCAATTACATCATTGAAGGTCAGTTCTGCGTCACATTCGGGGCAATGGCCGGTTAATTGTGTTGTCATAGCTACCTCCTCAAAAAAGAATAATTTCCGGATATAAAAAATCCCTCTCCTTACGGGAGAGGGATTTGATTACAAAATGCTTGTTTAGTATGGATCAGGCTTTTGAAACGTCAAACGCCCGCTCTCCCGAAGAGTGGGTATGTAGCGGGCTCTTTCGCTTGGGTAAATAGGTTAACGTCACCGTACTCATATTGAAAATTATTGTACAGATATTAACAACATTGTCAAGTGATATTTTGGTCGTTTTACGACCTATTTTTATAGTTTTTTGCCCAATTACGTTCTTCTTTTCTGACAAATGCCTTACCTCCATCACAGGGTGATGACGAAGTTTCTGCCCTCTTAATAACCCGCCAGGCCAGCAACGTCGACCAGCAGGACGGCATTTTCTTCTGTCCAAATTCCCAATCTTTCCAGACTATCCAAATGGATTCGAGCATAAACTTTCCCTGCCATCGGCTTTGCTTTTTAACAACATCAACATTTCAATAAAACGTGGGGCTTCTTGAACCCATGGAAAGCGGACAAGTACATCCAGCACGTGCAATAAGTCATACCAGACAAACGGAGCCTTGAGTTTACGGAAACCTGTTCCCATATAAAACATAAATGGGTGCCGGGTGATGCTTTGATCCCATAAACTGAGCAAAGTTTCAACCAAAATGGTCCTTCATTCGACTGATGCGCTAATACGCGCTTTATTCTCTTGTCGATCAGTATATCCCCGGCTTTCAATCCCGGATCGGCAACAAAACTCAGTTGTATGAAACGGCTGCCCTGCGCTTTTATGGCTGGAAATCACCGTACCGAGCTATTCCGAAAGCCCGGCAAGCAAGACCTGTATTTGAGAATTTGCCAACATAGCCTGGACGGGCTTTCACTACCTGCAGCTCATCTTCGGACTGCCCCAGCAAATCCAACCTTGTTCGATATTCAATTCAATCTTCACCCTCCAATAACATTCAGCTGGTACACTCATATCTCTTCCTTTAACTTCGCATTAACCTGTTAGCCGACAAGGATCTGTTCCAGTGGAGCTACGCGCGCTTCATACTCGGAGCGCACATCCAGCTCGCGGGTATGCTCAATGCAGGATGCAATCCGCAGACGCAGTGCAGCAGCTTCTTCTGGATTCTTAGTGCGTTGAAGTTTTCGCGCCAGCGCTATACCAAGGTGTACATACGCTCCGGCATCCGATCCGAACATCGCCAGTGATGATTCAAGCCAGTTGATAGCTTCTTCCAGCTGACCACGCTTGACCTGCAGCCAACCAATACAATCTGCCAATGCAGCTCGATAACGCAATTGAAATTCCACCGGCACTTTAGATACGTAAGGTGCCACTTCCTCATAGGCATAAGCCAATGCATCATGGAGATTAGCATCCCGTTCGGCATCGCAGTACACCAGTAAAAGGCGGGCGCTCGCCTCCAACTCCCCCAATCGTGTGTCATCCCAGCTTCCCGGTGCAACCTGATCTTCAAGGTTCCCCTCAGTGTTTGCCAGTTCTTGAATCAATACCAAGCAATGTTGGATGCAGGATTGATAATCTCGCTGCCGAAGCGCTGTCCAAGCCATCTGGTGCAAGGCAAGCAATGGCGCCACACCCAGCCCGCGCGCCAGACGGAAATTTTCCATTGCCTGAGCGTAAAACCCGCGCTCAAGGTACAATTTGCCCATCCAGTAATATAACCGCCCGCGCTGATAAAGGTCATCATACATTTCGACTGCACCCTTCAAATGAGCCAAAGCCTCATCCAATGCTTTCGTCCGCTCAATAGGGTTACGTAAATTTTGCGCCATGCTGACCGAACAGCTACCTAAAAACACATATACTTCGGGGTCATCTGCCGAGAGCAATAATGCTTTTTCCAGCAAATCACGCGCTGCCCGATAATCCTGCAAGGACATATAAATATTGCTTAATGTTTTCATCTCAAACGGCGCAAGCGGTTCCTCGCGCAAGGCATTTTGTGCTTCAATCAAGGCATTATTTAACTTCTCGCCCCCCTGCCGGGACATTGCAAGCGCCAGCCAGGCATTCAACGCCATCTGACGAATTTCTGGTTCCTGCCCATCCTGTTTTAGTAGATCAATAGCCTCACGAAATTGTTCCTCTGCTTTTCCCGGATTGCGCTCCAATTCATAAGCGCGAGCCAGCGCATGCAATACCTGAGCTGCCTCCCAGTTGCGTTTTTTGGCTGTATAGTTCTGATACTCTTCAATTAGCCAGGCTTCATCTGGCGGAAAGGATGCTTGCAATTTGTCGAATAATTTCGCCATATCTTCCAAACGGCTGGCAAGCGCTTTTTCCTGAATCAGTAAACAGGCATCCGCTAACGTATACAACTCGTTTCTAATTTGAGAAGGATGGGTTAACAACAGAGCAATTTCAGCGCGTGCATTTTGCTCATAGCGCAGTGCCTGATCTGGTTTACCTCTTTTCGCACATGCAACTGCATGGTCGGCATAGGCGCGCGCCAGATAAGCGCGATACTCCATCTGATCAGGCTGTAAACTTAATGCCTTCTGATAACCACGTATTGCATGCTGATAGTTACCAAAAAGATGAGCGGTTTTAGCACTTTCAAACGCTGCACGATCAAAGGATAGATCAAGCCTTAAAGCCTGCCGGAAAAAGTACATCGCCTTCCAAAATGCCAAATGGCGTTTAATCCCCTTACTGGTGTCAGCCTGATAGGCGTATGCAACCGCCAGATTGCAAGTATAATCCCGTAAGCTTTCATGCCAAGGACGCAGAATGATGTTCATTTCCCCCTCACGACGACCAGCACGTAGGGTTTCACATAACACATCAAAACGCCCAAAACGCACTGCTTGCTCACGGCTGTGAACTGCGTGGGCCAGGTTTTCCAATCCCCGGTAGGCAACCCCCATCAAGTTACAGGCACGCGCCAGACGCGGCTTGAGAACGTTCGCCTGCTTACACAGGGCAATCACCTTTTCAAACAATTGCGATGAAGTCATTCCTGCCGGGCGAAGGCGGGTACGCGCCCGGCGGTGCCCACCTCCCAAAACGGGAGCCTCCGGCATGCCGGCGCGCAGGTAATACAGATAAGCCAATGCATAATAAATTTCCCAGCGCGAAGGATCCCGGCGTAATGCTTCTTGAAAGCACCGCTCTGCAGACTCTGCGCGATCCAGAGCATGATAAACCAGCCCCAGATTGTAATATACCACTGTGAATTGCTCATCTTCAGCCAGTGCGCGCAAGAAATGCGCCTCTGCTTCTTTCAGGCGGGCGCGGCGCGCATGCGGGGTGTATAAACTGTCACGATAAGCACGCAGTCCCTCGTTAAAGGCGCGTGTGGCTCGCCAGCGTACCGAACCGCCCAGATTAAGGTCGGTAAACATTCGACAGGCAAGCTCTGCGACCATTTCGTCCAGACAGACAGGCACGCCATCCTGAACCTTACGCTCTACCCGCCAGGCATAAGGCTTCCCCTGGATTCCAGCACGGGCGGTAAGAATCGCCATATTGTCCTGATAACTCAACACACCGGTAATATGAGGACCTTGCAACACACGTCCAATCACTCCCATCAATGCCCCTACCGGGACTTTGAAAACGCCTAGCCCAATAGCAGCATCACTTGAAATAGCGTTCTGTAAAAAATCGCGCACATCCTCCACATAAGCCGCTGGTTTAATAACCGCTTCGTTTCTCGGCAGAGCAGAACCAAGTATCTGGACACTCTGTCCTTGCACATCCTGATACAATTCACTCAAACGCAACAGCTCTATGGCAAGCAATGAACTGAGATTGTTAGCCTGCGCTTCGCTACGTGTTGTATCAGAAGGGTTATTGAAAACCACAAACGGATCAATCACCACGCGTTTACGCATCAACAGCGCCCACCAAAATATCAGCGTCAAGGCAAATACCCCCAGCACAATCTGCCAAGTAAACCAGCTCTGATCACTTTTGTTTAAAAAAGCATCAGCTAAACGAATAGTGAAAGCCATCAATCCAAGGTGGACAACAATTGCACGCCAGCCACTATTCAGCCATTGATACAGAGGACTAAGCACACCTGCCAGCCAGCACAAAAAGCGCTGTGCCAGATCAATCAGCACACTCATCCTGCCTCCCTTCTGCGGCGCTTTGCCGCCACGCTACCATCACTATAACACAAAACAATCCGCAGGGTGCAAGCGAAAGTAAGCGACCATCAGGTTCAATTTTTCTTGTGAAGTGTCCACAAATATGATACAATCGGACTGCGTTGGGAAACGAATCCCTCTGGAGGGATGGCCGAGTGGTTGAAGGCGCCTGTCTTGAAAACAGGTGTGGGGCAACCCACCGTGGGTTCGAATCCCACTTCCTCCGCTGAGCTGGGGAGGTGCCAGAGTGGTCGAATGGGGCCGCCTGCTAAGTGGTTGTCGGGGCTATAACCTCGACCGCGGGTTCGAATCCCGCCCTCCCCGCTATTATGTTTCAGATAATATCTTATGACGTTTAGCCGGCAAAATGATGCGGCGGTAAGCAAAGGTAACCGCCCATGCCATCAACACGGCACTAAAGATCCCCGGCGCCCAGATTCCCAAAGCCTGCAACAGAAAACTACCCATCGAAGGGGCAATTACCCGCGTAGCCGATTCAAGTGAGGCAGCGATGCCCAAAACGCCGCCCACTTCCTCGTGTTTGACGGATTTGCTGATCGCACTTTGCAATACAGTGTTCAACACTCCCCCAGAAAGCGCGACTGGAATCATGATAACAATCAGTTGCCAAAGTTCGGATGTGAAAGCCCAGGCAACAAGTGAAGCAGCCATCAACCATAAACCACTGATAATCAACCAGTTCTCACGAAAACGGCGTGTCAAAACCCCAATCAAACCGCCTTGCACAATCACTGAGAGCAATCCAACATAAGCCAGCAGATAACCGGTTGTTTGCGAGCTCAAGCCAATCGCCTGACAATACAATGAGAAGATAGTTTGGAACATGGCAAAAGCCATTCCATAGAAAAATCGCACATGCAACAAAGGTCCCACCAGCGGGCGATTCAGCGCTTGCGCCAGTGCTTTCAGAGTGAAGGGTGGACGCTTACGCAACAGAGCAGCCTGCCGACGTTCGTGTGTTAAAGACTCCGACAAAAAGAAAAAGATCGCAATCAAATTTAAGAGTGAGATCGTAGATGCCGCCAGAGCCGGAACATGATACCCCCACTGACTGAGAAATCCACCGATGGCTGGACCGGCAATAAACCCCAAACCAAAGGCTGCACCAATCAACCCTAACCCTTTTGCACGGTTCTTCTCATCAGTCACATCAGCAATGTAAGCCTGCGCAACAGTAATATTCCCGCCTGTCAATCCGTCCAAAACACGACTGAGGAAAAGTATCCCAAGTATCCATGTGCTGGTAAATTGAGGAGCAATTACAGTTGCAAGTAAGTTGCCAAGCGGTGCGGCAAAAGCAAGCAGTAGAAAGCCCACCCATGTGCCAGCAACAGAGAACAGCAATACCGGCCGACGTCCATACCGATCTGAAAGGCGGCCCAACAAAGGCGCGCCAATAAGCTGCGCAGCAGCATAAGAAGCTACCAGTAAGCCAATGAGCAAAGGTGTCGCTCCATATGCTTCTGCATAGTAGGGTAACAAAGGTAAGATTAAACTGAAACCCAATAAATCCACAAAAACTATAATGAAAATCGTTAAAAGACGTGAGTTTTTCATTGGCATACCTCTTATCATCGACAGGATATTATCAGGGATTGACAAGCAAGATACAAGGTATGGTATGAGAGTTGTATAGAGTTTTTCCCAAAAACCCGCTTGACACAGAACTAATGTTCTGTTATAGTAATAGTACAAATGAACGAATAATATTCGCCAAAAAGGAGAGCACAAAATGATGGCTCGAAAAACTACTGGATTAGGCGAACGGCATCGAAAGATCATGCAATTTCTGACCAGCTTTCAGGAAACAAAGGGATATTCTCCCTCCATCCGGGAAATCGGCGAGAGCATTAACGTCAAATCCACCTCGCTGGTAGATTACTATCTGAGACAACTTGAAAACATGGAGTATATCAGGCGCGACCAGAATACCTCGCGCAGTATCCAGATACTAAAACCAATGCGCTCGATCGGGAGCAGAATGGTTGAGGTAGCACAAAATGCTATCGGTGAGTTGATTTCTTTGCCACTGGTTGGTCGCATTCGTGCAGGTCAACCCATCCCGGTACCTCCCTCAGATTTGAGTTACTTTGACGCTGAAAGCACCGTGGATATTGCCCGCAGTCTGCTACCCGCGCGTGAAAAACCGGGCGAACTGTTTGCGCTAGAGGTGGAAGGCGATTCAATGATTGACGCCATGATTAACGACGGCGACATCGTCATCATGAAACGCGCAGAAGAAGCCCACAATGGTGAAATGGTTGCCGTCTGGCTGGATGATACTAACGAAACCACGCTCAAATATTTCTATCGTGATGACAAAAACAAGCGTGTACGTCTAGAGCCGGCTAACCCAACCATGAAACCGATATACATTGACGACCCTTCGCGCCTACGGATTATGGGCAAGGTTGTCATGGTCATCCGTCAGGTGAAAAGCGTCGCAGCCTGAAATGCAAGTCAAACAAAAAATCAGGGTGGCTTAATTCACCCTGATTTTTTCATTGTCTTTTCTCAGAGATTAAACAACTTCAACAACGGCACCAGCCGCTTCCAGCTTGGCTTTGGCGTCCGCGGCCGCTTCCTTGCTGACTGCAGTCAAAACCTTAGCGCCGGCTGTCTCTGCCATATTCTTGGCTTCGACCAGACCCAGATTGGTAAGCTGACGAATGACCTTAATGGTTTCAATCTTGCGAGGACCGGCATCTTTGAGCACCACATCGAATTCGGTCTTTTCTTCAACCGGTTCAGCAGCAGCGCCGGCGGCAGGCCCTGCAACAGCCGCAACTGCTACGGGGGCAGCAGCAGAAACGCCCCACTTTTCCTCAAGCATCTTAACCAGTTCCGCAGCTTCCAGCACGCTCAACGTGCTCAGTTCTTCAACCAATTTTTGTAGATCAGCCATTTCTTATTACTCCTCAATAGATTTCTTGTAGTATGTTTATTGTTGTCTTTCAGAAAATTTCATACCTAGCCAGCAACGGCAGGAGCAGCTTGTTCCGACTTCGCTTTGATAACCGCGGCTACCATGCGGGCAGGTTCAGCCAGAGTGCGGGCCAGCTTGGTCGCTGGGGCAGAAATCACACCCAGCAATTGAGCACGCATCACCGGCAATGGCGGCAACTCGGCGAGCATCTTGACCTCATCTGCACTAATGTAACGCTGGTCAAGGAATCCGCCCTTCAGTTTGAGGGTCTCTGATGTTCTGGTTGCTTCATTAAACACCTTCGCCAGAGCAGCAACATCCTCACCCGTGAATCCGATTAATGTAGTGCCTTCCAGACCCTTATGTTCAAAACCAGCGCGATCCAGTGCAAGTTCTAACAACGTGTTTTTGATGACATGCGCCTGACCACCAACTTCGCGAACTTTGGCGCGCAGAGCGCTCACTTCTGCAACTGTTAATCGGGAATACTCTAGCATGAAGGCAGCTTTGCTCTCGCGCAACCATTGCTCATACTGAGCCAGCATTTCAGTCTTCTGTTTCTTTGTGAATGCCAATGAACGTTCACCTCCTTCCTTTTCAAAAATAAAAGTCTTTGCCTTTCAACTGCCAGGCAAAGACTTTCACCCCGCCACAAAAGCGGCTGATTACAATCTAGAAAGTCCTCACCTCGGCAGGATATTAAGCCTTTTCGGCACCGGCTTTCAATGGTGAAGTCAAGGTTGCCTAAGTTACCTCAGTCACCAACCTCCATGTTTTGCGCAAGGTTCACATCTACTCGAACGCCAGGACCCATTGTAGATGCTACTGTAACGCGGCGGATATACGCACCCTTTGCGGCGGCTGGTTTGGCTTTCTTGATTGCATCCATCAAGGTTGCCATATTTTCATAAAGTTTTTGTGTATCAAAAGATACTTTGCCAATGGGAACGTGCAGGTTGGCGGTTTTATCCAGACGAAATTCTACACGCCCGGCTTTGGCTTCCCGAATGACACGCGGCAGGTCTTCCGCCGGAACCACCGTGCCGGCCTTGGGGTTAGGCATCAGTCCACGCGGACCAAGGATGCGTCCGAGTCGTCCCACTTTGCCCATCATATCCGGCGTAGCAATAGCAACATCGAAATCGGTCCAGCCATTCTGGATTTTGGTAATCCATTCATCACTATCAGCGATGTAGTCAGCGCCGCCTTCCTCCGCTTTTTGTACGCCTTCTCCCTGTGCAAACACCAGCACACGCACTGTCTTACCCAGACCATGCGGCAGGACAACCACATCACGCACCTGCTGGTCTGCCTGGCGTGGGTCTAATCCCGTCCGCAGGTGAACTTCCACCGTAGCATCAAAGTTGGTGAAACTGGTTTCCTTGACCAGCGAAAGAGCTTCTTGAGGGGAATAATTCTTGCTTGGATCAATTTTTTGTCTTGCAACTTCGTATTTCTTTCCGTGTTTCGGCATTTGTACTCCTTTGTGGTGTTAGCGGGCAGCGCTCGCCTGCCCTCCCACAGTCTTAATCTACTATTTCCAAACCCATATTCCGGGCAGTACCTTCAATCTGGCGAACGGCACCCTCCAGATCAATCGCATTCAGGTCTTTCATCTTAATTTCAGCGATCTCACGGATTTGTGCACGAGTTACCTTGCCAACTTTGCCACGACTGGATTGTCCAGAACCCTTCTCGATTCCAGCAGCTTTCTTAAGCAGTTCGGCAGCTGGTGGTGACTTGAGGACAAAGGTAAAAGAACCATCAGTATAGATGGTGATCTCTGCAGGAACAATCTCACCTACACGATTAGATGTGCGGGCGTTATATTCCTTACAGAACGCCATAATATTGATGCCATGCCCGGCAAGCGCCGGACCAATCGGCGGGGCTGGATTAGCTTTTCCAGCCGGAATTTGTAATTTGACGATTGCTTTTAGTTTTTTTGCCACAGTTTTCTACTCCTGAGTGGTTTTAGCGGGTGGTTTAGGGAGCACCCTCCCACGATCTCACAGGTCAAACTGACCCGGTTCACGCCTTTTCAACTTGCAAAAAATCCAATTCCACAGGTGTTTCACGCCCAAAGAAATTGACCATTACACGTACCTTGGTGCGCTCCATATCAATCTCAGCTACCGTGCCGCGAAAATCGTTGAACGGACCATCAATGATGCGCACACGCTCACCAACTTTGAATGTCACCTTGATATGAGGCACTTCGGCTTCCATGCGCCGCAGGATATGAGCCACTTCTTCCGGACGCAAAGGTGTCGGAGTTGTCCCCATGCCGACAAAGCCGGTCACACCCGGTGTATTGCGCACCACATACCATGATTCTTCTGTCAAAATCATATTCACCAGCACATAGCCGGGAAAAACATGGCGCTCTACCACGCGGCGTTTGCCATCTTTGACCTCTATTTCTTCCTGTGTGGGGATGACCACATCAAAGATTTTGTCTTTCATCCCCATCGTCTCAATGCGTTGCTCCAGATTATGGCGCACTTTGTTCTCATAGCCGGAATAACAATGAATGACGTACCAGGCGCGCTGATCGCCAGTTTCTTCGCCAGATGCCTTTACAGAAGGAACTTTTTCTCCTGTTTCTTCAGCAGGTTGTTCGGCAGGAATGGAGGCTCCCTCTTTTACGGGAATGTCCGACGCGCCCAGGCCACCTTCCACATCAGCGGAGGTCCTATTCTCCAGGGAGGGTGTTGCCATCTCCTGATCGTTAACCTGGTCAAAATTGTCATCCATTACCATCATTACCTGCCTGCCACCATTTTCCCACCATCACGCCAGAATAAGAGTGATTACGCGGGAAAAGATAAAATCCAGCAATCCCAGCAAAAAGCTCATGATCGCCATGACCAGCAAAACAATGTAGGTCAAACGGCGCGCTTCCGGCAAGCTGGGCCAGGTGACCTTACGAAGTTCACCAATGGTTTCCCGCCACCAGCGGACTAAGAAATTGGGCTTTTTCTCGCTTTTTCCAGTCACACTTCACTCCTTATCCTGACTTCTAGAGGGTCAGGTTTAATTCTCTCATGCGCATAAAACGCCGCCCCTACAGACGGCGTTGTCCTGAGAGCAGGCCAGGCAGGAATCGAACCCACAACCTCCTGTTTTGGAGACAGGCGCTCTGCCAAATTGAGCTACTGGCCTGTATGGGAGACCCATTCAATTTTACCATAATATGGGCTCCCGTGATACTCATCGTTACTTCGTCTCGCGGTGCAAAGTATGCTTGCGACAGCGCGGACAGTATTTATTAAATTCCAGGCGCCCAGGATCGTTGCGTCGGTTTTTCTCAGTTGTGTAATTGCGCTCCTTGCACTCTGTGCAAGCAAGCGTAATCACCGGGCGAATATCTTTCTTTTTCGATGCCATATTTCACCTATCGGACCATTTTTATATAGTCCAGTACTCCTACACTAATCATAAACTTGGGTGATCACACCAGCTCCAACCGTCAAGCCGCCTTCCCGAATGGCAAACTTCGAACCCTGCTCCAACGCCACCGGCACTATCAACTCTACTTCCATGTTGATGTTGTCCCCAGGCATTACCATCTCTACCCCTTCCGGCAGCTTGATCGTCCCCGTTACATCCATCGTCCGAATGTAAAACTGCGGCCGATACCCAGGAAAGAACGGCTTGTGCCGCCCGCCTTCTTCCTTCTTCAGCACGTACACCTGCGCCGAGAACCGCGTG
>DYEC01000003.1 GCA_020725865.1 Anaerolinea sp. | reverse complement strand
CCCGCTTGCTGCTCGGCTTTCAAATTGCCTATTTGCTCCTGGCGCTGACCGGCTTGCACCTGCCAAAGCGCTGGCAAGCCTATCTGGCTTCCCGGGATCGGCTGAGTTTTGTCCAATTGGGCTTATGGTCCCTGGAGTGGCTGTATGTCCCAAGGCATCTCAAGGTCTGGCGACGCTTAGTCTTTCTCGCTTTCTACTGCGAAAGTGGGTAGACGACAGGGGAAATACCGCTTGACACGTTCTTTAGGCTTGTCTATAATCTACCTATATAACTTGTTGGCACAACTTTATTGACATGGCTTCTCTCAATCGCCAGAGTTTGGAACCATTGTACTGTCAAATCAGCGATGTGCTTCAATCAATGATTGACAATAGTGAGCTGTCGCCGGGTGATCGGTTGCCCTCTGAACATGAGATTGCCAGTCAGTACAATGTAAGCCGCAACACTGCTCGCCTGGCGATTAATGCTTTAATTATGCGGGGATTGGCTTATCGGGTAAAAGGCAAAGGTACCTTTGTTACCCAGCGCCGGATGCGTTATGGCTTAATGCAACTAACCAGTTTTTCAGAAGAGATGCGCCGCCGCGGCATGAGCGCCGGCTCTAAAGTGCTTTCGCTGGTTTGTGAAACGCCGCCACCAAAAATTGCCCAGCGCCTTCAGTTAGATGCGCAAACGCAGGTTTATAAGATTGAACGTCTGCGTCTGGCGAACGGTGAGCCGATGGCTTTACACCTATCTTATGTACCTTGTGATTTATGTCCCGGTTTGGAAAAGGAAGACCTCTCCCAAGCTTCACTGTATGACCTTTTAGAAGTCAAACACGGGCTGCGGATCGCATACGCCGATCAGGTGTTGAAGCCGGCTATTGCTTCCCAATATGAGGCTGACTTGTTAACCGTTTATCCCGGCTCACCATTGCTTTTGGTGGAAAGTCTTGCGTTTCTGGATCGTGGTATGCCAGTAGAATATGCCCGCCTGATTTATCGCGGCGACCGCTATGAATTTCCATTTCAGTCGGTGCGCAGGAGCGGGTATGGAACACATCGTAGGGAGCAATTTGTTGAGAAAGTACTGGTAGATTAGGATGACGATTGCGGTATTTGGGAGTATCAACATGGATCTTGTAGTGCGGGCACCGCGTTTCCCGAAACCTGGGGAAACTCTATCGGGGCACACATTTTATACAGCACCAGGTGGCAAAGGCGCCAATCAGGCGGTAGCGGCCGCTCGTCTGGGCGTTTCTACCTTTATGGTTGGCAGGGTTGGCCAGGATGTGTTTAGTAAGGCTTTGCTGGAGAGCTTACAGGCAAACCGGGTAAATATAGATGGAATATGGCGCGACCCCGATCATCCTTCCGGTACGGCGGTGATCATGGTGGACGATTCGGCTGAAAACAGCATCATCATTGTCCCCGGCGCCAATGGGGCGATTAATTCTGATGACCTGAATCGTCTGGAAGAGGTGCTGAAGACAGCCAGTCATTTACTGTTGCAACTCGAGATACCAATGGAGATGGTTGTTGCGGCTGCAAAATTGGCGCAACGGCGCGGCGTTACAGTGATCCTTGATCCGGCGCCGGCTCGTCCACTTCCGGAAGAACTTTACCGCTCGGTGGATTGGATTACGCCGAATGAAAGTGAAGCTTCAATTCTGATGCAGAAAACCATACAAACAGAGCGAGAAGCAGCTGAGGCTGCATCTATGTTGCATGAGCGCGGAGTTCCAAAAGTAGTGATCAAAATGGGAAGCAAAGGAGCCTTTTGGAGCGATGGCAGGCAGGAGCGCTTTCTACCAGCATATTCGGTGCAGGCGGTGGATACCGTAGCGGCGGGGGACGCTTTCAATGGCGCGCTGGCGGCTGCGTTGAGCGAAGGGAAACCAGTGATGGAAGCGCTAACCTGGGCAATGGCGGCTGGTGCACTTTCCACTACCCGTTATGGTGCTCAACCCTCTATGCCGGAGCGCAAAGAATTGCTGGCTTTTATCGAGGAGCGTAAAGAATGAAGCGGACGTTCATCGTGGACACAGATTGTGGCGTAGATGACGCTATAGCTTTATTGATGGTGCTCTCATCTTCTGATGTTGATCTTGCCGCGATCACGACAGTGGCTGGCAATACATCCATTGAGAACGTGACTCGCAATGTGTGTCTGACACTGGACATAGCCGAGAGAGACGTGCCGGTATACCGGGGCTGCGCACAGCCGCTGATCGGCAACTTACCAGGAATTGGTGGGTTGATGGGAAGCGATGGATTAGGGGATGCCAGTGCTGGTTTGCCCCCCACCCGGCGCAAGAGTGAATCCGAACGTGCCGCGTTGGCGTTGATTCGCCTCTCGCGTCAGCTTCCTCAACCACTCACACTTGTAGCCTTGGGTCCCCTGACCAATCTAGCGTTGGCGATCCGGCTAGATCCGGATTTTGTGCAACGGATATCGCGTCTTGTGCTCATGGGGGGAGCGATGTATGCGCAGGGAAATGCCAGCCCAACAGCTGAATTTAATTTCTTTGCTGACCCCGAAGCGGCTAAAATTGTACTGGAAGCCGGATTTGCCGACCTCTGGGTATTGCCTTGGGAGACTTCGGTTGCTCAAGCATTGCCCTGGCAGGAATATGACGCTTTGATAGCTTTACAGACACCTAAAGCAGAGTTTTTGAGGGTGATTACTACCCGAGTGCGCGGTGTGCTGGAAAATGTTTTTCATTTGCCAGGTATGCCGTTGCCCGATCCGCTGGCGATGGCTGTTGCCCTGGATGGGCATGTTGCCAGCGAGAGCGCTTTTCTTCCAGCGATGATTGAAACTGCTGCCGGTTTGGGGCGTGGATTGATGGCGTTGGAGTGGTTTCCGCAGCATTCACCGAATATCCATTTGGTCAAACGCGTGGACTTTGCTGTGGTTCTTTCAATGTTGCAAAAAGCGTTGTCTGATAGCTAAAAAGGAGGTGAGCTTGTAGAGATAATAAAAAATAAGTCACTCAAACGAAAACCTTATACCTTATTTCAATCTGTTATGGAGGAGAGTACCTATGAAATCGAAACTGTTGTACCTGATTAGCTTGGTGGTGATCATCAGCGTTGTACTAGCTGCCTGCGCACCGGCTGCAACCCCTGCACCGGCTGAACCGGAGAAGAAGGCGCTCAAGGTCGTGAACTTGATCAATGGTGTCCTGGGTGATAAGTCGTTCTTTGACTCGGCAAACCGTGGCGTAACTAAAGCCAAGGAAGAGTTTGGCCTGGAAGTCAAGACGATCGAAGCCGGCATTGATCCTGCCAAATGGCAGCCGGCTTTGGAAGATGCTGCTGCCAATGAAGAATATGACATTCTGATTTGCGGTACCTATCAGATGTCTGAGTTCCTGGCAATGGTAGCTCCTAAATATCCTGACAAGAAGTTCATCATTTATGACGTGTCCGTGCCTTACGACACCTGCGAGGGCAACAAGTGCGCTAATGTGTATTCAGTGCTTTACAAGCAGAATGAGGGTTCCTATCTGGCTGGTGTATACGCTGCCTTGATGTCTAAGACTGGAATCATTGGCTCTGTTGGCGGACAGGATATCCCGGTCATTAATGACTTCATTGTCGGGTACAAGCAGGGCGCCAGGGAAAATGGCATTCCCGATGATAAAGTGCTGGTGCAGTATGCGGGTGGCTGGAATGACCCGGCAAAAGGCAAAGAGATTGCTCTGGCAATGTACCAGCAAGGCGCTGACATTGTCTTCCAGGTAGCTGGCGGTACCGGTGTCGGCATTTTCCAGGCAGCGCAGGAAGCCGGCAAGTGGGCAATTGGTGTAGATTCCGATCAATACACCATTATCAAGGATACCGATCCTGAACAGGCAAAGGTCATTATCACCTCTATGATGAAGAACGTGGACAACAGCCTGTATCGCGCTCTGAAGCTGCACATCGAAGGAAAGCTGCCTTACGGGCAGGCGGAAGCCTTGGGTGTGAAAGAGGGTGGTGTTGGCCTTGCCAAGAACGATTACTACAATCAGATTACACCTGCTGATGTGAAAGCCAAGATTGATGAGGCGGAGAAAGCCCTCTTGGAAGGCAAAGTTACCGTAGATACTGTTTTCAAATAGGCAGAATTAGTTCTTCGGCAGGGGCGGTCTATTGCCCCTGCCGACTTAAATTTGTCAGGAGGTGGCATGGCGGCTTTGGTTGAAATGAAAAATATTGTCAAGATATACCCTAACGGGGTTGTCGCCAATAATGAGGTCAACTTTTCAGTAGAGCGTGGCGAGATTCACGCGCTGGTGGGCGAAAACGGCGCAGGAAAGACCACGTTGATGAAAGTTCTTTATGGGCTTGAACATCCAACATCCGGTCAAATCCTGATTGACGGCAAGCCGGTGCATTTTCACTCTCCCGATGATGCCATTGCAGCGGGTATTGGGATGGTTCATCAGAATTTTATGCTGGTGCCGTCTTTTACGATTGCTGAAAATATTGTGCTGGGGAAAGAACCCACTCGCAGGGGATTGCTTGACAGGGCAGAGGCAATTCGGGTAACCGAGGAACTCTCACATCAATATGGCCTTAAAGTTGAGGCGGATGCTATTGTGGAGACGGTAAATGTCGGCATGCGCCAGCGTGTAGAGATTCTCAAGACGCTCTATCGCGGGGCAGAAATTTTGATTCTGGATGAGCCGACCGCCGTGCTGACTCCTCAGGAGACGCAGGATCTCTTCCGCGCAATACGAAAGCTGGTTTCACAAGGTAAGACTGTAATTTTCATCACTCACAAGTTGCGTGAAGTGAAAGAAATCTCGGACCGGGTGACCGTCATGCGAAATGGCAAGGTGATGGGTACACTACCTACGGCAGAAGCCACGCGCGAGGGTCTGGCGCGCATGATGGTCGGGCGGGACGTTTTTCTGGAGGTCAATAAGCCACCAGTGCAGCGCGGCAGAAAGGTTATGGAAGTTCAAGACGTTTCGTATGTCTCCGAAACTGGACGCTCGATGCTGAAGGGTGTGTCGTTCAATGTGTATGCTGGCGAGATTCTGGGGGTGGCTGGTGTTGAGGGAAACGGTCAAACCGAGCTGGTGGAGGTGCTGACCGGTTTGCGTCCGGCGGCTTCGGGGCGCGTTCTGATTGATGGCAAGGACATTCTTAACCGCACGCCGCGCGAGGTGCGCCTGGCGGGTGTGGCACACATTCCGGAAGATCGCCTGACCAATGGTCTGGCACTCACCGCATCTATTAATGAAAATGTAATTGTGGATAGGTATTACAACAAACCTTTTCGCAAGGGTTTGCTGATAGATTACAAGCAGGTCAATAAGCTGGGCGATGCTTTGATTGACGAATTTGATATTCGCACGCCAAGCGGTCTAGTTCCTGTTGCGTCACTGTCTGGAGGCAACATGCAGAAAGTGATTGTGGCGCGCGAATTTTCGTTTAACCCAAACATTCTGATTGCTGCTCAACCAACGCGTGGCATTGATGTGGGTGCGACGGAATTTATCCGCGATCAACTGGTGCGTAAGCGCACGGCTGGGACGGGTGTTCTCCTGGTTTCCGCAGACCTTGCGGAAGTGATGAGCCTCTCTGACCGCATAATTGTCATGTATGAGGGAGAGATCACTGGTGTCTTTCCAAATGCTCAGGAGGTATCTGAGGAAGAGTTGGGGCTTTATATGCTTGGATTAAAGCGCCAAACACCAGAAGAAATGGAGGCGTATCTATGAAAATTCTGAGAATACCGGCGGTACGTGAGGTTCTGCGCATTCTATTAGCGATAACCGCCGCGCTGCTTTTAGGTTTTATTATTACGCTTCTGGTTTCAGAAGACCCAATCGGTGCTTACAAAGCTTTCCTGACCGGTCCGCTTTCTAAATTCAACCGTTTTGGTGATTGGTTGGAAGAGTCCATCACATTGATTTTTGTGGGATTGGCGGTTGCGGTGGCGTTCAAGTCCAAGCAGTTCAGCCTCGGTGCAGAAGGACAATTATTGCTAGGTGCATTGGTATCCGGTTCAATTGCTCTGTTTGTGCCGTTACCGGGTATTTTGCGCATTCCGGTAGCGCTTTTAGCTGCCGCAACGGTGGGATTTATCTATGGATGGATTCCAGGATACCTCAAGGCACATCTGAACGCGAATGAAATTGTCTCCACGCTGATGTTGAACACAATTGCGCTGAAGCTTTACGATTATTTTCTGATCTTTCACATTAAACCGCCGAACGCGGGATATAATGCCTCGGATTTCTTCCCAAAGGCGGGGGTTCTCCCCAGCTTTGTGCCGCCATTCATGGGTGATATTTATACGCGCTTTTCGCAGCAGACCAATGTGACGATTATGTTATATATCATGATCGCCGCCTTTATTGCTGCATATTACATGATGTTTCGCACACCCTTCGGATATGAGTTGCGCATGATTGGTGCCAACATCAAGTTTGCCAACTATGGTGGGATCAACACAAAACGCACCATTATTCTGGTATTTGCAATCAGCGGTATTTTTGGCGGGCTGGCAGGCGCGCATCTGGCGATGGGGATTCATACCAAATTGATTATGAACATTTCTCTGGGAATGGGTTTTGAAGGGATTGTGGTGGCAACACTGGCGCGCAACAATCCGCTATTTGTCCCGCTGGCTGGTCTGGCTTATGGGTATTTGAGGGCAGGCGCGGATGTTATGGAGCGTGCTTCAGACGTGTCCCGTGAGATGGTGCTGGTCATTCAGGCGATTATCATCCTGCTGGTCACAGCCGAAGGGCTATTACCAGTCATTCAGCAACGCGTGGCGGCGCGGCGGGGTGCAAACGGTCAAAATGCGGCTGCGCTCGAAGGAGGTGAAAATGGTTGAGCTGGTTTTGCGCGGTATCTTTAGTGCGTTTTTCCTAGCCAGTGTTCTGCGGATCAGTACGCCATTGATCCTTCCTGCGTTGGGTGGTCTGGTCTCCGAGCTTGCCGGTGCAACCAATATTGCACTGGAAGGTATCATGCTGACGTCAGCATTTACCGGAGTAGTCGTTTCTGCCTATACCAAGAGTGTGTTTTTAGGGGTTATGGCTGGGATTTTATCCGGCATACTGATTGCCGCTTTACTGGCGTATTTTCACCTATACCTGCAAACCGATCTGTTCCTGGCTGGTATTGCCCTGAACATCATGGCAACCGGCGGAACAATTTTTCTTCTGTATGTCCTGACCGGTGATAAGGGCAATTCTTCCACCCTCGCCAGCGGCGCCGTGCCGAATGTAACGATTCCGATAATTCATGATATTCCGGTATTGGGAACGATTGCCAGCGGACATAATATTTTTGTCTATCTCGGGGTGATTCTAACCTGGCTCACCTCAGTGATGCTTTATCGCACGCCATTTGGGGTGCACCTTCGCGCGGTGGGTGAAAACCCTGTGGCGGCGGAGTCGCTGGGTATTAACGTGCGCCTGATGCGCCTGTACGCAATTCTCATCAGCGGTGCGCTGGCATCACTGGGCGGGTTGAATCTCTCTATGGCTTACCTGACACTTTTCCAGCGGGAAATGACCGCCGGACGTGGTTTTATCGCACTGGCAGCAGTCTTTTTGGGCGGACGCACCCCTTGGGGCACATTCATTGCGGCTGTGCTGTTTGGTTTCTTTGATGCACTTTCCAATCAGCTTGGCTCGCTGAAGGTGCCTTCAATGTGGGTGCAGATGATCCCCTATGTGGCTACCATCGTTGCTTTAGTAGTTTATGCGTTGCGTAAGCGCGCTATTTATCTAGAGCGCGCCCGCAAATTCCAGGAGCGACATCTGGCGGAATTACAGGCCCGGGGTGTTCATCCCCATGAGGCTGGCTAGGCAAAGGCATTTTTGATGATTAGACAAGTCACCCCGGCCAGGCGGTTGGCTGACCGGGGTGACCAATTCCTGTCCTGTGATTCCGGCAGCTAATCTGATAGGAGTATATTGGTCATGCAAGATCAGAGTTTGTTAAAGAAAATTCAAGGCGGTTTATATGGTCAGGCATTGGGAGATGCTTGGGCAATGCCGGCTCTGCTGCGCCCGGCAGAAACCTGGCAGCATTTTGGTGGCTGGATTACGCAGTTTTTGGATGCGCCTGAAATCCATCCAGTTCATCGTGGCTTACGCGCTGGACAAGTCACAGATGATACCGAGCAGGCGATGGCTTTAGCAGAATCAATAATTGCAGATAATGGTGTGACAGTGGAAGGTGTCGCGCGGGCAATTTGCAATTGGTATGACCGGATTGGTGGGGATGCTTCCATGTATGTTGGACCATCCACCCGCAGGGCTGTGCAGGCGATCAAGCGCGGCGTTGACTTATATCAAACCGGCCGCTTTGGGGATACCAATGGCGCATCCATGCGGGTTTCGGTGGTTGGTTTGGTTCATCCAGGTGATGTGGATGGTGCTGTAAAAGATGCTTATCTATCTTGTGTGCCGACTCACAATACAGATGTAGCGGTATCCGGTGCGGCGGCAGTTGCGGGCGCTGTGGCGTCAGCTATGCCACCGGATGCAGAGTTAGAAGCAATTATTGCAGCCGGACAGAGGGCTGCTGAAATGGGGCTGACGTATGGCACACCCTGGATGGGCGCATCCATTGCAAAACGGATTGGGATTGCTGTTGAGATCGCCCGTTCCAATCGTTCGGAACGCGAGCGTTTGCAAGAGATGTATGATGTCATTGGCGCGGGGCTGGCAATTACAGAGGCTGTGCCGTGCGCTTTTGGTGTTCTGGTAATGGCAGAAGGTGATCCCAAACAGACTGCCATTTACGCGGCAGGTTTGTCGGGCGATGCGGATACAGTTGGGGCAATGGCTTGTGCAATTGCTGGCGCATGGAAAGGCATCGAAGCCTTTGAACCATTCATTGTCCAGCAACTCAAGGCGGCCAATCCGGCGTTGGATTTTGATATGGTGGCACAGGGATTATTTGACCTGGTGCGGAGGCGGGGATGATTGACCTGCTGATACAGGGATGTGATATTTTACGTCTGGATAGGGGACAGACGACCATAGAGCTTAATCAGGATATAGCCATTCGTGATGGCATCATTAATCAAATTACCTCTGCAGGCTCCATTAACCCTGCCAATGCGAAAGAGGTTTTACCCGCGAAGGGATTGCTGGCGGTGCCCGGGCTAGCGAATACCCATGCCCATGTGCCGATGGTGTTGTTTCGCGGGTTGGTAGAAGATGTCACCTTGGCTTCCTGGTTCAATGATTATATTTTCCCGCTTGAGTCGAATCTGACCCCGGAAGATGTCTATTGGGGGGCATTACTGGGTATTGCCGAGATGATTGAGAGCGGAATCACGGCAGTTGCAGATCATTACTTTTTTATGGACCAGGTTGCCGAGGCAGTGCGCGATTCGGGCATGCGCGCCAATCTGGTCTGGGCAGTGTTTGGGCATGAAGGAGAGGAAAAACTGAATGCGACGGTGGATTTTGTCCGCCGCTGGCAGGGGGTAGCAGGCGGTCGGATTGTCACCTGGTTGGGTCCCCATGCACCCTATACCACCGGTCCGGATTTTCTGCGTCTTTCGGCGAAAAAAGCCCGCGAGTTGGGTGTTGGAATCCACATTCACGTTTCCGAGACACTGGAGCAGGTACAGCTCAGTTTGAGAGAATACGGTGTAACGCCGGTGCGGATGTTGAAAGATACTGGTGTGCTGGACGTTCCCACAATACTGGCGCATTGTCTCTTTCCGACCGATGAAGACATTCAGATTCTCGCAGATGCACCGACCGGTATTGCGCAAGCTCCCAAAACTTATATGAAGGCTGGCATGGGAACCGCCCCACTGAACAAACTGCGCGCTGCCGGTATACCGATTGGACTTGCCAGTGATGGGGCAGCTAGCAATAATACGCTTGACCTGTATGAACAGGCACGTTTACTGGCGTTAACGCAGAAGCATCTGGCACAAGACCCGACGGTAATGCCGGTAGATGAAGTGCTTGAGATTGCGTTTCATGGTGGCTGGCAGGTGCTGCGAATGGGAGATCGGGTTGGCGATTTGCAGACCGGCAAACTGGCGGATATTGCTCTCTTGCGCCAGGATGGCGTCCATGTCTTTCCGCGTTATAGCCCGGCGGCGAATCTGGTTTATTCTTCTCGTGCATCAGATGTAGATACAGTCATCTGTGCTGGCAAGGTATTGATGCGTGAGCGGCAACTGCTCACGATAGATAAAGCCCGCGTTAAGCAGGAGATTGCCCAACGCCTGGAGCGTCTCAACCAGCGCGTTCCGGGCAGGAGAATAGCGTTTTATCCGGCATGATTGTTCAAGTTTATGCTTTTACCCATCTGAAAGATGCACTTGCTGCCGTTGAAGCAGGTGTTGATCATATTGGCGTGGTTGCTGGCCGCTATGGCGAGGTGTACGGCGAATTGGATTTTGTTGAAGCGCGGCAGATTAGCGAAGCCCTCCCGCCACAGGCGCGTTTGGTGGCGTTGACTATGTCCTCGGATGTCGAAGAGATTTTGCGCATGGCTGAGGCTGTTCAGCCGGACATCGTCCATGTCTCCAGCGACCTGGAAGCAGTTGGGTTGGAAGCAATGGCTGAATTGCGCCGCCGCTTGCCAGAAGACATTGGATTGATGAAAGCCATTCCAGTGATCGGTGAAGAGAGTATTGAGATTTCATTACGTTTTGCAGAGGTTTGCGATCTGTTGCTTTTAGACACAAAGGTCAGCGGCTTACCGGGCGTGGGTGCCACGGGGCAGGCACATGACTGGCGCATCAGCCGCCGGATTGTGGATGCTGTGCCGGTACCGGTTATTCTGGCAGGCGGCTTAAGCCCGGAGAATGTAGCGGAAGCGATCGCTGTAGTCCGCCCTTGGGGGGTTGATTCGAATACGGCTACCAATCTACCCGGTGATCCTGTTGCTAAAGACCTGCGCCGGGTAGCTGAATTTGTGAAAGCCGCGCGCCGGGCTGCCAGGGAGTTGGGGTTGGCATGAGCGGGCGTGTTGTTTTGCTGGGAGACATCAACCTGGATGCGATTTTACAGTTAATGGGTGATCTGCCCAAACCAGGCGGGGATGGTCTTGCCAGCCGCCTGGTCACGTCCATTGGGGGCGGTATCTGTAACACAGCGATCACCTTGAGGCGCTTTGGAGTGTCTGCCGCTTTGATTGCCTGTATTGGACAGGATATCTGGGCACAAGCAATTTTGCCGGATCTGGAGGCAATGGGCATCAATCTAATAGGAGTTCAGCGCAACCCGCAAGTCGCAACCGGCATTGCCTTTATCGCTATAACACCGGACGGCGAGCGCACGATGTTTTCCTGCCGCGGTGCAAATGGTTTGTTGCGAGCCGAGACGATTCCCGCGGAGTTATTTGACGATGCGGTTTTACTACAGCTTTCGGCATATGCCCTGCTGGATGCTCCCCAGCGAGAGGCGCTTTGGCGGGCGGTGTCACTGGCAGAAGAGCGCAGCATCCCGATCAGCCTGGACTTGATGAGCGAACCAGCGCGTCATTGTGCTGAAGAAGTGCGTTGGCTGTTGCCTCATCTCTCGTTGTGCGTTTTAGGGGTCGAGGAGGCAAATTTTGCATTTGGGCTGAGTGAGCCACAAGCTATTGTTGCCTGCTTGCTGGAGCGTGGCGTTCGTATGGCAGGCTTAAAGCTGGGGCGAGAGGGTTGTCTGGTGGCAGATCAAAAGTATTCTGTCCGTTTGCCTGCTTTTCCGGTACGGGCAGTAGACAGCACAGGTGCTGGCGATGCGTTTTGCGCCGGTTTGATCTATGGCTGGTTGAGAGGTTGGGATGCCTTTCTATGTGCCGGTCTAGCAGGAGCGCTTGGGGCGCTGGCTGCCACGACTTGGGGAGCCGGGATGAGTATGCCAGGGCGGGAGGCAGTGCTGGCTTATTTGAGCGATTTAGGAAACAGGACGCTGGACGCTGATCTTCGGGTTGTGGCATTGAAACTTCTTGAATCGCTTTGAAAGTTGGAGGTGTTAAGGCAATCCATGACGGAAAAGCAGCCTTGTGTGGTTTCCTTTGGCGACCTGGTGGCGGACATGGTGGTAACGATCCAGCGTCTGCCAGTTGTCGCCGGGCAACACCAGATTGTGCGGAGTATACAAATTGAACCGGGCGGGGCAGGAAATTTCCTTATTGCCGGCGCCCGGCTTGGGATGAATATGCAAGCGTTAGGAGTAGTGGGCGCAGATGAGTTTGGAAATTTGACCATGCAGGCGCTGAGGGCTGAGAGTGTGAACACCGATCATGCGTTGCGTCAGCCAGATGGTACAACCACTACCGTTCTGGTTTTGGTTGACGAACAGGGTCAACATGTCTTTCTTGGACAGTATGGTCAGGGTTCTCTGGTTGTGTTTTCAGAGGACTGGCGGGAAGTGTTGTGCTCGGCGGATGCGATGATTGCCTGGGGGTACACGCTACAAGAGGAGCGGTTGAGCCAGGCGATGGTGGATGGCATGGCATTTGCCCGCTCTGCCGGATGTCCGGTTTTTTTCGATCCAGGACCTTATGTTGCAGCCATCGAGCAGCCCCGGTTGGTTGAAGTACTTGCCCATTGTAGCGGTGTCTTACTGACGGAGGAAGAGATTCCCTTGCTGAGTGGCGGCTTGCAGGGTCTGGAAGGTGTGCAGGAGATTATGCGCCGCGGTCCTGAACTGGTATGTGTTAAGCGCGGTGCCAAAGGGTGTATGTTGTGCACTGCAGACAAGCAAGTTGAGCATCCCGGCTATCCGGTGACCGTGCGGGATACGACAGCTGCCGGTGATTCGTTTGCTGCCGGCTTTCTCTATGGCTACTTACATGGCTGGCAGGCGGAGCAGGTTGTAGCCTTTGCCAATGCAGTTGGGGCGGCAAAAGTACGCAAGCTTGGCTCGGGCCGGCAGGTAGCAACGTTGCGGGAAGTTCAAGAATTATTGCAGGTGTTCAATGTGCAGGTCCCGTTTTTGACATAGAAAGGAGAGTTCATTGTTTACAAAGATTACATTGCAGACCCCGCCTGATGAAACGTTGGTGAATATTACCAAGCAAGTGAATGCTGCGGTGCAGGCAAGCGGTGTCAAGGAAGGAATTTGTTTTCTTTTTGTTCCACATACCACTGCCGCTTTAACAGTCAACTCGGCAATTGATCCAAATACCTCGTTAGACATTCTTTCTGAGCTGCGGCGTTTGGTGCCGACCCGTGTGGATTTTCATCATACGTTTGACACGCCTGCCGATGCCGCCGGGCATATCAAATCCACCCTGATTGGCACAAGCATAATGTTAATGGTGTCTGAAGGCAGACTGCTATTAGGCGGTTCGCAAAGCATTTTGTTTTGTGAATTTGACGGTCCGCGTTCTCGTGAGGTTTGGGTGCGGGTGATGCCAGATTTAAGCTGAAGCGAGGTGACAGGATGCGAAAAAAGGTGATCGTTGATACCGACCCCGGCGTGGATGATGCCATGATGATACTGGCAGCATTACGTTCGCCAGAACTGGAAGTAATCGGTTTGACCAGCATATTTGGGAATGCTAGCGGTTACGCCACGGCGCAGAATGCATTGCGGCTGGTAGAACTGGAAGGCAATGACAATATTCCGGTGGCGCGCGGCAGCGACCGCGGACTGGTAGTTGAAGCGCAAATGCTGGGGACGATGGTTCATGGTGAGGATGGAATGGGAAATACCAATCCTCCATTGCCAAAAGGGAAATGGCTGGACATTTCAGCGGCACAATTTATTGCCCAAAAGGTGCTGGATAATCCCCGTCAGGTGACACTGCTGGCAGTGGGCCCTCTGACGAACGTAGCGCTGGCACTGCGCCTTGAACCGCGCATTGTTGAACTGGTCGAACAGGTGGTGATCATGGGCGGTTCTATCGGCGCAGGCGGAAATATTTCCCCAGTAGCGGAAGCGAATATCTTTCACGACCCGCACGCTGCCGAAATTGTTTTCAGTGCAGGTTTGCCGCTGGTAATGGTTGGGCTGGATGTGACGCTCAAGGTGATTCAAACCCGACAGTATCTGGACAAAATCAAAGCAGCGAATAATCCGGCGGGGCATCTGTTGCGCTCAATTTTGCCGTGCTATCAGAGGTATCATGATCAGGCGTATGGCATGGGCGGCGATATTCATACACACGACCCTTCTGCGCTGGCATACGTGCTTGATCCCGAATTGTTTAAGGTGGAAGAGGTGCCAGTGTATGTCGAGACCAGTGGGTATGGTTTTGGTCAAACAATTGCCGACCGGCGCCGGCAGCTTGGTCAACGTCCTCCGGTCTCTGTTTGCGTGGAGGTGGACGCACCGGGTGTTTTGGCACTGATCGAAGAACGATTGACGAGGTAAGTAAGATTCACCCGTGGTGCTGGCATCCCGTTGCCTCGTCAGTGGAAAGGAGTGAAGAATGCGTCGTTTCTGGATTGATACCGATACAGCTTCAGATGATGCTGTGGCAATTTTGATGGCACTGCGTTGGCCCGATGTTCATGTTGAGGGTATCTCAGTGGTGGTTGGCAACGTACCTTTAGAGATGTGCAGTGTCAATGCACGTTATACGGTCGAGTTGTGCGGTAAAGAAACCCCCGTTTACGAGGGCATGGCACGTCCTTATTTGCGCGAGCCGCATTACGCGTTTTTCTTTCATGGTCCCGATGGGATGGGTGGAATGAATTATCCCCAGCCTAAGCGCCCGCCGGCAAAGCAACATGCCGTTGAGGCGTTGATTGAAGTTGTTCGGGCACACCCAGGTGAAATTACTTTAGTCACACTTGGACCTCTCACTAATATTGCCGCGGCTTTGCAATTAGCGCCCGATCTGGCAGAGAAGATTCCACAATGTTACACCATGGGAGGAGCAGCCTGCACGGTGGGTAATATCACGCCGGCGGCAGAATACAATATCTGGGTAGATCCTGAAGCGGCGCGCATGGTGTTTCATTCCGGACTGCCTGTGACAATGGTGGGTTGGGAACTTTGCCGTGGCAAGGCAAACCTTGACAAGGAGGATATTGAATACGTACGTTCGTTCGGCACGGTATATGCGGATTTTGCCATTGACTGTAATCGTCAGGCGATTATTACCAATCAGGAATGGCTGCATGATCCTTTCCTGCCATTGCCAGATCCGGTGACCATGGCTATTGCATTGGACCCGGCAGTATGCACGCGCAAAAGCAAACACTATGTGGATGTGGAAACTGCCAGTGAATTGACACGCGGTATGACGGTAGTAGATCAGCTTGGTGTATTGAATAAGCCGCCCAATATCGAGGTATGCTGGGAGATTGACATCCCGCTCTGGAAGGAGACACTCTACAAAACACTGCGATGACTTACGATCTCTTCTGTCTGGGCGGTTCGGCGGTTGACCTGATGCTGCGTGTGCCGCGCCTGCCATTGCTGGATGAAAAACTGGAAACAGCTTTTGCCGGGTGTTTGCCCGGCGGGCTGGTGGCAAACACAGCCTGCGCAGCAACGCGGCTTGGGCTTCAAGTCGGCTGGAGCGGTTATCTGGGTGATGACGATTTCGGGCGGCTGGTGTTGGAGGATTTTGCCCGCTTTGGTGTAGATAGCCGGTACGCGGTTAGTGTACAGGGAACAAACAGCGATTTCACGGTTATCCTGCTTACGCCGGGCGGTGAGCGCACGATACTGATTGTTTCTAACTTTTCCGAACCGCCTTTGACAGCGGATATATTGAAGGCTTTGTCACTCTCGCGTCTGGGGTATACCTTGCCGCGCGCGCCGAATTGGTTTGAACGTTTCAGCCGAGCGGTGCATTCGGGCGGCGGGCAGGTGATTGTGGATGTAGAAGGAAGCTGCCCGGTCAAAGGGGCTGATCTTGATGCTGCACTGCGCAACAGTGACGTGGCTTTTTTCAGCCGAGATGGGTTGAAATTGGCTACCGGTAGCGACTCGCTTGAGGCTGGTGTGCGGAAATTGCTTGAGATCGGTATCCATGCGGTGGTTGTCACCTTGGGAGCGTCCGGCGCTGTCGCAGCTACACGAGACGAATTTTGTCAACATCCCGCATTTCAAGTGCCAGTGGTAGATACGACAGGCGCCGGCGACTGTTTTCATGCTGCTTTTCTGGTCGGCTGGTTAGAAAATTGGGAATTGCGGCGTTGTTTGCGCTTTGCCAGCGCGGCGGCTGCGCTTTCTGTTCAGGCGCTGGGCGCTCGTGGCGGCTTGCCCGACCGCGTCGTAGTAGAGCGTTTCCTGACACAGCAGGGGGAGGAAGTTTGATGTCAGTTGATTATGTGACGTTTGGCATCATTCTAGATGATATTGTTTTTCCGGACGGTCAGACGCGCATGGGCGTACTTGGCGGCGGTGGCGTGCAGACGGCGTTTGGGATGCGATTATGGTCGGAGTCAGTCGGACTGGTGGCGGGTGTTGGCGCAGACCTTCCCTTGGTGGCAATGGATTGGCTGTGCACCAGCGGGATAGATACTACTGGTGTACGTCTGACAAATTTTCCAACCCCGCGCGCCTGGCAGGTATTAGAGGAGAATGGGCGGCGCACACAGGTCTGGCGAGTATCAAGTGTGGCGATTGGTGCTCAGTTAACCCGCAAGCTGGATTACCTGCCACAAACCTATCGTCAGGCGCGAGGCTTCCATCTGGGAGTGCACCCACTGGAAGCCGACTTGGGTTTCATTGCAGAGCTGCGTCAACTGGGCGGGGTGGTCAGCATTGAGCCGTTTAAGCCTGCTGAACGTTTGCCGGATCCCAGAGAATTAAGAGAACTACTGGAAGCAGCACTCATCTTCTCGCCCAATATTGAAGAGGCAACTTCACTGCTTGGGCGAGACGAACCGCTGGCATTGCTAAAAGGCTTGCTTGCAAACGGGGTGGAGGTTGCGGCGCTGCGTATGGGCGCACAGGGTGCGTTGGTTGCACGGCGCGGAGAGCGTGTGGCATATCATATACCGGCTGTTCCAGTTCAGGTGATTGACCCCGTCGGCGCTGGGAATGCGTTCTGCGGTGGTTTTCTAGTTGGCTGGGTGGAGAGCGGCGATCTGCGCACTGCTGGCTTATACGGCTGTGTGGCGGCTTCGTTTGCGGTTGAGCAGGTTAGTGTTCCAGTAGTAACGGATGAAATACGCGCAGAAGCCCAAAAACGGTTGGCTGCGCTTCGGGATAATGTCGAAAATTTATTTATTGAGGAGGTTTTTTATGAACGGCATGATTAATCAGGTGCGTAGTTTACCCGCTCAATTGAGAGAGATTTTTGATCCATTAGATGAAGCGGTACGCAGCACACTCAATCATGAACTGTGCCTTTCGGTAAAGCGTTTGTTTGTTACCGGGTGTGGTGATTCGCATCATGCTTCTTTAGGCAGCGAACTGGCGTTTGAAGCGCTTGCCGGTATCCCAACCGAACCGATGACAGCTCAGCAGTTTGCCCGCTATGCAGCCGGTTTTATCCCGCAAACCGGCCCAAAGACGAATCTGGTGATCGGTATTTCGGTTTCGGGGGAAGTGGCACGCACGGCGGAGGCGTTGACGATGGCAAATGAAACTGGAGCCACCACGCTGGCGCTGACTGCCACACCCGGTAGCCGGGTAACCACCGTCGCTCAGCATACTCTTTTGGTGCCGACGCCGCCTTTCCAGGACCCGCCTGATCAACATATCCCCGGCGTTCGCTCGTATTTTGCCAATCAGGTTGCGCTTCTTTTAATGGCGGTTCGTTTGGGCGAAGTGCGCGGTGTGTTATCTTCGGCGGATGCCGGCGCGGTGCGCAGACAAATTTTTGGACTGGCAGATGCGCTGGAGCAGACGATTGCTGACTGCGATGATGCCGCACTGAAGCTGGCGAAGGATTGGAAAGATGCCGCAGAATTTGTTTTCGTTGGCGGCGGACCGAATTTTGCCACGGCGCTGTTCTCAGCGGCAAAGGTGCTGGAGGCTTCGGGTGATCCTGCTCTCGGACAGGAAACTGAAGAATGGTGTCATTTGCAGTACTTTGCCCGCGCAGTGGATACACCTACGTTTATCATCACCGCTGCGGATCGTGATTACTCGCGAGCACTTGAGGCTGCGGTGGCGGCAAAGACTATCGGACGTCGTCTGGCGGTAGTTGCACCGAAAGATGCTGCTGAACTGGTCGAGCTGGCAGACGGCTTGCTGCCAATTGCCCGTGTTGCCGAAATGTTTTCACCCCTGATTGCTGCAGTTCCGGGTGAGCTGTTTGCTGCTCACCGGGCGGATGTGATTGGTGAGCCGTTTTTCAGGAATTTTACCGGTGGACGCAGCACTGAGGGCGGCGGCGGGATCAGCCGCATTCGTACCAGTGAGATTTGGACTTCCTGGAAGAAGCCATGAGCGCTCCACACCTATTTGAGCGCGGCAGGCTGGAGGTGATTGCCGCGCTCCATCTGCCGCCATTGCCGGGTTCGCACCATCCGTCTGCTCAGCCGATTGATGCAGCGGTGGCGCATGCTTTACGCAATGCAAAAAAAGCCTGGTGTGCCGGTGTGAGGGCGCTGTATATTCAGGATACCGCAGACACGCCATTGGCACCTTCAATTCAACCTCACACTGTAGCGGCGTTATCGGTGGTCGGGGCGGCACTGCGGCGGGAGTTTCCTGATCTGACGCTGGGTGTGTGCATGATGAGCCACGGCGCGCGCGAGCCGCTGGCGGTTGCACAGGCGATTGGAGCGCAGTTTGTACGGCTGAAAGTTTATGTTGGCGCAATGGTCAAGGCAGAAGGCATCCTACAGGGTTGTGCGTATGAGGCGATTCAGTACCGGGCGCAGCTTGAGGCGGAGGATATCCAAATTCTGGCAGATGTATATGACCGCACAGGCGAACCGCTCGGGCGCCGCCCGCTGGTCGAGGAAGCGCGTCAGGCGGCAGTTTTTGGTCGTGCTGATGGTTTGATATTGACCGGTTTGTCGCCGGACGAGTCGTTACAGATGCTGGGAGAGGTGCGTTCTGCGGGTTTGGGTGTACCACTGTTGTTGGGTGGCGGGGCAACAGCGGAGAACATTGGTCGTTTTGCTCAATATGCAGATGGCGTCATCGTCAGCACGGCGTTTAAAGCCAGCGGTGGTTGGACACGTCAGGGATTGCTGGAGGAATGGGATGAAGGACTCATTGCTGACTTTATGGAGAGAGTTGTTACTGCCAGTGTAAACAAGGGTAACTAGCGATGCCGCAAAAGGTTATTTTGGACGTGGATACCGGTGGAGATGATGCTGTGGCAATTCTACTCGCGGGCCATCATCCGGCGCTGGAACTGGTGGCTGTGACAGTGACGCACGGCAATGCGCCATTGTCGGTAACGCTGGACAATACGCTGCGTGTGATGCAGGCGGGCGGTCTGGCGCATATTCCGGTTTATGCTGGTGCGCATAGCCCGTTGATTGGTCCGCCGATTCCGACCCATCGGTATCAATCCGAGACCCTGCCTGTTCCGCCGTCCACGCTGCGCGCTCAACCAAAACATGCGGTAGAGTTCTTAATAGCGTACTATCTTGGCCCGCATGGGACTGAGACAATTTATATGCCTGTTGGTCCGCAGACTAATATGGCACTGGCATTGCGTCTTGAACCCCGGCTGGTGCAGCGCATCCCGCGCATCGTTACCATGGCAGGGGCTTATCAGGAGGGAAATGTCACCCCTTCAGCAGAGTTCAATGTGCTGGCGGATCCAGAAGCGGCGCAGGTTGTCTTTTCTTCTGGTATCCCAATCACGATGATTGGGCTTGAAGTTACCTCGCAGGCGCCGGTCAGTGAGGAAGTGGTTAAGAAAACGTTTGCACTTGGGACGCCGCAGGCGCAGATTGCTGCCCGACTGATGCAGCGGGAGATAGACTGGTTTCGTGAGCATTTGGGAGTAGATGGGCAAATTTTTGATGCCTGCGCCGTGGCGGCGGTGATTGATCCTGCTCTGGTCGAGACCCGCCCCATGCGTGTTTGTATTGAGCTGCAAGGTCAGTGGACGCGCGGGCGTACGGTGGCGGATGTCAGCGGTCATCATCGGCAGCCTGCCAACGCAGACGTTGGAATTCACATTGACCGGGAGCGCTTTTACCAGGTGTTGTATGATGGACTCGCTTGAGTGGCTGATTTCAATCGGCTCTGTCATTATTGACGACATCATCCTGCCGGACGGTCAGAGCCGCATGGCGACTCTGGGAGGCGGTGCAACCCATGCGGTGATGGGAATGCGGGTCTGGTGGGATCGGGTTGGTCTCGTTTCGGCGGTAGGAAAGGATTTTCCACCGCAGTTGCGGGATGACCTGGCGGTGCATTTTGACCTGCAGGGGGTGCTGACGCGCCCCTGTAAGACGCCGCGCGCCTGGCAGCTTTTTGAGTTAGATGGGACGCGCAACGAGGTTTTCCGTACTTCATTTGAGGAAATGGCGGCTCAAATCCCAACTCCGCGGGAATTTCCTGAAACGTACCGCTCGCTCAAGGGCATTCATCTACATTGCTCGCCAGATCAGGTAGAGGCTTGGGTGGCATTCCTGCGCAGTTTTGCTGATCCTTTCATCCTCTGGGAGCCGTGGGATACTTTCTGCATTGCTGAAAACTGGCAGCTTTTCTGCCGTTTGGCGCAGTTGGCAAATTGTGTTTCACCTAATTTGAGCGAAGGTCAGCAGTTGACCCAGCTGGATGATCCTGAAAAAATCGCTGAAAGGATGTTGGAGGGGGGTGTACAGATGCTGGCATTGCGAATGGGGGAGCGAGGCAGTTTGCTGGCAACGTGCGAAGGGTTGCGATTAAATCTTCCACCTGCAAAGCCGCAACGCATTGTGGATGTCACCGGCGCAGGCAACGCATACTGCGGCGGGTTGATTGCCGGTATGGCTCAGTATGATGATGTCGTCAGGGCTGGTTGTATGGCTGCAGTTTCGGCTTCTTTTGCATTAGAGCAGTTTGGCGCGCTGTATTCTCTTAATGGGTTACGTCAGCGTGCGCAGAAGCGTTTGCAGGATTATTACCTGTCGTCTCCCAATCCGCGCCACAGGGTGTTTGACCGCATGGCGGCAAATTGGGGTGCGCTGCCGATACCGCCGGATATGAGGGGAAAACTGGAGCGAATTGCCGCATCGGGGCATGTACGCGTTGGCGATCGTGTGCTGGATGTGGGATGTGGTACCGGGCATCTGACCCAGGTCTTGCTGGAGCATCATCCGGCACGGGTGATTGCGCTGGATTTTTCGTGGCACATGCTTCAGCGTTTGCGCGGAAACATTACACATGCGGCGCTCTCGCCTTTGCAGGCGGAAGCGTTAGCCCTGCCGCTGGCAGCAGAGAGTATTCAAGCCGTTTTTTGTCACGGAGTGTTTCCTCATCTGTCCGATTTCGATCTGGCGCTGGATGCCTTCTGGCGGGTTTTGACACCGGATTGCCGGCTGGTCATCAGTCACGTGATTGGGCGTGAACAGGTCAATGCCATTCACGCCGGTCATGCCGAAGCTGTTTTGCGTAAAGATCAGTTGCCTCCGGCGGCTGAACTGGCGGAGAATCTAAAGGCGCGCGGCTGGCGGGTGGTGGAACTTGCCGATGAGCAGGATTTTTATCTGGTAGTAGCGGAGAAAAAATGACTGATCACTTTGAAGAAATTTATGCCACCCGGGCAGCTGAGTACCATCGTATGATAGCGGTTGAGGATGTGGACGGCAACTTGCTGCCTGCGCTGGAGCGGATTGCGCCGCTTGCTGGTAAAAAGGTGCTCGATCTTGGCAGCGGCAGCGGGCGCGTCCCGCTATTGGTCGCTGGGCGCGCTGCGCAGGTGCTTGCGCTTGACCTCAGCCGGGCGATGCTGCGGGAACAGAAGGCTCAGCGTGACAGGGTAGGGGGGAATTGGGATTTAGTGCAGGCGGATATGCGGTGGCTGCCTGTGCCTGACCGTTGGGCGGAGGTGGTGATTGCCGGTTGGGCGATTGGTCATTTGCGCGGCTGGTTTGCTGCGGATTGGAAGCAGCAAACTGGGTACGTGTTGGAAGAAATGCACCGCGCTGTTGCTTCGGGCGGCGCGATGATTATCCTCGAAACTATGACCACTGGCAACCTGATACCGGCGCCGCCTACCAAAGAACTGGCGGAATATTATCAATGGATTGAAGAGTATTGGGGGTTCAGCCGCGAAGTAATCCAGACGGATTACCAGTTTTCCAATGTGGAAGAGGCAGTTGCTTATACAGAGTTTTTCTTTGGCAGCGAACTGGCGGCTGCGATACGCCGGCATGGCTGGGCGCGGTTGCCGGAATGGACAGGTGTATGGGGAAAGGTGGTGTAGCCATGGTACAGACAACCTATCTCAAGTTATCCATGCGCGGTAATGCGGATATTCATGACATCACTGCCGAGGTAGAGCAGGCTGTGGCAAAGAGCGGACTGAAAAACGGCATCGTAACCCTTTTCTGTCCTTCTTCAACCAGCGCGCTGACCACGATTGAGTACGAGCCGGGCGTTTTGAGCGATTTATGCCGCCTGTTTGACGAAATTGTGTCGCCTAACCGCCCGTATCAACACAATGCGCGCTGGGGCGATGGCAACGGGCACAGCCATGTGCGGGCGGCGTTGCTGAAAGCCGATTTGACCATACCGTTTGTTTCAGGGCATCTGACGTTGGGTGACTGGCAGCAGATCATCTATGTAGATTTTGATATCCGCCCCCGCCACCGGCAGATTGTGGTACAGATTATGGGGGAGTAGGTGGTATCAGCTAGCCTTACGCAAGGGCTAATACTGGATGTTGAGATCTGATTCTCGTAAAATTTGCTGTGCGGGGCGAGCAAAATTATGAGTAGCTATTCATCGGTGCAGCTAGAGAGAAATAAATTTGTGTTCTCGAACACACTGGCATACAAATCTTTGCCAAAGCTGGTGGGCAAAGGTTCACCTTCTACCAGTTTGAAAGTTCGTTCGCCGTTTACTCCCCGTTCAGCGCGTAGTGAAACGACATCTTCCCGTCCTAGGCGGTAAAAGCGGCTGGCAAAATCGTACAGGTGGGTAACATAGAACACTTTGATGCGTTTTTC
Source organism: Anaerolinea sp. (assembly GCA_020725865.1). GTDB lineage: Bacteria > Chloroflexota > Anaerolineae > Anaerolineales > Anaerolineaceae > DYEC01. Next base: position 49,807 of record DYEC01000003.1, on the reverse strand, counting down.
CAGCAGGGCGCTGATGATCTGACGGGCGATCTCGGAGCCTTCGCGCTCGTTGGTTGCAGCAAAGGATTCGTTGAACAGCAGCATGGCGTTAGGTGTCAGCTGGTCAATAATATTGCTCATGCGGCTTAATTCCTCATCCAGTTTGCCGCTCTTCATGGTAACATCCTCTTCACGTTTGAAGTGGGTAAAGAAACCATCACACAGATTGGATGAGAACGCTTCAGCTGTGACAAACATCCCGCACTGCATCATCAACTGTGCCAGCCCAATGCCGCGCAGGAAGGTGGACTTGCCGCCCTGATTAGCACCAGTGATGATGACCAGATTTTTACCATCTGCTTTCAGGTCGTTACCCACCACAGGCTGCTCCAGCGTCAAAACCAGACAGACGTCACGGATTTCCTTTCCGCTGTGCCGGCGCTCATAGGCAGGCGCCGGCTGAGGGAAACAAACTGGAACGCCCTTTTGAATGAGCTGCTCATGCAGGTTTAGACAGCCAACGTAAAAAGCCAGCTCGGTACGCAGCATGGTGAAAAAACTAAGAATGTGTTCGGTGGACTGCGCCAGCGCATTGGCAACTAAATTAATGCCCCTATCCTTCAATTCCGAGAGCGCCCGATAGCCGTTCTCATCGCGCTCGGCAATGTAAAAGGTAAAACTGCGCGGCTTTCGGGAGAAAACCCGTTCCACCAAACTGCGCTTTTGAGCGGTATGTTTGCGCAGGACGTAATCCTCACCGCGGTTGCCTTTGCCCAGCCGGGCGCTAATGAGAACCCCATCGCGGAACTTCAGCTCGCGCAAATGATGCTGAATGACGGCAAAGTATTCGGCGTTCAATTCGCGGTTAATCATGTCAAAGAAGGTGCGAAAGCCCTCTGAGTCAAACTCGTTAGCGTGTTTCTCTGCCAGCGTTTTCAGCCGTTTGAGCAATTCGACAAAAATCAGCATCACCTCGACAGCGCGGTGCAGGATGGCATCCGGATATTTGCTAAAGATGCCCCAGAACACTTTGCGTTCCCTTTCTAATGCCTCGATGGCGATGGCGTAGATTTCCCGCACCACAGCGGAGTTTTTCAGACAGTCTTTGAGCACCGCCTGCCGGTAGAGGATGGCATCCGGTGAATGGTCTGCACCGCACAACACCGCCGTCTTTGCCACTTCCAGCAAAAATTTATCGCCCCGCGCCATTGCGTTGAACAGGGTGTTCAGTTCAAGGTCCTGTGTCAAATCTTCAGCGTTGACCGGCAGTTTCTGATGCAGGTCAAAATCGCGGTCTTTGTACATCAAAAAAGCCTTCATGGCTTGATGCGCTCCTGCAACTGTTGATAGGTCAGGCGGTGTTTTTCAGCGATCGAGAGGGCAAACGCCAGCCCATCAGCGGGTTTGCGCAGGATTTTATAGGTGCGCTGTGCCGGGTTCTCCGGTACTACCGTGCTGACCATGCTGACCGTTTTCTCGCTCATGGATGCCAGCTCATCAATGAATGTGACGCATACGCAGAGTGAATCCAGACGGATGATTTCCTCCATGATTTTCCGGCTCAGAAAAACCGCGTCCTCCAGTGTGGTGGAGGTAAAAATTTCATTCATGATGATGATACTGCTGGATGTTGCCTGTTGTAATATCTGGTGCATGCGGATCAGGTCATCTTCCAGTTTGCCCCTTAAATTGGCAATGTCCTCTTCTTTTTCAAAGTGGGTGAACAGCCGGTCGAAGAGAAAGAGTTGCGCTTTTTTCCCTGCGACTGGAACGCCCAAACTGGCAAGGTAATGAAGTTGCCCGAACATGCGGGCGAAAGTGGTTTTTCCGCCCTGATTGGGACCGGAAACGACAATGATACGCTCGCTGTCTTTCAGATGAAAACTGTTGCAGACCACCGCCGTGTTCTGGCGCATGAGCCGATATGCCAGCGCCAGATCAAATCCATCCTCAACATAAATTTCCTTGCTGTTATTGGAAACCCTTGGATAGCAGAACCGCAGTCCGCGCCGCTTGAGGATGTCCATATACTCCAGATAGGCGATGTAAAACTGCACCTCGCGGTCAAAAACGGCAATGGTTTCATCTAGGTAAGTCTCATATTTGGCACAAAATTCGTCCAGATTGGCAAAGGTTTCGGGATAGAGCAGGGCAACCAGCTCCAGCACCTTTGCCTCGACATGGTTCATATCCACCCGTTCACGGAACTGCACGCGGTAATCCTTGACCTCGCCCTGCTGGAATTTCTTAAAAGTCTGTTCCACTTCGGTGCTGTAATCCGCTTCCCCTTCATAGCGGCGAACTTTGACCGCATTGCCCTTAATCTGCACGCAGTAATGCACGGCGGCGAGATCGGCGAGCAGTTGTCTGGTCTCTGCCCGCAATGTGGTGAACCGTTCGGATGCAACATAGCCGCGCAGATACTCCCGCAAGGACTGAAAGCCGCGAGACTTTAATTCGATTTGCTCCAGTGAACCGGTCAAAGCGAGGACGGCATCGCAATAGATATTCACCGCGTCCAAAAACCAGCGCTTCTTTTGATAGGGATAATACAGCTTCTCTGACTGTGCCAAATGTTCGCGCATGGCGCGCATCTGCCGGGCAAAGGTCTCCACCGCCTCGAACAGCTCCCGGTTCTCGAGGTCCTGCATGACCTGATGCCGGTAACGGATCGCGGCAGGATGGCGCAGGGGCGTGTGGAAAAACGGTTTCAGGTTGTATTCCTGTTTTGTGACTGTGATTGCCTCGATGACCTGATCCAGATTCAAATCCACAAAAAAGTCCGGCATATCAGGGGTTTCCTGAAGGCGGTCTTGCGGTCGTTCGAATAGAATACTGTGGAAAGTCACGGGGAAAATCCTGAACCCAAAAACGGATAAAGATCAAACGGTATGAGCTGGGGGCTTGACCATTTCCGTGGGGGCTGGAAGCGGGCTCACCAGCCCCCGAACAACCGCAGGGGTTCAGCGCACAAATGCCTTGCGTCCGGCATAAATGGCTACCTCGCCCAATTCCTCTTCGATACGCATCAGTTGGTTGTACTTTTCCACCCGCTCGCCGCGGCAGGGGGCGCCGGTCTTGAGATGACCTGTGCCCATGGCAACTGTGAAATCGGCGATAAAGCTGTCCACGGTCTCACCAGAGCGGTGGGAAACCATTGCGCCCCAGCCTGCCTTGCGCGCCAGCTCAATGGTGGCGATGGTTTCGGTGAGCGTGCCGATCTGGTTTAATTTAATCAGGACGGCGTTGGCGACGTTTTCCTCGATGCCGCGTTTCACACGCTGGACGTTGGTTACAAACAGGTCATCGCCGACCAGCTCGATTTTATTGCCGAGCGTTTGGTTGAGCAGTTTCCAGCCTTCCCAATCGTCCTCCGCCAGACCGTCCTCCAGAACCACAATCGGGTATTTTTTAACCCAATCGGCATACATCTCAACCATCTCAGCCGAGGTGACCTTTCTGCCCTCGGTGCGCAGGTTGTAAAAACCGTTTTCGTAGAAACCGCTTGAAGCCGGGTCGAGGGCAATGGCGACCTGCTCGCCGGGCTGATAGCCGGCTTTCTCAATGGCTTTGAGGATCAGCTCAACCGCCTCGGCGTTGGTCTTGAGCGCCGGAGCGAAACCGCCCTCGTCCCCCACACCGGTGGTATAGCCGCCGTTTTTCAGCACGCCCTTCAGCGCGTGATAGACTTCGCTGCCCCAGCGCAGGGCTTCGCGAAAATTTGGAGCGCCCACTGGCGCAATCATAAATTCCTGCAAATCGGTGCCCTGCCAGTTGGCATGTACACCGCCGTTGAGAATATTGAACATCGGCACCGGCAATACCCTGGCGGTCACACCGCCCAGATAACGGTACAGCGGCAGTCCAACCTCATCGGCAGCCGCTCGCGCTACTGCCAGACTGACTCCCAGAATGGCATTGGCGCCAAACTTGCTTTTGTTGGGTGTGCCGTCCAGATCAAGCATTGTTTGATCCACGGCGGTCTGATCAAGAGCATCCATTCCCAGTACAGCATCGGCGAGCTGGTTGTTGACATGTTCAACAGCTTTCAGAACACCTTTGCCGCTATAACGCTTTTGATCGCCATCGCGCAGCTCCAGTGCTTCGTGAACACCGGTTGAAGCACCGGAGGGAACTGCTGCCCTTCCGAAAGCGCCGCTCTCCAGTTGAACTTCGACTTCGACGGTTGGGTTGCCGCGCGAATCGAGAATTTCGCGGGCGTGGACATAACGAATGGTTGATTCCATAAGGTATTCTCCTCAAATAAAGATTCTTTGCAAAAAAACAAACTTCAATCAAAAAGCCTCTGTCTCCGGTTTGAAGACAGAGGCTATCAGCCATCAAAGGCGGTTTGGTCGGTTTCCAGCGAGCCTCATCGCTGCATTTCTATTCTAACCCTTCCCTAGCGGGTGTCAAGAGATGAGAGCAAGATATTTCCAACAAAGAGGATTGGAAAATTTTTAGATTCTAAGACACAAGTTTTTCACAGTCTCCCCCCCTATTATCAGAGTGTAGTCCTTGGTTAAGGTCCGCGATAGGGCTATTTGGACTATAATTTGCACCATGTTGCAAAGGCTGAGTAATTGATAAAAGTACATGAGGCATAACGTGGAAGCAAGAACGCATCGGCAAGCGCTAACCGCTACGGAAAAATGGCTGGCTTTCACCGGGCTGGGATTGGGGGTGTTTATGGCTACGCTCGATGCCAGCATTGTAAATATCTCCCTGCCAACCCTTGAAGCTGAATTTGATACTACCTTTGCCATTATTCAATGGGTCATTTTGAGCTATTCGCTGGTGGTGACATCGCTGATCCTGAGTGCCGGTCGCTTGGGTGATATGCTGGATAAGAAAAAAATATACCTGACCGGCGTGGTGCTTTTTACGCTGGGCTCGTTGACGTGTGGTATGGCTGGCAGTGTGGGGCAGTTGATTGCTTTCCGGGCATTGCAGGGAATTGGTGCGACTATGATGCAGGCGTTAGGAATGGCACAAATTACGGAAGTGTTTCCCGCTGAAGAACGCGGTAAAGCGCTTGGATTGATGGGCAGTATCGTTTCACTGGGGATTGGTTTTGGTCCTCCGCTGGGCGGGTTATTAATTGGACTGGTGGGCTGGCGGGCGGTGTTTTTGGTCAATGTACCGGTGGGTATGGTGACGGCATGGATGGTCAGCCGTTATGTGCCGCATTCTGTGCCGCATCAAGGGAAACAGCATTTCGACATTGCCGGCGCAGTGGTGATGTTTCTGACGCTTTCAATTTATGCATTGGGTATGACGCTTGGACAGCAAAATGGGTTTGGCTCGTCCCTTACGAGAGTGCTGCTCGGGCTGGCGCTGATTGGGTTGATTATTTTCATTGCCATAGAACGCCGGGCAAAACAGCCAATGGTGGATTTGAGTTTGTTTCGCAATGTGTTGTTCAGTCTGAACCTGTTAATGGGTTTTCTGGTGTTCTTGGTGATGTCGGTTGTGGTGATCCTGCCGTTTTTCTTGGAGCTGGTTAAGGGCTATTCTCCCCAATTTGTTGGCTTGTTGATGATGGCACAACCAGTGGCAGCAGGCGTGGTGGCACCGCTGGCTGGCTCGCTTTCTGACCGCTACGGCTCGCGCGGCATTAGTCTGATCGGGCTGCTTTTTATCATTGCGGGCTTTTTGTTAATGGGGACATTACACCAGAACGTGACGCCGCTGGGCTATGTCCTGCGGATTATTCCGGTCGGAATTGGGTTTGGTTTCTTTCAGGCGCCCAATAACAGCGCTGTCATGGGTTCTGCCCCGCGCCAGCGATTGGGGATTGCTTCTGGCTTGCTCTCCCTTTCGCGTACGTTGGGACAAACTTCCGGGCTGCCTTTGATGAGCGCCATTTTTGCCATCCATGTTCTGAACTCAGCCGGTTTATCTGCCGGTGTGGATGTAACGACCGCAGCACCCGCCGCGCTGGTTGAGGGGGTAGGACGTACTTACCGGACAGGGGCGCTTTCGATAGTGGTTGCCACGCTTCTGGCGGTGGCAGCGCTATGGATAGATGCGCGCCGGCGCAGGCTGGCAGAACAGCGTCTTGCTGAGTGACAGCGGAATAAAGCCCTATGAAGCGGCTGTGCGATCACGCTGGATGAGGATTTTTAATCCCTCAATTGCAACGAGAATCTGGCGGTCTTCACTGAGCATCTGGTTCCAGGCTTCCAAGTCTTGCCGGTTCATCTGCTCGGCAGGGTTGCCGATGATCAACATGACACCGCCAGCCCGTTTGCGATGGATGCTGGCAAGGATGAAAATGACAGCAGCTTCCATTTCCGAAGCGACGGCGCCACCGCCTTTCCACGCTTCCCAGCGTTCCAGCAAGCGCGCGGCGATCGGCATACGGTGCGGTTCAACTTCGGCATAGAACGAGTCTTTGGAATGGGCAATGCCCAGGTGGTATCGCAAGCCGAGCCTTTGAGCGGCTTCACGCAGTGCTAGTGTAACGTCCAGATCAGCCACCGCCGGGAACTCAATAGGCAGATATTGTGAGGTGGTACCCTCGTCGCGTATGGCGCCGGTAATAATGGCAACATCGCCGGTTTTGTTTTCCGGCTGAATGCCGCCTGCGGTGCCGACACGGATGAAGGTATCTGCGCCGATCATCATCAGTTCTTCCACCGCGATCGCGGTGGAGGGGCAGCCGATACCTGTAGAGGTCACCGACACTTTCTCGCCGAGCAAAGAGCCTGTCCAGGTGCAGTATTCCCGGTTGCTGGCGACAAAACGGGGATGATCCAAATAGCGGGCGATACGCTCAACTCGTCCGGGGTCGCCGGGCAACAAGACATAGCGACCTACATCTCCGGCGCGCAGTTGTACGTGGTATAGAGTGTCTTCTTGTTTCATAGTCTCCTTTTCAAGTTGCAATTGTTGTCATCCCCCGTCCAGCGGACTGCGTACTGCCTTTGGTCCTTTGTTCAAAACGTGGGTGTAGACCTTGGTAGTTTTGACATCTTTGTGACCCAACAATTCCTGCACGGTGCGAATGTCATAGCCGTTTTCTAGCAGATGCGTGGCAAAACAATGCCGAAAAGTGTGCGGGCTGACAGGCTTGTCAATTCCTGCCAGCTTCACTGCTATCCTGACGGCGCGCTGTAACCCGCTGGGATCTAAATGGTGACGACGAATAACCCCACTGCGTGGATCGGTGGATAAACGTTCGGATGGAAAAAGGTATTTCCAATCCAATTCTTTCTCTGCGTTGGGATATTTGCGGGCAAGTGCATAGGGGAGTTCAACCGAACCGTATCCCTGGCGTAAATCTTGTTCATGAAGTTTTTTCACATAAGCAATCTGATCCTTGAGGGGTTGAACCAGACTAACAGGAAGTATGGTCGCGCGGTCTTTTTCGCCCTTTCCATCCCGAATGATGATCTGAGATTGCTCGAAATCGATATCTTTCACCCGCAGGCGCATACATTCCGTCAAGCGTAACCCGCAGCCGTAAAGCAACTTCGCCATTAACTGATGCAGCCCCTGCATCCCTGAGAGCACTCGCATGACCTCATCTTTTGACAAGATCGTTGGCAGGCGTTCTGATCGCTTGGCACGCAGTGCGTGGAGCGGAACGGAGAGATTCATTTGTAGCACATTGCGGTATAGAAATAGCAGGGCATTGAGCGCCTGGTTCTGGGTCGAGGCGGACACGTGCTTATCTTTCGCTAGATAGGTGAGGAAGGCTTCGATCTCAGCGGCGCCCATTTCAGCTGGGTGACGTTTGTGATGAAAGAGAATGTAACGCTTTGCCCAATGAACATAGGTTTTCTCGGTGCTGTAGGAATAATGCTTGAGTCGGATCACATCACGAAGCTGATCGAGAAGTTTTTGGGGCTTTGGAGGGGATTGATCAGGCATAAAAACAGCTTGACTTTACGAGTCTGAATATACAATCAATATAAGATTTATTTTCAGTAGAGAGTTTCGGGTAAACAAGCATTATTGCAGTATAACACACTTTTTTTGTCAATTATACGGTAAAAATGCAGTATATTTGGATTCGGTAGAATAAATAATAATTGGGTGGCACGTTTTTGCCAAAATTTCTTGATTATAAGGAGGTGTCTAATCTCAAAAACATAATAAAATAGGTGAATGAAGTGCCCAGGATGCGAAGCTATCCAAAAGCAATACAAAGCAGGGTTCACTCCTTCCGGTCAGCATTATCGCTGCGGTGTATGTAACTTGATGGATACTTGGCATATGTTGGCAAGTTCGATTTCAATGAAAAAAAGGAACTGTCCATTCACCATATTCAAGGTAGTCACTTTCCGAATTGGGTAGGTGAAGACCAGAAAAGATTCTTTAGAGTTCTCTGGTAATCACTTGACCGTCAAAACTCAACTAATCCCTGCGGCTGGCACGATGGTCACTGGCATCTTGGTCTGGGAGCTAGAAGCGCAATAAGTAACATGATAACAGAATACACAACTTGTGTTGTGAGTGCTGCCCAACAAAACGCCCAGCCAGCGGGGCTTCGCCCTGAGGGTACACAGGGGCTTTGCCAGCGATGGTTTTGGTCTGTAAAGGAGTCTTGCCTGCCCTACCGCTAACGCAAACCGTTAGGCGGTTTGTTGCCAGCATACAAAACGAAAAGAGATTGAGGCCGCAATAAAGAAATGATCTACATGGAAGTCTATTTTGCCCCACACAGTTTTTAGGAATCATATGCCTCACATTGAACATATAGCCCTATGGGTTGAAGATATCGACAGAACCTGCCAGTTTTATGCTCGCTTCTTCGCCGCCAGCATCGGCCCACTATATACAAATCCTTCAAAAGGTTTTGCGTCTCGTTTTCTCACCTTTACGTCTGGCACACGTGTTGAAGTAATGAAAACAACCGCATTTAGCCCTATTTGCCACGATGCAGGGGTGCAATGCATGGGACTAACCCATCTAGCCATTGCGCTTGGCTCGGAAAAGGAAGTGGATAGAATCACTGCCGAACTTTGTGCAGCTGGGTATCCTGTTTTGGATGAGCCTCGTAGAACTGGTGATGGTTATTATGAGAGCGTCGTCCTTGACCCTGACGGAAATAGACTTGAACTTACGGTTTAATAATCACAAATGCAAATCGTGTCTTACGCAAAAAACGTCCAACAACAGCAAAGGATTCGAAGCGAACGACATGCTAAGGAGTGATCAATGAAAACAAATAAGATCCAGTTCACAAAAGAGAAAGAAACGATGCTCATGACCTTGAGCGGTCGAGCGATTCAGAGCCAGTGGAAGAATCCTATCTTGCAGGATCCCTGGGCTGAAGAAGCTATGCGGCATATCGATTATGACCTGAGCAAGCAATTAACGGGAGTAGCTTCATGGAGTGTGTGGAAAGATATTGGACCCACCATCATCGCCACGCGTGCTGCGACCTTTGATATGCTCACGAATCGCTTTCTAGTTGATCACCCGGACACGGTTGTCCTCCAAGTGGGTTGCGGTATGGACAGCCGCGTTTTCCGCGTCAATCCGCCTGCCAGTGTCGAGTGGTTTGACGTAGATTATCCTGATGTGATCGAACTGCGCCGCCAACTGTTCCCCGAACGGGATGCTGCCTATCACCTGATCGGCGCGCCGTTGTCGGATTTGCACTGGCTGGATGATGTTCCGCGAGACCGTCCCGGTCTACTGATCGCCGAGGGAGTTCTGCACTATCTGAGCGAAACCGAAGTCAAAGCGCTGCTCAATGCAGTGGTCGCTCACTTTCCCACTGGTCAGATGATCTTCGATATCTGCAATTCGTTTATTGTGAAACGAGCAGGCTCGAATGTTGGAGGCACGGGTGCAACCTACAAATGGGGTCTCGACGATCCGAAGGATATCAAGCAGCTTGAGCCGAAGCTGGAACTGGTCAAGGAATACAGACCCAGCGAACAGGTCGCGTTTTCCCGTTTTCCCTTATGGTGGCGTGCCCTTTACCGCTTGCAAGAACTCAACCCCACGCTACGCAGGATGGAACGTATATTGGTCTACCGATATTAGGACATAAGCTCGGGATCACGATCTCTGGCAATGTGAAAAGGAAAAACCCTCGGCAGTCACGTGAGATCATCTCGCACACCCTACTGGGAAGACCGACATGGCAGGATTACCGTGCATGGTTGCCATATTCATTCTAAGCGACCCAACACAGCGTGTAGCCGATTGGTTGGATTCGCCCCGACTTATAAGCTTTTCTCACACTCAAGGAGAGTCCTGCTCCCCAAGTTTTCCCTACGTCCATCTGCCAGCGGGTAACGCCAACCGTTGGCTAGCACTCGGCGAATTGTGGATAAAATAACAACCGTGACCATTTGTGAATGTTGGCTACCGCTCGGCCAATTGTTGGGTTGTAAGCGCGGGCACTTCTCGCTTGCTCGTTAATATCGGCTGGCCAAGGACTCTCGAAACTCGGAGTTGCTGGGGAAATCCTGTATACGCCTGGCCACACCGATCATTGTGTCTCGCTTCTTCTCAATAACGATTCAGTTTTCATCGGAGATGTCCCGTCGGAGTCCTATGCTTTCGACAACCCTGTCGCTCCGGCGTCTTGGAGACTCCTCTGAGAAAAGGTTGCCAGGATCACCAAGGCCTTGTTAGAAACACAGTTTCCACGCCTGACGGATATATCGGAGAAAGTGTCAGGGAAGAGTAAAAGTTGACACAAAGGGATCCAGCGTTTCCTGGAGAAAGTGGACTTAAAACAAGCCCTGATGCGACTTTATCAGGAAGAGGCAGAGTTTGTGATCGGTGACCCAACCGAAATGGGACGCCACAAAGCTCCGAAAACATCCTATGTGTAAACGCCTTGAAGGATGGAAAAACTGCGGGATATTGGTTGCTGGTGCTTTCGACACCCTTTCGCGGGCGATTATTGCCTTTCTCGTTTTGGGTGTACCCATTGAAAACCATTAGAGAGCAATGTACTTCCCGCAACAAGGAACACTTTCGCTATTTCCATGAAATCAAAGAGCCGCCAGGTGATCGTCCCCTGGTGCTGGGTCAGGGGTTTTCCTATAAATAACTGACCGAGGTGTTCTATTTTGAGCAAATCCAGCTTGTCATTCGCCTGAACCCGGGTGACCAGCGCAAGCAGTCCCATCTGATCGATGCAGATGAAGAGCTGGTCAAACTCTTCATCCGGCCAGGTGAAACGGTTATCTACCCCCATGTCTACTATTTAGGAACGGTGAAAGTCAATTGGATCGGTTCTTGGCAAAAGAGCCTTTCCAAACCCCTGTGGATCATGACCTCAGCCCCCAGATGGCACATAGATTTATGTTACATCAGCCACAGAGAACCGGCCTTCTTCTCCCATTACGAGCGGTAGTCCCCGCTTGTTTCGCGGTTCGCTTTGATTAATCTTTCTGCCGTGCCCCGATCTGTAATCAAAACATTGACCCAACCGCCGCGGATGGCGCCGCAAATGGCATCAAACTTTCTTTTTCCACCGGCAACCGCAATAGAGCGTTTGATACGTTTCAATTGCTCCAGACTCATGGAAACTACGCGTTTATCCAGTGTGCTTTGAACCGGATTGCCATTTGCATCGAAAAAGTGAAGCAAAATATCTCCAACGGCGCCGTTTTCTTGTAAATATTTGAGTTCTTCGTTCGAAAAGATGTTGCCGCTCAATGTGAGCAATTTTGAGGGTTTGACATCACCAATTCCTACCAGTGCCATGGTTACATGATTGAATAGCTTTATTGCTTCCTGGACAAACTGGTCTTCGAGCAATACATGCAAGGCGGCTTCTGACCCAACAATCCCAGGGGCAGGTAGAAAGACGGGCGTCCCATTCACTAAGCTGGCAAAACGACCCGTCAGCCGCGTAGCGTGAACTTCTGCGGAGGGATTACCAATTCCACCCAAAATCTGTACAACTTGCACACCGCTTCTACCTGGCAGGGGATGCATGGCATCAACCAGTGCCAATAATGTCGAGCTCCAAGAAGATAAGCCAATGATCTCATTATCCTGAATCCTGGACTCAACGTAATATGCTGCTGCAGCCCCAATATCTCGCTGAATCAGCTCTTCATTATCTTCGTTCTCGCAATCAACAACCACAGCATCTTCTAAGCCATACTTTTTTTGCAGCTCATCCTCAAGCTCAGGAAAAACACCGTTTGGCACGTTGATTACAAGACGGACGATATTTTCTTCTCGGGCGCGTTTCAGCAATCGTGAGATAGTCGCCTGTGATATTTCCAGTTTTTGTGCAATTTCAGGCTGACGCAAATCCTGCTCGTAGTACATTCGCGCCACTTTGGTCATCAGTCGCAATTCGTCAAATCTCGTCATGAATCGGTTTCCATTTATTTCTTAACTTGGAATTCATAATAATATTATCATATTCGAATAAGATACACTAGATGAATATTTATTCTCACCACTTGACATACCGAAATTGATTGTGATATGTTATCATGTGTCTGGATAATTATTATAATTATGAATATATATTCAAGCATGGTGAATGAACAATGATGACCGTTGCGGAACTGGAACTGAAATCCATTCAATACCGCAAAAAAATTCTCTCAATGATTAAACATGCCAATGCCGGCCATACTGCGGGCAGCTTATCCTGTGTTGACATTCTTAATGTGCTTTACAACCAAATATTGAATATCTCACCCGAAAACTTTGCGCTTTACCAGCGTGATCGGTATGTCCAAAGCAAAGGGCACTCCGTAGAAGCGTTGTATGTGGTGCTGGCAGATCGCGGTTTCTTTGCTGAGAGCGAGTTGGATACATTTGAACAGTACCAATCGCCCTTTATTGGACATCCCACCCGTAAAGTTCCCGGGATAGAACATAACACCGGAGCGTTGGGGCATGGATTGTCTGTGGCGGTTGGCATGGCACTGGCAGGAAAACTTGATAGGCGACTCGATAAAGTATACGTACTGTTAGGGGATGGAGAGCTGGATGAGGGCTCGAATTGGGAGGCTTCCATGAGCGCCGCACATTACAAGCTGGACAACCTGGTGGTTATTGTTGATCGCAACATGTTGCAAATCACCGGGAGAACGGAGGAAGTCAATCAACTGGAGCCTTTGGAAGATAAATTTGTTGCCTTTGGCTATGCCGTGCGTCATGTTGATGGACACAGTATTCCTGATTTGATCAATATATTTAAGTCAGTACCGTTTGAGAATGGAAAGCCCAATTTGATTCTGGCGCATACGGTTAAAGGTAAAGGGGTTAGTTTTATGGAAAATGGGACAAGCTGGCATCATCGTGTTCCTACCGATGAAGAATTCCACGCCGCAATTCGCGAACTTGAGCAAGCCGAAAAGAAGTGGAGGGAACGCTATGGAGCTGGGTAAGCCCAATCTGGATGTATTCGCAGAAACCTTGTTGGAATTGGGACGTCAGGAACCCAATCTGCTGGTTGTGACAGGTGACTCCCGGGGTTCTGCCAAATTAGCCGCATTTTGCCAGACACTGCCGGGTCAGGTTGTGGAAGTCGGAATAGCGGAACAAAATCTGGTTGGGATTTCCGCCGGCTTAACAGCGGCTGGGAAAAAAGTATTTGCGGTTTCTCCAGCCTGTTTTTTAACCGCGCGAGGACTAGAACAAATCAAGAATGATGTTGCCTATTCGGATATGCCCGTGAAACTTATCGGCATTAGTGCAGGGGTAAGTTATGGCGCGCTTGGAACTACCCATCACTCTCTCCACGATTTTGCGGTATTACTTGCCATTCACAACATCGATATTGTGGTTCCAGCAGATAATTTTGAGACACGAGAGACGGTTAAGGCAGCCCTGAATCACCCGCGCCCAATTTATATTCGTTTGGACAAAAAACCTGTTTATCATCTGCATCATCCTGATACCGTGTTTCAAATTGGCAAAGCGATAGTGTTATCGAGGGGAAGCGACGTTACCTTTATCGCCACGGGTGAAACAGTTGCTCCGGCGGTAATGGCAACACGAGTACTTACGGAAAGAGGGATTTCAAGCGGGGTGATAAGTGTACATACGCTTTGTCCGCTTGACGAGGAATCCATTCTTGAAGCTGCCAGCACGTCACGCGCAATTGTGACTGTTGAAGAACACAGCGTAAATGGGGGGCTTGGAAGCCGTGTGGCATCGTTATTGCTTGAGAAAGGCATTTTTGTTCCATTCAAAATGGTTGCATTTCCGGTTGAGTATATGGTCACCGGGAGTCAATCGGAGATATTCGCACATTACAATATAACTCCGCAGGGTTTAGCGGAAACTGCTACCAGGCTGCTCTGTTCGAAACAGGAGATAAAGTGATGGGCAATGTAATCCTGGCGGTTGATCAAAGCACTTCAGCAACAAAGGCACTGTTGTTTTCGTCCTCGGGTCAAGTTCTGGATAAAGTTTCTCTTGCTCATCAACAGATTTACCCTCTGCCGGGTTATGTGGAGCATGATGCAGAGGAAATTTATCGTCATACCGTCGGCGCGATACAAAACCTTTTAGAAAGAAATCCAAATCAGCAAAAGAACATAGCCGGGTTGAGCATTACCAACCAGCGAGAAACAGTAGTTGTATTTGATCGGCAAACTGGTGTCCCCTTGTACAATGCAATGGTATGGCAATGTCGCAGGGGAGAACCAATCTGTTCTCGATTGATCGCTGAGGGCAATGAAGATTGGGTGCGAGAGCGCACGGGCTTAAAAATTGACACATATTTTTCTGCTCCCAAAATCGCATGGCTGGCTGAGTGCCAGCCGGATATTCATCGTAAGCTTGTTCGCGGAGAAGCTCTCATCGGAACCATTGATGCCTATCTGATTTATCGCCTAACGCGGGGCAAGACGTTTGCCACCGATTCCACAAACGCTTCTCGGATGCTATTGTTCGATATAGGCAACTTGTCTTGGGATGAGAGCCTTTGCAAATTATTTAAAGCACCTCTCTCATCATTACCAGAAGTGCGCGATAGTAATGCCCTTTTTGGATATACCAATGTAGAAGGCTTGCTGGCCCGTGAGCTTCCAATTTGTGGGGTGATAGGAGACTCTCAGGCGGCATTGTTCGCACAGCGCTGTTTTTTGCCCGGCAATGCTAAGGTTACCTTTGGTTCCGGTTCATCCGTGTTACTTAATATTGGCGAGCAAAAAGTCATCTCGCCTGGGGCGGTCACTGCCATTGGTTGGGTATTGAATGGTAAGCCCGTATATGCGTTTGAGGGAATTATCAACTTCACGGGCGCGACGATTGCTTGGTTGCAGAACCAACTTGGGTTGATTCAGTCGCCAGAGGAAACCGAAGCCATTGCAATGGAACTCGAAGATAATGGTGGAGTTTATCTCGTTCCGGCGTTTGTTGGTCTTAGCGCTCCTTACTGGCACCCCAGCGCAAAAGCCATTATCACCGGACTGACTCCTCACAGCAGCAAAAAACACATTATTCGTGCAGCCCTCGAGTCGATTGCCTATATCGTGGCGGATGTATTGAACGCGATGGCGAATGATGCCGGAGTGAACCTGAGCCAGATTCACGCTGATGGTGGAGCGGTGAAGAATCGCTTTCTGATGCAGTTTGTTGCCGATATGACACGTCTAAAGGTCAAAGCGTCCAATTTGCCGGAATTATCTGCTCTCGGGGCAGCGCTGAGCGGGATGTTGGGGTTAGGAATTTTTCGCTCACTGGAAGATATACAGGCACTTCCGTTTAGCACAACCGAGTACTTTCCCGAAATGGATGGTTCTCGGGCTCAATCACTGTATGCAGGTTGGAAGACTGCTGTAAACCAAGTCCTAGGAACAGGCGGAAAATGAAATTATGAAGAAAAAAATCATTCTCATTCCTTTTCTGATCCTTCTCTGTGCTGGTTTGACTTATCTCATCTGGCCCTATGCTTTCACGGTAGTGCCTATTCAGGAAGTGGAACAAGTCAAGGAAAGTGAGAAATTTGATCCGGTCTCTTACGTGGACAGCATTTGGGATAGCAAACTCATTCCCACCTTTCTTGAAAAATCTGCTGATCTTTCAGCAGTGCTTAACGAAATGAATCCTGATGAAAATGGAACAGCCTCAAAAGAGAGTCTGATACCTATTGCCCAAAAGTATGGATTAATCACGGTGGGTGAAGCCCATGTGTATGCCGTTAAGGGGACTGGTCAGGTAGTGGGTGTAAACACAAAATCAAGCATTGGCACCATTGAAGTAAAACTTGATGGTTATTCTGGACCGATCAAGCCCTTGATTTACATTGGAACGCGCATACCCAGTGATGAAACATCAGTTCGGGATGCAGTGGGCTTTATTAGTTTTGGGGACTTCAGAGAGCAAACGGAGTATGGCAAGGTGGCGGCGGAAATCAACAAGCGGGTAACGCAACAGGTTCTTTCGAACCTGGACAAGACAGCTTTGGAAGGCAAAAAGATCACGTTTTATGGCGCGTTTACTATTCGAACGTTCAATCTGATAGATATCAACCTCAAAGAAGTCAAAATCGTGCCTGTTCAGATTTCCCTTGTGGAGTGAAATGATGGCCGGTTCAATCTCTGTTGATATGGTTAATGCCCCTCCATCCCCTCTGGATATTACCAACGACGTAGTTCTGCGCGCCGAAAACATCACCAAAGTCTTCCCCGGCACATTGGCACTTAATAAGGTGGATTTTCGCGTGTATCGCGGCAAGGTAAACGTGTTGGTTGGCGAAAATGGGGCAGGCAAGTCAACGCTTATGAAAATTATGGTGGGGGTTGAACAACCAACGCATGGGCGTATTTTGCTGGAAGGCAAAGAGATTCACCTTCATTCTCCGCTGGATGCAGCTCGTTATGGCATTGGAATCATTTATCAAGAATTAAACCTTTGCCCCAACTTGAGTGTCAGTGACAACATATTTCTTGCGCGCGAGGTTGTTAAACGAGGTGCCGTCGATAAAAAACTTCAGCATCAGCAAACGGCTGAGTTGGTTCGCAGGCTGGGACATCAGATTGACCCAGATGCTATAGTAGGCGATTTACGTATTGGACAACAGCAAATTGTTGAAATTGCCAAAGCAATTGCCCAAAACATGCGCATTTTGATTATGGACGAGCCAACTTCGGCATTGAGTGCTGCGGAAGTGGAAGTACTTTTCAAGGTCATTCGCGAATTAAAAGCTGCCGGGGTTTCCATCGTTTATATTTCGCACAAACTTGAGGAATTACTGCAAATTGGTGATTACATCACCGTGCTTAGAGACGGCAGAAAAATAGCGGAAGAATCTGTTGGAAATGTTGATGTTCCATGGATTATCGAGAGGATGGTGGGTAGAAGTCCCGCGGCGCTGTTTACCCGCCAGGAGCATGACATTGGCGAAGTGCTGTTAAGAGTCGAGGATCTAACACTACCGCGGTCCAGCGGCGGCTACGTGCTAGATCACATTTCCTTTGAGTTAAGAAAAGGTGAGATTCTGGGGATATATGGCTTGATGGGGGCAGGGCGTTCTGATTTGCTGGAATGCCTTGCTGGCGTAAAGACTCCGGCTTCCGGTCACATTTGGCTAATGGGAAAGGAAATTAATACCGGCACGGTTGCTGAGCGTATTGCTTCTGGTTTTATCCTTATTCCGGAGGATCGTAAAGGGCAAGGGCTGGTCCCTACGTTGTCGGTTGAACATAATATGTTACTGGCAAGCCTGAAGCGGTATCTCGCGCGTTATTTTTTATCAAAGCGCAGAGAAAGAGAAGCTGCTGTCTCCATGGTCAAAGACCTCTCCATCCGTGTTGCGAATGTACAGCAACCGATCACTTCACTGAGTGGCGGCAACCAACAGAAAGTGGTTGTGGCAAAAGGTTTATTGACCTTGCCAAAAGTTCTTTTATTGGATGAACCAACGCGGGGTATTGATGTGGGGGCAAAATCTGAAATATTTGAAATCGTTAATCGTTTAGCCAAACAAGGCTACGGGATAATCTTTGTTTCGTCAGAACTCAAAGAGATTCTCGCAATGTCCGACCGAATTCTAGTAATGTCTAAAGGAAGAATCACGGGTGAGTTCAATCGCGCGGAAGCCACAGAGGAAAAGCTGGTTACAGCCTCAGCGATTGGTCATGCGGTATCCAGCGGAGGGAATAATAATGGCAGAAAAAACCACGACAACTCAAAGTAACACCTCTACCACTACACATCAAAAAACAAGAATTAGCAAAACTGATATTCAGCAGTTTCTTTTGCGTGGGCGCGCATTCATTGCGTTAATTCTGGTTGTCATCGTGTTTTCGCTGGCTTCGCCGAAATTTTTGACCACGGAAAATTTGATCATCATGTCAAAACATGTGGCAATTAATGCGTTGCTGGCTATCGGTATGACATTTGTAATCCTAACTGGCGGTATTGATCTTTCTGTGGGCTCGGTGGTCGGTCTTACAGCGATGATCGCCGGTGGGTTAATCAACGAAGGGATTATTTTGCCCCAACTGGGAGTGATCGTTTATCCTCATACCTGGATGGTGATGTTGATTTCTCTTTTGGTGGGGACAGTAATGGGGGCGGTTAGCGGGTTTGTGATCACTAGGTTCAATGTGGCGCCGTTCATCGCTACTTTGGGGATGTTATATGTGGCCCGGGGTTTTGCCGGTTTACGTAATAACGGTTATACATTTCCCAATCTGGTGGGAAGACCCGAGTTTGGCAACACAGGCTTTGAAAAGCTGGGTGCCGGTGATTTTCTGGGCATTAACTATTCAATCTGGATCATGATTATATTTGCTCTGGTAGCTTACTTTGTTACCACACGCTTGCCTTTCGGGCGGCATGTGTATGCCATTGGCGGCAGTGAGCGAGCCGCCGAGCTTTCCGGGGTTCGAATTAAAGTAACCAAAACGATTGTCTATATGATCAGCGGTTTTTGCTCTGCAATGGTTGGGCTGATCATTGCATCACAGCTTGTGGCGGCACATCCAGCCACAGGTGAGACATTTGAACTGAATGCTATTGCCGCTGTGGTTTTGGGGGGCACATCGCTCGCTGGTGGGCGCGGCAGTATTGGAGGTACTCTTATTGGTGCGTTTGTGATTGGTGTTCTGGGGGATGGCCTGGTTATGCTTGGTGTTTCGTCATTCTGGCAGAAAGTGATCAAAGGTGCGGTAATTGTCCTTGCAGTGATTATTGATCAGGCACAAGCCCGAATGCAAGAACGCATTGCGCTACAGCAACAACTTGAGGTGCTTGAAGCTGATAAAGAAAAGTTGCAAAGCAAAGAACAAGTTTAACCACTATGTAGCTATACCGCGGATGCATACGGCGTATCATAAATTCTTTTATGCGGAGGTGGTAGATAGGAAAAGTAGCGCGATAGGTCTGTGGTTTATACATACACGAATGAACAATCAATTTTCGTAACAGGGATAAAGAAAGGAGAAGAAAAATGTCAGTCAAAAGGTTTTCTTGGATAATTAGCATGATCGTTATCTTCGTGCTGGTGCTCGGTGCTTGTGCTCCAGCGGCGTCAACAGCGGCTCCAGCTGAGCCAACCAAAGCCCCCGAGGCGACAAAAGCCCCTGAGCCAACCAAAGCCCCTGAGCAACAACAACCCGCTGAAGGGAAAAAGCTGATTTGTGTGATTGTTCCTCCAGTCGAAAACCCCTTCTTTGGCGCTATGCAAGAGATTGCTGCCGCGAAAGCTGAGGAACTTGGCTACGAAACGCTCAAGCTGGTACATGATGATGACGCCAACAAGCAAATGGAACTTTTTGAATCCTGCATTGCAAAAGGCGCAGCAGCCATTATTTTGGATAACGCCGGTGCAGATGCAACGGTAGCGGCTGTGCAGAAAGCGAAAGATGCAGGTATTCCCAGCTTCTTGGTAGATCGCGAAATCACCAAAGAGGGTGTGGCGGTTGCCCAGATTGTTTCCAACAACTATCAGGGTGCCACAATTCTGGCTGAATACTTTGTCCAACTGATGGAAGAAAAAGGCAAGTATGTTGAGCTGACCGGACGGGATACAGATACCAATGCTCATATCCGCTCTCAGGGATACCATGATGTGATTGATCAATATCCAGACATGGAAATGGTGGCCCAGCAGACTGCAAACTGGAGCCAGACCGAAGCATACGGTGTGATGGAAACAATCCTGCAGGCACATCCCGATATCAAGGGTGTGATCTGTGGCAACGATACGATGGCTTTGGGTGCACAGGCAGCGCTTCTTGCCGCCGGCAGGAAAGATGTGATCGTTGTAGGGTTTGATGGAAGCGATGATGCCATTCAATCCATCCTCAAGGGCGAACTGAAAGCGACCTCTTTGCAGCCTGTGGCTGAAATGGCGATTCAGGCGGCTATCCAGGCGGATCAGTTCATCAAGACCGGCAGCACTGGTAAACCAGAAAAGCAGTCTATTGACATGGTACTGCTCACCCCTGAAAATGCCTGCCACTACGAGAGGTTTGCACCGAAGGGGACAAGCGGACCTTGCCCAAAACCATCACAGTAAGAGTTCTGCTCATCAAAACAATCTCCTCTAATTGATAGGGGATACCTGCGGAATGCTCCCGATGCCGACAACGTAAGCTTTCTCGCAGGTATCCCCGCGAGTTTTTTGAAAAAACAGCAAAAAGTTTGCAATGCATCACCCGGAAAGGAAATTATGGGATGAAGAAAACTGGCTTAATCAATGGTCCTTTATCAGCAGTGGTAGCTCATCTTGGTCATTCCGATATGATCACCATTGCAGATGCAGGATTACCTATTCCCTCAGGCACACAGAGGATTGATCTGGCGCTAAAGCGCGGACAGCCCGGTTTCCTGGAAACCCTTGAAGTGGTGCTGACTGAGATGTTTGTTGAGAAGGCTTATGTTTCGGAGGATGTTTTGACAAGAAACCCGCATATTTATCAAGGCATCCAGGAATTGTTGGGAAATGTCCCTATTGAAACTCTGCCACATACTGAATTTAAAAAATTGACCGCCTCAACCAAGGCTGTTGTCCGTACTGGCGAGTTCACCCCCTTTGCCAACGTGATTCTGGTTGCCGGGGCATGGGGATTTGATTTGGCAAAATAACAGGATTACAGCACAGAGAGGAGAACGCGATGGGAAATCACACATTAGGAGTTATTTTTGGCAATCGTGATTTTTTTCCAACCCATCTGATTAGTGCTGCCCGCCAGGATATTGACAAACTCTTTAATGAATTTGGTGTTCAGGGGGTAATGCTAGGAGAGGATGAGCCGGCTCTTGGCTCTGTTGAAACTTATGAACATGCCAAAACCTGTGCGGAGCTTTTCAAGCGCCACCAGGATGGGATCATAGGAATTCTGGTAGTACTGCCCAATTTTGGGGATGAGAAAGGTATTGCTGATACGGTAAAGCTTTCCGGTTTACAGGTCCCAATTCTGGTGCAGGCTTATCCAGATGACTTGGGGGCTCTCAACGTGGAACAACGCCGCGATGCGTTTTGTGGCAAAATTTCAGTCTGCAACAATTTGCGACAATACGGTTTTCCCTTTTCGTTGACCACGAGACATACTGTTCACCCTCTGGATCAGAGCTTCAAGGATGATTTTAAGAAGTTTCTTGGGGTCTGCCGAGTTGTTAATGGGCTGCGAAAAGCCAGAGTCGGTTTGATCGGGGCACGCCCAAGCGCCTTTAACACGGTGCGGTTTAGTGAAAAGCTATTGCAGGCTTATGGGATCAGTGTTTCAACAATTGATCTTTCGGAAATTTTTGGCATGGCGCAAAAGTTATCGGATGACCATCCGCGTGTCCGGGAAAAATTGACCGAAATTCAGGGCTATGCCAAAAGCGCCGGCGTCCCGTCTTCCTCAATGCTTCAAATGGCGAAACTTGGGGCGGTCATCGAAGATTGGATGTCTGCCAATGATCTGATTGCCAGTGCACTGCAATGCTGGCCTTCAGTTCAAAAGAACTACGGTATTAATGTATGTACATTGATGAGCATGATGAGCGATCGGTTAATGCCATCAGCCTGTGAAACAGATATTATGGGGACAATTTCCATGTATGCCTTACAGCTTGCTTCCGGTACCCCCAGCGCACTGGTTGACTGGAATAACAATTATGGAGATGATCCGGAACGTTGTGTTCTGTTCCATTGTGGAAACTGGGCAAAGAGCCTTGTCCCTGATCTGGAAATCAAGACAGCTCCAATTCTCGGTACCACGTTGGGCGAAGAAAATACTTACGGGGCGATGGCTGGGCGTGCACTAACGGGTCCGATGACGTTTGCGCGTATTAGCACAGATGATCAATGGGGAGTCATACGTGCTTATGCAGGTGAAGGTTTGTTGACAAATGATCCTCTGGACACATTTGGACATCGTGCTGTGGCTCAAGTCCCCGGTTTGCAGGCTCTTTTACAACACATTTGCGAGCATGGTTTTGAGCATCATGTGGCAATTACCATGGGACATGTAGCTCACACTTTGGAAGAAGCGTTTACAACCTACATGGGTTGGGAAACATATACTAATGGGTGAACTGCGCGGAATCTGGTCTAAAAAACATCTCTTGGGGATAAAGCCATCTATATCGAGCTGGCAGAGGGAACTCTGCCAGCTTAAAAAAATTAATGCAGCCTAAGGTGACACTGTCCTGACTGATGAGCTGTTATTCACCATCCTGCAGAACATGAACAGCCTTCGCATCTCTGTTTAGGACATGAGTTCTTGCATCCCTGAAAGTACTTGCAACTTTACGGATAGAAACAGCGATGCTTGATGAGCAACCGGGTAATTACTGGTGGTGTTGATAAGTACCCTTGCGAAGGTCAGGCGTAGTACCCTAATTTTTCCTCGATCCGCTTAGCGGCCGAAATAATTGCTCTACGGTATGTCAACTCTGAGCGTTGAAAACGGTAGGTTGGTACGGACATACTGATGGCTGCAACCACGCGCCCGGTGTAGTCACGCACTGGTGCGCCAATACAGCACAAATCCAGCAGGACTTCTTCTCGGTCGTAAGCGTAACCTTGCTTTCGTATGTTAAGGAGAGCTTCTTCCAGCTTAGCTTCATCGGTGATCGTATTCGGAGTAAAACGCGGCAACCCTTCGATGGCAATGATTCGTTTGACATCTTCTACTGGACGGTAGGCAAGCAGTACCTTGCCGACAGCACTGCAATGCGCGTGAAGCCGCGTGCCGAGGGACGTCAACTCAACACGGACAGCCTGGTTTCCTTCAAGCTTATCAATATAAACAACTTTCGTATCGTCCAAAATGGCCAGATGAATGGTCTCTTGATATTGAGCAGCAATTTCTTCCATTATTGGATGAGCCTGGCAACGAATCTCAGCCGTAGACAACAATATTTCACCGAGTGCTACTAACCGCCAACCAAGTGTGTAACGGCCTTTATCTGTCCGGGTAAGAAAACCGACTTCAGCCAGTGAAGCCAGCAAGTCATGGGCGCTTGATTTAGCAATGCCAAGACGCTGGGCTACCTGCTGAGTGCCCCATTCCGTGTGTTCGCGATCGTATAATGATAACAATTTGCTAACTTTGGCGATGGTTTTAAGCATGCCGATAATCTCTGCTATCTGCTATGGCAGTACCTGATTGCTCGGGTGACAGCGGGAAACTGGAATTTTTCATGTGTTCATTATAAGATAAATGTATCGCGCGGATAAGAATTTTATCCGATATTGTCGGATGATATTCTTGTAAGTCCGATATATTTACCTCATAATAAACATACAAAGGTGTTCAATCACATAATGCCACGATCATACCCCCTCAGGCGGTGACATCATGAGCATCCCACTCAATATAGAAGCTCTTGCAACCGAATTGCTACGTGCCCAGCAGGAATGTACCCCATTGGAACCCCTAACAGAGCGCTTTTCAGATCTGAGCATTGCACATGCATATCAGATTCAGCTGGCCGCTGTCCGCACTCGACTGGGGGAGGGGCGGCGAGTCGTTGGCAAGAAGATTGGACTGACTAGCAAAGCAATGCAGGATCTGCTGGGTGTCCACGAACCGGACTATGGCCATTTGTTTGATGACATGGTGGTGTCAAACGGACAACCCATTGCTGTGAACAAATTGTTGCAACCTCGTTGTGAGGGAGAGATTGCTTTTCTGCTTGAACGAGACCTAAGGGGACCGGGAGTTACCATTGCTGACGTGCTGGCTGCGACAAATGCGGTCATCCCGGCGTTGGAGATTGTTGATAGCCGGATTCGGGACTGGAAAATAAAGATTCAAGACACCATTGCCGATAATGCTGCCAGTGCCCGAGTGGTTTTAGGTGATAAGCTGACGCCGGTTCATGATCTGGACCTGAGGCTGGTGGGCATGGTTTTGATGAAGAACGGTTACATAGTTGCAACTGGCGCAGGCGCGGCAGTCCTTGGGCACCCGGCTGCATCCGTGGCTTGGCTGGCAAACAAATTGCATGAGTTTGATATCACCCTTAAAGCCGGAGAGATTGTCCTATCAGGTTCTCTAACCACTGCCCCACCAGTGGCTGCAGGAGATCACTTTCGGGCAGACTTTGATCGGCTGGGTAGCGTATCGGCATGCTTTGTGTAAATTATGAATGAGCGACTTAAGGTAGCCATCGTTGGTTCTGGAAATATCGGCACCGATTTGATGTACAAGGTGCTGCGTAGCCCAAAGTTGGAACTATGTATGATGGCTGGGATTGTCCCGGATTCTGAGGGGTTGAAGCGCGCTGTAACATTGGGCATTCCGATCACGGACAAAGGTATTGGTCCGGTGCTTGAACAAGATGGTATCCGATTGGTGTTTGACACCACTGGAGCGAAGCCGCACATGCTCCACGCCCCCCTATTAAGAGAATATGGAAAGATCGCTATTGACCTTACCCCGGCTGCGGTGGGACCCTATGTGGTGCCAGCGGTTAACATCGAAGAATATCTGGATCACCCCAATATAAATTTGGTCACTTGTGGCGGACAGGCAACCATTCCTATTGTCGCAGCAATAAGTCGTGTAGTTCCTGTGGTTTATGCTGAAATTGTGGCTACAATTGCCTCTAAGAGTGCTGGGCCGGGCACCCGTCAAAACATAGACGAGTTTACGAAAACCACAGCGCGCGGGATTGAAGTGGTGGGTAAGGCAAGTAAGGGCAAAGCGATTATTATCCTCAATCCTGCTGAGCCTCCCATCATGATGCGTAACACAATATATTGCGAGGTGGAGTACCCCGTTGCAGAGGGAGTTGTACACTCCTCTGTGGAAGAAATGATCAAGGTGGTGCACACTTATGTGCCCGGTTACCGACTGCGCGTGCCTCCGCTGGTACAAGATCGCCTGATTACCACGATGATTGAAGTAGAGGGTGCTGGTGATTATTTGCCCAAGTATTCTGGCAACCTGGATATCATGACGGCCGCCGCTGTCGGAGTTGCTGAACGGCTAGTTAATCATATTATTGGCTCTTAGGGAGGAAGATTTTGTTGCCAGGGTCTATTCGCGTAGTTGATACCACGTTGCGCGATGGTATGCACTCTGTGGCGCATCAATTTACCCCGCAACAGATGGCTACCATCGCTGCCGCGATGGACGTTGCTGGGGTTGATACCCTTGAAGTGTCACACGGTGATGGACTGGGTGGGTCTTCTCTCCAATATGGGCGGGCTGCTGCTTCAGATGAAGCATATTTAGAAGCAGTCGCGTCCGTGCTCAGACAAAGCAAATTAGCCGTTCTTTTGTTGCCGGGTATTGGCACTAAAGAAGACTTGGACATGGCTGCGAACTTGGGGGCGAAAGTGGCGCGCATTGCCACTCACGTAACCGAAGCCGACATTTCCGAACAACACATGGGACTGGCTAAGAAGCGCGGTATGGAGGTCATAGGGTTTCTGATGATGGCTCACATGGCTCCCATCGAGATCATGACGCAAAACGCCAGATTGATGGAAAGCTATGGTGCTGACTGCGTTTATATAGTTGACTCGGCAGGATATATGTTGCCGCCCGAAGTTCGGGAGCGGGTGGAGGCACTGAAAGCAGCAGTCCAATGCAAAGTTGGCTTTCATGCCCACAATAATCTTGGTTTAGCTATCGGGAATACCCTAACGGCTATCGAAGCAGGGGTTCATATTGTTGATGGCTCGTTGCGCTCTATGGGAGCTGGTGGTGGCAATGCCTCCACCGAGACCTTGATTGCAGTGCTGGAGCGGCTGGGAATTGATAGCGGCGTTGATTTGTACAAGATCATGGATGCCGCCAAACTGGTAGATCCTTTCAAGACTCAACCCAAGGAGGGTCCAGATGCTACCCTGATGTTGGGATATGCCGGGGTGTATTCAAGTTTTCTGCTTCATACCACCCGGGCTGCCGAGCGATTTAACGTTGATCCTCGTGATATCTTGGTTGAATTGGGTCGGAGACGAATCGTGGGTGGGCAGGAAGACATGATCATTGATGTGGCATATGAATTGATGCAGAAAAAACAAAAAGCACTTTCAGGAAAAGTCATGTCACCGAAAGTTTGATTGTTGGCGGGTATGGTTTTCTGCCCGCTTAAGCAAAAGTCCTACATGATCTAGAAAGGAGAGTGAGTAATGAAAGCCAGTGAGACCGCGATCGTTTTCATCGAGTTCCAAAATGATTTTTGCAAGGAAGGTGGTGCTTTGTATGAGGGGGTTAAAGAGCAAATAAGGGCACAGAATACCATCAAGAATGCGCAAGATTGTATCCAGAGAGCCAGAGGCAAGTGTCTGACATTGATTGCTCCCATCCTTTTCGAACAGGACTATGCCGATGCAGGATGCCAAGGGGTGTTAGGGCCCATACATGCTAACGCCATGGGCGCTAAAGCTTTCAGGAAAGGCACGTGGGGGGGTGCCATTATTGACGAGTTAAGCCCTACCGACCAAGATATTGTAGTTGAGGGCAAGCGCGGACTGGATGCTTTCAGTTCCAGTAATATTGACTTCCTTCTCAGGGTCAATTGTATAAAGAATGTGGCTTTCTGCGGCTTTCTCACCAATGTCTGTGTAGAAGGAACATTGAGGTCTGCCTATGACAGAGGATACAAAGTTTTCCTTCTGAAGGATTGCTGTGCTGCTCTAACGGCCGAGGAACAAAAGTATGTAGAGGAAAGATTCATGCCTTACGTTGGGGAAGCATTGACGCACGATGAATTCTTAAAACGGTTAGAGTGACCTGCTCTTCCTTATTCGGTGCCCAGATTATTGCATTGCTTCTGGCCGCAACCACAGTCGGGACGCAGATAGATCACGTTGCTAACTTTACAAGCCTATTACAAGGCAATCTGCGTCCCGCAACACCTATTATTCCATATGGAGGTCGCCGTCTTCCGGTGATACTGAAAACTACGCTATGGCTGAAAAAATAACCCAACGCATTTTGCAGGACATATCGGTTCCTGAAGAGAAGCAATGTCATCTCTGTAGCCGGTGCGGGTTGTGCTTGTCGGTTTGTCCAACCTATCGCGAGACTTTGCGGGAGACCGATTCGCCGCGTGCACGTCTAATGTTACTTCGTAAGGTCATTGAAGGCGAATTGCAAATTTCGCGCGGGTTCGTCGCCAAGATGTATGGTTGCCTGAATTGCCTTGCCTGCAATGTGATTTGTCCGGTCGGCATTAAACCAAGCGATATTGCACTTGCGGCGAGATCCATGATCCATCAGGCTAGACCGCAGTCTTTGCTCCAATCTTTGATTTTTGGTAACTATTTCTCTCACTCGAGTCTGATGGAACTTTCGGTGTTACCGATGTTTCTCTACCAGTGCCTTGGCATCCAGGGGGCTGTAAGAGCGTTTGGCATTTTGGAGCGATTGCCAGAACAGCTGCGTGATATGGAGCGAATGTTGCCGCCACTTCCAGAGCGCTCACTTCGTCACCGTTTACCTGAAGTAATGCCAGCAAGAGGGGAGCGCAAATATCGCATTGGTTTTTTCCTGGGCTGTTTTCAAAACATAGTCTTTACGAATGTCAGCGCGGCAACGGTGCGCGTCCTCGCGCATAACGGTTGCGAGGTGGTTACTCCAAAGGACATAAAATGCTGTGGGATGCCCCATGTCGGCCACGGTGACCTAAAAACTGCCCGCACACTGGCGCGCCATAACATTGATATCTTGGAAAAACTTGATGTTGATGCAATCGTCACTGATTGCGCTACGTGCGGATCCACGTTGAAGACATATGATAGCCTCCTCGCTGAGGATGCAGAGTACAATGTTCGCGCTCGCGCCATCAGTGCCAAAGTTAAAGATATATCCGAATTTCTTGGTGCTATTCCTTTGCGCGAACCTCAACATCCGCAAAGGGCGCGTGTCACCTACCACGACGCATGCCATTTGCGGCGTGGGCAAAATGTTTGGAGCGAACCGCGCCAGTTGCTCCAGCTTGCTGGAGCCGAGCTCATCGAACTACGCGAAGCGGATTGGTGTTGTGGTTCTGCCGGCATGCAAATAATTATGAATTACAAAGGTTCAATGCAAATCCTCGCGCGCAAAATACAAAACATTGCTGCTACCGAGGCCACGATTGTTTACGCAGGTTGTCCGGGTTGCCAATTGCAACTTGGGTTGGGTGCAAAACGTTTCGGGTTGAAAGTTTTAATCGAACATCCGATTCAGTTGCTGGATCGGTCTTATCAATAACAGGGTGCCTATGTTATCCGCCGAAATCCTTAAGGAATTTGTACAAATTGTCGGAAGCGAACATGTTCTTACATCGCCAGAAGACCTGATCGCGTATTCATACGATGGCACCTCGGTTGAGTATTGTCCCGACGCAGTTGTTTCTCCGTTCAACACAGAACAAGTGAGCCGCGTAATGCAGGTTTGTTATCGCGAGGGAATCTGCGTAGTTCCACGCGGAATGGCTTCGGGATTAGCTGGGGGGGCGGTACCGGTTTCAGGTGGAGTTAGCCTTTGCCTGACGCGAATGAATCGAGTTTTGAATCTGGATACTGAAAATATGATGGTGCGGGTTGAGGCGGGTATCATAACTGCCGACCTCCAGGCACAAGTTGAATCAGTGGGCTTGTTCTACCCACCTGATCCATCTTCAGTCAGGCATTCGACCATTGGCGGTAATGTTGCATGCAATGCTGGAGGGGCGCGTTGCTTGAAGTATGGTGTCACCAGAGACTACGTGATGGGGTTAACTGTCGTACTGTCAGATGGTCGTATCCTGCAGACCGGCACCAAAGCAATTAAGAATGTAACCAGTTACGATCTCAAAAACCTTTTCGTTGGCTCTGAAGGCACTTTGGGTATCATCACCGAAGTTTTGTTGAAGCTGATTCCCAAGCCAGAATTTGCACGCACTGCGATGGCTGTCTACCCGCTGCTGGAAAATGCTTCAGTGACAGTCAACAATGTGTTACGTGCGGGTGTTCTCCCGGCGACAATAGAACTGATGGACAACACAACCATTGAAACGATAGAAGAGTATCTGCATTTGGGCCTTCCAACGAATGTCGCCGCAATTTTGATTATCGAGGTGGACGGCAGCGATGAGGAGACAGTAACCAAGCAGATTGAAACGATAGGTCAGGTTTGCCGCGCGAGTGGTGCGTCCGATGTTCGCTTGGCAAAAACTGAAACGGAGCGTGCTGATTTATGGCGCGGGCGACGATCAGTCCTTCCATCGTTAGTGCGTAGGGGACCCGATCAATTGAGCGAAGATATAAGCCTGCCGCGTGCCGCGATTCCAGAAGCGATTCGACGCATTAAAGCCATTAGCGAGAAATATGGACTGACGATAGCTGTTTTCGGTCATGCAGGAGATGGTAATTTACATCCAAGCATTTTATATGACAAACGCGATCCAGAGCAAGTGCGCCGGATGGAGCAGGCCAGCCGAGATATTTTCAATATAGCGATTGAGCTCGGAGGGACATTGTCGGGAGAACACGGGATTGGTGTTCTTAAGTTACCTTTCTTGAGATTAGCTTTGTCGCCTATTGAGATCGAACTAATGCAAGCCATCAAGCACGTTTTTGATCCGAAGGGCATTCTGAATCCTGGCAAGAAGTTTCCCTACCATATAAAAAACTGAGATCAGCAGTGTTTGCTATCTGCGTTGTTTGTATGCAAGTTGGTTAACTTTTCTTGCAGGTTGGGGATACCCCGTTACAAGTTATTTGATTTGACCACGCTCCCCCAAATCATATGGATTTGGGGGAGTGCTATTGTGAGGCGATTGGTACTCACCACCATGGTTAGGGTAAAATAGCGCTGTTCAGGATTGGTGTGATGTCAGCTTGGTTTAATGAATTGCGTATAGCCATTCAGTTTCTTACAGTCCTGCCCATTCAACCCGCCAAAATCACCAAACCCGGCGAATTGGGACAATCTGCACTGTGGTTTCCCCTGGTGGGGCTTGTATTGGGTGGGATACTATACGGGGCAGGGTGGGTATTGCAGCTCATTCTTCCACCGCTGGCGGTAGCGGTAATAGTATTGGCGCTTTGGGTTTTTCTGACTGGCGGGCTACATCTGGACGGCCTAGCAGATTGCTGTGATGCGCTCTTTCTAGCGGCCACGCCCCAGCGCCGTCTGGAAGTCATGCGTGATCCGCATTTGGGGACATTTGGCGTTGCTGGAGTGGTTTTACATTTGTTGTTCAAGGCATCACTGATTAATTCACTGATGCCTTTCTCGCCCATTCCGCTTTTGTTCTCGCCTGTCCTAGCACGTTGGCTGTTGCTGCTGGCAGCGCGCCGGCCGCAAGCACGTTCAGAGGGGCTGGGTGCAGATTTTGCACTCGGGCTTTCGCCGCGTCTTATCTGGATTTCAGCGATACTGCCGGCTTTATTTATCCTCTTTGGCGGTTTGCAGGTGCTTCTGGCAAGCGGGCTGGCATTTCTAGCGCTTTTGGGTGTGCTGTGGTTAGCACGCTCTCGCTTGGGCGGCGTAACCGGCGATGTGCTGGGGATGACGGTTGAAGTGACAGAGCTTGTTGTGTTACTCGGTTTCGTCGTTCGTTTTTGAACTTGCCATGAGCTGGATTGATCTCCTGCCTTTCCGCCTTGGTACCACCTCGTATATCATCCCTGATGATATTCTGCCTAATGCCCGCTGGCTGGCAGGTCGGGTTCGAGATATTGAACTGGTTCTGTTTGAGCTGGACGATGGGTTGAGCAACCTGCCTGCAACGCAAGTGATAGATGAATTGCTGGTTCTGGCGAATACTTATGACCTGAGTTTTACCGTTCATTTGCCGCTAGACTTGCGACTGGGTGAAGGGGGCGGGCCACAGCATGTCTCGCTGTGTAAGGCGCAAAAGGCGATTGGCTGTACACTGCCGCTACAGCCAAAAGCTTATGTGTTGCATCTGGATGGCAAGGAAGTACGCACAGGGGTGTCTGCAGGAGAGCTCAAAAACTGGCAAAGGCAGGCGGTGCAAGCTTTAGGGATAGTTGCTGGTTGGGCGGGCGGTATAGAGCGGTTGGCAGTGGAAAATCTGGAAGGTTATCCACTGGATTTCCTCGATGCAATATTGGAACAAAGCGGCGTTAGTTTTTGTGTTGACATCGGTCACCTGTGGCTGGATAACCATGATCCTTTGCTTTTTCTAGAGCGTTGGTTAAGCAGAACCCGTGTCATTCATTTACATGGTCAGGCAGAGCGCGATCATCGCTCGCTGTCTTTTGTTCCTTCACACAAGTTAGATGCAGTGTTGAAAATGCTTCTCAGCGCAGAATACGACGGGGTGGTAACAATAGAGGTATTTTCAGAAAACGATTTCCGTCTTTCGATGGATGCGCTACACGCTTCTTTTGAAAGGTTACAGACAAGCGGCAGAGTAAAAGGAAACTGACATATGGGAGAACGGCTTATTTTGATACTGGGCGGCGCGCGCAGCGGGAAAAGTGATTACGCTCAGCGGTTGGCGCAAGAGCGTAGGGGTCGGGTTTTATATGTGGCAACCGCTGAAGCAGGCGATGATGAAATGAAACAACGGATTGCGGTTCATCAGTCACAGCGCCCAGCGGACTGGGTGACACTGGAAGCGCCGCTTCAGGTCGGGCAGCACATACGAGCCATTTCAGCCCCTGTCGAGACGGTATTGCTGGATTGTTTGACCGTTTTGGCGAGCAATGTTCTGCTAGGTTTACCGGAAGGATTTTCTGAAGAACAAGCCCAAATGGCGCTGGATGCTGAAGTGGATGATCTGCTGGCAGTATACGCAGAAAGCCCGGCGGTTTGGATCATCGTTTCTAATGAAGTAGGGTTGGGCTTGGTGCCGCCATACCCGCTTGGACGGGTATATCGCGATGTTTTGGGTCGGGTCAATCAGCGTCTGGCACAGGCAGCAGATGAGGTGATTTTCATGGTAGCAGGACTGCCAATGCGGTTGAAAGGGTAGGGAAAAGTTCGCATTTATCAAAACTTTGCTAGAATAGTTACTGAATTGTAATCTTAAAGTTATTCCTTTATCTACGATCAAAAGGGGTTGGGAAAGTGAGCATTGGACACGTTCTGATTAGTCCATTAAGCACCGAACCACAGGGAGTCATCTGGTTATTGGATTGGCTGTTAGAACAAGAATATCCAATTCAGGAAGTTTGTGTGATTCATACTCAAGCCGACATTATTCGTATAGCAGCCCAGCGATTATCCGAAGAGTTTGGTGTGCTTTACCCATCAATACGTCCGCGTTTTGTCCCATTGGAACGTAAAGGAGGAACTGCTGTTGAGGATATTGTTTCCGATGAAGATACTTGGGTTTTGCTAGGCGCGTTCTATCGAGAAATCCGTCTTGCAAAGCGTGCCGGTCAAACCGTTCATCTTAGTTTAGTCAGCGGACGGAAGACCATGGCAGTGTATGGCATGGTCGCGGCTCAGCTGTTGTTTGACGAACAAGATCACGTCTGGCATATGATTTCTAAGATGGCTTGGCAAGGTGGCGAGAAGCGACTTCACCCCACTCCAGAGGATACATTTCAAGTCATTGCAGTACCGGTAATTCGCTGGGCTGATGCTGCCACTGTTCGCTTATTACTAGATGGTCCTGACGATCCATGGGAAGCCATTCATCGCCAGCAAGAGTTTGCCTCCAGTGAAAAACAACGACGGCGCCGGGAGTTCTGGCGGCATTATCTTACTCCCGCACAACGTCAAGTTGTGGAATTACTTGTTCGCGAAGGATTGGATAATGTGAGCATTGCTCGCCGTTTGGGAAAAAGCGAACGCACAATTGCGAATCAGTTATCACAAGTATATCGGTCGTATCAGGAATGGCGCGGTGTACCTGCTACGCGAGCCACTCTCATTGCTGAGCTTGCAACATTGCTCGGCGATATGGATAGTAAAAAATGACTATAAAAACATAGGAAAAATCACAATTGCAGCTTGTTCACAATATATTACACTTGAAACGGCTAGAAAAGCCTGAAAGGAGCGGATATGCCAGATCACATACGCAAAGTAACGTTAGACCTACAAACAGTGACCCCGTTATTTATTAGAGGAGCTGATCAGAATGGTCCTCCCGAGCTGCGCTCCCCAGCATTCCGTGGTGTGTTGCGCTACTGGTACCGCGCTTTATTAGGCGGGGTGATTGGAAACCAAAACCTGTCAGAATTGCAGAGGCTCGAGGCGTTGGTGTTTGGTGCCACTGATTGCGCTTCATCAGTGTCGATCCGGTTGCATGGATCTCTGAAGACGGATATGTATCCTATCCTTCCTCATAAACCTGATTCAGCCAAAAGAAAGGCGTTTAGTCCTGGTCAGAATTTTAATCTGACACTTCAAGCTGCGCCTTATTGTGATGATTTGGTATGGAAGAATGCCTGCATGGCGCTTAATCTGGCACTGCTATTGGGCGGTTTTGGTTTACGTAGCCGGCGCGGAGCGGGCAATCTGCAAGTGATTAGAAGCAGTGACAACGATTTGGTGCCAGCTTTGCCCAATGACACTGGTCAGATTCAAACGATGATAGCCAAAATTATTCGCTCGGCAATAGACTTTGCCAAACAATTAGCCTCTAGAGAAAAAGTTTCAACTGTGGGGCTCCCTGCTAAACCAACGACGTTCCCTTGTGCGGCGAGAGGGGCTTCTATGGTTTATGTCAAAAATTGGGGAGACAATCCCGCACAGGCGCTTGCCAGCCTTATGCAGAAAGTCCCAAAAGTTAATTGGTTAGGGGGGATCAATCCGCGTCAGGCTTCGCCGCTTTGGGCGCATGTATTTTTGACAAATGGCAGCAGACCCAAATACCATCTTCTGCTTACCGTGTTACCCTCAAAGTTGAAAACAGGTGATGACTATGTCCAACTTGAGAAGTGGCTGCGAGGGTTTGAAGGGCTTGGAGGACAGAAACTGGAAATTGAGGGGTGGAACAAATGAGCGAACCGCCGATGTCACTATGTATTTTCACGTTTTCGCCAGTGCAGTCATTTATTGCTGAGGCGCGGCGCAGCGAAGATTTGTTTAATGGGAGCGCGATTCTCGTTCGTCTTGCTCAAGCGGCTGCGCAGGCGCTTGTTAACGGAGATCAGGGAACTTTGGTTTCTCCTGCTAGCTTAGGCAAAACTGAAGATGTGCCGAATGTAGTTGTGGCACGGTTGCCAAAAGAACTGGCAGAAGAACGTCTCACAAATGCGCGCGACGCATTATTGAAGGAGTGGCAAGGAATTGCTGAAGCAGCGCGTCGGGAGGCAAAATTAACTGAGGACAATATGTGGCAAGCCATTTGGCAGCGCCAGGTATATGATTGTCCGCCGTGGCAGGTTTTCTGGGTATGTGTTGAAGAAAACACGGAATTCAAAAAGGTTTATGAAGAAGCTAGTGACAGGCTCAACAGCCTCAAGTACAGCCGCACATTTCAGCAAGCCTGTGAGGAGGGCGAGAAGGATAGTCTGAGCGGAAAGCGCAGTGCATTGCATACACGAGAATATAAACGCGCAAGAGCTTACTGGGCAAAAATGGTGGATGTCCTCCCGCACGTTTTGACTTCAAAGATAAAGCCCGGTGGCAGAGAGCGGCTGGATAGTATTGGACTGATAAAACGCTTTGCCAAGCTGTCTAGCCGTGAATTCCCTTCCACCAGCACGGTGGCGAGTTGGGATTTTTATCAGCTTGCAGAAAAGAAAGCCCAGGCCGAGTTGCAGGCGTATCGGGAAGCTATTGAAAAATTTTGCGACACAAAGGGACGCAAAATCTACGCAACACGCAAGAGCGACTCACTCTGGCCTTATGATGGCGATCTGTTTTTCGGCGAAACGCTTACCCGACAGCGTCTGGAAACCAACTATGGTATCGAAGTTGGTGAAAGCGAATTGACAGGCTTAAAAGAGGCTTTGGAAAAACTGCGAAAGGCAACTGGCTCAAGACCTTCTCCTTATTACGCCCTGATTCATCTAGACGGCGATGGTGTGGGTAAGAAAAAACATGAATTTTCTTCTGCAGAAGAGCATCGCGCTTTCAGCGCCAAACTGCTTGAGTTTTCTGAGTGGGTGAGGCGAAATGTTGCTCCGGAACAGGGTGGTTTTCTTATCTATAACGGAGGGGATGACATTCTGATGATGGCTTCACTTGACCATGCCATTCCGTTGGCTTGTCAAATAGCATATGAGTATAAGAGGACTGTCAGTCAAACACTTGCGGGCAAGGAGGATTGGCTTGCCACTATGTCAGCCGGTATCGTGATTGCGCACCACCTTGCTCCGTTAAGTCGGGTATTGGAGACACTGCACGGTGCTGAGCAGAATGCCAAACACTTCATGCCAGATAAATGGGGCAATAAAGATGCTGTATGCGTTGCGCTGACTAGGCGCGGTGGTGAAGCGGTTATTGCGCGCAGTCCATGGGATGAACTGACAATTTTCAATGAATGGGTACAGTACTTCAGAGAGGAGAAGTTTTCTGCTTCTCTGCCCTATTTGCTGGCAGAGGATGCAAGGGTTTCACCAAGCATGCCTGCTGAGGCACAAAGGGCAATGCTACGTTACCGCCTTACGCGGCAGTCCGCCAAGATAGATAGTAAACAGAGCCGTCAGTTTATTGAAGGGCGTCTGGATTCTCTGTTGAAATGGGTAGACAGTATTCAGCAAAAGCTTAAACCATCCGATAAAGATGGATCAGTAACACATGGTCTCGTCGAGGTTGCCAACTGGCTGATCATTGCGCGATTTCTGTTCAATGGAGGGAAGGAATGAAACTGTTTTTATGGGCTGAAGATGTTCTCTTTTTCCGCGATGGGCGGCCGTTCAATGCCGGCAGCGACCACGAAGCGCTCAGTATCTTTCCTCCGCCGCCTTCAGTGATGCAAGGCATTATCCGTTCACATTACCTGATGAATAAAAATGTACCATTACAAAAAGAGGTTATCTCAGGCCTAGTCGGCACGGCAACCGACTACAAAGGTCTACGTTTGATCGGTCCTTGGCTCGCTCGCTGGGAAAACAACAAACTCGTTCGCTATTTTCCGACACCATCAGATGCTTATTTGCAAGATGAACAAGCCAAGCGAATCAGTCCGATGTGGCTGTGCGAAAATCCCGGGAATAACAGCTTGAGTGAAATGCCATATTTGCTTTCCCCATTCAGGGAGGCGGGGAAGATCAGCAAAAGCGCCCCGGGCGAATACGTCTGCGAAGAAGATTTGATAGATTACCTTCTTCGTGGCAAAACAGTATCCACCATCAAGGAAGAGGAACTGTTTGAGCGAGAAATGCGATTGGGCATCCAACTTGATAGCCAAAAACGCTCTACAAAAGAAGGCATGCTTTATGAAGTGCAGTGTATCCGCCTTTGTCGTGGTGTCGGATTGTACTTGGAAGTGAACGGCTACTCTGATTTACCACCGCAAGGTATGATGCGTGCCGGCGGCGAAGGACGCACATTGAATTATCACGCATTGAATGATAGTGAGCATCTCCAAAATGAAAGTTCAACCCGTCTGGGGTACCAGGGAGCGCTTCCCAAGCGTTTCAAAGTGTATTTTGCCAGCCCAGCGTACTTTTCACAGGGTTGGCAACCAAAGTCTTGGGGACAATTTTTCAGTGGAGAAGTGAAATTGGAAGCTGTAGCCTTAAACGGTTATCAGGTGTTGGGGGGTTATGACTATGCCGAAAACCGTGAGAAGCCAGCTATGCGCTGGGTACCGGCTGGCAGTGTGTATTTCTTTAGCCATTCGGGGAATGCCTCTTTGCGAACAGGCTTGATCCAGCAAGCGATCACCGAGCAGGGCGCAGAAATTGGTTATGGACAAGTCATAATCACAAATTGGGATTATCAAATCAAATCATAGGAGAAAAGAACCATGTTCAAGCAGAAGAGAATGATTTTCTTTTACACCGAAACACCCTTACATGTTGGAGCCGGGCGCGCCAGCGCTAACGTGGATTTACCCATCCAGCGTGAGCGCGTCACGCAATATCCAATGCTTCAGGCTTCCGGGCTAAAAGGCGTCCTGCGCACGGATTATCGTGAGCGCAATAACTTAAAGGATGATGATAAGGAAGTAGAGATGATTTTTGGCAAAGCTGGCGAGGGCGGTGAAAGTTTTGCTGGAGCAATTTCCGTCGGGGATGGGCGATTGCTACTCTTGCCGGTGCGTTCTCTGAAGGGAGTCTTCGCCTGGACGACCAGTGTGCATGCACTGGAAACTTTCCGCCGCGCCGCTTCCCTGACGGGACAGGAAATCCAATGGGATGTTCCTGAGCCAACTGATAACAATTCTGCGTTAGTTGGGGATGCAAGCGATATTGTGCTGGATAACAAAGTCATTCTTGAAGAGTTCAGCTTTAACACCAAAGTTATCTCACAGGTGAAAGCTATAGGCGATTGGCTGGCGAAGCACGCCTTACCTGCCGGTCATCAATACTGGCGCAACGCACTGCCAAAACGCCTGTGCATTCTGCCAGAAGATGCCTTCCGAGATTTCTGCCTCTATGGCACCGAAGTTCAAACACACATTCGCATTGATCCCGGAAAAAAGACGGTGCAAACCGGCGCCCTGTGGACAACAGAAAGCTTGCCGGTAGATTGCCTGCTCTATGCGCCGATGTTTGCGATGGATGTGCGGAATGGCAAGGATAACATCACCGCGCAGGAAGTGCTTGGCAAGTTCAATGCTTTGCATCAAAGTTACCTGCAGTTGGGCGGGGACGAAACCACCGGTCAGGGCTGGGTTTCAGTTTGCCTGTATCCCAAAGGAGAGTAACCCATGGAAAACGCAAATGCACACACTCACGGGGAATCGCGGCAGCGCTCACTGGAACAACAGCGGGCAAAGCATGCCTGGGAAAAGGTAAGCCAGTTTAAGCGCCAACAACCGGAAAAACAAAAGGAAATGAGAAGTTTGGCAAGCAGTGCTCCCGCCAGCATTCAAAGCAACGGCTTGGGACAGACGCTGGCTTTCTGGAGAGCGAAAAATGAGGTGCATCACCGAGAACTTTATAATGCCCTCTCTGATTGGCTTAAGACGCAAATTAAGCAAATCGGAAATGGGGACGCGTTAGATTGGATTATCAAAAATGCCAGCAGCCAGGAATACCGTTATGCCACTGCGGAGGCGATGGCGTACCTGAACTGGTACAAACGTTTTGCTGAAGCCGAATTGGAGGAGAGTAAGTCATGAAAGCTGGGCGGCAAAATTGGCACAAATCACAGAACAGACCTCATCAGCCCCAAGGCAAGGGTGGAAAGGCTGATCAGCCGGCTACCCCAATCCAATATCCGCTGCCCAAAGAGGTCGTGGCAGTGTTTCAGCATGCGCAGCTCGATAACCCCGGTTTGGTCTTTGACCGTTTTGCACCGGATTTTTCGCAGGCAGGAAAGAAGAATGAATGGCGTAAGCAAGCGTTGGAAAAATCTCGAAAAGCCCCTCATGCTGGAACGCTTGAAGCCTATCAAAAGCGCTGGCAGGCGCTGGTCAAAACTGCAGGGGCAACGCCGTTTCGCATGAAAACGGACTGGCGCTTTATTCCCGGACTGGGGCGCAAAAGCGCGCTCGAGATCGGCTTCAGCTTCCATCGTTATGGCTTTCCTTTCCTGCCGGGCAGCAGTGTCAAAGGGCTGGCGCGGGCTTGGGCATTGTATGAGCTGGCTTACACACTGGGTCTAGAGGCTTCGAGACTGGATGCCCTTGACAAACTGCTTGAAAAAGAACCTGAGGAGTTTGAAAAGGAAAGAAGCAAATTCAATCTTACAAGTCAAGATGCTCTGAAGATGGCAAAAGATTTTCGTGCCATATTCGGCACGCTGGATCAAGCCGGCGCAGTGGTTTTCTTTGATGCCATTCCTGCTGAACAAGCTTTTCCTCTCGACATTGACATCATGACTCCCCATTACGGTTCCTATTATCAGGGTAAAAGTGCCCCAACAGACTCTGAGAGCCCAAACCCGGTAACTTTTCTTGCCGTGCCTGCAGGCAAAACCTTCTGGTTTGCTATTGGAGGGAGAAAAGGAGTAAAAGCCCCCGAGCTGGAAAAATTGCTTCATCTAGCTCGCCGATGGCTGAAAAATGCACTTGTGGAGTTGGGCGCCGGCGCGAAAACTGCTGCCGGCTACGGATACTTTCAGATGATCAATGGATAGCTCACTTTATGGAGGTTGAGCAGTAATGAAACTGATTTCACTGGTTGGCGAACAACCGATACCCAACTTATTGCCAATTTTATATCTTAAACCCGATCAGAATTTGCTGGTGCATTCAGCATTTGAAGGCTCTCGAAGGGCGGCAAAACGATTGAAAAGCCTCGCTGAAGAATTTGGCGTTACCACTCATTTTCTGGAGCTCAAAGACGCCTATAATCCGATTCGCATCCGTTCGCAGTTGCTGGAGACCTTAAAAGACCAAACAGACTTGATTTTCAATCTGACCGGCGGCACCAAGCTGATGGTCATTGCTGCTTATGAAGCTGCTCGTGAACTCAATGCGTCCTGTGTGTATTACCAGACCGAGGGACCGCGCGGGCGCGACCAGCGAAGTGTTTTGTATCGCTACGCATTTGATACACTCGGACAACTCGAAGAGACAGCAAAAATCTCACCCTTGCCGCCCTTGCTTACGCTGGATAGCTATCTCAAAGCTCATCTGGACGGTTATGAACCGAACCGGAAAAGCAAGGACAAAAACGATATCAATTGGGAGCGGGCAGTCAGATTTGAGAGTGCTATACGACAAGCCTTAAGTCCTTTTGTGGATGAATATATGCAGAATGTTGTTCCGCAAGGGGTCAAAGACCAGGCAGAAATAGATGCGCTGATCCGCTGTGGGAATCATATTGGCGTGCTGGAACTTAAAATTGGCGGTGAAGGCAGCGGTAAACATGCGGTGGATCAGCTAACTACCATTGCCGCTCGTGAATATCTGGGCACTTATGTCAGCCGTTTTCTCATTACTCAGATTGCCGAAGAAGACCGCTATAAAGCGCTCGCTACTGCATTGCGAGTAGAAGTAATCGAACTGCGTGAGTACCGCGATGGAAAACCACTGACAACAAATGATTTGCAATTGCTCAAAGATCGTATCGGAGAGATCCTGCCTTTGCATAATTAATTCGAGGGAGGTAACAGACGTGATCATTGTGAACTTTGCCCATCCACTGTCCAAAGAACAGCTTCATCAGGTGGAGACATTGGCCCGGCAGCCTGTTGAAAAGGTAATCGAGGTTCACAATCAAATCAATTCCCAGGAGCCCCTGGAGGGGCAAATTCTGGAAATGGTGGACAAAGCCGGGCTTTCTCCGGAGGAATGGCAGAATGCGCCGATCCTGGTCAATCCGCCCTCGCTGAACTATAGCGCTGTTATGGTGATAGCGGATCTGCACGGGCGAATGGGGTACTTCCCTGCCTGTCTGCGATTGAGGCCCGTGGA
The DNA here is from genome assembly GCA_020725865.1 of Anaerolinea sp. Taxonomy (GTDB): domain Bacteria; phylum Chloroflexota; class Anaerolineae; order Anaerolineales; family Anaerolineaceae; genus DYEC01. The sequence goes on along the minus strand of DYEC01000003.1, from coordinate 9,097 downwards.
AGGTGCGATTCCACCGATCTTTGAAGTGGCAGAGATTCTCAACTTACATGCCATTCGTGAAAAGGCGCGCTTGCGCCGGGTTACAATGATCTCACAAAAAGGGGCAGAATGAAAGGAATAGACTATACAGGACATCCTTTGTTCGATGTGGGGCTGGCCACCTTGGCCGCTTTTGCCGGTAAAAAACATCCCAGCCAATTGACCGAAGGGGACTTAAGCAAGGCGGCTCAGTACATGAAGACCAACTATGTAGTGGACCCGCTGAAATCATTCCTGACGGTAGCATTTCCAAATTCAGGTTTTAACAACCCTGCTTTTGAAGCACATCCCGAAAAACGCTGTCAATATGCTCAAAAAATCCTGGGTGCTTTTCTGGTGAATCAACCACACCCGGCGTACACTGATCCCTTTTCTGGCGAACCTGCCACTGCGATACCGTATGATATTAAGGGGGAACTACCGCCGGGACGTGCCTTCCGCCAGCATATTCCACTGCTAACTGCCGAAGATATGGTTAACTTCCATGCCGAAGGCGAAGCGGGCTTGCCGCTTTCCGGGTTTTCATTGCTGGTTTTTCATGCGCTGCCCCTTGGCTGTGCCAAGGTGGGGGGTCGGCTTCTGGCGGTTCACTGCGACGATAGCCGCTTGATGTTGCATTTCGCAAAGTCCTTTTTGGGCATTAACCAAAAACATATTGTAGCCGCCCGCGCCGCAAATGAAAAAAAATTAGCAGACACAAGCACTCGCCAACCCCGCACATTACTAATCGAGCAGTTGCTCCAGGCAGAGCTTGAACTTCAAAAGCAAAAGCATGAGGCAGAAGTTGAACATCCGACTGGCTCGTTGACCGCCTATTATTTCACCAATAGCGGTCAAGGGGTCGAGTTACAAATTATTCCTCTGCCGTTTGAGGTGAGCCGATTTCTGCGTCACGCAATCAGCCCGCGCTATCAAGACGCATGGCAGGCGCTTGTTAAACGCGGCTGGCAATTGACCCGCAAAGGAGGAGCACAGCCCCGCTATAACCGTTTATATGAGGATTTGTTTACTCTACCACTCCAGTCGGTAGCTTTTATTCGGCGTTATTTCTTACGTAAACCGAGCAAATCGGACGATAAAACTGACCCGACAACCACCTATAATCTTCGAGCAGAAGCCAATTTGATTTCTTGGGCTCTTGCTGAATTATTCCTGAAAGAGGTCATGCTTATGGAAAAAGAAAGAATTGATGCCATCCGACGTTTGGGCGATAGCCTGGCCGAGTATATCGTCCGGCAAAATGATCGGCGCTTCTTCAATGCCTTTTGGCTGGCGCGTTCATACAGCGAATTGCGCGCTGCCCTGATTCGCACCTCGCTAGTATTGGTGCGCCAGAACCAGCCGCCACTGATTGGCTTTGACGAATTCCTCGCCGTATTCGAGTTGAGCGAAGGCATACCCAATGCAGATTGGCGGCTGGGGCGCGATCTAGTCCTGATCCGTTTGATGGAGCGGCTCTATCAAGAGGGCTGGCTTGCACAGCATCTTGAGGCGGTCCCCGAAGAAATTGCCGCTGAAGAGAGTGCCGAAGAAACCATGTAAACGTACTCACTCTGAACCAGCCGTCAGAGAGAAAACCACAGTTTGTGCGCGGCGCGGCTGGGCCCGCAGTTATTCACAGGAGGATAGAAAAATGTCTTTTATCACCGGTTTAATCTTAATTGATGCCCCTGCATCGGCACTGAACAACGCGGGGAACATTCCCGGCAATGTGGCAGAAAATGCTGTAGCCGTCAAATCCATTAGCACCCGTGAAGGGACATATCCGTACGTTTCTGCTCAGGCGTTCCGCTATTGGCTGCGAACAACGCTGGAAAAAGGGAAGTGGGGATGGAAAGCCTCGCCCGTCTTTCGTGAGCAAAAAATTGCTTATACAGATGCTAACCCCATTGAGTATTGGGATGATGATTTGTTCGGCTACATGCGCGCCCAATCCAAAAAAACAGATGCAGTTACCCAACGTGAACAAAGCGGCTTGATAGCGGATGCTACACCAACGACCGAGACGGTTACCCGTGTTTCTCCATTACGGGTTAGCACACTGGTCTCTCTATACCCGGTGCGGTTGGTCAATGATTTCGGCGTGATGGCGCGGCATGAAGACAACCCTGTACCTCACGAACATCAGTTTTACCGTGCCACTTTGCAGGGGCTACTTTCGCTCGATTTACACGCTGCCGGAACGTTTACCTTTGTCAAGCGCACCGGTTACTTGAATCTGGATGATGAGCGTCAGAAACAGGCAAAGGCTAAGAATCTCATTGAATTGCCGAAAGAAAAGGCTTATCGTTTGCCCGATGAGGAACGTTTGCGCCGTATCAAAGCGCTGTTAGAGGGATTAGCGCACCTGGACGGCGGCGCAAAACAGGCATTACATTACACCGATGTCAGCCCGGATGTTCTGGTGCTTGCGGTAACGCGCGGCGGAAATCATATCTTTGGGCATATGTTCGGCGCCCAGGGTGAGCGGCCGCTGCTCAATCTTGCCGCCTTGAAAGAAGCCTTGCAGACTCACAAGGACGACCTGCTCTCGGATGTGTATTTCGGATGGGTAAATGGCTATCTGGATGCCGAGCGCGAGAAACTCCTGCGCGCTTTGCAGCCTGATGGTGAATTGCAAGATTGGAAGGAACGAATTCACATTTCGCATCCCCGTCAGGCGTGCTCTGCACTGGCTGGAGCTCTTGAGCAACACAAAGACTGGCTTGCATAGGTAAGGCTAAAAGGACGACAAATGCAGGTACTGAAAATTACTGCCGAGGGGCTGACTGCTTCTTTCCGCTATCCGCATTTTATGATGCAGGTACAGCCAACATTTGATATGCCGCCGCCGGCAACCCTATACGGCCATGTCGCCAGTGCGCTGGGCGAATGGTTCGACCCGCAAGGCATTCTGTTTGCAGTCCATTTTTCTTATCGGGCGAAACAGACGGATATTGAGACTATATATCTGTTCACTTCCGCTGCGGGAAGGAAAAGTATCTCGGCTGATTTGCCTTATCCGAAAGCAATGGAGGGCCAGCCGCAACCGTTCGAACGTCAGATTCTGTTCTTCCCAACCCTGACTCTATACCTCACTCGCCCGGAATGGGCAGATGCTTTCCGTTCACCGCGTTATGCGGTTTGTTTGGGACGCTCGCAGGATTTATTCACCTACCGCAATGTGGAAGTCATTGAACTACAAACCGCGCCTTCGGTTTATTTTCAGGATGCTTTACTGCCTTATCAGTATGTTCAACATACCCAATCCGGGCAGAGTGTCCTCATGCCGCGCTGGCTGAATTACCAAAAGAAGCGTCAGCCCAATTTTGCTCGTTATCTTGTCATTAAGCGCAGGACGCATACCAAAGAATGGTATCAAACCCCAGAGAATCCCTTGCCGGACTCATGGTGGGCGGACCCGACAGAACCGCTCATCAACAATGATCCGCGAGGCGTATGTTTCCTATCATGGGTATAACGAATGACGGCACCACCTTGCATACCCGGTAAGCTGGATCACCTCTTGGCAAAAAGCCCTGCAGGAGAACCGCCTGCTGCCCAGACATTGGTTGAACACACCTGGCAAGCGTTGCAACGGTTTTGTGAACTTGCTCGTCTGCGGCCTGATCTGCCTGCTAAAAGTTGCCAGCCTGCTCTGTACCACCTGCTTTTTTGGGCAGTCTTTCTGCACGACTGGGGCAAGGCTGCGCAGGGCTTTCAACGTTCCCTGCGGGGAAAAGCGCCGGTCTGGCGTTACCGCCACGAGGTTCTTTCACTGGCTTTCGTGGATTGGATCAGTCAGGGTTTATCGGATGCCGAGCTGACCTTTCTCTCTGCCGCAATTGTTACCCATCACAAGGATTTTTGTGAACTGGATGACTACCTTTTCCCGCCGGATGAGGATAACGATCCGATTGCCGATCTGTTGAACGAGCTTTGCGAACAAGACCGGAACGCCTTGTACGGCTGGTTGCGAGACTGTGCTCCGGCCTGGTTGGAAGCATTGGAAGCCGATAAGCTGGGGATATATATGCCGTCCATTCCGAAAATGAACATCGCATTGTCGCAATTTTCACCTCAGGTTTTACGCGCTCGGCTGAAAGCCGTTCATGAGTTGAGACGTTCTTGGGAAGAAGCCCTTGATCAAGCTGAAGATTCTCTGGAAATTATCGAACAACTTCGTCTGGGTATCTGGGCGCGCGGGTTTCTGGTTCAAGCAGATCACCTTGCCTCTGCTGGAACTGGCGGGCTTCCATTGCCTGATTTCGACCCGAATCAATTGCTTGTTCGGGTAGGGCTTCAGCCCAATGACCTACACACCCATCAACGTCAAGCTTTTTACTTGCAGGGCCATGCGTTGCTGACTGCGCCGACCGGCAGCGGTAAAACCGAGGCTGCTCTGCTATGGGCAATGGCGCAAAAGTCGCCGCGGCTGTTCTATACCTTGCCTTATCAGGCAAGCTTGAATGCCATGTACGATCGCCTGAGTATCCTCTTTCCCAATCGGGTTGGTCTATTGCATGGGCACAGCGCGCTCGCACTATATCAAAAACTGATGGAACAACAGTACACTCCCAAAGATGCCACTTTTACCGCACGCCTGTTGCGGAACCGCGCCGGGCTTGCCTATTACCCAGTGCGTGTGCTGACGCCTTACCAAATGCTGAAAGCATCCTTTCAACTCAAGGGGTATGAGGCGTTGCTCAGTGACTTTACCAATGCAGCTTTTGTCATGGATGAACTGCATGTCTATGAACCGCGCCGTCTGGCTATGATTCTGGAGACTATGCGCTTTCTGGCTCAGTATTACGGGGCGCAGTTTATGGTGCTTTCAGCGACTGTCCCGCCACCCCTTGCCGGACAACTTGACCAAATTTTGCCCGGTTTACAGCAAGTTCAAGCCAGTAGTAATTTACTGAAGCGTTTTTGCCGCCATTGCTTGCGTTTGTGTGATGGTGACCTGCTGGAAGAGCAAAATCTGCAACAGGTTGCGCATGCTGCAGGTGAGGGAAAACAGGTGCTGGTTGTGTGCAATACTGTCCGCCGGGCGCAGCAGGTGTATCAATGGCTTAAAAAGCATCTTCAAGAGACCATTCCTGTTTTCTTGTTGCATAGCCGCTTTTGCGGGCGCGATCGTCTCGCAAAAGAGCGGGCAATACTCCAGTATGCCGGCTTACACACTTCTTTTCGTCAACCTCTGGTTTTCGTTGCCACGCAGGTGGTTGAAGTCAGTCTCAACCTGGATATGGACGTTCTTTTTACTGATCTTGCCCCATTAGAAGCTTTGTTGCAACGCTTTGGCCGAGTCAATCGTCTTGCCAGCCGTCCGCCAGCGCCGGTCCATGTTTTCTGTAATTTGGCGGATGAATTCAAGCGGGTGTATCAGCCTTTCGCGCAGCTTGAGCAGACGCTGAAACTCTTAAAACAGGAAACTTCCTGCTCGCCCCAGGGTGTCCTGGTTCAGGAAAGCCGTTTGCCCGATTGGCTGGCAATGGTCTACCAGCAGCAGGTACTTCAATCCTGGCAAAGTGAGTATGACGACTCTGCACAGCAATTTCGCCAGTCTTTCCTTAGGCGTCTATTTCCTTTTGAGAGTGATTTGTCGTTAGCGGATACGTTTGATCGTCTGTTCAACGGCTGCGAGGTTCTAGTGGAAGACCATTACGAAGAGTACATGAGGCTTAAGGAACAGGGGTTGTTTTTTGAGGCGGATTGCTTGCTGGTTCCTCTTTCCTGGGGAGTGTTTGTTTCTCTACTTGAAAACGGCAAGGCTTTACCTGCCGATCGAGATATTCCTGCCATTGTTCGCTTGCCTTATGATGGCGAATTCGGTTTGAACTTGGATGGATCTCCGAAAGTATTGGAAGATGAGTGACGACGACTTAACTTTCCCGCTCACCTGTGTTCGATTGCGGTTTGATTGTGAGGCAATCACCATTGTCAATCTGGGTGGTTTAAATGCCGGCAGCAATCTGCGCGGTGCGTTGTTGAATGTGATGAACCGCGCGGTATGTGCGCTTTCGGCTTTCACGCCGCAGGAACGTTTGAAGATTGATCCACAGCATGTAGATACCTGCCCGGTTTGCTGGCTCTTGCTACATGAAAAACAGCCCGGTCAGGTGCGGCGCGGTTATGCGCTTGTGCCGCCATTGGACTCCGCTACGCTTTTGCCGTCCGGCGAGCGGTTTTCCTTCTACATTACCTTGTTTGGAGAAACCCAGCGTTATCTGGCTTATTTTGTACTTGCCGTTTCAGAAATGGGACGGATAGGGGTTGGGAGCGGAAGAGGACGTTTCCGTCTGCGCTCGGTGACCGCCGAATTGCCAAATCAATCAGATTGGGTTGTGTTGAAAGATGATGATCATGTTATCCGTCCGCCGGAGCATCCCGTTACACACCGTGATTTGCGACAAAAGGCAGATATTGATCTTGATGTTTCTTCCCCTGAAATATTGACTTTTCGATTTTACTTTCGCACCCCGTTGCGGCTCATTGTCAATAAACACTTACTCCAAGTCACTCCATCTTTTGTAACCCTTTTCTCTCATTTGCTCAAACGTCTGGATGAGCTGGCGTTTTGTTTTGCGGGTGGCTATCAACGCTCATTCGAATCCCGTAATCACCTGCGCCGTCTTGCCCAGGCAGTGCAAATGGGCAAACACCATACCCACTGGGTGGAAGTCGCCAGCGGGTCGCAGCGTTTGGGGCGTAAAACCTGGATCAGCGGACTGCTTGGCTGGGCAGATTACTCCGCTCCGGCAGAGGTCTGGCATGAATTACTGCCCTGGCTATTTTGGGGAGAATTGGCTCAGGTGGGTAAAGATGTGGTTAAGGGTGATGGCGTCTTTAAGTTTGTTTTATTGAGAGAGGAGAAATCTGCGTGGCAATCATTCAGCACCTGATCATTGATGAATTTGGAGCTTTTCTGGGAAAACACAGCGAGCGTCTGATTGTTACAAAGGATAATCAAAAAATTGCCCAGGCGCCCTTGCTGCACCTAGAAAGTGTTTTAATTTCCGGCTTAGGGGTCAGTTTGAGTGCAGATGCGGTACAGGAATGTGCTGAACGCGGCATCCCTATTTTCTTTCTCCACCCCAATGGCCGTCCGTATGCCAGCCTCTACAGTAGCGGACTGGTGGGGACAATTGCCACCCGGCGTGCTCAGCTGGAAGCATACCGCACGCCCCTGGGGCTGGCACTGGTGGTTGCCTTTGGACTGGGAAAACTGCGTAATCAGGCAAATTTACTCAAATATTTTGCCAAATCGCGCAAAGAAAGCGATCCCGGTGTTTATGAGGAATTGCGTTTATGTGCGCTTGAGATTATGGATCAGGAAATTGCAATGGAGAATTTATTGGAGCGTTCTAGAACCAGCCGGCAAACTGTAATAGACCTGCGTCAGGAATTAATGGGGATCGAGGGCCGAGCGGCTGAACGTTACTGGAAAGCAGTTGCTCATATCATTCCCGAGTCTTATGGCTTTCCGGGACGCACCGGACGCAACGCGGCTGATGCGGTGAATGCCGGCTTGAACTACGGATATGGTGTTCTATATGGTTTGATTGAGCGCGCATTGCTGCTGGCGGGTTTGGATCCCTATGCCGGTTTTTTGCATGCCGACCGCCCAGGCAAACCATCAATGACGTTGGATTTCATAGAGGAATTCCGCCCGGTCGTCGTAGATCGAACGGTTTTTGCTCTGGCAACCAAAGGAGTTGCTTTTGAGCGACAGGAGGATGGACTGCTCAGCCGCGATTTTCGGCGCCTGTTAGTGGAACGTATTCATCAGCGGCTAGATTCAACTGCCGAGTTTGAAGGAAAAGAATACCCGCTGCGGATTATTCTTCAAATGCAGGCACGTCATGCTGCTGCTTTTTTACGCGGAGAGCGCCAAACTTACACGCCCTTCTTGAGTTCATGGTGAAATGATTTATGCCATCTCGGATTCCCAATACACTTTTAGTTTATGACATCCCCGATGATGCCAAACGCAACAAGATTGCCGATGCCTGTCTGGATTACGGATTGGATCGCCTGCAGTTTAGCGCTTTTGTTGGCTGGCTGACCAGCAGTCAGCAGACCGAGCTAATGGCAAAAATCCAGAAAATCCTTGGCAAAAAAAACGGTAACGTACAGCTTTTTCCGATATGCAGCGAGGACTGGCGCAAACGCAAAGTGATTGATCAAAAAGAAGTTGGGTAGCAGTGTCGTCGCAAGATGAGGTCTTTTTGCCCTTCCGGGCGAGTGATGTGAAACAGTGGGCATATTGTCCCCGCTTGTTGTACTATGCCTTGTGCCTGCCAGATATCCGGCCAATAACATTTATGATGGAGGTGGGACGCGAAGCAGGGAGGAAAGAAGCGCTGCGTGAATTGCGCCGTTCGCTGCGTCGTTATGGATTGCCGCAAGGACGCTGTGAGTTTGAAGTTGATCTGTTTTCCACCCGCCTGGGTGTGCGTGGCAAGGTAGATATGGTGATCTACGTAGAAGAGGGATCAAAACCCGAAGTGATTGCAGTGGATTACAAGTATTCCAGCAAAGCGGCAGTGCATTTTCAGTTACAACTTGTTGTCTATGGTCTGTTGTTGGAAGAATATGTGACACTGCCAGTGCAACGTGGTTTCCTGTATGAAATCCCATTACGCAAACCTCAGGAAGTGGTATTTACGCGTTCGTTGCGGGAAAAGGCGTTGCGCACTTTACAGGCAATGCGATTGATGCTGGAAAGCGAACAGATGCCCTCCCCAACTTCTCAGCGTGGGAAATGTGTGGTTTGTGAGTTTCGCCGGTTCTGTAATGATGTAGTGTAGCGTTGTTCGCAGATCCCCCGGGTTTTTTGTACAAAAACCAATCTGCGAAGGAAGCCCCGAATGAAGTTGCGATCAGGTATCAAAAGATACTCCAGGAAAGCTCAGGAGAGTTTTTTTCCGAAAAGGGGTGTATAATAAGTGTGAAACAGGGGGGGTTGCACCCCCTTCGATCCGTTTGAGGATACTGAAATATAACACGCGGTTTGCAACCGGCTTGCCGCCGGCAGTGTTGCACCCCCTTCGATCCGTTTGAGGATACTGAAATT